>CAVSSY010000026.1:0-78026 GCA_963730675.1 uncultured delta proteobacterium | reverse complement strand
AAGGCCGGTGGTTTTATAGTGCCCATCCATAAGGGGTAGGGTTTGGTTCCTGGTCCCGCCACACAGCGCGGGATTTCACGTCTGATCTTTAAACACATCGGTGTTCAACAAACCGACGACGACGGACGCCCACCGGCGTAGCCCGGCTGCGCCGAGGACCGACAGGCGGCGGGAAGGCCGCCAGGGGCCAAAAGATGCCATATTGGGGTAGACACGATCTAATCCCGACGGTTGGGCCGCACCAGGTAGCGCAACCAGTGCGCCAGGGTATTGCCCTCCAGCAGGGCCCTGTCCCAGATCTGGAAATCCCGTGACAAACGGGCCGGGTCGGCAAACCAATCGCGGCGAGCCTTGAGCGCGCGCTCCGGATCGAGTTCCTTGACGACCCGGGCCGGATTGCCGGCCGCGATTACATTGGGCGGCACATCATCCACCACCACCGCTCCGGCCCCTACGATGCTATTGTCGCCAATGGCAACCCCTTTGCAGACGATGGTGCTGTCCCCGATCCAGACGTTGTCGCCGATCGTGATGGGCGCACCCCCTCCCGCAGCCGTGCGGTCATAGACGTCATGCCAGTCCGAATCGGTCAGATAGACCCGATTCGCCAGCATGACGCTGTGCCCCACCGTGATGCGGCAGGCGGAGCTGATGCGCACCCCCGGGCAGATCAGACTGTAATCTCCGATCCGGATCAGGCCTTCGCCGCTCTGTTGCGGCCAGACGCAGAGGCGCACCCGGGCATCCGCGCAGGCAATCACGGTGGCATAACGTCCTAGTACGATAGGCGCCCCGAACAACTCGACATACCAGGGGCGCATGAAATGGTGGCCCCGGCCCAGGGCATCGAATTGAGGGCGCAGAAAACGCCGCACATAGAAGCGCTGCCAGTTCAGGGATAATTTCTTGATGCTATAGGGACGATGGTCGCGTCGCAATCCGAATCCTCCCGCGCAAGGGACCGCTACAGACAGCCCCTTGCGCGTGTGGGGATCGCCGGGATGCAGCGGGCCGGTCAGGCCGGAGCGCAGCCATCCCAGCTGGCGTGATGAAACAGCGCGCTGGCGGGGGTCAGGTGATAGAGTGCATCCAGCGCCATGAGGACGACGGCATTGGTCCAGGTAATTTTGTCTTCCGGCCAGATCACCATATCCGGGAAGGTAAAGCCACACCAGTAGGTATCGTCGTCGAAGCGCTTGGAGCTGATCCAGCTGAAGACGATCCGGGCCAGGTCCTCGTTGCCCATGGCCGCCAGGGATAAAACGAGTTCGCAGGTTTCCGCAATGGTGACCCATGGTTCATCGTAGACACAACGCACCCCCTGGCCTTCCACGACGAACTTTTTCCAGTACTTGTCGATGCGTCGGCGGGCGTCTTCGCCCCTCACGGCACCGCAAAGAATGGGGTAGAACCAGTCCATGGAAAAACGGGATTTGGTCATGTTGAACAGATGGGGCTTGTGGCACAGGGCGTCCTGGAGGCGGTGGAGTGCAGAAATCCACCGGGGTTGCGGGTGGCCCACGATATCGGCCAGTTTGAGAGCGCATTTGAGGCTCATGAAAACCGAACTCGATCCGGTCCGAAGCGCCATGGCGTCCACCCGGCCCTCGGGGCTGATGGCCCAGTAAATCGGACCCTCCGGGGTTTGCAGGTTCAGGGCAAAATCTATTGCCGCGCGCACCGTCGGCCACAGGGCTTCCGCAAATGCCCGATCACCGGTTACGAGAAGATAATGATAGACGCCTACCGCGATATAGGTGGAAAGATTGACGTCCCGGGTGCGGTCCTCCGGTCGGCCGTCGAGGTAGGCGGCATACCAGCTGCCGTCATCCAGTTGGGTTCGGCGCATCCATTCGTAGGCCCGCCGGGCGGCCTCGTATTGGCCGCCGATGGTCAACCCGATGGCGGATTCCACATGATCCCAAGGATCTGTTTTCTGTCCGTCACACCAGGGGATTTCTCCGCTCGCACGTTGATGGTCGAGAATCAACCGGGTCAAGGCTTGGATATCGATCGAAAGGTTCTGCCGGACCGGGAAGACCGATGAATGCATGACTTATCCACTTTGGTTTTGAGTAATTCTTAAAAGTCTGTTTCATAGTGGCAACGTCTGGTTTTTGCAAGGGCAAAGTTGCGCCGGCCATGCCGCCGGCAACGCGACCGGTTGATCAACGGGTTGTTTTCGTCTATAGTAAATCTATTGTGATATCAGCGGCAAAGCAGGCCGAAAAAGTGGGCGGCCGATGGTTCGGTCCATCGGAATCAATGCCGGAGTCCGGTGGGACATAAAGCGACCGTATCCCCCGGCGCACCATTCTGCCCACCCCCAACCGCTCCGGCTCCGGAGACATGCAGCATGGATGATCTCGCTCAACTGGAGGCGAAGGCCGAACAATATGCCCGTGACGGCGATACCCAAGCAGCCGTCAAATGCTTCTACGACCTGGTCTCACAGTATGCCCGGGCCAAAAATTTCCCCAAAGCCGAAGCCATGCGCGAACGTCTGATGGCCGCAGACGACATGGCCCTCACCGAAATCATCAAATCAGCCGAAATCATCGAGGCGGAAAAAAGCGGGGCCATCGACCAGAATCACCTTGAGCTTTTCAAGGCCCTTTATGACCGGCTCTCCGAAGAGGAGACCAATGGGCTCTATTTCGCCCAGCAACTGCTTGCGCTGGAAGCCGGGGTAGTGCTCTACCGGCAGGGGGATATCAATACCCGCCTTTTTTTTATTCAGCAGGGCCAGCTGAAGCTTTACTTCTCCCGCGAAGGCAAGGACAGCCTCATCACGACCCTGGAGCCGGGGGATGTCGCCGGCCAGGACACTTTTTTCGCCACCACGACGTGTACCACGTCCCTGGCGGTTCAGTCCCGCGCGGAACTCCAGGTGATCGAAAACGTCCATTTGGCCGGATGGAAGGAATCACTGCCCGCCCTGGAAGCCAAACTTCGGGAATTCTGCCAGGTGAAGGATGTGGGCCAACTCGTCACCACCAAGGGACTCGAGCGGCGCCAGAGCCGGCGCATCAAAGTCGAGGGTCCCATTGTGGCCCAGATCATGAACACGGCCAAGGAGTTGCTGGGCAAGCCCTTCCGCGGCGACATGGCCGACATTTCCAACACCGGGCTATCCTTTTATATCAAGGCCACCGACAAATCGGCCCGCATGCTCCTGGGGCGCCCCCTGAAGGTCAAAGCCACCCTGGAGTTGGGCGGCAAACGGCAAACCCTGGAGCGCACCGGCACCACGGTCGCTGTAACCCCTCTTTTTTTTGGCGATTTCTCAATCCATCTCAAATTCGATGCCCCTTTGAAATAAGGCATAACGCCGCCCTCTGCCATACATCACATGCCGATGGCGTATGCACGACATGCCCACCAGAGCGCCACCACCACATCCACTCTTATCCCCGTCATGTAAAATAACGAAACCTTATCAACAGCTTATTCCCCTCCTCCGACCTGGCACCGGAATTGCTAAACGATAGGGCTCTTGCGGGATTATCTTGGATCGTCGTGTCCGCCATCCGGGCAAGGTCACAACCCCGCAGCAACCAAGGCCCCTACCGGCGCTACCATGACACGCCGGGCATTTTTAGCGCTAAACCGGAAAACCAGGAGAAACCGCATGATCGCGAGACGCATCAGTTCCCGCTTGCCCTTGTTGGTGTATCATCCCTCGAAGGTATTCGATCCCGCATATTGCCAAAGCATCCATGCCGCCGGCGCCCTGCCGATGCTGGACACGGAGTTTTTCACCAATACCGATATCATCCAGATGATCGAAATCCTCGGCCAATCCAAGCTGATTTTCGGTCTGCGTCTGGCCGCCGACAACCAGGCCCTTCTGGATTACCTGGAGGCCAACAGTATCGCCAACCTGGACCTGATCGTCTTCACCTACCGCACCCCCGCCGATCTGGACGCTTTAAAGTTCAACAACCGGGACTATCGCTTCTTCATCGAAACCACCCACATCAACCTGAAAGAAGCGCTGACGCGCATCGACCCGCACGGCCTGATCGTCAAGGGGCATGAGGGACCGGGCAGGGTCTCCCGCTATTCCGCCTTTGTCCTGCTGCAGTGGTACCTCAACAACGGCGAGTGGCCCGTATTCGTCCACGGGGGTGTGGGCTGGCATACGGCCGCCGGCCTGTTCGCCATGGGAGCGGAAGGCCTCGTCCTGGACAACCAGCTCTTCCTGGCCGAAGAAGCGCCCCTGGCACCGGTATACAAGGATGTCATTCGCCAGCTGGAGGAAAAGGATGCCACCATCATTGGCCAGTCCCTCCAGGTCCGCTATCATTTTTTCGCCAAACTGGGCACCCGCATCGTCAAGACACTACGGGACCGGGAAATCCAGCTGGCCGGCGGGGAGGACGCCGATGTGCTGCTCTACCGCGAAATCGAAGCGCATATAGCCGATCTCAGCACGCCCAGCGACACGCCCCTGCAAAGCCTCTTTTACCTGGGCCAGGATGCGGTTTTCGCACGCCACTTCGCCCGCTACGGCGACACACTGGCGGCCATGATAACGGGCCTCTTCACCCATATCGGCGAACAGCTGCAAGCCGTCGACACCCATGACCCCATGCAGCCGGACAGCGCCCTGGCCCGGGAGCACGGCACGCGCTATCCCATCATCCAGGGCCCCATGGCCAACGTCAGCGACAATGCCGATTTCGCCGCCGCGGTTTTCGCCCAAGGCGGCCTGCCCTTCTTCGCCCTGGGCAATCTGCCGGCCAACCTGGCGGACGACATGCTGGCCGCCGGCAAGGCCAAGGTGGAGCGCTTCGGCGCCGGTATGATCGGCATCGAAGCCTTCAACCCCACCATCAGCCACCATCTGGATTCGGTAAAGAAACACCGGGCGCCCTTCGCCCTGTTCGCCGGGGGGATTCCCTCCCAGGTGAAGGATCTGGAAGCCGCCGGAACCAAAACCTATCTTCACACCCCCAGCCTGATGATGCTCGAAAACGCCCTGCAGAAAGGCTGCCGGCGGTTTATCTTCGAGGGCGCCGAGGCCGGCGGCCACGTGGGAACCTTGAGCAGTCTGGTGTTGTGGGAGCTCGCCATGGAGAAAATGAGCGCGCTGCCGGACGAGCAGTTGCGCGATAAAACCATGGTTTTCGCCGGGGGAATCGGCACCCACCGGGCGCCCCACTTCATTTCCGGCATGACCTCCCGGCTGGCCGGACAGGGGGTCAAGATCGGCATCCAGGTGGGCACGGCCTATCTCTTCTCCTGCGAGATCATTGAAACCGGCGCCATCCAGAAAATCTACCAAGACGTGGTCTGCGAGCGGGATGAGACCATCGTCATGGGAACCACGGTGGGGTTGGCTTCCCGCACGGTGGCGACCCCCTTCTCCCAGCGCATGATCGAAAACGAACACGACCGCATGCGGGAGGGCCTCTCCCTGGAAGAGCGGAAGAAAGCCTTTGAAAAGGACAATATCGGATCCCTGCTGATCGGTGCCAAGGCCTTTTGCCCGAAGTTCGACAAAGCAAGCGGCGAAGTCTGCTTTCTCCACTACGATGAAAAGGAGCAGTTCGAAAAGGGCAACTTCATGGTCGGGGACGGACTGGCCTTTTACCCCTGCAGCACCACCATCAAAGAGATCCACAATACCTTTTTCCACCACAAGGCCGATCTTTTGCGGCAGCTCAATGCCCTGGAAGTCCTTACCAGTCCGCGCCATGCCGTCGAAGACGAGATCGCCGTGATCGGCATGGGCTGCATTTACCCGGGCGCGGACAGCCCGGAACAACTCTGGGAGAATGTTGTCGCCAAAACCTACGCCATCGGGGAGATGCCGGTGGAACGTCTCAATCCGGCCCTCTATTTCGATGAAGACCGCAAGGCCACCGACAAGAGCTACACCAAGATCGCCGGGGTCGTCCGGGATTTCCAGTTCGACCACGAACGCTACGGCTACACCGCCGACAAGGCCTCCCGCCTTTCCCGCAGCCAGCAGATGATTCTGGAGGCGGCCTACCGGGCCGTGGCCGACGCCGGTTATCTGCAAGACGACTTGACCCTGGATGCGGCCTATCGGGCATCCACGGCCGTCATTGTCGCCACCTGCCTGGGTAATGAATTGGGCAATGATCTGCATCTGAAATACTGGTATCCCGAAGTGCGCCATCACCTGGAGCAGATCGAGGAATTCAACACCCTGGAGGAAAAGGACCGCGACGCGCTGCTGGCGGCCCTGCGCGAGGGAATGGCCAACGGGATGGACTATGAGCCCGTACACGGCCAGCTGCTCAATATCGAAGCCTCCCGCATCGCCCACCATTTAGGGCTCACGGGGATTAACTATATCGTGGACGCGGCCTGTGCGACCTCCTTTGCCGCCCTGGACAGCGCCGTCAAGGAACTGCTCAGCGGGGAATACGACATGGTCATCAGCGGCGGCGTCAACACCAACCTGGCCCCGGAATCCTTCGTGGGGTTTTCCAAGATGGGAGCCCTTTCGGCCAAGGGCTCCTATCCTTTCGATGCCCGCGCCGACGGGTTCGTCCTGGGTGAGGGGGCCGGCGTGGTGGTTCTCAAACGCATGAAGGACGCCCTGCGGGACGGGGATCGCATCTATGGGGTCGTGAAAGGGATCGGGTCCAGCTCCGACGGCAAGGGCAAGGCCATCGCCGCCCCCAACCCCGACGGGCAGGCCTTGGCCTTGAGGCGGTGCTACGCGGCCATGCGCGACCCGGTGACGGTCTCCGACATCGGTTACATCGAAGCCCACGGCACATCCACCATCGCCGGCGACCAGGCCGAAATCGAAACCCTTAAAAAGGTCTACCAGGGCGAGCGTCCCATCGGCATCAGTTCCATTAAATCCCAGATCGGCCATCTGCTCGGCGGCGCCGGGTATGCCGGCATGATCAAAGCCCTTATGGCCATCAATCATGGCACCCTGCCGCCCAACGGCCGCTTCGAGACCTTGGCCCCGGCCCACACGCTCGCGGAAACGCCGCTCTACATTATCGAAGAGGCCCGCGAATGGAAGGCCGAGGCCGGCCGTCCCCGCCTGGCGGCCGTTAGCTCCTATGGTTTCGGCGGCATCAACTACCACTGCGTAGTGGCGGAGTGCACCCCGGACTACCGCCCCCTGCCGCGCCGCATCTTCGCCGACCTGGACTACGACTTCAACGACGACCGCATCGTTTTTGCCGGTCTGGGCGTCGTACTGCCGGAATCGCCGGACGTGGATACCTTCTGGCAAAATCTGACCGAAGGCCGATCGGTGCTGTCCACCATCCCGGAAGAACGCTTTCATAACAGCGCCTATGCCGCCGAGCCGGCCGACTCCACCTACCACATCCCCCAGGTCAAGGCCGGGGTGGTGAAGGACTACCGCTTCAACAACGTGCAATTCCGCATCCCGCCGGCCACGGCCCGTTCCCTGGACCGGGCCCAGCTCTTCGCCCTGGATGCCGCCCGGCAGGCCATCGACGCGGCCTCCCTGGAATCCCAGCTGACCCACGGCAACCGGGTGGGGGTGGTGCTGGGGACCCTGCCGGGGGAGCGCCAGGTGCAGAACATCCTGCGGGTCCGCCTGGGGGCTATCGAGGACATAATCCACCGCCTGCCCGGCATCGAGGAGAACACCCGCAATGCCATCGCCGCACGCCTGAGAGAACAGATCCGGGACCGCCTCCCCGAAAACAACGAAGACACCATTCCCGGCCTGCTGTCCAATATCGTCTCAGGGCGCATCGCAAACACCTTCGGATGCAACGGGGCCAATTTCGTGGTGGACGCCTCCTGCGCGTCGGCCACCGTGGCCACCCGCCTGGCGGCCATGGGCCTGCAAAGCGGAGAATTCGACAGCGTGCTGACCGGCGGGGTGGATGCCAATTTCTACCCCACCGTGATGCTGGCCTTCAAACGCTTGAGCCTGCTGTCCGATGGCGACTGCCGGTTCTTCGACAAGCAGGCCAAAGGCTATGTCATGAGCGAGGGCGCCGCCCTGCTGGTCATGACCACGTACGGCCATGCGAAAAAGCACCGCATGCCCATCATCGGCGAATTCCACCACAGCGCCTTCAGCTCTTCCGTACCGGACCACCTCCTGGCCCCGTCCGAAAAAGTCTACCGCCACACCATGCGGGACTGCTATCGCCGCCTGCCCATCACCCCCCGCCAGATCGATCACCTGGACGTTTTCGGCGTCGCCAACAGCCTGCTGGACCAGATGGAGAAACAAGCCATCGAGAGCACCTTTGACCGGCCGGTCTATTACGGCAACATCAAACCCGAGTTCGGCTATTTCAAATCCGCCAACCCGGCCGTGGCCATGACCAAGCTGCTGCTGATGAACCGTGCCAAAACCCTGCTGCCCAACTTCAGCCATGCGCCCGACAGCACCATCGTGGGCCCGGATTCCCGCCTGGCGGCCAACGCCCGTTTGCAAACGCTGGCCCATCGGCAGGTCCTCTACTTCGCAGCCAACGTCAACGGGGTGGGCGGCAACCACGGCCACACCGTGGTCGGCACCCTGCCCCCCTGGCTGCCGCAGGAGGCCCAACCGGCCGTGGCCGCCGCCGCGGCAATGTCGCGCCGACCGGCGGCTGTCATCCCCATGAAACCCAACGGCGTGGTGGCCCTCGTGTCCGGCCAGGGGGCCCAGTACAGTGGCATGCTGAAGGATCTCTACCAGGAGAACCGCTCCATCCGGGCCACCCTGGACCAGGGCAACCAAATCTTCCAGGAGATGCGGGGCTACAGCCTGCTGGATATCATGTTCGGTAAAGATTCCCGCCTGAACCTGACCGAAAACACCCAGCCGGCGGTCTTTTTGAGCTCGGCGGCCATCTTCACGGATCTGGCCGCCCGGGGCTTTGCGCCGGACCGGTTCATCGGTCACAGCGTGGGCGAGTATACTGCTCTGTATTGCGCCGGGTTACTGAATTTCGAAGCGGCTATGCGGCTCATCGTCAAGCGGGCCGATTTCATGAAGGCGGCCACGGAAGTACATCCGGGCCGTATCATGGTGGTCTTCAAGGATGCCGACCGCGTTCACCAGTTGATCCGCTCCTCCCGCATCCGCAACATCTACGTGGCCAACAAGAACAGCGACAACCAGACCGCCGTCTCCGGCGCTAAAGAGGCCATCGAGGCCTTCGGGGGCTATCTCAAGGAGGCCAAAGTCATGTTCAAGGCCCTGGCCCTTTCCGGCGCCTTCCATACGCCGCTCTTCCAGAGTGCGGCGGAAAGCATGGCCGACTACCTGCGCGGCGTCACATTCCGTCCGGTGGACACCCGTCGGATTATCTCCAATGTGACGGCCGCGCCCTATCCGGAAGAGGCCGAAGAAATCAAGGCGCTGCTGGTGCGCCAGATCGTCTCGCCGGTGGAATTCATCCGCTCGGTGGAGCGGGTGCGCCAATCCGGCCACGACCGTTTTTACGAAATCGGCCCCGGCCGCATCCTGGTCAACCTGTTGAAGAATATCCGCATCGAAGACTATCAGGCCCAGCCCGCGCTGAACCCCAAGGCCGGTGAAGGGGCATCCTTCGAAGAATTCAAAACACATCTTACGGATCTTGGCCTGCTCGCCAAGACGGCGGTCGAAACAGTAAAGCAGGCCGAACCGCAGCGGTCGGATGAAATCGCAAGCCGGCCTTCCCTGGCCGAAGCCCCGGACTTCGAGGCTTTCCTCCAGAAGAATGAAGAGACCCTGCGGGGCGTGCTCTACCAAGAGTTCCTGAAACAGAAACGAGAACAGGCCCTCAAGGAAGTGGAACGCTTCAACTTCTATACGGGCAAGACCGTCGTGGCCGGAACCGCCATCGGGCTGCCGGGGACCGGCAACAAAGTCTTCAACTCCAACAACTTCGACAAAATTCTCAACGGCAACAATTTTATCGAGCCGCTTTCCGCCCAGGAAAAGGAGAAAATCGTCGACATGAACATCACCCGGGTATTCAAGCAGCCCGACGGCAATGCCCGTTTTCTCAAGATCACCGACACCCAGGACGTCATTCAGCTGGCCGGCAAACTCGGCTATTTCAATCTGAAAAACGAGTACGGCGTGGACTACGACTACGACATCACGATCTCGTTGGCCATCGCCGCCGGCATCGAGGCCCTCAAGGACGCCCGTATCCCCCTGGTCCTGCAACATAAGCAAACCTCCACCGGACAGCAGATTCCGGCCGGCTATGCCCTGCCGCGGGAGCTCCAGAGACGCACCGGCGTCATCATGACCTCCCTCTTTCCGGGGTTTGAGACCCTGATCGAACAGCTCAACAAATACTACTACAACAAATTCTACGTGCGGCCCTACAAGGAGCTGGAGAACATCTACTACCATCTGATGGAATCCGTGCGGGACGCGGAAATCAAGGAACAGATCACCGATTGGTTTTTCAAGATCAAGGAGCGCCGCAAGAAATACGGCACCTACCAGTTCGAGCGCAACCTGCTCTTCGATGTGGTGCCTCTGGGATCGGCCCACTTCGCCCAGCTGATCAAAGCCAAGGGGCCCAACATGCTCATGAGCGGCGCCTGTGCCTCCACCACCCAGGCCGTCGGAGTGGCCGAGGACTGGATCCGCACCGGACGCTGCGACCGGGTCGTCGTGATCGGCGGCGAGGCCTCCACCTCGGAAACCCAAAGTCCGTGGATCGCTTCCGGCTTTCTGGCCCTCGGAGCCGCCAGCATCAAAAACGTGGTGGCCGACGCCGCCAAACCCTTTGACGCCGACCGCAACGGCACCATTTTAGGTGCCGGCGCCGTTTCCCTCATCGTGGAACGCGAAGACCAGGTCCGGGAGCGGGGTTTGAACGGTCAGGCCGAAATCCTGGGCACCTATATCGGCAACAGCGCCTACCACGCCACCCAGATCGACCTCGGCCATCTGACCGAGGAGATGGAAGGCTTCGTGCGCCGGGTGGAACACCGCCACGATCTCGAACGCAACGACTACACCCGCAAGATGGTCTTCATGTCCCACGAGACGTTCACCCCGGCCCGGGGCGGAAGCGCCTCGGCCGAGGTGGCCTCCCTCAAGAAGACCTTTCCGGAACACTACCGCGACATCACCATCACCAATACCAAAGGCTACACCGGGCATACCCTGGGCGCCGCCATCGAAGACGCCGTCATGGTCAAAGCCCTTCAGCAGAACCAGGTGCCGCCCATCGCCAACCTCACCAACATTCCGGAGGAGTTCCGGGACCTGCGTTTCAGCCGGGACGCGTCTAAGGGGCCCTTCGAGTTCGGTCTGCACTATGCCGCCGGATTCGGATCCCACTTCGCTTTCCTCATGATCCGCCGTATCGAAGAGAACCGGGCCGCCGACAACCCCCGCTACCAGGCCTGGCTGCAGCAGATCAGCGGTCTCAAACGGCCCCGTCTGACCACTATCAATAGCACCCTCTGCATCGATCCGACCGTCATTTCGCCGGTCACCGACACGCCGCCTAAGTCTCCGCCGGCCGCTTCAGCAGAGGCCAAACCGCTTTCCGAGAACAAGTCGTCGGCTGCGGCGCCCCTGCCGGCAGCCGCTGATGGTAATCTGTTAGATACGGTCAAAGCCATCATCGCCGAGCAGACCGGCTACACCACCGACATGCTCGAAGACGCGCTCGACCTGGAGGCCGACCTGGGCATCGACACCGTCAAGCAGGTGGAAATCTTCGGCAAGGTCTCCGAGCGCTTCGGCCTCGAGGTCCCCGAAGACCTCAAACTGCGCGACCTCAACACCATCGCCAAACTGAGCGACTTCATTGCCCGGAAGATGCCCGGCCAAAGTGTGGCAAATCCGCAACAAACCACGGCAGCCGGAGCACAGGCGGCATCCATCGACGTCCTTGACACGGTCAAGGCCATCATCGCCGAGCAGACCGGCTACACCACCGACATGCTCGAAGACGCGCTCGACCTGGAGGCCGACCTGGGCATCGACACCGTCAAGCAGGTGGAAATCTTCGGCAAGGTCTCCGAGCGCTTCGGCCTCGAGGTCCCCGAAGACCTCAAACTGCGCGACCTCAACACCATCGCCAAACTGAGCGACTTCATTGCCCGGAAGGTGCCCGGCCAAAGCTGCCGCCCCGCCCAGCAGACGGTCCCGCCGGCCGATGCACCGGCCGCCGCCGTCGACGTCCTGGCCACGGTCAAGGCCATCATCGCCGAGCAGACCGGCTACACCACCGACATGCTCGAAGACGCGCTCGACCTGGAGGCCGACCTGGGCATCGACACCGTCAAGCAGGTGGAAATCTTCGGCAAAGTCTCCGAGCGCTTCGGTCTCGATGTCCCCGAAGACCTCAAACTGCGCGACCTCAACACCATCGCCAAACTGAGCGGCTACATTGCCACACAGCGCCCGGAGGCGCTTGACGCTCAGGCCGCATCCGAAACGTCTGCGGTGGCCGACCCCACCTCACCGGAGCCCCTCGCGGCAGTTGCGCCGGAAGGGTCGGTCAAGCGTCTGGTGATCGAGGCGGTGCCGGCCGCCCAGGCATCCACCGGGGCGGTCGAAGACATGACGGGCCAACAGGTGCTCATTACGACCGGCGGCAGCCGTCTGGCCGACCTCATGGCGAAGCATATCACGGCCCGGGGAGGGCGTGCCCTGCTCGTGGGGTCCGGGGAGAACGCCGAAATCCCCTGCGACTGGCAGGATAGCGAAACCGTCTCCGCCCTGCCCGGCCGATTGCTGGATAATCGCCAACGCATCGACGGCGTGATCCATCTGCTTCCCCTGGAATCCCACAGCGCTCCCGATCGCCTGGCCCCCCATCGGATCGTCGGCAGCCTGAAAGTCTTCTTTCGTCTGATCCAGGGGCTTTATGATGAACTCGATCGCCCGGGGACCTTCATCGCCGTCCCCACCGTGCATTCAACGGTATTCCCATATCGGGAACCAAGCACGGATATCGATCCTCTCATGGCCGGTCTGGCCGGCATGCTGAAGACGGTCAACAAAGAGCTGCAAGACACCCGGGTCAAGGTCGTGGATTTTGCGGAAAGCGAATTCCGGCAAGCCCGCGAGAATATCGCCGCGGCGTTTCTCGATGAACTGCTCTCCGACGATCCGCGGGTGGAATGCGGATACGCCGACGGCAACAAATGGGTCCTGCAGCTCACTCCCCAGGCGCCGCGCACCGGAGAGCGGTTCGTTCGCGACGGGGATACCCTTCTCGTTACCGGAGGGGCCCGTGGCATCACCTTTGAAATCCTGAAAGCGCTGACGGCTTCCGTCCAGCTGAACCTGATGATCCTGGGGCGCAGCAACCTCGACGATCTGGACCCCGAGCTGGCCGATCCCGCTCTGGATACCCAGGCCCTCATGGCGAAGCTGAAAGCCCGGATGCCGCAGGCCAAACCGCTGGCCGTCAAACAGGCCCTCAACCGGGCGCTGAACCTGCGCGCCTCCCTGCACAACCTCGAAACGCTGCGCACTTCGGGAGCCACGGTGAGCTACCATGCCGTGGACGTCACCGATGCCGAGGCGGTTGCCGCGGCTCTGGCAAAAGCCGGAAAACTGGACGGTGTACTGCACGCCGCCGGCATCGAGGAAAGCCAGTTCATTCCCAAAAAGACTTTAGCCTCCTTCGACCGGGTGTTCGACACCAAGGTTTTCGGCCTGCGCAATCTCCTGACGGCCCTGGAGGGAGCTCCCCCGCGCTACCTCATGACCTTTTCTTCCGTCACCGCCCGCCTGGGCAACGAAGGCCAGGTGGACTACACGGCCGCCAACGACACCATCGGCAAGATGCTGCAGCACTACCGGGCGGCCCACCCCGAAACGATCGTCAAAATTTTTGACTGGACGGCCTGGGAAGGCGCCGGCATGGCCACCAACGAAACCGTCAACAAGGTCCTGAAGCAGCGGGGGCTGACCTTCCTGCCCCTGGCAGACGGCGTCGCCCATTTCATGCGGGAGCTGGGCGACACGGCCGCCGCCGAGGTGGTGTTCTCCGGCATCGACCATGCTTTTGATACTGACGGTCTTTTGGCGCCCGATGAGGCCGCCCCGGCCGGTCCGCAGACCCCCTTTCTCGACCACCTTGTCGATCAAAGCGATAACGCCCGGACCTACCGCCGTGTGCTGGATCTCCCGCGGGACCTTTTCCTGCTGGATCACAGCCGGGAAGGCATCCCGATTTTCTTAGGCGCCACCGGCATCGAAGCCATGGCCGAAGCGGCCGCCGCCGTGGCCCCACCGGAGGCCGTCCTGCAGGAACTGCAGGATTTCAGGATCCCCTACGGCATTAAAATCCTGAAGGGGCGCCCCAAGGAAATCCTGGTGGAAGCCGTGCGTTCGGAGAACGATGATCATGTCTTCGACTGCCGCATCCATTCCCAATTCCGCAACCCGAAGGGAATCGCCATGGGCGAGCCCACCCTGCACTACCAGGGCTCCTACCGGTTCGGAGGGGCGCCCCTGTCGTCCCAACAGGTCGCTCTGCCGCCTTTCCGCCCGGTGGACTATGCCGGTGACATCCAGGAACTGCTCTACCACCCGTCGCGCCTGTTCATGGACGGCCTTTTCCGGACGGTGGAGGACATTGTTTCCTTCGAACCCCAACGGCTGATCTCCCGCATTGTCAATCGCAGCTCGAAACCTTTCTTTGCGGATTGCCCGCAGCCGGATTTCATGACCGATGTGGCGGTAGTGGATGCCATGTTCCAGACCGGCGGCATGCTCGAGGTCATGACCACCAATATCATCGTTCTGCCCTATGCCATCGGCCGCATGCGATTCTACCAGCCGCTCGCCAAAGGGACGCCCTATCTGTGCATCACCGAAAAAACCGATCAGGGTGAGGAGACCAATACTTACCAGTTGCGTCTGGTGGACACCGCGGGCCGCCTGCACATGGCCATCGATGACTTCCAGATGGTGCAGGTGGATCGGCTGGCCGGGGAAGATCAGATATTGCATGCCCTGCAAACCGGCAGCGCCCGGCGCGCCTCATAAAAGGATAGAAGGCCGACGGCCGGTCGGGGCAGGCGCCCTGGTCGGTCGTCGGTCATGTCGAATACCCCCATGACCGCATTCATCCCCCCCCTGAGCCAAACGCCGGAACCCACGGCCTTGCTCAGCTTTCGGCGACCCGGCCCGGGCTACCGCCTGGCTTTCGTATCGATCCCGGTTTTATTGCATGACGTTTTGAAGGCTTCTGTCGGAAACGCCTTCCGCACGTCGCCTCCGCGCGTTTTTGCGCCGCAGGATTTCCACGAACACTTCCTGGGACCGGATGAATTGGCGCACCTCAATGGATTCAAGGCGCTCAAAAAGCAGGTGGAATGGATGGCCGGACGCTATGCGGCCAAGCAGCTGGCCGGACGCTTCCTGGAACACCGGCCGCCCCTCGCCCGCACCCGGGTCGCCTATCGGCCCAAAGGGGCCCCCTACTTCAGCGACGATCCCGCCCTGTGCCTCTCCATTTCCCATTCCGGTGACTTTGCCGTAGCCGGTATGGGGCTCACACCCGCCGCTATCCTGGGGGTGGATATCGAACAGATTCGTCCGGAGAGCCGGTCCACACTCCTGCGCACCGCTTTCAGCCCCCGAGAAATTCAGGCCCTCGAGTCCCGGGACGATGCCACCCTCTTTCGGTGTTGGACCGCCAAGGAAGCCTACCTCAAATATATCGGCCTGGGGTTCCACGAAAGCCTCAAACGGGTGGAAATCCTCAACGACACCCTTTTCCACGACGGGCACCCCGTTCCCTTTTTGTCCCTCTCAAGCCATCAGCCCTTTCCCGGGTACGTGTTCGCCATGGTGTCCTGACAGCGGCAGGCTTCGCGCCCCACCCCTGGCAGACGGCAGGCCATGTCATATAGTATTTACTTAAATTGATATTGGACTGTTGCCCGGTCTGTGGTATGCCGTCCATCATCAGGTTGACAGGTTCGGGCAACGCTTTTACCGCAGGGGGAAACAGGCCATGGAACAACGCCATCTCGCAGATATGATCGCCCAAAGCTGCCGCCGCCATGCCGACCGGGTGGCCATGCGCTACAAATCGGAGGGCCGCTGGCGTGCCGTCACCTATCGGGAATTCGGCGAGCAGATTCAACGTATTGCGGCCGTGCTGACCGCCATGGGCGTCAAGGCCGGCGACCGGGTGGGCATCTTTTCTCAAAACTGCGCCGAATGGGCCATTGCTGATTTCGGCATCCTGACGGTGGATGCTGTCACGGTGCCGATTTATGCCACCAATACGGCCGGTCAGGCCGAATATATCGTGCGCGACGCCGGCATAAAGGTCCTTTTTGTGGGCGATGGGACCCAGTACGCCAAAATCGCCTCTTTCGCCGACCGCCACGGTCCGCTGGACCATATCATCCGCTTCGACGCACCGGACGCCCCTTCTGCAGACGGGGACCGCACCCAAACCTTCGGCGACCTGCTGGCGGCCTCGCCCCCATCCCAGGATGAAGCCCCGTGGGCCGAACGGCCGACCTCCGACACGTCCCGGCATCTGGCCAGCATCATTTATACCTCCGGCACCACGGGCGACCCCAAGGGGGTGATGCTCAGCCACGGGAGCTTCTTCCACCAGATCGATGCCGTGAATGCCCATTTCCAGGTGAGCCCGGAGGACCGTTCCCTATGCTTTCTGCCCCTCAGCCATGTCTATGAGCGCAGCTGGTCCTATCTCGTTTTCCACCAGGGCGCCCAGAACCACTATATTGGAAACCCCCGCGAGGTCCTCCAGGCTTTAGGCGAGGTCCAACCGACCGTCATGGTCAGCGTGCCGCGCCTTTATGAAAAAGTCCATGCCGCCATCATGGACCGCCTTGAAAAGGCGCCCCCGCACCGGCGGCATCTGTTTGGCTGGGCGATTGCCATCGGCCGGCAGTGGGCGGATGCCCGGCGCGCCGATCGAAAGCCCGGAGGCGTTCTGGCCCTCAAGCACCGGCTGGCCGACCGGCTGGTGCTGCGCAAGATCCGCGCCATCGTGGGCGGCGATAAAAATTTTTTCTCGGCCGGAGGAGCTCCCTTGGCCAAGGAGATCGAAGATTTCTTTCTGGATGTGGGCCTGCTGGTCTGTCAGGGCTACGGTCTGACGGAAACCGCCCCCATGATCAGCTACAACACCCCCCGGCACTTCAAGTTCGGTACGGTCGGCCGCCCGGTCCCGGGCTGCCGGGTCCGCATCGGACCCAACGACGAAGTCCAGGTCAAAGGCCCCAATGTCATGCTGGGCTACTACAACAACCCGGAGGCCACCGCGGCGGCCTTTGACGAGGGCTGGTTTCGCACCGGCGACGTGGGACGGATCGACAGCGACGGTTTTCTGGTCATCACGGATCGCATCAAGGATCTGATCATTACCTCCGGCGGGAAAAACATCGCCCCCCAGCACATTGAAACCGCGGTCGGCAAAGACCATTATATCGAACAAATCGCCACCATCGGCGACCGCCGCAAATACGTCAGCGCCCTGATCGTGCCCTCCTTCGAGGCCGTCGAAACGCTGGCCCGGGAAAAGGGCATTCCCTTCCGATCCCGGGATGAACTGGTTAAAAACCCGGACATCATCCACTTTTTTCGGGAGCGCATCGATCAGCAATCCGGCGAACTGGCCGGTTTCGAAACCATCAAGGCCTTTACCCTCCTGCCCCGGGAGTTCTCCCAGAAGGAGGGGGAAGTCACTCCGACCCAGAAAATCCGCCGCAAGGTCATCGCCCAACACTTCGCCTCTGAAATCGATACCATGTATCCGGAGGACTAGCGGGTGGACGGCCCAAAGCGATCCCGGATCGTGGCCTGTTGACGAATCCAAATGATATCTTATTCTAAGGTTTGGAAAGCGGACTGGCATCCGCGATCCTCCTTAACGACCTAACCAGGGGCGGTTCCCAACGGGACCGCCCCTTCATTTTTCAAACCCGGCCGCAACCGGATGCCCTTTGTCGACCAAATCCCCCTCCAGCACGTCTTACCAGACAAATACCAACCCGCAAGGAGGACACCCTATGAAAACGAAAATCAGCATCGTCATAACCGCCATCCTGTTGACCGCCGTCTTGGGAATGGTATCAACCGCCAGGGCCGATTATTTTTCCGATCGTCAGCACCAACAGGCGCAACGGATCCGGCAAGGCATTGCCAGCGGCCAGATTACCCCCCGGGAAGCGGAAACCCTTTATCAGGACCAGCGCAAGCTGCATCTGATGACCCGCTACGCCATGGCCGATGGGCATCTATCCCACAAGGAAGGGCGCATCCTGCTGGTCTACCTGGAGCGCACCAGCAACCAGATCGACCGCTATAAGCACAACCAGCACCGGGTGGAACCGCTCCGGGCCGGCCGTCGCGGCCCCCACGCCTTCGCGCGGCGTTGATGCCGCTTCGGACGCCGACCGCTGCCGGACAAAGGCGGCGGTCGGTGTCCAGGTGGCACGACCTTGACAAGCCGCTCAGCTTGTGGACAGGTTTGATCGGAACGGTTAAGATGCGCCATGGTCGAAACTCCATCAGCCCAGCCCCCAGATCACGATACCGATGTCAGCCGGCTTGCCGCGCAGGCCCTGGACGGCAATCGCTTTGCCTTCCATCAATTGGTAACGCAGCTGGAGCCCAGGATTTTCCGCATGATTTTTTACCGCACCCGATCACGGCAGGATGCGGAAGATATCTGTCAGGATGTGTTCCTCCAGGCTTACCGAAGCCTGAAGAAGCTCAAGGAACCGGAACGCTTCGCCAGTTGGCTGTTCCGCATCGCGGTCAACCGTGTGAATGACTATCACCGACGGCAGAAATTCCGCTCCCTGTTCAGTGTCCTGCACGACACGGATGGCGAAGACGATGCGGATCCCCCGGCGGACCGGGAAACCGACACCATGGATGCCATCGTTCGCAAAGAGTTCTGGCAGAAGGTAGAGACCATGCTGACGCAGCTCTCCAAAATGGAGAAGGAGGTCTTTTTATTGCGATTTCTGGACGATCTCGGTATTAAAGAAATTGCGAATGTCCTCCACAAAAGTGAAAGCACCGTCAAAACACATCTGTACCGGGCCTTGGGAAAATTCAAGAACGACCAGGCGTTTCGTGCCTATATCAAGGAGGCCCAACCGTGAGCGCCGACACGGCACCCCATATCCCGGAAGATCGGATCGTTCAGATCATCGCCGACGGGGGCGCCCGCTCCACCGAACAGGCGCATCTGGATCACTGTGGCCGCTGTCGACCTGCGCTGACCGAACTCCAGGTCGATCTCGACCGTTTCCGCCGGCAGGCCACCCTGGCCGCCCCGGGGCCGGCGAAACGCTTCGTCCTGCCGGCCGATCGGCCGGAACGCCATACCATACGCCGCTGGCGGTTCGGCTGGGCCCTGGCGGGCACTGTTCTTTCCGCCGCCCTGCTGGTCCTTTTTTTGAGGATGGGGGATGGATGGCACCTGCCCGGCCTTTCCTCCCCAACACCGCCCATCGCCCAATGGGCAGACCCGCAGATGACCGAAGTCAACAAACTGGCAGAAAATCCCCTGCCGGAAACCTACCTGGCCTTGTCAGAGAGCCTGGACGAGGGGTATGAAGACGGATTCATTGATTTTCTGATTCCCCCGCTCAACGGCGATCCCGTGTCCTGAGCCGCGCGACGAAAGGAGTTGAGGCATGCTGAAGCACTGCATCGCAGGAATGGCCCTGATCACCATACTGGCCTTGGCGCCTTTGGTGGTGGGGCAGACCATGCCCAACGGAAAGTGGTGGAAGGACCCCGCCATTGCCAAACAACTGAATCTGTCCGCCGATGACGTCAAAAAGCTCGACCAGCTGTTCGTGAACAGCCGGCGAAACATGATCGAATTAAAGAACCGGGTCGAAAAGGAACAATTCGAATACCAGAACCTGATGGAATCCAAGACCCTGGATGAAGCGGCCATCAATCGCCAGTTGGGAAGACTGGAGCAGGCCCGCGCCGCGTTGAATGAAGAAAGATCACGGTTCGTCGTGGGCGTCCGCAAAATCCTGGGCCGGGACCGCTTCCAACGACTGCAGCAAATTTACGCCGAATCCCGTTAAGCCGCCTGGATGGGCCGGCGTTCCAGCCCCTTTCACCATCCATCGCCATTTCTTGACAATCCATCGGTTCCCCGCTAAGGGCGTTTTGGGAAACCACCTCACGCGGATCCCTTCCATCGGCTGTCTCCCACTCTCCTTCAAATACGAGACCTGAAACTGAAAACCCGCCGGGTGCGCCCGGCGGGCTAAACCATCCAATAACGACGACGGGGACGGCGCTAGATGAGCGCGGCTTCCATCATCTCTCCGATCATCTTGCCAAAGCGGGATGGATTGTCCAGCTTGCCGCCCTCCCCGATCACCGCCAGGTCGTAGAGCAGCCGGCTGTACCCTTCCAGTCGGGCATCTCCCTGATCCTGGTCGTAAATCTGTTTGATCTTGAGCAGCACCGGATGGTCGGTGTTCAGTTCCAGCACGCGCTTGGTCTTCGGCATTTCCTGGCCGGTCGATTTCAGGATTTTCTCCATGTAGCCGCTCATATCGCCGTCATCCCCGGACAGGCAGGCCACGGAATCCAGGAGGCGTGAGGACGGTTTGACCTCTTTGATCTCATCCTGCAGCGTCTTGCGAATGAAGCCGAAAAGATCCTTGTACTGCTCGTCTTGCGCCTTGGCGTCCTCGCCATCGATATTCAGGTCTCCCTTCTCGGCACTCTTGAGGTGTTTGCCGTCATACTCCGTCAGGGACTGCACGACCCATTCATCCACGGGATCGGTCATCAGCAGCACTTCAAAGTTTTTGGCCTTGAGGCGTTCCAGGTGCGGGCTGTTGAGGAGGGTCGCCGGGCTGTCCCCGGTGAGGAAGTAGATGTCCTTCTGTCCTTCAGGCATGCGCGCCACGTAATCCTTCAGGGATACCCAGGCCCCGTCGGAGGTCGTGGTCTTGAAACGCGCCAGGTCGGCCAGTTTTTTCTGGTTGGCGGGATCCGTGTAAATGCCGATTTTGAGAATGGCGCCGAACTCGTCATAAAATTTGTCGTAGTCCTCCTTCTCCAGACCGTTCAGGAGATCGAAGAGCTTCTTGATGAGATTCTTGCGGATATTGAGCACCAGGCGGTCCTGCTGAAGGATCTCGCGGCTGATATTCAAGTTGAGATCGGGGGCGTCCACGACCCCCTTCACGAAACCGAAGTACTCGGGCAGAAGCTCCCGGCAATCGTCCATGATAAACACCCGCCGGCAGTATAAATGAACGCCGTGCTTGAACTCGGGCTGGAAGAGGTCGAAGGGGGCTTTGGACGGCAGATAGAGCAGCGCCGTATATTCGGTGGTCCCCTCCAGTTTGACATGCAGGTGCTTGAGCGGCGGATTCCAATCATGGCTGATGTGGGTGTAGAACTCCTTGTATTCTTCTTCGCTGACCTCGCTTTTATTGCGGGCCCAGATGGCCTTCATGGAGTTCAGGGTTTCTTCCCGCACCACGGTGCGGGTGGTCTCGCCCACGGGCTTGCCGTCGCCGTCCAGAATCTGTTCATCCTTGGGGATGGGCTCCTGCTTTTCGACGTCCATCACAATCGGGTAGGCCACGAAATCCGAGTGTTTCTTGATAATGCGCCGGATCGTCCATTCGTCGGTGTAGTCCGGATCATCCTTGGCAGGCTTACGCAATTCGAGGATGATGCGGGTACCGCGATCGGACTTGGTGGTCTCTTCGATAGTATAGGCGCCGTCGCCGGCGGATTCCCAGCGGGTGGCGCTTTCTTCGCCGGCCGCCCGGGTAATCAGGGTCACTTTTTCCGCCACGATAAAGGCGCTGTAAAACCCGACGCCGAACTGCCCGATCAATTCCGGCGTCAAAGGCGCATCCTTCTGCTGGAGCGCTTCCATGGCTTCCAGAAAAGCCGCCGTCCCGCTGCGGGCGATGGTGCCGATGTTCTCATTGACCTCGTCATAGGTCATGCCGATCCCGTTGTCGGCAATCTCCAGGGTACGCTTGATGCCGTCACGCACGATCTTGACCTTGAATTCGCTGTCCTCCCCCAGGAGGTCGGGCTGGGTCTGGGCCTTGAAGCGCAGCTTGTCGATGGCATCCGAAGCATTGGAAATGAGTTCCCGCAGGAAGATGTCGGGGTTGGAGTACAGGGAGTTGATGATCAGCTTGAGGACCTGTTGAACTTCAGTCTGGAATTGTCGGGTCTCTTTTTTCATGGCCATTGGTTTCTCTTCGATCTCCTTTTCCAAAAATGAAATAAAATTGCCGCAAAACGGCAATTTTAAAAACAAAAATAGGATTCAATGCCCATTTGTCAAGGTGTGAAACCCACACCGGGAAAGGGTTTCATCGGATTGGCCCCCTTTTCGAAAGGCGCCGCCGCTGCATCAGATACGTCGAAGCGTAGATCCCGAGCCCGATGGCGTATGTCCAGTAGCGCTTCTCCTGGGGAATGCCGATGAGCGAGGCGATCAGATCTGGCCGCATGAGCGACAGGGTCGCCGCACAAAAAAGCGGCAGCTCCCAGATCTTATTGCGAACCACAAACCAGCCCTGGGTGGCTGATGCGAAGGCAAAACTCCCCAGGCAGGCCATGCTGAAGATCAGAATCCCCTGGGGCCAGGAAGCGACATTGTAAAGGATGAGATCACTGTTGAAAACAAACATAAACGGCAGGATCGCCGTCCGGAGGCCATACATGGCCCCCTGGCGACCTGTGGGGAGGGGTAGCGATTTGGCGATGGCGGCGGATACATACGCCGCCCGCCCCATGAGCGGAACGTCGTCCGCCAGGATGCCGAAGTAGAAACAGAAGAGATGGGCCGCCACGAGAGGAACGATAACGCCGTTCGACGCGCCGATCGTGACCAGGGCCGGAGCGGTCAGGGAGGCCGTCACGATGTAGGCGGCCATCGTGGGCAGCCCCATGCCGATGCTCAGGCTGGTGATCGCCGTGATGATCAGCACCAGGAAGATATTCCCGTCGGAAAGGGTGCCGATGACGGCGATGACGAGCGGGCCCAACCCCAGGACCGCCGCACCGACGATGATCCCCGCCGCCGCCGTGGCAAGGGCCACCGGCACCATGTTGCGCGCCCCGCCGGCCAAGGCTGCGAAAATGTCGATGATGCTTTGTTTTACGGCCGGCCCGATGGGCTCCTGGCGGCCCATGGCGATGATCGGTCGCTGGAAGAGCATATAACGATCATCACCCGGATGGCGTTGAAAGCGGCCCGTCCGGGGGGGTGACGCTCCGCAATCAGCTCCCAGAGCAGCATGAAAATGGGAATGAGATAATGGGCGCCTCCCACAAAGGTCTTAAAAAAGGGCAGCCGCTCCCTACGCGGGATGCCGCGCAACCCGAGTTTGGACGCCTCGATATGTGCGATGTAAAACAAGGCGGCATAGGAGGCCAAGGCCGGGATGGCGGCCGCTTTGATGACATCCACGTAAGGCACGTTCATGTACTCGGCAATGATGAAGACCGCCGCCCCCATGATGGGCGGCGCCAGCTGGCCGTCCGTACTGGCCGCCACTTCTATGGCGGCCGCCTTCGTCGCGGGATAACCCGCTTTTTCCATCAAGGGGATGGTGAAGGTACCGGTAGTCACGATGGTGGCGATGCTGGAGCCGGACACCAGGCCGGTCAGGCCACTGCCCATGACGGCGGCTTTGGCCGGTCCTCCTTTGCCCCCCCCCAGCAGGCTCAAAGCAATGCGGATGAAATACTGGCCTGCACCAGCCTTGTCCAGCATGGCACCGAACAGGACAAACAGAAAAAAAATGGTGGCGGACACCCCCAGCGGAATACCGAAAATCCCTTCCGTGGACATGGTCATCTGATCCACGAAACGGCTCAGGGACACCCCTTTGAAAGCGATCAGGTCCGGCATATAGCGGCCCATGAAGCGCATAGAACATAACACGCCGGAAATGACCGACAGGGCCAGGCCGATCACCCGTCGGGATGACTCCAGCAACAGCACCGTCAACGCAATGCCCATCACGATATCCCGCAGATTGGGATTCCCGTAACGCATGGTGATGCCTTCGTAGTCGAGGGCGATGTAAAGTGCGGACACCCCGGCGACGATGGAAACGACAAAATCGGGAATCGGAATCCGGTCAGTGGCGGACAGAAATTTGACGCCGAAACGGACTTTTTTAAGTGTGGGGATAATTGAGGAAAACGATGACCATGGCGAATGCCAGGTGGATGGCCCGGGTGTAGGTCGAGTCAAGCACCCAGAAACTGGCGATGGCGAGTTGAAAAATGCTCCAGGCCACGGCCACCGTGGGAATGATAAAACGTGACCATCCCTTGGGTCGACGTCCGACGCCCTCTTCCTCTTCGGCCAGCCGCTGGGCGAGTTCCAGGCCCTCATCCTTGGCCGTTTCTTCCATATTGCTCATGTGCGCCACCTAAAGAAGCTGGAGGCCCGGAGATGGGCATCGCCGGGTCTGGTTCCAACGGCCACGGTGGACCTATACCCCAGCGCCACCCGTAGGCCTTTGCCGCGGCAACTGGCCCAGCGCAGGAGCGCATCCTGGCCATCAATCACGGGTGCCCCCTGAAGGGAAAAACGGGGCGGCGACTCGCAGACGCCGCCCGCAACAGGTTCCGAAACGATCTATTTCATGAGGCCGACTTCCTTATAGTATTTGACGGCGCCCGGATGAATGGGAGCCGACAGGCCTTCCAGCATGCCTTCTTTGGTCAGAACGGCATAGGCCGGATGGAGCTTTTTGAATTGATCGAAGTTATCGAAAACCTCTTTGACGATGGCGTAGACCACTTCGTCCGGCTGGGAAGCGGAGGTAACGAAGGTGGCCTTGACGCCGAAGGTCGGTACGTCGGCATCATTGACCGCACCCGGGTAATCGCTTACCGGAACAAAAGATTTGGCGTAGTAGGGCTTCTTGGCGATCAGGGCATCGATGCCCGGGCCCTGTAATCGGAATGAACATGACCTTGGTCTTGCCGGCCGTGGCTTCTTTGATGGCGCCGTTGGGATGCCCCACCGTGTAGAAAAAGGCATCGATGCGGCCGTCCTGCAGCAGGCCGGGGGCCTCCGCGGCTTTCACGAATTCCGCATTGAGATCGGTCTCGTAATTCAGCCCCACGGCCTCCAGGGCATCTTTCGAATTGCCCAGCTGACCGGAACCGGGGTTGCCGATATTGACCCGTTTACCCTTCAAATCCTTGATGGTTTTAATGCCGGAATCCACCGAGGCGATCAGCGTGACCGATTCGGGATGGATGCTGAAAACAGACCGCAGGTCCTTCTGGGGGTTGCCGGCCCATTCCGAGCCCGCTTCACCGTAGTAGGCCTGGTACTGGCGGTCGGACTGCACCACACCAAATTCCAGATCGCCGGACATGATGGCGTTGACGTTGAACACGGACCCCCCGGTGGACTCCACCGTGGCACGGATGCCGTACTCTTTGCGTTTGGCATTGACCATCTTGGCAATGGCGCCGCCGGTGGGATAGTAGACGCCGGTGATCCCGCCGGTACCGATGGTGACAAAAGTCATTTTGGCCTGGACATCGGCCGGGGTGCCGCCCATCATCAGGGTCAGGCCGAATACGATGGCGACCGTCAAGAGTAGTGCTTTTTTCATGGGAACCTCCTCGAATGCGTAAGGGTTATGGCCCACGGGAACAGTGCGGCCAGGTTGGCGTTTGCCGCGCGCCTCCTTTCCGGTGTAACCTGCAAAAAATGAATGCAAGATAAAAAATGAACGGATAGAGGCCTCCTTGTGTAACAAATCAAAGGGGCGAGTGCAACCCTGCAAAAAATTAGCCTTGCTTGCTGCCGGTCGGCAGCGCCCGCCAGGATTGACATTCCGGGGCAGGCGCCCTATCAGAGGGCCGGAGCTGCCGTTTTGCATCCGGGGCAGCATGTGAAAGAGCACGCTATATGATCCAGCGCACTACCGCCGTTTCAGTGTCCATCATCATTCCGACTTACGACCGGGCCTGGTGCCTGCCGCAAGCCGTGGCGTCCGTACTGGAGCAGACCTATCGGGATTTTGAACTCATCATCGTGGATGACGGCTCCGGCGACGACACCGCCCAAATCGCCTCCTCCTGGGGACCGCCCGTCCGCTTGCTGCAGCAGAAGCATCAGGGGGTCAGCGCCGCCCGCAACCGGGGCATCCTGGCTTCCCGTGGACGGCTGCTGGCCTTTCTGGATTCGGACGATTGGTGGCAGCCGGAAAAGCTGGCCCGCCAGGTGGCCTTTTTCGAGACCTGTCCGGAAGCCATGATCTGCCAGACCGAGGAAATCTGGATTCGCCGGGGCGTGCGCGTCAACCCCAAGCAGCGGCACCGCAAACCCTCCGGCTGGATCTTCGAAGCCTCCCTGGCGCTTTGCCTGGTGAGCCCCTCGGCGGTCATGATGCGCCGGGAACTCTTCGATGCGGTGGGTCTGTTCGACGAAGAACTGCCGGCCTGTGAGGACTACGACCTCTGGCTGCGGGTCAGTGCGCGTTATCCGATCCACTTGATCGACGATCCCCTGGTGGTGAAGCGCGGCGGCCACCCGGATCAGCTCTCCCGCCGGCACAGCCTGGACCGCTACCGCATCCAGTCCCTCGCCAAAATCCTCCGCAGCGGCACGCTCTCAGACGATCAAGCCTGGGCCGCAAGGGCCAAACTCAGGGAAAAATGTGTCATTTATGCGGCGGGCTGCCGCAAACGGGGCAAAATCCAGGAGGCCGAAACCTACGAGGTCCTGGCCGAGCGATACCGAGGCCCGACGGATTTCAGATGAGATGGTGGTCAGCGGATGGCAGGGGAATCCGTTGCCTGCCATGGCCACTTCCAGCGCGGCCGCGGCAACCAGAGCGCGGCCAGGCCGGCCGCTACAATCCAGACGAGATAACCGTAACCCGAGCCCGGGTAGCGGAAACTGAAGGCAATGAAATTGGCCCCTTCATGCAACAAAATCGCCGGCAGAATACTGCCGCCGCCTTTGTCGACGAGCATGCCGATGATGATGGACCAGCAGGTCAGGAGCAGCATGAACAAAAAGGATCGAATCACCGTACTGGTAGGACCCCCGCATCCAGAACAGGGGCAGATGCCACAGCGCCCACAGCACGCCCACCGCGATGCTGCCGCCCAGGGATCCCAGCCGCTGCTGCAGAACCGGCAGGGCCAGCCCGCGCCAGCCGATTTCTTCCCCCAGGCCGTTATAGACCAGAAAGAACAACAGAAACCCCGGTCCGAAGTCCGGCGCATACCATTGGGATGGCAAACGCGCGCCCCCGAAAGACCACCGCAATCAGCGCATTGAGGCCGTTGACGGCGAAAGGGACGGCAACGGCCGTCAGATACCAGAAGGGCGAAAACCGCCAGGCCAGGGCGCGCTTCAACAATCCACGCAGCCCTTCCGCTTTCTCGACAGCGAAAACCGCTGCCAGGGCGCTCAGCGACGGCGCAGCGGCGCCGATCAGGAAAAAGAACCCGCCCCGCGTTCGCGGATCCATCGAAAAAGGAATCCCCAGCCAGGTGCCCAAGCCAAGAGACCCCACAGAGCCCCATAGGCCAGGCCCAGGAAGAGTAACAAAGATTTCGTTTTTATGGCATGGTCGATCATCACCTACCACCGGAGGGAGGACATCCGTCAGCGTTCGTTTCCAAGGGGTAGATTTCGGTTCAGGCCAAGGCCGCCGCCATTTACCACATCCGTAGGCGTAGTCCTCTACGGCGAGGATTACGAAATGGCGAGAACACCGGCCTGGGCCGAAAGATGCCCCTCCTGCCCCGAAGGCTAGGCCATGCGCCGGATCGCGGCCACCTTCTTCTCCAACCGCTTGGCCGAAATGGGCACGGCCGTCTTGAGTTCCTGGGCGAAAAGGGAGACCTTGTACTCCTCGATCATCCAGAATAGTTCCTCCAGGGCCGCCCGTTTGCGGTCTGAAGACCGGGCATCGAGTTGGTCAAGCAGCTCCTGCAACCGGTCTTCCCAGCGGCGCAGATCGGCCGCCTTGGCCTGCTCGCGATCGAACTGCACCACGGCCCGCTCCACCCGGATGGCAATGGCCTGGAGATAGCGCACCAGGTGAGGAAACCGCTCCTGCCCGTATAAAAAAATGAAGCGCGCCGGCACCAGGCGCTGGACCTCCTCCCGCCGCGTTTGGAGAAACGCCGCCAGGGGGCCCCTGCCGCCCGCCTGGCGCTCCACCCGGGCAAGCGTGGCGTGCACGTCGTCGAGGGCCTCCAGAACCGGAACCACCGTCTCCAAATAGCTTCGCCCGGTGGTGAGCAGCGCCTGTTGCGCCGATTCCGCCAAGGCTTCAAATGCCGCGCGGGTGCGAACAGCGTGATAGAACAAATCCTGTTTGACCCGGTCGCGGAGCTGCTGTTCAAGGGCCCTGGGCCCCCCCTCGAAGCGTACCCGCCCCGCCGCGTCCCGGGGCAGCGTCAACTGCCGTTTGAGATGCCGCAGATCCGCCGCCAGCCGCTGCTCCAGAAGCGCCGCTACCCCGGCGCGCTGGGCCTTTTCGGCCTGCTCGAAGGTGCCATGCAGGCGCACGCCCACCGTGCGCTCATCCGGCCCCGTGACGGTCAGGGCCGGGAACAGGGTATGCCGGCCGGTCCGGTCGCGGCCGATCTCGATCTGCTCCGGCAGGTCCACCGCCGGCCAGTCCGTGAGATCGTCGCATTCCCATTGGCGCCGGGCCTTTTCCAGCTGGCGGTCGGGTGGCAAAGCGGGCGTCACCGCGTTTAAGACCTCCGGCTCGCGGCCGGCGGCCAGGGCCTCGCCGTCCGCATCGACAACCGCAAACCGCAGGCGCAGGTGATCCGGGATGGCCACCTCCTGCCAGGCCGCGGCCGGGATGTCCACCTTGAAGCGCCGGTGAATGAAGTGGGCCAGCGCGGTGGCCAGATCCTCCTTGGTCCGGGGCATTTCCCGGGCAATGATAGCGGCGCTATCGCTGACCGGGACCAGCTGGCGGCGGTAGGTCTTGGGCAGGGCCTTGAGCATGGCGACGATTTTCTCCCGCAGCAGGCCCGGCACCAGCCAGTCGGCTTCGGACGGATCGACGCGATGGACGCTGGCCGCCGGTACGGCCACGGTGATGCCGTCGTCTTCGGCCCCCGGATCGAACCGGTAGTCGGCCTTGACCCGGGCTTCGCCCAGCTCGATCTCATCCGGATAGAGGGCCAGTTCCGCCGTATCGGGCGCCGCCCGCAGCAGATCCTCCGGCCGAAGCCGCAAAAAGGCATCGCCGCCCTTGGTTTTAACCAGGCGCGCCAGGGACCGGATGTCGCCGATCGTTCCCAGCCGGTCGCGATAGAACTGGTAGAGGGTCTCCTCATCCACCAGAAGGTCGCGGCGGCGAAGACGATTCTCCATGTCGGCCACCGTTTCGATGAGGGTACGGTTGTGGTCCATGAAGGCTAACGGCTGGCGAACATCTCCGGCGATCAAGGCGCTGCGCACAAAAATTTCGGCCGCACCTTCGGGATCGATCTTCCCGTAGGATACCGGCCGGTGCTCCACGATGGTAAGGCCGAAGAGGCTGACCTGCTCGTCGGCCACCACCTGGCCGCGTTTGCGGGACCAGTGCGGCTCCAGGTAGGTGTACCGGCATTGCCGCCCGGCCAGGGGTTCGAGCCAGGCACTGTCGATGTTGGCCGCCATGCGGGCGAACAAGCGGGAGGTGTGCACCATTTCCGCCGCCACGATCCAGTCACCGGCCCGGTTGAAGAGTCCCGATCCGGGAAAGAGCATGCACTCCCGGCCCCGGGCGGCCCGAAAGATATTCTTCTCTTTCTTGTGGGCAATGTTGGTGAGAAACCCGCTCAGCACCGCCATGTGAATCGCCGTATAAAGTGCGCCGAAGGTCTCCGTGCGGTTGTCGGCGGCCGCAAGGGGCGTTTTGGCCGGAGCATCGCCGCGGCCCCCCAGGGCGGCCTCTTCCGCGATGGCGGTCAGCTGGCGGTGGATATCGCGCCATTCACGCATCCGCCGAAACGACAGAAAATGCGCCCGGCAAAACCGTTTGAGCGGCCCGCTGCCCATGTGTTCCTGTGAAAGTTCCCAGATATTGAGGAGGGTCACGAAGTCGGAGGCCGGATCCCGGAAGCGGCCGTGGGCCTGGTCGGCGGCCTGTTCCTTGCCTACCGGACGCTCGCGGGGATCCTGGATGCTAAGGGCCGCCGCAATCACCATCAATTGGGTTAGACATCCATGCCGTTGCGCTTCGATCAGCATCCTCGAGAGGCGGGGATCGATGGGCATGTGGGCCATAATCCGCCCCTGCGCGGTCAACCGGTAGCCGGCCAAGCCCTTACGGCGGGAAGGGCCATCGTCTTTCTCGATGGCCTCCAACTCCAGCAGCAGCTGGAGACCGTCGCGCACGCTGCGGGGATCGGGGGGGTCGATAAAAGGGAAGGTACTGATATCACCCAACTTCAAGCTGATCATCCGCAGGATGACCTCGGCCAGGTTGGCCCGCAGAATCTCCGGCGGGGTAAAGCGGGGCCGCCCCTGGTAGTCTTCCTCCCCATAGAGCCGGACACAGATGCCGTTGGCCACCCGGCCGCAGCGTCCCATGCGTTGATCCGCGCTGCTGCGGGCGATGGGGGCGATGGGCAGGGCCGTCGTACGAGTGCGGGGCGAATAGCGCGGGATACGGGCTAGGCCCGTGTCCACCACGTAGCCGATGCCGGGAATGGTAATGGACGTTTCGGCCACATTGGTGGCCACAACGATTTTGCGCGCCCCACTGCCCGTGAACACCCGGCGCTGGTCGGCGGCCGAGAGGCGGGCATAGAGCGGCATGATGTCCGTCTTGGCATACCCCCGACCTTCCAACAGTTCGCAGGTGTCGCGGATATCCTGCTCGGTGGGCATGAAGACCAGCATGTCCCCGCGGGGGCTCTCCCGGACCAGATCGTTCACCGCTGAAACCGCCGCTTCCACATAGGTTTCCTCGCCCTCGTCCCCTTCACCCTCCTGGACGGGACGGTAACGCAACTCGACGGGATACAACCGTCCCGACACCTCGATAATCGGCGCCGCGTCGAACGCCCGGGCAAATTTTTCGGTATCGATGGTGGCCGATGTAATGACGAGCTTGAGATCCTTGCGCCGCTGCAGCAGTTTTTTGAGAATGCCGAGGATGAAATCGATATTGAGGCTGCGTTCGTGGGCCTCGTCCACGATGAGGGTATCGTAGGCCGTCAGGGCCGGATCCCCCTGGGCTTCGGCCAGCAGAATGCCGTCGGTCATGACCTTGATATAGCCGTCGCGGTTCGTGCGGTCCTGGAAGCGGATCTTATAGCCCACCGAGGTGCCCAGAGGGTCACCCAGCTCGTCGGCAATCCGTTGGGCCACCGTGGTGGCCGCAATGCGCCGCGGCTGGGTGCAGCCGATCAGTCCGCCCAGGCCCCGTCCGGCCTCCAGGCAGAACTTGGGCAATTGGGTGGTTTTGCCGGAACCGGTTTCACCGGCCACGATGACCACCGGATGGTCGGCAATGGCCGTGACGATGGCCTCCCGGCAGGCCGTGATGGGCAGGGCATCGAGGGGCTCCCAGCGGGGCACGGATGCCTGGCGCTGCCGGCGAATAGCGGCGGAATGCACCAGGCGCCCCTCCAGCGCGTCCAGATGTTCCGCCAGGCGTTTCATCCGGCGGCGCTTGCGCAGCTGATAGCGGATATGGCCCATCGCCGCCCCTGCCTGGTGGCGGTCCCGGGCCATGGCCTCCGGCAGCAGGCGTTCCAGCGCGCGCAAGCGGGCCCCCGGGGAGACCGGACGGTCCTGCGACGAAGATGAATTCGAATCGTTGGCGGTGGTCATGGGATATTCGTTTGGAACGCTTTATAATAAATGCTATGAATTGACTTGCAGCGTCCGGCCGATGGGCTATCCTTCATTGGTCGGACCGTTGCCTGTTGCGACAGCCCTATAGCGGGTTGCCGACCCGCTTGCAAGCATGGAGGGAACTTTTGTCCGATCGCTACCGCATGCCGGCTGTCATCCTCAAGCTTCATGATGGGAGGCTTCCATGAATTTCCTCGTCATCGGCGGCGATGCCGCCGGCATGAGCGCCGCCAGCCGGGCCAAACGCAACCAACCGGACCTGACGGTCACCGTTCTCGAAAGGACCGCCGACGTATCCTACAGCGCCTGCGGCATGCCCTACAATATCGCGGACCCCGATCGTTCCATCGAAGATCTTGTGGTGCGCCGGGCCGAAGTATTCCGGGACAAACAGGGCATCGACCTGCGCACCGGGATCGAGGCCACCGCCATCGACCCGGAAAGCAGGACCGTCACGGCGCGGGACCGCGACGGCCGCAACCAGACCTTCCCATATGACAACCTGCTGATCGCCACCGGTGCCGCCCCGGTCAAGCCCGCCATCCCGGGCATCGATCTGCCCGGGGTGATGGTTCTTAAAAATCTGGCCCACGGGCGCGCCCTCAAACACTTCATCGACCAGTGGGACGTCCGTAAGACGGTCATCGTCGGCATGGGCTATATCGCCCTGGAGATGTGCGAGGCCCTGCGGGTGCGCGGTATTGCGGTCGAGATGGTCAAACCCCGCAAGACCTTTCTGCCCTGGATGGAACGCCGCCTGGCCGAGCAGGTCGAAAACGAAGTGGCCACCAAGGGGGTTGGGGTCCACCTCGGCCAGGCCGCCGCAAAGATCGAAAAAGCCAACGGGCACCTGGCTGTCGTGTGTACCGATCTCACGCTGGAAGCCGACCTGGTCCTGGTAGCGGTGGGTATCAGGCCCACCAGCGATCTGGCCGCCGCGGCGGGGCTGCAGACCTCGGTTGCCGGGGCCATCGCGGTGGATGCCCGGCAGCGGACATCGGCGAAACACATTTATGCCGCCGGGGACTGTGCCGATGCGTTTCATGTGGTCACCGGACAGCGCACCTGGATCCCCCTGGCCCTGCGGGCCAACCGCGCCGGGTGGGCCGTGGCGGACAATGTCTGCGGCATCAACCGCCGCCTGGCGGGGGTCGCCGGATCGGCCGTCTTCAAAGTCTTCGACTTTCAGGTGGCCCGCACCGGACTCAATGAAGCCGAAGCACGGGGCGCCGGCCTGGAACCGGCATCGGTGGTGATCAAATCCCGCTCCCGGGCCCATGCCCATCCCGGTGCTTCCGATATCTGGGTCTCCATGGTGGGGGATCGCGGATCGGGTCGCCTGCTGGGGGTCCAGATGGTCGGCCATGACGGCGTCGCCCATCGGCTGCATGCCCCGTCCGTGGCGCTGCACGCCCACATGACCGTGGAGCAATTCAGTATGACGGATCTGGCCTATGCACCGCCCTTCGGTCCCACTTGGGACCCCATGCTCACGGCCGCCAACCAGCTGCTGAAAAGCCTATAGCCATTTGCGGCGCTTGAAGTAGACCAGCAGGCCGGCCGTCATGGTGACGAAAAGGCCCCACACGGCAAAATACCCCCAGTGCCACTTCAGCTCCGGCATGAATTCGAAGTTCATCCCGTAGACACCGGCCACGAAGGAAAGCGGGATAAAGATCGTGGCAATGATGGTGAGCACCTTCATGACTTCGTTCATGCGCTGGCTGCTCATGGAAAGATAGAGGTCCTGCAGGCCTGATAGCACGGCATGCAGCGATTCGATGATTTCCAGACCCTGGATCAGGTGGTCGTAGACATCCGAGAAGAAGACCTTGGTTTTTTCGGGCACCAGCGCGTTTTCGGTTTTTTGCAGCTGGCTTAGTGTTTCCCGCAGGGGCCAGAGCTGTTTGCGCAGGTAGATCATTTCCTGTTTCAGACGGTAGATCTCGTGCAAAAGATCCACGTCCCCGTCAATGGCATCGTAGAGCTGCCCCTCCAGCGTTTCGATGGTCTCGCTCAATTGCTCCAGGACCAGGAAATAGTGGTCCACGACGCAGTCCATCAGCGCATAGGCCAGATAGGCGCTGCCGCTGCGGCGGATCCGCCCGTGGCCCTTGCGGATGCGATCCCGCACCGCATTGAAGACATCCCCTTCGGCCTCCTGGAAGGAGAGCAGGAAGTTGGCGCCCACCACCATACTGACCTGTTCCGCATGCACGCGTCCGTCATCGTCGTGCTGCAGCATTTTCAGCACCACGAAAATATAGTCATCGAATTCTTCCATTTTCGGCCGCTGGTTCGTGTTGACCACATCCTCCAGGGTCAGCGGGTGAATCCGGAAATGCCTCCCCAGCTTTTCGATCACATCCATGTCGTGCACACCGTCGATGTTGATCCAGGATGTTGTCGGTTCGTCCCGTAGCGGAAAGACGGCCGCCACGTCGGTGGGGGTCTGCTCGGCAAACCGGTCGGCTTCGTAATCCAAAACCGACAGGCGGGCGTGCTCCTGCTTGCGCTCTCCGATGTGGATCAGGCTTCCGGGGGGCATTCCGGCTTTTTTCGATGTCTTTTTGATAAAGCGTGACATGGCGACTCGCTCCCGACTGCGTTAAGGGAATAGCGGTAGAGCGGTCTCAGGGCTCCGGTGCCCTGGGTGCCGTCTCTTCCGCCCCGGCCAACATCAATTTCAACCGGCGCTTGTCGTCTCCGGCGGCATAGACCGTCCGCGAGGGGAAGGCGAAATCGATGTCCGCCTCCCGGAATTGGCGGAGAATTTCAAGACAGGCGCGCTGGATGAAGGTCTGGAAATCCCAGTAGTTGGCAGGATGATACCACAGGAGCACCATGATGTTCAGGCTCCAGTCGTTGAATCCGTTGAAGTACACCCGGGGTGGAAAATCGGGATGCTGGCCCTCGTGATCCGCCAGGATGCCCTCCAGGAGGCGAACCGCCTGGCTGATCTTTTCCGGCGGCGTGTCGTAGGTAATCCCGAGATTGGTCAGCCAGCGGATATGGGGCCGTTTTCCGATGTTCTCGACCGTGGAATTCACCAGCTTCTCGTTGGGAATCGTCACCAGGTGACCGGTAAGGGTGCGGATGCGCGAACTGCGGAAGCCCACTTCTTCAACTGTGCCGTCGTAGTTGTCGATCACGATGCGGTCACCCACCTGGAAGGGTTTGTCGAAAAGGATGGTCAGGGTGCCGAAGAAATTGGCAATGGAATCTTTGGCCGCCAGGGCGACCGCCAGGCCGCCGATGCCCAGCGAGGTCAGCAGAGGGCCGATCTGGATGCCGGTCAGGTTTTTGATCACCACCATGCCGCCCACGATTACGATAAAGACCCGCAGGGACTTGCCGATCAGCGGTACCAGAATTTCGTCGATATCGCTGGCGGTCGAAAGGGCCCAGCGCTTCAGCCGGGCATCGAGCAACTGCACCATGTTATAGAGAAACCAGACGATGGCCACGGTGCCGGCGATATCGGCCGACCGCTGGGCCACGGCGTGAACCAGATTGGCGCCTTGCGCCGTTTGGAAATAGGGGAAAAGCGGTGTGAGTGCGGCGTAGATGCCGTATACCCAGATAAAGAGGGACAGCGGCCGGGCCGCAGCCTGAAAAAACAGCCGCAGCCAGGAGATGATGCCGTCCTGGTGGGGGATCGTTTTGATTTTGGTATTGATGACAAGACGCAGAATCCGCTCGGCCAAGATCACGCCGAACACGGCCGCCAGGCACAGGAGCAGCTTGAACCAGCGAATGCCGTGAAAGGCCTCGGCGGTGATCCAAGAACCAACCTTGGCGGCCGCCGTATCGCCTATCTTTTCGATATCCTTGCCCACCACCTTGCCGGCCCGGTCGATGGGTTTACTCTCGATATCGAACTGAAGTTCTTTGGCAGACGACTGATTTTCGGCATCCGGGGAAGGGTTGGCAGGTCCGGCCGCCCATGCCGCCCCTATCAGGAAAAACAGGAGAACCACCATACTGACAACGCGTTTCGTGTTCACCATCCGCTCCGTATATCCTCCCTGGCGACGTGGTTAGGTATCACCCGAACCGTCCTCCTTATCCGCCCCATCCCGGGGTGCGATCAAACCGGCCGTTTCGGTCGCCTTCTGCGCCTGCACCACCTTGGCCATCAGCTTCAGGGCGCGCCGCCGCGTCTTCTCAGCCCCCTGCTCGGCGGCTTCGACCTCGCGGTCCAGTGCTTTTTTGGCCTGTAGATCGATAAATCCGGTTTCGGCGTTGAGCATTTCCATAAGCTGCTGGCGCACCCGGGCGACGGCTTCCGCCGCCAGGGCGGCCTCTTTTTCGGCCCGCTTGTACTGGCTTTGTAGATCTTCGAAACGGTCCAGGAGTTCGGCCTGCGCGGCGGCCTCCCCCTCCTCCGGCTCCGGATCGAGATCGATATCCTGGGCGGCGTCCACCAGCATCGTCCCGGGCAGCTTGCCGAGCGTCTCGTCCACCGGGCCGTCGAAGGGCAGACGAAGCAGATTGTCCTGGAAACGAAACGGCAGGAGGAGGAGATCGGTATCCGCGAAAACGTCCGATTCGAAAGGGTGGTCGGCGTCCTGGACGATCTTGGTTTCCGCCTGGATACGATAGTCGTCCAGAGCGCGGCCGACCGTTTCCAGCAGCGCCTCGGGCGCATCATGTGTTTTCGGTACCGGGATCAGCACCCGCAGCCGATCGTCCCGCCAGCGCTCATGGCGCGTCATCAAATAGGCCAGCATCAGCATCAGGCGGCCGGTGGCATCGTCCTGCCACCAGACATCCAGCATGCCGTGATCGGATAATGCCGCCGCCAGGCGCTCCCATTTGGCATCGTCCGCCGCCATGATCACGACATGGCATCCCTGGCGGTAGGCCTCCCGCAGATTGCGCCCGAAAAGAAGCTCCTGAAAGCCCTGGTCCGCCGAGGGATCTTCCGCAATCCAGTTGGTCAGAATGGTATTGACCCGCAAGGGGCCGATGCCGGCGGCCTGGACCAGATGATGGATTCCGTCCTCGATGTCGTCGGTGCTCACGATCAGAGGAAAGGCCCGGAACCCGCCTCCCCGGATGGTCTTGATCATGTCCTTTTCGGCGTTTTCACACTTTTTCTGCATCCCCGGACCGCGGCCCTCCAGCACGCTGACCAGGGTGGTTATCCCGCTGCGGCCTTCCAGCCACTGGGCGACCTGTAAGAGCCTGGCCTGCCGCTCCGGTCGCCGGGAAAAGGCCAGCACCAGCGGCCGCCAGTCCCGATCATGCTCCGGCGCTTCGGCGGCCGCCAGGAGGTGTTGACGCACCTGCTGGAGGTGATAGCCGCGCCGGCTGTCCGCCCAGCGGGAAGGGCCGGCGGTCCGTTTCACATACTGGAAAACAGCCAGGATGATGGCAATGGATACGATGCTGGCCGTGTAGTCCACCGCCACCATCACCCCCAGGCATCCCAGGGCGCCCGCCAGGCTCAGCCAGGGGTGAAACCAGCGAAAGCGCGGCCGGAAATCGGGGCTGTCCGAGCGGGCCTCGAAATAGGTGGCGTAATTGAGCAGCCCGTAGGAAATCAGGAAAAACATGGACACCACCGGCGCAATCAGGTTCAGGTTGCCCAATGCCACGGTGACGTAAGCAATGCCGGCCGAAAGCAATACCGCCCGCCGCGGATTGTCGGCCGGTCCGGCCCCCTTGGCGAACAGGTTCAAATAGCCGAAGATACGGTCGGCGGCCAGGGACTGCAAGATACGGGGGCCGCCCAGAAAGGAGGCCATGGCGGAAGACAGCGTGGCCGCGACCACCCCGGCGTCTACAAGAACGCCCCAGCGCGCCACGCGCGTCATGGCGGTGTTGTCGACCCGCAGCACCTCCTCCGGCAGGACGCCGGCAAACAGGACCGCCACCGAAAAATAGACCACCATGGAGATGCCCACGGCCAGGAAGGTACCCCGAGGGATGCTGCGCCCGGGGTCCCTCAAATCACCGGACATGCTGACCCCCTGGGTGAAGCCGGTCACCGCCGGAAAAAAAATTGCGAACACGACCCAGAAAGGCTGGCCCCCCGCGGAGGCCATCCAGTCCAGCGTGATCTGGTGGGGGTCCCAGTGCGGGATGGCCCCGGCATAGAAAGACACCAGGGCGGCGATCAGCAGCGCCATGACACCGAATTGGAAACGGGTAGCCCAGTCGGCCCCCAGCCAGGCCAGGACGAACAGGGCGCTCACCGCTCCGGCGGCGGCCAGGCGCGGGCTCAGGGCCCAGCCCGCCGGCACGATAGCTGTCAGGGCCTCGCCGAAGCCAATGCAGTAAAACGCAATGGAGACGGACTGTGCCAGGAAAAGCACCAGCCCCAGAGCCCCTCCGAATTCCGGCCCCAGGGTACGCGAGATCACGTAATAGTCACCGCCGCCTTTCACCCGCAGGTTGGTGGCGATGGCCGAAAGGGAAAGGCTGGTCAGGATCGAAATCGTGTTGGCCAGAGCGATGATGATGAGCGCGCGCGCCAGACCGGACTCCCCGACCACATAGCCCAATCGCAGGAAAAGGATGATGCCGAGAATGGTTAAAACACTGGGCGTGAATACCCCGGCAAAAGTCCCCAGCTTGGTATCGGCAGACCGGGCGATGTCAGGCAGTTTGGCGGCTGTCATGGGTCGGCTTTCGGCCTATGGCGGTCAGCTTGGTGTAACGTGAAGCATTCCGGGGCATGGAATTGGTGCGGCCCGGTGCTGCCGAATCTATACTGTATCGGCCGACCCATGGCAACCATGCCCTCCCATCTCTTCCGGCAGCGGCACGGGCCAAGCACCGGTCATGCGCTCCGGGCCCGGTTTCAGGCGTCTTCTTCGGGTGACGCCGGCACGCTCGGGGGTTCGGGGGGAACAGGGGAGGACCCGGAGGGCGAGCCCTGGGGGAAAATGCTCGGATCGACGCTGCGGATGTGGAGATCCCGCTGGGGAAAGGCGATCTCGATGCCAAGCTCGCGGAAACGCCGGTCTAGCTCGAAACGCACGTCGGTGGATGTGGAGTAGTAATTATCCACATGGGTCCAGAAACGCAGTCGGAAGAGCAGGGCACTGTCGGCGTGATCCATAAAGAGGACGTCCGGGCGGGGATATTTCAGGATTGCGGGGATGTGCGCGGCAATATCCAGTAACGTACGGCGCACCAGCTCGATGTCGGAACCGTAGGCCACGCCGACATCCACCTGGCGGCGCATACGCGGATCTTTAAAACTCCAGTTGGTCACCTGCTGGCTGATAAAGTCCGAATTGGGAATGATGACCGCGGCGTTGTCAAAGGTCTGCACGATGGTGGAGCGCACGTTGATCTGCTTGACTTCGGCCCATAGGCCGCCCACTTCCACATAGTCGCCCACCTGGATCGGGCGCTCGAAAAGCAGAATCAGGCCGCTGATAAAATTGTTGAAAATATTCTGTAGGCCAAAGCCGATGCCGATGCTCAGGGCGCCGAAGACCACCGCCAGGGAGGTGGTGTTGACCCCCAGAACACCCAGCGTCAACAGGAGGCCCAGTCCCCAAACGACATAGGTTGTTATCGAAACGATAGAGTCCCGGAGGCCCCGTTCGAAATCCCGTGAATCGAGAATCCTTTGGCGTAAAAGGTTTTGCCCGAGGCGTGTGGCCACATGGGTCAGGCAAACGATGATCACGGCCAGCAGCAGGCTTTTGATGCTGAAGGTCAGGCTGCCCACCGCAAACGCCAGGTTGAAAAACCGCGCCAGCGTTGCGGTCATGAAGTCCGTGCTTGACCAGACCAGCAGCCCCACCGCCAGGAGAGCCCCCAGCCAGAGCAGCCGGGCCATCTGGACCATAAACCAGCCCACCGGAGCTGCCACCGGGACGGCGACACCGTCATCGCCCCCCTTGGCCGCCGCCCTTTGGGCGGCATACCATTCGTGGATGACGCCCCACCCGATATAGGCCCACAAGCCGAGCGTAACGGTCTTGCCCCATGCCACCAGCCAGTGGGCCGCCAGCGTCCCGTAGCCCGTCAATTCTATCAGAAGGGCACCACCGACCACGCAATAGCTCCACCCCCGAATCAGAAGGACATGGGTTCCGGTCGCCCCGGGTTCGCCATGGCGAACCCCCTGGACGGCGACGGGTTGCCGATGGCGCCAGAAGCTGATGGTCCAGGCCAGCAATACGATCTCCAGCACCAGGCGCACAATCCAGATCAGCAGGCTATCGCTACCGACCACCAAAATCAGGAGCAAAAAGGCGATCATCGACAGGCGCAGCATCTGAAGCGCGAACAGCAGGCGCTTTTGGGTGTAGGTCGGCACGGCCCGGCCGGAAACATTCAAGCCGTAGTTGAGAAAATCGGCCCCCCAGCGTACCAGCAGCAGAACAAAAACGAGTTGGCTCAGGAACCGCGCCATACTGATGTTCATGTGGGGGAGTTCCAACTGGTCGTATAGCCACAAGAGGGTTGCCGCGTAGATCAGAACGAAGGAACGCCGCAGCAGCACCAGGGCCAGCCGCCGTTGCTGCCAGGCCGGGGTAGACAGCCGTTCTTCGACGGATTTGACGTAGCGCCGCACGTTTTTGCGAAACATAATCGCGGAAAGCAACAGAAGAGCAAAAACGGCTTGGGTAACGCCTCCGCTGCGCTGGTAGTTGACCCATTGCTGCCGCCAGAAAGAAGCGTTCCAAAGACTTGCGGCACGCTCCAGAATCACCTTGAGTTCAGCCAACAGGTTCGCGCCACTCAGCCGTGCGGGCCATGACGTTCGTTCGTATAGATTGGTTTTGACCTGCATCTGCAGGCGCTCTTCCAGCTGTCGGCGGGTCTCCTGCAGATCGGTCATCATGCGCTTGAGTTGATCGAAAAGCTTTTGGTAGCTTTGCAGAAAAGTCTCACCCCGCTGGTTCTTTTCCCGCAGGATCCCGAGCAGATTGTTGAGCTTCGCGCGCATCTCCCTTTGATCGGCAGCGGGCAGGGTCTCCTGCGACAGGTCGGACAACTGCTTTTCGGCAATGGCGATACGCTCCGCAAGCTGTTTCATGCGGTCCGTCGCGATGTTGCCGATCTTTTCGAACTCGGCCATCCGCTCGGAAAGGCCCTTGATCAGGAGGCGGCTGGTGTTGAGGGCGGTTTGCAGATCCTCGATCCGGGTCTGTGGCACCAGCAGCATGTTGTTGTAAGCGGCATTCTGGAGGCGATCGGTCTCGATTTCTTTGGTCACCTCGGTTTTCATCACCTCCCAGCGCTTCAACCCTTCCTCGATTTCCGCCAGGTTCGAACGCTCGCTGTCGAGGGCGTCTCCGAGTAAATCCTTGACGGTGGATGAAGAGGCCGCAAGCCCCGGATTGACCGTCTCAGCCCCTTCGGCTGCTGTCGTGCCCGGTGGCCGGAAAAGCAGAAGACCGGCCAGAGCCAGCAGCACTGGAAGATATCGGAAAGCGTTTCTCTCGTGTCGTTGAAAATTCATGCGATCTCCGCAACAGGAGGTTCGGGTAAACATCGGAATATGGATCACGGGGTGTCTGGCGGACGACGGCCTTGTATGCATAGAGCGATTAAGCGGCCCGCGTCAAGCCGATTTCACGGGAGGCGGCGGTCCAAAGGGCGCTTGAGACATGTCTGCGGTGCCGCGTAGCTTCCCTGTCCAAGCATCCGCAATACCAAATCCAGGTCGGCTAGGGCTGGGAAAGACGACATAAAAAGGGCCGTACCTTTCAGGTGCGGCCCTTTTGCCATCTGTGTCTCCGTCCGGGAGGAAGTGCTTTAGTTGACAGCCTGCTGGAGTTTGGTGCCCGCCGAGAAACGCACCGCCTTGCGGGCCTTGATCTTGATCTTCTCGCCGGTGCGGGGATTGATCCCCTGACGGGCCTTGCGCTGCACGCATTTGAAGGTCCCCAAGTCCCGCAGGGAAATGGTTTCGCCTTTCTTGAGCGACTGGGTAATGCCTTCCAGCAACGCATCTACGGCTTTGCGGGCCTGCTCGCGGTTGCCGAGCGTCTCTTCCATCAGTTCGACAATGTCTGCTTTTTTCATGCTTAAGCTGCCTTTTCGGTTGTTTTGGTGATGAATTTTACCTGGTTGGTCTTCTTGTTCACCCATCCCTCATGAAGAATGAGGTTTAAAACCCGCTGACGAGCTTTTCCTGGTTTTCCAGTTTGGTCTTGCAGTGGATGCAATAGGTCGTCACCGGGCGCGCCCGCAGACGGGCCAGACCGATGTCTTCGCCGCACATGTCACACTCACCGAATTCCCCTTCTTCGATACGGTCCAGGGCGGCCTTGATCTTGTTGATCAATTTGCTCTCACGGTCCCGGATGCGAAGCGTAAAGTTCCGATCGACATCCATGGCCGACGTATCCAGCGGGTCCGCCGCGTAAATGGACAGCAGCAGCAGATCACTGACCGTCCCGCCCGCCTTGCGCTGGAGTTCCTCCAACTGGCTGGTCAAAAGCTCCTCGAAGTAGTGAAGGTTTTCCTTGCTCAGCATCTGGCGGCCTCCCTTCTTTGGTAGTGGTTTCACGGAAATGGACGCATTCGCGGCACCATCGGCGCATCGAATTGTTGCGGAACACTTCCTGACACACCCGACGTTGGTAAAAGCTGTGCGGATCGCGGGGACAGCAAAGCAGGTCATCGCACATGGGGGCCGATGCCTTCATGGCCGCCGGCTGCCGTGCTGATGCCGGCAAAGGTTCGCTGACCCGCCACTTCGCTGATATCGTTGACCACCAACAGTGCGCCCCCGTCCACCCCCAACGCTAGGGTCTTGAAGCGGGGGACATCCGTTAACCTTACCACCGAACAGATGACCTTTTTTTCACGGTGGGCAAATCCGCCCTCACCCTGCAGAAAGGTCACCCCGCATTTCATCTGGTCCATCAGGGCCCGGGCCACCTCTTCCGAGCGGTCGGAAATGACCAGGATGATCTTCTGGGGATTGATCCCCACCAGGACGGCATCCACCACCCGGGCACATATAAAAATGAAAATTCCCGAATAAAGGGCGGTCTGCAGGCCGTGAAACCAGGTGCCTGCCAGAAGAATGACCCCATTCATGGCGAAACCGAGGGAGCCCAGCGAAAATCCGAATCTCTCCCGCAGATAAATCGAAAGGATATCCAGCCCCCCCGCCGATCCGCGGGACCGCAGGATCAAGCCCGCGCCCAGGCCGCAGAGTACACCGGCACCGATGGCTGCCGTGATCGGATCCTGCACGGCAAGGGGCGTCAGGGGGATCCAACTGGCCGCCAGGGAGAAAAACATCATGCCGAAGGCTGTCAACAGCATGAAGCGCCGGCCGATGTACCGCCAGCCAAGCCACAGCAGGGGAATATTGAGGAGGAAATACCATCCGCCCACATCGCCAACCGGCACGGCATAGTGAAGCAGAAGAGCGGCTCCGGTCAAACCGCCGGCAATGAGCTGGTGCGGAATGAGCAGTCCGTTCATGCCCACCACGAAGACGATGCAGCCCGCCATGATGTAGACCATGTCCATCATCCAGGCCCGCAAGCGGCCGGTCATGCGCAGCGGCAGATGGTGTGCTTGGGCCACCTCGCCCGGCAGGGTCATGACCCCGGCGGCACCGAAGCCCCCCTGCTTGGGAAAGGCGGTCTTCAGCAATATCTTGCGCAGATCCATCATTCCTCTACCACCCGAAAGGATTCCACCACGACAAGTTTGTAATCGACCTCATCCTGGACGGTGCCGGTGACTTCCACTTTGCGGCCCACATGGTTCAGGACGAGTTCGTTGCCCTTGGCGGTGTTTTCGACTTCGTAGGGATTGCCCTCATCGTCGACCAATTGATAGCCATCGGTCACCGTGACTAAAAAGGTTACGGTGGATGTATCTATGGCCAGGCCCACACCGCTGGTCAGCATAAGGACAATCGTTGCCAGCAAACCGACATAAAATTTCGAAAAAGAATACATGCGTACGTTTTCCTTAAAAAGCCGGATAAAAAAATGCCTCTCTCGCGAAGCGGAGCATTCTATGTATAGCAACTCTCATGCCTAATCATAACCAACTGTTTTTTAATATAAATTTCATTACAATCCATAAATCGGGAACCGCCGGTTCTGATTTTTCAGCCCTTCGCCCCGACAATCAACGCAAATTCCGGCCTCAGTATTCCTATCAATTTGTTTTTATTAATAATATGAATGAGGAAACAATGGTTCCGTTTTCTCCACAGGGATGATGAGGGATTCCGATTCCACTTATATAAACCGGCGGTTCTTGCTTGCGGCGATCGCAAAAGGCCCGTTAAACCGCCTTCGTCACGCACCGCAGATCTTGTTAAAAGAAAATAATATATGATATTTCGGGTAGTTAGTGAATTTTCTGGCGGACGCCTAAAGTAGGGCAGGATCGACCGGATGATCGCCTGTCAAGGGCGGGTTGGCATTGTCTTTGCTGGGTTGATTGGACTTTGGATGACGGGCCTCATTCTCTAATGCCGATCAGGATAACGTTTAGTCTATCGATCAATCTGTGGAGAACGTCAATGAAGGATCAAATGCTCTTTTGTGTGCAGTGTGATGAAGCTTTTCTCTATACCGTCAAGGAGCAGATGCGGCATGAACGGCAGGGGTTCGACCCGCCGCGCCGCTGCCCGCAGTGCCGACAGCACAAGGTGAAACTCGCCGCGGGCGACGCGTCGGCCAGGGGCGATCGCCGGTCTCCGAAAAGGGCCCGGCAGATGGAAGAATAGCCCCGCGCTGATGGCGGGGCTGCCTGGCAGGGCGCCGCCCCCGATACGCCCAACGTCCCGCCCTGATCGCTTGCCGGAGGTCCTGCCCAGCACGGGTGCCGGATCATCCGGCAACGGCGCTCACCCGATGGATTCCGTCATTTCTCCATTGAATTCCTCGATCACCGGTTCGATGCCCTTGAGTCGATCCAAATGGGCGATATGGATGACGGCATCGCCCTGATGCACCAGGGGCATATTCAGTCGGCCGATCACCATCCCGGAGACCGGGGAGCGGATATCCGCCTCTTCACCGCCAAAGGGATCGGCAATCTCACCAATCCTGGAATTTTTAGCCACGCGTCCGCCCAGGGGAACCTTCATGCGCAGGATACCGCTGACCGGGGCGCGAATCCACGAGGTCGTATCGGCAATCAGGGAATCCATCTCGGACCGCGGCGATTGCCGGGGGGTGAGCATTTCCAGGGCCTGCATGACCGCTATGACACCCCGCACCCCCGCCCGGATCGCCACCTCGTCGAACCGCAGGGCTTCCCCGGCTTCGTAAAGCAGCGTGGTAACGCCCAACTCCGTCGCGGCGTGGCGCAGGGACCCGTCTCGGGTTTTAGCGTTGATGATGACCGGCACCTTGAAGGCCTTGGCCAGGCGCAGCGTTTCCGGATCGTCGATGGCCGCCCGCACCTGGGGCAGATTCGAGCGGTAGTTGGATCCGGCATGCAGATCGATGCCGTGGGTGCTGCCCTTGACCACCTCGTCCATGAAGGTGCCGGCCAGTTGCGAGGTCAGCGACCCCTTCTCCGATCCCGGGAAAAAACGGTTGAGGTCCCGTCGGTCCGGTGAATAGCGTGAATGCTGCAGGAAGCCGTAAACGTTGACCACGGGAGTCGCCAGCAGGGTTCCCCGCAAGGATTTCAACCGCTTGCGCTGCATCAGGCGCCGGATGATTTCCGTGCCCACGATCTCGTCCCCGTGAATGGCGCCGCAGACGAACAGACGGGGGCCTTCGCGCCGGCCATGCACCACGTGCACCGGCATGGTCATTTCAGTATGGGTATAGAGGCGGGCAACGGGAATCTGGATGGTGGTCCGCCCCCCCGGTTTGATCTTCACCCCGGCGACGGTCAGCGCGCTCTGCATCAGCCCCTGCCTTTGGTGCGGGTTTTACCGGGGGCGGCATTCTTTTCGATGTAGGCGATCACCATACCGGCCACGTCCTTGCCGGTGGTTTTCTCGATGCCTTCCAGGCCCGGCGACGAATTGACTTCCATGATGACCGGGCCGTGGTTGGCGCGCAGCATATCGACTCCGGCCACCCGCAGTCCCATGATCTTGGCCGCCCGCACGGCGGTGGAGCGCTCCTCGGGGGTGATGCGCACCGTCTCCGCCCGGCCGCCCCGGTGCAGGTTGGAGCGGAACTCGCCCTCCGGCCCCTGCCGCAGCATGGCGGCCACCACCTTGTCGCCGATCACCCAACAGCGGATGTCACGCCCGCTCGATTCCTTGATAAACTCCTGCACGAGAATGTTGGCCTTGAGGCTGCGAAAGGCCTGGATGACGCTCTGGGCGGCTTTTTCGGTTTCCGCCAGCACCACACCGACCCCCTGGGTCCCCTCGATCATCTTGACCACCAGGGGCGCCCCCCCCACCAGTTGGATCAAATCGTCCGTGTATTGGGTGGAATGGGCAAAGCCGGTTACCGGCAGTCCGATCCCTTTGCGCGCCAGCAGTTGAAGGCTGCGCAGCTTGTCCCGGGAGCGGCTGATGGCCACCGATTCGTTGAGGCAGAAGACCCCGACCATTTCAAACTGGCGCACCACGGCGGTGCCGTAAAACGTGATGGACGCCCCGATGCGCGGAATGATGGCATCGAACCCCTCCAGCTGTTCCCCCTTGTAATGAATCTCGGGCTGGTGGGAGGTGATGTTCATGTAGCAGCGCAGGGGATTGATCACCTGAACCTCGTGGCCGCGATGGCGGGCGGCTTCCACCAGACGGCGGGTGGAGTAGAGTTCCGCTTTGCGGGAGAGAATGCCGATTTTCATTTAATTCCTTTCCGTTGCGGTCGCCCCTTGTAAGAACGGCCCAGGGACCGGCCGGCCGTGTAGGACCGGCCGGGGTCGACGACAAGACGTTTGGCAATGGCGGTCCGCCCCAGGAGCATGCGGAACAGCATGCTGTCGCGGTTGGTGAGGGTGATGTGGATCCGCCACAATTCGTTTTTCAATGCCAACTGGGTTTCGATCACGTAGCGCTTTTCGATATGGCCGCCGGAATCCTTGACACGGCGGCGGTCCAGCACCGGCGCCTCACAGAACAAAACGATGTCTTTGCGCTTCTGAAGGGGATGGATGCCGAAGCGCACCATGCGCCGGCCGGCGGCGGTAAATTCTTCCAGACTGAAGGTGTGCAGGGCCGACGTGCGCGCCCCGGTGTCGATCTTGGCCTTGATGGCCGGGATGCCGAGCTGCGGCAGGGCCAGCCATTCCCGCCAGCCGATGATGCCCTTGATGCTGTCCGGGCGCGCCGGTCCGGCTTGGACGGTTCTATCCTTTGCCATGCAAGTCTCCAGCCTCCCCGGCCGCCGTTTCGACACGGACACAAAATGGACCGCTCCGGGGACCGGCCATGCCACCGGCCCCGGCCTGATTGGGAATTTGATTCCCCTTACCCTGCTTGATTCCTCTTACACTAGGGGATGTGAATTGTGAAGCCCCGGACCAGCGGGGCTGCGGTGTTATTCCTGGGGGGGCTGTTTGGGCTGGAAACGATTGACCTGAAAAACGGCTTGATGGATCGGATCTTCGTATGTTCCCCAGAGTTCCACCTGCTGCCGCAGGTGATGGAGGATATGATCCTGCAACGGTCCGCCGATGGAGATTTCCTTCTCGTCGTCCGTGGCCAGGGCGACAGCTTTGACACGGCCGTTTCCATACCAGTCCACCGGTATGAGGAGTCCTGTGAGATAAATTTCCCGGCCCATGGCTGAGGTGATCCCTTTCCGTTGCTTTAGGGGTATGCCGCCCTTCAAGCATACATTTAGCAACAGATGTGCCATCCGCTCCAAACCTATGGCACAGGGGACGGGCCGTCGCCGTTCAGGGCCGGTATGACATGCAAACTGCTCCGGTGAAAAGTGCGCGCGCCGGACAATTGATCCGGGGGCGGGCGGGGGCAGCCTATAAAAACGGGTACAGGCAGATCCGATTCCCGCAGAATCGGAATCGGGAATTCACGTTTACGGAGAGGATCAGCGCGCGCTCTTGAAGGCTTCCTTGCGGTAGCCGTATTTTTTCATCAGCTTGTGCAGTTGGCGGGTGGTGATGCCGGCTTCTTCCGCGGAAGCATTGATGCGGCCCTTGTGGCGGCGCAGCAGATCCTTGAGGTAGCGCCGCTCGATTTCTTCCACCCCGCTCGCGCGGACCTGAGCCAGGGTGTTGTGCATATCGATGGCCAATTCCCCGGGGGCGCCCTCTTGATCGAAAAATTCCGCCGGGAAACTCTCCGGTGTGAGCGTATCGGAGGGCTCCAGAATATAGGCCCTTTCCACCAGATTTTCCAGTTCACGAATGTTGCCCGGCCACGGATATCCTCCGAGGGCATTGACCACCGCCGGATGCGCGCTGCGGATGGCCTTGGGGCCGAAATCGCTCATCTTTTTGAGAAAACCCTCCACCAGGTGGGGGATATCGGGCTTGCGGTCCCTGAGCGGTGGCAGCTCGATGGGAAAAACGTTCAAACGGTAGAACAAATCCTTGCGGAAGCGCCCCTCCTCGGTCATTTGCTTCAGGTCGGCATTGGTGGCGGCAATCACACGCACGTCCGTCTTGAGGGTTGTCTCCCCCCCACCCGTTCGAACAGGCCTTCCTGCAGCACCATTAAAAGCTTGACCTGGGCGGCGGACGTCAGGGTGCCCACCTCGTCCAGGAAAATGGTGCCCCCGTTGGCGATCTCGAACTTGCCCATCTTCCGGCGCACCGCCCCGGTGAAAGCCCCCTTCTCGTGGCCGAAAAGTTCGCTCTCCAGCAGGGTGTCCGGGATGGCCCCGCAGTGAACGCTGATGAACTGGGCCTCCCGCCGATTGCTGTGCCGATGGATCAGTTTGGCCAGAAGGTTTTTACCGGTGCCGGTTTCGCCCGTCAGCAGCACCGTGGTGCGGGTGGGTGCAACGGACCGCACCAGGTCGTAGGCTTTGTTCATATTGGCGCAGCGGGTGCGCACGATCTCCCGCACGTCCGCTTCCCAGAACTGCTCCCGGAGATAATCCAGCTCCGATTCCAGGATCTCGCCTTCGTAGGCATCCCGGGTGATGAAGCGGATCTCCTCCTGGCTCAGGGGCAGTTTCAGATATCCGGCCGCACCGGCCTCCACGGCGGCGATGCCCGCCTGGATCTGGTTCGCGGTAATAATCACGATAATTTTGAGCGAAGGCCGCAGGCGCCAGATGGGTTCGAAATGAACCTGCAAGTCGTCTTGGGCACCTGTCCGGCCGACCGCTCCCGGAATGGCGGAACACTCGACAAACAGATATTCATAGGGATGGGACTCCAGCAGTGGCACGACCGCCTCGAAGGTCAGGCCTTCCGGCCCCGCATCGTTTCCGATCGCCGCCGCAATAATCGCTTTGAGGCTGGGATCCCGGCATACGACGAGAAATTCGCGCATGATCCAGTCTGTCCTTATGAAGGTAGCCGGCTGAAGGCCCGGCAGTCCAACAACCAATACGCGGGGTCGTGTGCCGGACGACCGGTGGGCAACGCCCCGTGAAAGACGGCTTAGCCTCTCTTTTACTTTCCCACCGGTAAAAACGGAACGCCCGGTTCAGACCTTCCGCTCGATACGGGAAATCTCATTTCATGTCAACATGTTATATAAAAAATCACCACTTCTGCCAAGCGTGGGTGCCCGTTAAGCGTCCGGCGCCTTGGAGGGTGTGCAGGCAACCGCTGTGTCACTGCTCATCAGCTGTCATTTGGGCCGTGGGTGGGGGCTGTCCCAGGGATGATCGCCGATGAGCGGTCGGCTGGATGAAACGTCTCGAGGCAAGGCGATTAATTCGATGATTCCACACCGAAATTCGCAGGCGCGGCGATGGTGGCCTCGGACCCCAGAAACAGTCTGAACATCTCGTTTAGCGATTCATCCGGCCAATAGGCAAAATGGACGCCGCAATAGGCCGCTGTGGTCCCATAATTATAAAGGAAATTTTCAACTTCCAGAGACTCCTGACGACCGCCGGATGGATTGAAATAGCCGAAAGCGGCCCGGCCTTGTTCCGTGTCTTCATAAAGGCGGTTAAGGAATACGACATGGCCTTGATCGCCATAATTGGCCAACGTCGTTAAAACGGGGCCGCCGGCCAAAATGGTTCGCCATCCTTCGATGGTGGGATTGAATTCCTTAACCGTCTTCATCCCTAAAATTCTGTACAATTCGAACAGTTCATCGCAGGAAGGGGCCTGGCTGCCATTATAAAGCGATAGATACGGCCCGCCTGCCCGCCGCAAAACGCTATGAATATCCGGGCACGTGTTATCCTTCCATCCCACCATCATGGCGACCCCGGCCGCCCAAGCGGTTTCATTGCTGGTTTGCAGCACCGGGCAGTCTGAAAATTGGTAGCGAAGACTAATATGTCTGTTTCCGGGTTGCGCCGCAAGGGAGACCGGTAAAAGGCAAAGACCGACCAATAGGATGCCGAGGCGTTTTGTTTTCATTGCAAAGCCCTCCTTTATATGGGGTTACGCCGCGCTTCAATATTGCCACCACGGCTGTGGGGGGGGGATTGGTGGTGGGATTCGGGGTGCACGGCAAAGGGTTCTGGGATATCGACTGCAGAGCAGCATGGGCGATGGCTCAATCCAGCCGTCAACCTGGACCGCTCAGATTTCCGTGGTGTTCGGGCCGCCTATGTGCAGTCGTAAAACCACCGCCTTGAACAACATCTCTCCGCCCTTGCAGCAGGGAGGCGCATGCCACCGAATCGGTATAAGGGCCTATCGGTCGTCGGCGAAGAAGGCGTTGAACAGGAACAGCCGTGGGTTGTGTTTCTTTTCCGCGTAATGGATGACCGTGCTCTCGGAGGGCTCCAGGCAGGCTTTGATGGTGCGGCCGTTGATTTCGGCGGGGAGGCGACTGCCGCCGTTTTCATGCAAGGTATAAAAATAGGCGTGGATGGATTTGCTCGGATGATGGTTGCGGGCAATGACGCGGACGTATTCGGGATTCGGGTGCGTTTCGTATTCCAGGTCCACATAGCTGTCCGGGCCGGGATCGATATGCTCCAGTACGTCAAAGTTACGCACGTACCGCGTCCCCGATCCCCCATTCATCTTGGCAGCCATGTGCTCCTGCATCGTTCCTCCCCGCGATTGATGGTGGCAAGTCGATAGACCTAAGTTTTAGCACTTTTTGTGCCAGCGGGCAGGCATCATCATGGTCCGGTATCCAACACTTTGGTATCAGAACCATTTGTTACAAAATAAGAATTGTTCTTAAAGATCAATTGAGCAAAGAATTCGTAAATCTGGTAGGCAGTTGCTTTCCGAGGTGGGTAGATAGTTGGCACTTTGATGGCATCACCGTAAAAACCGTTTCGAAAATAATGTCCATCCAGAAGGGGTGCATTTTGGTTCAGGCCGAGACCGCAGCGATTTTTCCCGCTACGCGGGACTTCCCGTCTGATCGACTCTCGCTGTGAGCAGGACATTCGGGGTCTCAACTTTTGACATTTTCTCTTTGTATTTAAAGAAGGCCGATTGTCAAATGTTTGAGACCCCCTTTTTGTTTTTAAGGGGATATAGAATGTCCCCTTGATGTCCCTGGTTACGAAAAACCTGCCGGCGGTTTTTCGTTTTCGTTGAAATCTTGCTACTGCAAGGCCGATTTAAGCAGATTGGCGATCTCGCTGCCCCCCTCGGACTGGGCATATTCCAATATGACCGAAGTAAATTTGCCAATCATATCGCTACTAAGCCCCAGATCGGAGAAGGTGGAGGTCAAACCGGCCAGGGACGACAGGGAACTTTGGCTATTACCCAATAGGGAAGACAGTCCCTCTGAGGAACCGGATCCCGAATCGCTCGTCGATGTGTTTTTCACCAATGAGGCCACATCGGGCAGCGCATCGGTAACTTGCGTGAACTGATCGCTGCTCATATTCTTGGACGCGGCACCCAAGATCGCTCCGGCCCCCCCCTCGGCCTGTTCGGTCGTCACCCCCAGATCCTGGGTCAACAGGCCGACCAGGTTCAGGTCGGCCGCACAAACGGCCGTTGTTCCGATACCAAGCACGCATGCCACCACCGTCAACATTCCAACCACCATGTTACGACGTCTCATTTCAGCTCCTCATTTGTAAAAAAATAGTGTCTGTTTACAGTCGCTTAAAACCCGGCCGCGGCTTGCGACTTGCGACTTGCGACTTGCGAAAAACATATCTGGCCCAAATGTCTTAAGATAAGGGGGAAACCGCTAGGAGCAATATTTTTCGAACTCCAAGACCGCAACGATATTTCCCGCTACGCGGGACTTCCCGCCTTATTAAAAACATCTCTGTGGGTGGAAACATCAGGCGTAGCGAGCCATGGCGAGGATTTCAGAAGAGCGAGAACGCTGGACCGGGCCCAAAGATGCCATTTATGGCTGGGCACTAACGATACCTCCGCCCCCTGTGAACAATCCATCCATCCGCATGCCTGCCGTCCGGGTCGTGGTGGGTCCAGTGAATCACCCCGCCCTTTTCGCTCCACTCGTACTCGCCATAGAATTCGATCGTATCGCCCTTGGCCAGGGAATCGATGCGGGGGGCCAGGTCGATGTTGTGGGCCATCAGCAAGGTCTGCCCGGAGGCAAGCCTGATGACAAAGCGCTGGTGCCGCCGGCCCCTGGTTGTCGTCAGGCAAAATGGCGACAACGATGCCTTCCCCCTGGACCTGCACATTGCTCTGCCCGTTCTTAAAGGCCTGCTCAATCAGATTTTGGTTGGAGGGTGGTTTGAATGGGGGAACGTCTGAATTGATGGAGAACATTGGGATTGAGCACGAAGATGGCGTATGCAGACAGGCCAAGCGCCGCGATGACGAGCAGCTTCTTCATGGGTCACCAAAGGGAAAGCTGGAAATTAAGGGATGATCAGATGAACCGTTCTGTCAAAAGTGCAGACCTGATCCGCTTCCATCTCCTTGTCCGTCTTGTTCAGCGGCTCATGAGTATGGTTTGGGATCGGAGAGAAACGCCAGGATGGTCGCTCTCATTTCATGCTCATCCAGCCATGCTTTGAATTTTTTTATCTTCCGATAATCGCTGCCGAACTTCTGTTGATACATATCATCGAAATATTTATTTTTCTCTTCCAAACGAATTTCATTTTGCCATGCGGTCGTGAAAATTTTGTGAATTTCGTCATGGAGATTTCTGCTCTCCAGCATTTCCCATTCGTTCTTATCAAACCAAACGCCATTGCAGCCGTTGCAATGATCGAGCTTAAAATCGATCCCGTGTCCTACTCTAAACTTTATGAGAATCCGGCCGCAATCCGGACAAATTTTTGCCTGGGGCGCGTCATGCACTTCACAGGTGAAATCCGAATACTCTTTTTCAGGCCGTTCGCCCTTCAATGTTTCATGCCAGGACCAATATGAAGAGGAAGACAGCCATTTCCCCTTGCATTCGGTACAGCATGCCATCGCAAGGGATTCCAAAACCGTCTTCGTAAATAATGTTGCTCTTTTACAAACCGGGCATAGCATTCATTTCCTCCCGCAATAGCTTACATAAAATGTCTCAAAAACTTTGGGGAATCCGCCCTTTCTCAAGATGTAAACATTTCCATATGGCCAATTTAAAGGATAATTTTCCTTTGAATAGTCCTTTAATGAGTGACCCAAATCCGCCTTCCTTATGGCCGCTCCTCTATTTGAAACAATTGAATTCTGGCGGCAACTCATTTATGGGTATAAATCTTAACTTACTATCAATTATTTGTGCATTTTTATTTATTACTTCACCTTGTCCGTTAAGAACATAATGATATTCACCCTGTATGCATTCTAACGAGAGGATATTATATATTTTATAATGATAATTCAATTTCTTAAAATTATTCTGCATTGTTTCAATATCGTCTGGTTCGCCATGCAGTTCCAATATGTCACTATAGCTTCTAATATCTTTGGTTTTGTTTATTGTAACTATATGAGTAGTACAACAGCCTGATAAAATGGATAAACAAATGAGGAATAAATATAAATTTTTCATGGCTTAATTCTTTTATAAAGAAAGGAGGGCCAGCATGATCTGGCCCTCTTTATAATAAACTATTTGAATGTTTCTTTCACTTCTTTTGTTGAAGAAGTTTCCATAAGACTGATTTGCTGAGATAGTGATTTAGTCACGGAAACAGTTTTTGATCCGTCCGGATGTGTTGTTTCTGTGATAGATTTTGTCGCTATTGTAGGAGCACAACTCATCAAAATAAAAATAACCCCGATAATTAATGAAACCCTGGCTTTTTTCATCTCTTTGATCTCCTCATAGTTAGTTATTAAAAAAACATTTACAATTTTTTCTACAGACAATTTTTTAACAAATACTTTATTTATCACCTCCATTTCTTTTTATACGCGGAATAAACAATCTTTATCGTCAAAGTTTCATATTATCTGACATACAAGATGAATTCGAAAAAATATTTTTGAGTCGTCACTCCCGCGCGGGAGTCCAGGAAGCTACGTTGTGGCATTGGGGTGTATCCTGCTGTCGGTTCCGCGAAAGCGAGAGTACTGAAATTGCATAGATGAGAGGAACCCTACCGTCGCGGGTTTACAGACCATCGCCTCGCGCGATTCCGTTCAAAACCGTCGTAAGGGTAACGGTATTTCAGCATATCCCCATAACACCGGGGCGTTTCGTCTGATCTGGGATAGTGTGGTAGGCCGGCTTTCTAAAAAAGCCAATGGGAACAGTCATTGGAGCTTTTTTAGACTATGCCCCCTTACCATAGGAGGGCACAGGAAACAAGAGGATCGGCCATGACCGATCGGAACTCTTCTGACGGATGCTCCGCCCCAATGGCTCGCCATCGGGCACCCTCCGAATCTGTTGACAGAATCTCTCTCATGATTATTTTTTCTAAAAATTAATAATAATTCTAATTTGTTTTGTTTCCAAACCGGTTTTCGTAGCGGAAAAACAGGAGGGAATCATGGCCATCATCAAATGGAGTCCGGCACGGGAGATTGCCAGCCTGCAGCAGGGGATCAATCGGCTTTTCGAGGATGTCTTTGCCCAGCCGGGCAGCTACGACGCCGATGCCATGGGGGCCTGGCGGCCGGCCGTGGATATCGTGGACACCCAGGAGGCGATTCTGATCTTTGTGGAGATCCCGGGGGTGGACAAGGAGGAGGTCGCCATCGAGGTCAAGGACAACGTCCTGTCCATCCAGGGCGAGCGGGTGGTGGACAGTTGCATCGGCAACGGCAGCTACTACCGCAGCGAGCGCGTGTTCGGCAAATTCGGCCGCTCGTTTGCCCTGCCGGCCATGGTGCGCACCGACAACATCAAGGCCAATTTCAAGAACGGCGTGCTCAAAATCACCATCCCCAAGCCGGAAGAAGAAAAGCCGCGTCAGGTCAACATCAGTGTGGAATAGCCGCCCCGTGATGAACGGCCCCCTTGCCTGACCCGCCTTTGCCACAGCACGCAGCACGACCACCCTCCCCTTGTCAAACCGTGCCCGCTTGGGATACAGCAGATGAGCGCGACGGGGACGGTGCTGCCATCAGCCTCCTGAATTCCGGAAACCTTCTACCCAGTTCCCGTTCATAAACAATAAATTTTAGTTCCTGGCCCCGCCGCACAGCGCGGGATTTCACGTCCGATCTTTAAACACATTGGTGTTCAACAAACGGCCGCCAACTGGCACGCACAGGCTTAGTTCGGCTACGCCGAGGACCGACAGGCAGCGAGAACGCCGCCAGGGGCCGAAAGATGCCATTCATGGCTGGAACTATCTGAGGAAGCCGCATGCGTGACCCGGTGACCACCGGCATCGAAGAACTGGATGCCCTGATCGGCAACCTTTACGTCGGGGACAATGTCATCTGGTATGACGACGCCGGCAGCCTGGCCGATGTGTTCTACCTCAACCTGATCCGTTCCTCCCTGCACCAGGACGCACCACTGATCTATGTCAGCTTCGATCGCTCCCTCAAGAACCTGATTGAAAAGCTGGGAGCGCTGGCCCGGTCCCCAATGCTGACCGTCATCGACTGCTTCACCTACGGCAAGGGCAACGGGGCCGACATCTTCGTGGACTATCAGCGGCAGGCGACCGAGGAGTGGCCCGGCACCCTGATCACCGTGGCCGAGCCCCATCGCATGGAGGACGTCGCGGAAACCTTCTACGCCCATCACCGCGCCCTGAAGGGCACGGTGCGCTTCATCTTCGAAAGCCTCACCGGCATGCAGGATCTATGGGGGGGCGAGGACCAGCTGGTGAACTTTTACGTGCGCACCTGCCCGCGGCTCTATGACCTGAACACCATCGCCTACTGGCTGATCGAAAAACAGGCCCATTCCGCCAGGCTGCGGGCCCAGATCAACCAGATCGCCCAGGTGGTGATCGATTTGTCCGTGCGGCGGGGCAAAACCGCTTTGGAAATCATCAAGGCCGAAAACCGGGCGCCGGACCGCCGCAAGAAGCCCTTCCCCTATTTCAGCAAAGACAGCGCCATCCATTTCAACCCGGAAGCCCGGACCGCGGGGAAAATGGAACTGGGACAGCGCATCAAGTCCATGCGCAGCCGCGCCGGGCTGTCCCAGACCGATCTGGCCAAACGGGTCGGCGTCACCCCCAGCAGCATCTCCCAGATCGAAGGCGGGCTGATCTACCCGTCCCTGCCCGCCCTTTTCCGAATGGCGGACGTCTTTGCGGTGGATATGGGATCACTGTTCAAAGACGGTCGGAAAAACGGCACCCCGGCGGTCTTCAAACCCTCCGATCTGCAACCGGCCGTGCTGCCGGAAATCGCGGACACCGACGCCCGCTGCTGGCGCCTGCCGGGGATCGCCTCCGGCGATCGCCCTTCCCCGCTCATCATCGAAATCCCCCCCGGTACCAAACTGCCGGCCCACTTCTGCCGCGACAAGGGCCGCGAGATCGGGTTCCTCCTGCACGGCACGCTGGTCATGACCTATCAGGAAAAAGAACACGTCCTGGATGCGGGGGATTTTATCCACATCAAGGAGGGCTGGCCCACCGCCTGGGAAAACCGGGGCGGGACCGCCGCCCGCCTTCTGTGGTTGGTTTCCGGATCGGTCTGACGCGCCACCGGAGCAAAATATAACCGGCTGTGTAAACATCGATGGCCGGCATGTGGTGCGGGCGAAGAGGACATTGACGATGGCGCCGCTGCCCGGCTGGCGGCAGGCGACCAGCGGCTGCAACCCTGGCGGGCGGCCCTGACGTATTTTAGGGCAGCACTTTGACGATAACGAGCGTAATATCGTCGGCCTGCTTTACTCCGCGGGAAAACGCGGCCTGGGCCTGGAAGACCGAATCCAGCAGGCGGGCGGCACTGGCCTTGGCGTTTTGTCGGACGATCGCCTGGAAACGCTCCTTGCCGAACATTTCCCCCTGCGCGTTGCACGCCTCCCAGATGCCGTCCGTGCCCAGAAGGAGAATCTGGCCGGGTTTCAACCGGGCCCCGCTCTGCACCTGATAGGCAAAATGCTGGTCCACGCCCAGGGCCAGACCGGGCCCCTTGAGTTCCCGGAACCGATCTTGCTTAGAATCGTAAACCAGCGCCGGATCGTGGCCGGCCCGAATCCACTCGATGCCGCGGCGGGCGCCGTCGATCGTGAGATAGAAAAGGGTCATGAAGCGGCCGCTTTCGTGAACGTCGCCCGTCAGGTGCTGATTCATGGCCGTCACAATGTCGGCCAGGGTGCCCGGCTGGGAGGCGCGCATGCGCAAAAAGGCCCGGGCGCTGGACATGAGCAGGGCCGAATCGACACCATGGCCGGTGATGTCGCCCACCACGAGCGAAAAGGGGCCGTCCTCGGCGCCGGGTTGCCATAAATAGTCGAAGTAGTCACCGCCGATCTCCTCGCAGGGCTGGTTGCGTCCGGCAATTTCCAGGCCCGGAATACGCGGCGCACGGTCGGGCAGCAGGCTTCGCTGAACCTCGGCGGCCAGGGCCAGGGCCTTTTTGTGTTCGGTCAGGTCCGTCACAAAGGCCATCTTCCCGATGAGCCGGCCCGTATCCGAACGCACGGTGTTGGCGTGGAACAGCACCGGCTTGGCGCGGCCGTCACACGTCTTGATAACCCCTTCGAATTCGCGCAGGTCCTGAAGGGGAGAGGATTCTTCCGAACCGGACCAGAACCGGGCATAGAGGTCGGTATCCTTTTGGAAGGGACTCTGACCGATCAGCTCGGCGCGCCGGCACCCCACCATTCGGGCATAGGCCGAATTGAGATCCACGATCTTCAGCTCCTGGTCCAACAGCAAAAACCCTTCCCCCGCGGTTTCCACGATCCGCCGATACTTCTCCTCGCTCTTGCGCAGCTTTTCTTCAGCCTCTTTGCGCCGGTGGATATCAATGACGATACCCTGGTGATAGCGTCGGCCCGTCAGGGGATCGTCCACGACCGAGGTGCGATCCTCGACCCAGCGAATGTCGCCGTCCCGGGTGACGATGCGATAAACCTGGGTATAGGTTTCGATATGGCGGCGGACAAAAGATTGGATTTCTTTGAGGATGCGGTCGGAATCGTCGTCATACAAAATATCGCGGAACATGATCCGACCGTTTATAAAGTCTTCCGCCCGGTAGCCGAAACGGGCAATGTTGGGGGAAACGTAGACCATCTTGCGCTGTTTCGGGTCATCGGCGGCCAATCGGCGAAATAAAATCGCGGGGCTGTTCGCGATAATGAGCTCAGCCAGCTGGAGGGCCTGGGCTTTTTGAGGATCGGCGCGTTTTTCCCCCATCCCCTTAAGGCACCGGTCGTGGTCCTGCTGCAAGGCACGATGCTGCTGCAAAAGGATTTCCAGATCCTTTTGCAGGCGACGATTTTCCTTCCGCAGGTGCTGCAGGGACTCGCCGCCCAGGTCTTCATCGTGATGGGGGTCGCTGGTCATGGCAGGTGCTTTCGGAACTTGCGGTTTCCGATGGTCATCCTGAAAGTTACAGCGTAAGGCCTGGCAGCATCCTGTCAAGATCGGCGGGAAACCCGCCGGAAAACGAAAACCCGAGCGTCTTAGAACAATCGCCCGGAGGCCAAAAAAAACCGGTCGGGCCCGCAGGCCGCGACCGGTTTTCCCGACGAATGAGACTGTGAGGTGGACCGGGAGTTAAACCACGCCCTGGTCCTGCATGGCGTTGACCACCTTCACGAACCCGGCGATGTTGGCGCCCATCATGTAGTTGCCGGCGTGGCCGTATTCGGCGGCCGCATCCAGGCAGGTGGCGTGGATGCTCTTCATGATGATCTGCAGCCGGCCGTCCACTTCTTCCCGCGGCCAGCTCAGGCGCATGCTGTTCTGGGCCATCTCGAGGCCGGACACCGCCACGCCGCCGGCATTGGCCGCCTTGCCGGGGGCGTAGAGCAGCTTGTTGTCCAGGAAGACGTCGATGGCTTCCGGGGTGGACGGCATGTTGGCCCCTTCGCAGACCAGCGTAGACCCCGTTTCTCACCAGATTGGTGGCGTCTTTGGCGTTGATCTCGTTCTGGGTGGCGCTGGGGAAGGCGCAGTCCGCCTTGTGGTCCCAGAGGGGGTTGTGGTCCAGGGTCAGGTCGGCTTCCACATAGGTGGCCTCGGGATATTCTGTCGATATATTCCTTGATGCGGCCCCGCCGCAGGTTCTTCAGGCGCATCACGAAATCCAGCTTGCCGCGGTCGATGCCCTCTTCATCGAAAATGTAGCCCGATGAATCCGACAGGGTCACCACCTTGCCGCCCAGTTCGATGATCTTCTCGGCCGTATACTGGGCCACGTTGCCGGAACCCGATACCAGGCAGGTTTTGCCTTCCAGGCTGTCGTTTTGCGGTGGCCAGCATCTCCGAGGCGAAATAGACCGAGCCGTAGCCCGTGGCTTCCGGGCGGATCAGGCTGCCGCCCCAGCCCAGGCTCTTGCCGGTCAGCACGCCGGTGAACTCGTTGCGCAGGCGCTTGTACTGGCCGAACAGAAAACCGATCTCCCGCGCGCCGACGCCGATGTCGCCGGCCGGGATGTCCGTGTTGGGGCCGATGTGGCGGGCCAGCTCGGTCATGAAGCTCTGGCAGAAGCGCATCACTTCCGCATCCGACTTACCCTTGGGGTCGAAATCGGAGCCGCCCTTGCCGCCCCCCATGGCCAGGGTCGTCAGGGCATTCTTGAACACCTGCTCGAAGGCCAGGAACTTGAGAATGCTCAGGTTCACCGAAGGATGAAACCGCAGGCCGCCTTTGTAAGGGCCGATGGCGCTGTTCATCTCGATGCGGAAGCCGCGGTTAACATGCACCTGCCCCTGGTCGTCCTGCCAGGGCACCCGAAACAGGATAACCCGCTCCGGTTCGGTGATCCGCTCCAGAACGGCCGCCTTGCGGTACTCCGGACTGCGGTCCAGGACCGGCTTCACCGACTCGATCACCTCGTAGACTGCCTGGTGGAATTCCCTCTCCCCGGGATCCCGGTTCTTGATCAACTGCAAAATGTCCGTCATCTTTTCCTCCTTTTGGTTCGATGCCCTCTCCCGAACATCGCTTCGGAAACTGTTTACCGCCCTACGCCCGTTCGCCTTCCGTTAGGTCCTGGGGCGGATAACCTGATATATACCGGCTACCTAACATGATGGCTAAGCACCCTTCAAGGCCTATTCGAATCCGTTCCTGTGGTGCAACTATCATTCTTAACGATGACAGCAGCTTAGCGGATCGATAGCGCCTCGGCGGGACGCGACCTAAGAGGACGACGGTTGTGAACGACCTGTGTCGCAATCAGCCTGCGCTAAACAGAAAGAGTACCTACTAAGGAAACCCCAGCTTCCCCCGTCGACCCCTATCCCTTCCAGAGTCTTACTGTTATTCGTCGAAGATTTTTAGCTCCTCTTCGCTGTAGGCGTCCATCACATACGGAATACCGGTGACCTTCGCGCACTCTTCCGTCAGGGCGAATAGATCCTTGCGGCTGATGTAGGGACTTGCCAGTTGCGGGAGCCGGCCATGATTTGCTGCAGGCCGACCCTAATCTTGTCCACGGCGCTGAATATCCCCATCGCGCCGAGGGGAGCCGTCCACCTCGGAACCGTATTTTTCCTTGAGCACTTCGTAGTTCATGAAGATTTCTTCCTTGGTATCCCCATATCTGGACACGGTGCTCGGCAGACCGCCGTCTTCTCCCTTCAGCCAGCGTTCGATGTTTTTCCCACCATGCCGGGGATCATCAGGGCCCTACCCATGCACACCGCTTTGCAGTAAGGCGCTCCCAGGGCCAGTGCCTTGAAGATGTGGTCTTCGGACGAAAATCCGCCCGCAAAGGCGATGTCCGGCACCCGCCGGCCCTTGGCCTGCCAGCGCTCGCACAGCTCGTAGGCCATTGAATGCAGATAGATGGCCGGACGCCCCATTCGCTCATCATCCGCCAGGGGCTCATGCCGGTTCCGCCCGGGCGCCGTCAATGGTCAGCAGGTCGATTCTGGCATCGCGACGACCAGCGGATCGCCATGGCCAGTTCGCGCATGGGATAGGCGCCGGTCTTGAGCGTGATCCGTTTGGCTCCCAGTTTCGCAATCGCTCCACTTCTTTCATGAAACCTTCCCTGATCGATGAAGCCCAGCCGGGAGTGGCGTTCGAACTCCTTGATCGGCCCGTCCTTGAAGGCGTCCTGGTGATGCCGGCATTGTCCGGATCCGGCGTGACGATGTAGCCCCGCGCTTTTCAGTTCCAGGGCCCGGCTCCAGGGAGTCCACCTTGATCTCGCCGCCGATGCACTTGGCCCCCTGGCCCCATTTCAGCTCGATGGTTTCAACGCCCAGCTTTTCGATCACGTATTCGGCCACGCCCAGTTGCGGGTGTCTTCCACATTCATCTGCACCAGGATATCGCCGTAGCCCTCATGATAGCGGCGGTAGGTCTCCACTCGGCGCTCCATTTCCGGCGAGCTTTGACCTTGCCGTTCTTGTTGAACTCCAGTTCCGGGTCGATGCCGCAGACGTTTTCACCGCACACCAGGCTGATGCCGCTGATGGCGGCCCCCACGGCAAAATGCTCCCAGTTGCTGCCGCGCGATTTCCGTGCTGCCCAGAGCGCCCGTGAAGATCGGCACCTTCATCTTGACCTTCTGATCGATGCCGAATACCGGTCTCGGTGTCCACCGCCGGGAAGGTGGCCTGTGTCCGGGATCGGCCTCGACCCCCTTGGCTCCGAGGGCATAACCCATGATGTTCAGATGGGAGTAATCCACCGGATAATCCTTGTCCGCACCGGCGGTGATCTCACCGAAAGGCTCGGGATAGAGCAGCTCCCGGCCCCGGAAGGTGGCCTTGAAGATATCGCAGTTTCCTTTGCATCCGTCCACGCAGCGGCTGCAGATTCCAGACTGGGGGGCCACGTTGCGCGAGCGGTTTTTGGTCTGAAGGGCTTCGTTGGCGTTTGGTCGCTGCAGATTCATAGCGTCTGCTCCTTGTCCGTTGGTTGACCTTCAATTAGGGCCGCGAGGCACTCGCGCACCTGTTATTCTTTCCCCTTCTTGAAAACAAATCGCCCGTTGGACTAGACAGCGTTGTAAAATAGCAAGATTGAAGGCGCGCAAGTCCCGAAGCGTGAGGCGTACATCTGTACGCCCAACAACGAGAACGCCCCCCGGGGCCGAAAGATGCCATTTTACGATGCCGTCCCCTAAAATAATGGCTACGCACCTTATGTAGCATACTCCGTTGTCTTGCCTTGATCCTGATTTTCAGTTTGCCTAAACGTGCGCCTCTCACCACCCCTGTCGTTCTTCCATCCCTTACACATCATTGTGCCCCTATCTTCATTAGCAATACTAATAAATCATGTCAAATTCTATTTTCATGTCCGCCATGCTTCCTACCGAGACCTGCCGTGCTCATCCAACGTATAATTCGCCAGCGCTTTCGGATGCGCCCTCATTCTAACGCTGACAGCACTAGTCCGTAGGGGTGTTTAGCGCTAAAGTCGAGGGCGTGGGGAATGCTGGTGTAATGACCGGCTTCTTCGGAAAGAATGGTGGTCTCGGCGACACCTCGCATGCTGCGGCGGGTGTCCATGCTGCGCTTCTGAATCCAGCGGAAGGCATCCTCGGCCGACATGCCGCGGCGGTCCATGAGGATTTCCTTGGCCCGGTCGACCCTCTTGCGGTTTGCAGCTCCTCTTGCAGACGCCGGGTCGTGCGCCGCATGCCGTCCACATGCCACAGTAGACCGGCTTGCCAGGCCAGCACTTCGGCCACCAGGATCTCGAAGGCCGTAAAGTCATGCCGGGCATCCGTGAAGCACATCAGGAGGCCGGCGGGATCACCCTCCCCAGCCGCCGGTGCACAAAGCAGGGCCACTACGGTCTCGTTGGGCGGCCAGGTGCGTTCCGTCTGTGGGATTCCGTCCCGAGTGCGGCACAGCCCGCAGCGCCGTCTCCAGGCCCCGCCATGTCTGATGCTGGCCGGCCAAGTGGAACGCCAGGGAGAACGGCGGCCGGCCGCTGCCCCCGATGGCCGCTTCCAACCGGACGGTGTTCGGTGCATGGGCCGCATCCCGCCGCCACAAACTGCATGCGGCAACCGGCCCAAGTGCCATGGCCGCCGCAAGGATCTGCTGCAGGTGAGTGTCCGAGGGGGCGTCGGAAAACAGTCCCCGGCCCACATCATTGAGGGTTTGAAGAATACGGTGGGGGCTGGTATTGGGCATTAGCTCGAGCCTGGACGTCGACACGGAAAGCCATTCTGCGGCGGATCCGAATTATTAGCAATGCTAATATCATTGGTCGCTTAAACCGTCAATCCAGGCGGTCGTCCCGCCGCAGCGAGGCCGGGGAAATTCGGCCGCCGGAGAAGTTGCGGCCTTCCGGGGGATTGTGATACAGGCAAACCGCCGTCCACGAAACCTCTTTAATCATCTTCAAGCGAAGGAAGCGCATACCATGGCGCAGGTCGCGGAAGTATTTGTGGATCGTCTGATGGCGCATGGGGTCCGGTATGCTTTCGGCATTCCGGGAGGCCCGTGGATTCCCTATATGGAGGCCATGCGGCGATGGGGCATGCCCTTCATCCTGGTAGCCAACGAGGCTTCGGCCGGCTTCATGGCCGATGTCTGCTTTCGACTGACCGGCCAGCCGGCGCTGTGCCACGGCACCTTCGGCCCCGGTGCCACCAACCTGGCCACCGGCGTTGGCTGTGCCCTCCTCGACCGTTCCGGCCTGATCGCCGCCACCACCGAGCAAAGCGATGCCATGCGCCACCGGGTGACCCAGATGAACGTGGACCACCAGGCGCTTTTCCGGCCCCTCACCAAATGGACCACCCGCGCCCAGGCCGACACCCTGGCCGCCACCATCGACCAGGCCATGGCCACGGCTTGTAGCGAAGTTCCCGGCCCGGTTCACATCGGCCTGCCGGTGGATCTGAACGCCCGGGAGGCCCAGGCGGACGCACCGCCCGCCATCCCCGCGCAACCGACCGCGCCGGTCCCGGAAAGCGACCTTCAAACCGCCCTCGACCTGATCCGCAAGGCACGCCGCCCCTTGCTGGCCGTGGGGTTGACCGCCGGACGCCAGCGTCTGGCCCGTCCCCTGGCGCGCCTGCTGGAGGTCATCCCGGCGCCGGTGGTGTTGACGCCCATGGCCAAGGGGCTGCTGCCCGAATCCCATCCGGCCTATGCCGGCGTTTTGTTCCATGCCTGCAGCGACCGCCTGGCCGACATCACCCACCAGGCCGACCTGGTGATCGGTCTGGGCTACGACCCGGTGGAGTTCGACTACGAAGCCTGGCTGCCGCCGGCCCCGCTGGTGCATATCGATACGTCGCCCGCGGAGCTCGCCCCGCCCCATGAACTGGCCGCCGCCTGCATCGGCGATCTTGAAGGCGCACTGGAATCCCTGGCGGCCATGGCGCCGCTGACCACCGATTGGGATTTCGCCGCCCTTGCAAAGCACCGGCAAGACCTGCACACGGCGCTGCACCCCGGCTCCGGCAATCTGGGCCCTGTGGAAGCCCTGGACATCCTCCGGGACGTCCTGCCTCCCGAAGGCATCCTGACCTGTGACGTGGGCGCCCACACCCACCTGATCGGCCAACTCTGGCCCACCCCGGCCCCGGACCGCTTCCTGATGACCGACGGCTGGTCCTCCATGGGATTCGGTATCCCGGCGGCCCTGGCCGCATCCCTCTGCCGGCCGGATACGCCCGTGGCGTGCGTCACCGGCGACGGGGGCTTTACCATGATGGCGGGCGAACTCATCACGGCCCGCCGGCTGGGCCTGGATACCGTCATCGTCGTTCTGGCCGACCGGATGCTGAGCCTGATCGAAGTCAAACAAGGCTGGCAGGGCTGCCCGGCCGACAGCTCCCGGATCAACGAGCGCGCCTTCCTGGGGGCCGACCGCATCTTCGACGTGCCTGTCTTTAACGCAAACACGCCGGAAACCTTGCGCCAGAGCCCTCCGGCTAGCCTTCGAAACCCCCGGCCCGGCCGTGGTGGAGGCCGAGGTGGACGGACGCGACTACCATCAACTCATAGCGAGGCACTACAAATGACCCCCATCCGCATCGTGGTTTGCGGTTTCGGCAATGTCGGACGCGCCTTTGTCCGCCTGGTGGCTGAAAAACAAGCGGACTTACAGGAACGCTACGGCATCGCGCCCCACATCCAGGCCGTAGTGGACATCGGCGGCGCCGCCCTGGGGGATGACACCGGCCTCCCCTTGGACCGCTTGCAGGCCTTCGCCGAGGCGCGCCGGCCCATCGAGACCATGAGCGCTTTTGGATGTCCGGGTCAAACCGGTGGTGGACGTCCTGGAGAGCACCGCGGCCGATGTGCTGGTGGAGGCCACCCCCACCAACCTGGTGGACGGCGAACCGGCCCGATCCCATATAGTCGCGGCCCTGGCCAAAGGGATGGATGTCATCACGGCCAACAAGGGCCCCCTGGTACTCTTCTACCGGGAGCTGCAGGATCGCGCGCGCGCCACCGGCGGGCGCATCTTCATGAGCGCCGCCACCGCGGCCGCCCTGCCCACCCTGGATGTGGGCAAGCTTTGCACGGCCGGTGCCCGGATCCGGGCCGTGGAAGGCATCTTGAACGGCACCACCAACTACATCCTGACCCGCATGGGCCAGGAGGGCATCGCCTACGACACGGCCCTCAAGGCCGCCCAGGAACTGGGCATCGCCGAGACCGATCCCACCCTGGACGTGGAGGGCCTGGACACCCGCAACAAAATCATCCTGATCGCCAACCAGCTCTTCGACCAGGGCCTTGGCATCGGCGACGTCCGAACCACCGGGATCACCGGGGTCAGCCGGGAGACCATGGAGAAGGCCCGGGCGGACGGCCGCGTGATCAAGCTGATCGGTTCGGCCCGCTGGCAGGACGATCGCCTGAACGTACGGGTGGCGCCGGAAGCGCTGCCGACCGACCACCCCCTGGCCGGAGTCCACTTCTCGGAAAAGGGCATCAGCTTCGAGACCGACAGCATGGGGCGCATCACCGTCACCGGCGGACACAGTTCCCCCACCGGGGCGGCAGCGGCGCTACTCAAAGATCTGATTCATTCGCAGATTTTGTATTGCCCCGAGAGGTAATCCAATATTTGAAATAAACAGGGCTCTTACCGCAAGCCATGAGTCTTTAGCAGCCTTTTAAAAAGGGTCTTGAATCTGGTTTTTGAGTTTTTGGTTTTCTATTTCCTTTTGTCCCGCGCTGAGCATCGGCGGGACGGACGGATTAAAGCGTGCGGACTGTTTGAGCGAAGCGAGTTTCCGCGCGCTCCGGCCGCCGCGACGACGCGCAGGATGGAGCGGGACACGGGCGTTTTCTTTTGCTTCGTTTTCTTTCACGTGAAAGAAAATGAAGAATGCAAAATAGAAAAGTATTACAAAATAATTCAATTGTACGCTCTATATAAGAGGGTCAAGCGATCAGAAGGAGAACCATTATGTCCGCGACCATGACCGCATCAGAACTGCGACGCCGCATCCGCTCCGCTGAATGGACCACCCCCACTTCCGGGGCCGCCACCGGCTTTTTGCAGGCCAATCTGGTGATGCTGCCGGCCTCCCACGCCTTTCATTTTCTGCTCTTTTGCACGCGCAACCCCAAGCCCTGCCCGGTGCTGGACGTGCTGGAAGCGGGCGAAAGCGCACCGGCCATTGCCGAGGGGGCCGATCTGCGGGTCGACCTGCCGCGCTACCGGATCTTTGCAAAAGGAGAGATGACCGAAGAGGTGACCAATGTGGCCGACCGCTTCCGGCCGGACACGGTCAGTTTTCTTCTGGGTTGCAGCTTCTCTTTTGAAAATGCCATGCTGGCCGCCGGTCTGCCCGTCCGCAACATCGAGGAAGACAAGAACGTCTCCATGTACATCACCAACCGCCAATGCCGGCCGGCGGGCCCTTTTAACGCCCCCCTGGTGGTCACCATGCGCCCCATGACGCCGGCACAGGCCATACGGGCGGTGCAGGTGACCACCCGCTTTCATCTGACCCACGGGGCGCCCATCCATATCGGGGATCCGGGCGAACTGGGCATCCAGGATCTGGACCGGCCCGACTTCGGTGATCCGGTGACCGTCCGTCCCGGCGAAGTCCCGGTGTTCTGGGCCTGCGGCGTCACCTCGACCCTGGCCGCCATCTCGGCCCGTCTCGACCTGACCATCACCCACGCCCCGGGACACATGTTCGTCTCGGACCTGAAGGACGAACATCTGGCGATTTTGTAGGCCGGCAACGGCTTGGGGCATTGGCCGTCCCCGAATGTTGTTGTTCGAAATCGAAATCGGGATCGCCATCGGGATCGTCTTTATCTGTTCTATCGGCTGTTTCGATTTCGAGATACGGCATAAGATGGTCCTTTCCACACCGCGTTCCCGCCTTGACAGCCGGACCCACATTCAGTAAAGATTCGCAGATGAACCGCATTCATTTCTTATTAGCCTGCACACCTGATTAATTGAAACGAGGGCGCCGAATCGTTCGCGCCCTCGTTCTGTTTCAACCGATGGGGTCGGCCCCCGCCCCCACCGGCAACCCCAGCGCGACACAAGGAGGACCATCATGAAACGATTGCTCCCATTGACAGCTATCCTGGCAACCGTGGCCATCTTTTGCGGATTGATGGTGCCCACCGCGACATTGGCCGCCAAGGAGATCAAAATCGGCGTCATTTATCCTTTGAGCGGCGGTGCCGCCGCAGCCGGGCGCGAGCTGCGGGCCGGGGCCGAATTGGCTGCCCGGCTCTGCAACGAAACCTTTGCCGACATCGACATGACCATGGCCAAGAATGCCGGCATCCAGAGCATGGGCGGCGCCAAGATCACCTTGATTTTCAAGGACCACGAAGGCAACCCCACCCTGGGCGCCGACCTGGCCAAAAAACTCATTTTGGATGACAAGGTGGACGGCATCCTGGGCTGTTACCACAGCTCGGTCACCAAGACCGTCAGCGCGGTCTGCGAGCAGTACGGCGTACCCATGATCAACGGCTCCTCCACCTCCCCGGGGCTGACCGAGCGGGGCTTCAAGTGGTTCTGGCGCACCACCCCCCACGACCGCTGGTTCACCAAGGACCTTTTCGAGCTGCTGGTGGGTCTGAACAAAGGCCAGGTTCGGGGCGTGCCGGCCGTGCCGCTGGAAGAGATCGGGATCATCTCCTCGGCCTGCGAAAACAGCGAGTGGGGCTCCTTCGTCTCCAAGGTGATCGAGGAACTGGCGCCGGAATACGGCTTCAAACTGCGCAAGGCGCTGCTGTACTCGGACAAATCCCCCGACCTGTCCAGTGAAGTCCGGTCGCTGAAGGCGTCCAAGGCCAATGTGCTGCTGTTCGCCTCCTACACCTCGGATGCTATCCTGATGGTGAAGACCCTCAAGACCCAACAAGTGCAGCCCAAAATCATCTGGGGCCAGGATGCCGGATTCGACAAGCCGGAATTCCGCAGCACCCTGGGCGATTCCATCGCGGGCATCCTGACCCGTTCGGTCTTCCTGCCCCAGGTGGTCCAGATCAAGCCCCTGGCCGGGCAGGTCAACAAACTCTACAAGGAGAAAACCGGCAACGATCTGGGAGGCGCTTCGGCCCGGGCCTTTACCGGCCTGCAGACCTGGGTGTACGTGCTGGAGATGGCCGGATCCACCGACCCGGCCGCGATTCAGAAGGCGGCCAATGCCATCGAGATCCCCGGCAAGGAACTCGTGGTGCCCTGGGCCGGCGTCAAATTCGCCAGCACCGGCAACGAAATGGGACAGAACATCCTGGGCTCCGGCCTGATCGGGCAGTATCAGAAGGGCGCCGACGGCCAGATCGGATTGGAAATCGTCTACCCCTTCGACGTGGCCTCGGCGGATATGATCTATCCCTTCCCCAAATGGTAGTCATGCCAAACCAGAAAGGGCATCTTTTGGCCCAGGCCGGCGTTCTCGCGCTTCCAAGATCCTCGACGTAGCTCCGCTACGCCTGCGGTCCCGGAAGCACTGCGGCCTTGGCCTGAACCAAAATCTACCCTTTCTGGATCGCCATTCATTAACAAACTGCGGTCGCCTCCAATAGGCGATCGCGGGTTCCTGGCGTTCCCTCCCGTTGGGGAACGACCCTGTCATAAACGATTTAGCCCAGGGGGCATTTGTGGAAATTCTGGCCAGTTCGATTGTTGCCGGTATGCTCTTTGGCATGGTGCTGGCCCTGGTGGCGCTGGGGCTCACCATTATCTTCGGCGTGATGGACATCATCAATTTCGCCCACGGCGAATTTTTGATGCTGGGAATGTACACGACCCTGCTGACCTCCCAGGCCCTGGGCATCGACCCGCTGTTCACCCTGCCCCTGGCCGCCCTGGTAGGCTTTGTGCTGGGAATCGTCTGCTACCGCGGCTTCGTGACCTATATCCTGCGGGGTCCGATGATCGCCCAGCTCCTGGGGACCTTCGGCCTGATGCTGCTGCTGCGCAACATCGCCCTGCTGATCTTCGGCTCCGAAGACCGGGCCCTTCACAAGGGTCTCCTGGTGGATAAAAGCTTCGACCTGGGTCTGGGGATCATCATCCCGGCCACCAAACTGGCCGCCGCCGGTCTGTCGGTGGCGGCCTTTGTGGGCGTCTGGATGCTCATGACCAAAACCCGAATGGGCAAGGCCCTGACCGCCACGGCGCTCAATCCCCAGGGCGCCCGCTACATGGGCATCTCCACCGAGAAGATGAACGCGCTGGCCTGGGGCATCGGGGGCGCATCGGTCACGGTGGCCGGAGCCCTGATCGTCAACTTCTGGCCGGTCAACCCCTATGTGGGCCTGCTGTTTACGATGATCGCCTTCACCATCGTCGCGATGGGCGGCTTCGGCAGCGTGCCCGGTGCCTTCTTCGCGGCCCTGGTGGTGGGACTGATCACCGAAATCCCCGGCTTCTGGGATTTCATGACCTATACGTTTGATGCCAACTGGATGTACGACGTTCCCATGACCTCGTTCAAGTATATGTGGATCTACGTGGCCTACTTCTTCATCATGGTGCTGCGCCCCAGGGGACTCTTCGGATGGAAGCACTGAAAAACGCTTTCGATTTTTCGGATCAGCCGCGTCTTGACCTGGCCATCGCCGGTATGCTGGCGCTGTTGCTGTTGATCTTTCCCCTGCTGCCCGTTTCCGCCTTCGCCCTGGCCACCATGATCCAGTTTTTTATCTTCTCCCTCTATGGCATGGGCTGGAATACCATCGGCGGCTACGGCGGCCAGGTGGATCTCGGCAAAGCCCAGTATGTGGGCATCGGGGCGTACACCACGGCCGTCTTGCTGATTCGCTGGGATATCCCCTTCTGGTTCTCGATGCCCATGGGCGTGCTGCTGGCGGTGACCTGGTCCTTTATCATCGGCTACCCCCTCTTCCGCCTGAAGGGCCATTACTTCGCCATCGCCACGATCGCCACTTCTTTGGTGCTGAAAGATATCTTCGAAGTGTGGGATTTCGTCGGCGCCGCGCGGGGACTGGAAATCTCTCCCATCAAATACACGCCGCCGGATTTCCTGCGCCTGATCTTCAAGGAAGACATCTACTATTACTACGTCATTTTCATTTTCTTCATCGTGGGCGTCCTGTACCTGAACTGGTTCCGCAAATCACGCCTGGGCTACCAGCTGCGGGCCATCAAAGACAACGAAGACGTGGCCCGCTCGCTGGGCATCAACGTTCACTGGTCCAAAATCAAGACCTACGCCATCGCCACCGCCTATGTCAGCGTGGTGGGCTCCTTCCATGCCTGCTACATCAAAGCCATCGAGCCGGAGGATACCATGAGCCTCGACATCTCCATTTTGATCGCGCTCATGGCCATGCTGGGGGGCGCCGGCAGCCTGTGGGGGCCCATCATCGGGGCCGGGATTCTGATCCCGCTCAAAAGCTACCTCAAGGAATGGCTGGGCGGCGTGGCGGGATTGGCGGGCATCGACCTCATCCTCTATGCGGTCATCATCATGGTGATTTCGGCCAAAGAGCCCCGGGGGGTCTGGGGCATCGTGGAACGTGTACGGCGAAGGAAGCAGACCTGATGGCCTTATTGGAAGTCGACCACCTCGTCAAAGATTTCGGCGGCCTGCGGGCCAATGACAGGATTTCCTTCCGGCTGGAGCCGGGCGAGCTGCTGGGACTGATCGGCCCCAACGGGGCCGGCAAGACCACCCTCTTCAACTGCCTTGCCGGCAAGTACATGGTCACCGCCGGACGCATCGTATTCGACGGTGAAGACATTACGCCTCTGAGCGCCCACGAAGTGGCCCGCCGCGGCCTGGCCCGCACTTTTCAGGTCTACACCGCGGGCGGCGATCTGACCGTGCGCGAAAACGTCATGGTGGGCTGTTTCATGCGCACCGCCTCCCGCCGGGCGGCCCGGGAACAGGCCGATGCCATCCTGGCCGATTTGAATCTGGCCGCGGCTGCGGACGCCTTCGTAAGCGAGCTGCCGGTGGCGGCCCAGAAAAAAGTCACCATGGCCACCGCCCTGGGAACGCGCCCCAAGCTGCTCCTGCTGGACGAAGTGGCCGCCGGTCTCAATCCCGGCGAGATCGAAGAAATTATGGCCAGCATCCTCCACATCCACCACCAACTGGGCGTGGCCGTGATTCTGATCGAACATGTCATGGAACTGGTCATGCGCACCAGCGACCGATTGATCGTCCTGGATTCCGGCCGCAAGATTGCCGAAGGCCTGCCCGCCGACATCGCCCGCAATGAGCAGGTGATCAAGGCCTATCTGGGGGAGCGCTATGTCAAGGAACACGGCGGAGGGGGGCTGTAACCCATGAGCACCCGCATCCTCGAAATCGAAGATATCAAGGTGCGCTATTCCGGCCTGCCGGTCCTGCAGGGGGCCTCCCTGCATGTGGATGCCGGGGAAACCGTGAGTGTCCTGGGGGCCAACGGCGCCGGCAAATCCACCCTGCTGAGGGCCGTGATGGGCGCCCAGCCGGCCTTTGCCGGGCGCATCCGCTTCGCGGGGCGTGAAATCCAAAAACTGCGCACCCCGGACATCGTCCAGCTCGGGATCGTCTACGTTCCCGAAGAAAAAATGCTCTTCAGCCCCATCACCGTGGAAGAAAACCTGCTGCTGGGAGCCTATGTCCTGCGGGACGAGACGCGCATCCGCGCCAACCTGGCCTTTGTCTACCGGCTGTTTCCCCGGTTGGAGGAGCGGCGACAGCAGCCCGCCTCCACCCTCTCCGGCGGCGAACAGCAAATGGTCGCCATCGGTCGGGGACTCATGTCCAATCCCCGTATCCTCATGCTGGACGAACCGTCTCTGGGCCTGGCGCCGGTATTGGTGGACGAGGTGCTCGATACGGTCCGCAAGCTCAAGGACGAAGGCATGACCATTTTGCTGGTGGAGCAGAACGTGCGCGAAGCGCTCGATCTGGCCGACCGGGGCTATATCCTGCAGACCGGACGGATTGTGGGGGAAGGCACCGGCGCCGAACTGATGGCCAGCGACCAGGTCAAATCCGCCTTCCTGGGGCTATAGACGAGATGCCGAAGAAGTTCCGCCCCACCGGCCTCAGTCACAGGGCCGCGCCTTAAGTCCCCCTCCTCGACCGCGAAGTCCGATGTTCGAATCGTCTCTATGGAGCGTTCACGATCGCTTTGAGGGATGCGGCGAACTCCCGTGCGCTGCGAATATCTTCCGCGTTCGGGCGGCCCCGGCTGATATTGAGCCATTTGAACAGGGCCTGTTTATCGTGGCCGGGACAGTGCCACCGGCCGACCACTTCGATACGGCGCTGCTGCAACTGCCTTTCCAGTTCGGACCGGAAGAACCCCTCCAGGATCTTGCCCCGCCACCCGCTGGTGCTGAAGATGAACACCCGGCAATCGGAGGATATTCGGGCGGCCAGATCGATGATCCGGCGATCCAGACGCAGCCAGTAAACCCCCGACCCCAGTCCGATCAGGGGCCTCCCCCGCAGCTGATGATCCTTCAGCTGCTCGATGGCCGCCAGCTCGGCGGTCAATGGTTTGGCCATGGCTTCGGCCACCTTCCGGGTATTGTCGGTACGGGAGCTGAAGACGATCAGGGGAACGCTGCGCCGGTTTTTGGGGCGAGTGGTCATCGGATCAAAATCCTTTCACGTGATGCGTCTGAAGTACACGGAGGCCACAGGGCCGTCGTGTACCATATGGGGTTCCCGTCTTGGGCAATCACCCACTGGGCTTCAAGCGGCGACATACCCCCGCACCCAGTCCACGGCGGCCTCGATTCCCCTAAGAAGCTGGCGCGCCTGGGAAAGGTCGGTTTCCCGGAAACGCACCGAATCGCCCGGGGCCACCTGGCCCAGCAGGGGCAGGTCGGCGGCGATGATAACGGCGATTTTGCGGTAGCCGCCGGTGACGGTTTCGTTCATCAGGATGATGGGCTTGCCGTCCCCAGGCACCTGGATGGCTCCGCCCAGAATGCCTTCCGAAAGAATGGACGCGGGGGCCCCGGCCTCCTTTTCGATGGCCGGACCCTCCAGGCGCACGCCGGTGCGGTTCGAGGCCCCGCTGACCGTATAGACGGCGTCGTAAAATTGCGCCCGGCTCGCGGCCGGGAACTGGTCGCTCTGGGGGCCGGGAAGCACCCGCAATACCCAGTCGGAGGTGTGTACCGGCCAGAGGGTGTCCGGCAGGGACCGGCCGGCCAGATGCCGGTATTGCCCAGGTCCGCGTCCCTGCAATACGTCCCCGGCCTCCAGGGCCCGCCCCGCATGACCGCCGAAGCCTGCCCCGATATTGGTGGATCGGCTGCCCATGACGGCCGGGGCCTTGAAACCGCCGCCCACCGCCAGGTAGGCCCGGCAGCCGCAGGTCGCTGCCGGCAGTTCGAGCCTGTCGCCGGGCGCAGCCCGCAAAACCGTCCACAGGGGAAGCGGACGGCCGTTGAGGGACGGCTGCAGGTCGGCGCCGGTTATGGCAAAGAGCGTTTCGCAGCGGAAACGGGCCCGAAATCCCATCAGGGTGATTTCAAGGGCGGCGGCGTTCTCCAGATTGCCCACCAGCAGGTTGCCGATCCGGCAGGCATAGCTGTCCGCCGCTCCGCTGGGCGCTACCCCGATCCGGCCGTAGCCCAGCCGCCCGGTATCCTGCAGTGAGGCCAGGATCCCGGGAGACAGAATTTCCAGGAGGTCTACCGCGGCCATTGGGAGGCCTCCGCGACCGTGATGGGAACGAATCGGACTTCGTCGCCCATCCCCAGGAGAGAAGGCTTGTCCTGGCGGGGATCGAAGAGTTCCAGGGGGGTATGGCCGATGATCTGCCAGCCGCCGGGGCTGACCACCGGATAGATGCCGGTCTGACGCTGGGCGATGGCCACCGCCCCCTTGGGAATGTGGGTGCGGGGAGTTTCCCGGCGTGGGGTATCCAGGGCCCGGGGCAGTTCGCCCATGTAGGGGAAGCCGGGTGTAAATCCAATCATATAGACCCGATAGACGGTGCCGCTGTGCAGATGGATGACCGCTTCGCTTGTCAGATTGTGGTAAGCGGCCACGGCATCCAGGTCCGGACCGGCCTCGCCGCCGTACACCACGGGAATTTCGATCGCCCGTTGGGCGGCCTCAGAATCGTCGGCGTCATCGAAATCGCACAATGCCCTGATCTGCTGCGCCAGCGCGTCCGGTGCGGCCCGCAGGGGATCATACACGACCAGCAGGGAGCAATAGGCCGGAATGGTTTCCACCACGCCGCAAAGGTTCTCGCGGGCCAGAGTCTGGTGAAGCTGTTGTACGCGACGATTGACAGCCGGATCGATCCCGCCTCCCAATTCCACCAGCAGCCCCCGGTCCCCCAGGTGTCGAATCTCGGCCGGCATTCGCATCAATCCTGTAAAAACGTGCCCACGGGCTGGACGGCGACCCCTGTTGCTCCAAGGGCTTCCCGGATACGGCGTACGAGAGCCAAGGCCGAAGGGTTGTCCCCATGGACACAAACCGTATCGCCGGACAGGAGAATTTCTTCACCGTTGATGCAAACCACGCGTCCTTCGGTCACCATCTTGAGCACCCGGGCGGCGGCGAGATCATGGTCCTTGATCACCGCCCCGGGCTCGCGCCGGGAGACCAGCGAACCGTCGGTATTGTAGGCCCGATCGGCAAAAAATTCGCACGCCACACGGATGCCGACCTTCCGGCCCATGGCTTTGAGGTCGTCCCGATTGCGGCCGCCCAATACGAACAGAATCAGATCGCGATCGATGGCCGCAATGGCCTCGGCCACCGTCTTCCAGATACCGGGATTGCCGACCGCCATGGTGTAGAGCGCTCCATGGGGTTTGACGTGCTGCAGTTTTCCCCCTTCGGCTTGCACGAAGGCGGTCAGGGCCCCCACCTGGTAGGCGACATAATCGCGGATCTCGTCCGGGGTGACATCCATATTGCGGCGGCCAAACCCCATGAGATCGGGATAACCGGGGTGGGCCCCGGGCGCGACCCCGTTTTCAAGGGCCAGCCGCACCGTGCGCCGCATCACCTGCGGATCGCCGGCGTGGAAGCCGCAAGCGATGTTGGCCGAACTGATCAGGGGGACCACTTCTTCGTCCAGACCAAGCCTGTAGTTTCCGAAGCTTTCGCCGACATCGGAATTGAGATCGATGATCTTGCGGGCCTGCTGCATGTCGTCTCCTTCAAACTTTTGGCGGTGGGGTGGGGTGGGGGAAAAATCCGCGGCCACGCCGGCCATTCTTAATCCCTCCCCTTTGGGCTTGTCAATGGATAGGCTTGCGCCGCTGCGCCGGGGCGGCAGACGGGCCGGTATCCTGTGGCGCGCCTTTCGGCAGCCGAAAGAGCCGGCCCAGGGCCCCCGAGGAAATCCCATCGGCGCGCTCGCCCAAAATGGTATTGAAGACAGCGATCATATCTTCGCTGTAGAGCACCTTTACATGATCGTCATCGAAGCCGAAAAGCGCTTTGGCAGGGCGCTGAACCCGATAATCCAGCTGGCTTTCCAACGTGACGGCCCCGTCGTTATTTTCATCCATCATGCCCGATCGACCGCCGTAACTGAAAAAGAGGTAGTAGGGCATATCCGGCGGCAGCGGACGGCGGTAGAGATGCGCCAGAAAATCACTGTCCGGCGCCATATCCCGCCAGCTGGGCACCACGGCCGGTGCATATTTGACCCCCTGGGCCGCAGCCCGGTGTCCGCCCCAGGGGGTCGAAATGGTGAGAAACAAACGGATGTAATCCTGGTGATCGTCGTAAGCGTTTTGCAGGATGGCGTGGCGGGCCACCAGCCCGCCCATGCTGTGGGCCACAATGAAAAGGGCATCGAAACCGTAGCGGTCATGGAGCCACTTGATGGCGCCTTCCAGGGCGCTGCCGATAAATTCCAAATCGAGTCCGGAGGGGTAGTTGAAAAACCAGGGTTGAAAGCGCTTCCGGTCCATCTGATCGAAAATAAGCCGCCAGTTCTGGGCGTGACCTGACGCACCGTAGACAAAAAGCACCGGAATCTTGCCGGGATCGTAGTCCTCGAGGAAGAACAGGCCGATTCCCATTTCCTTCAGCGTAGCATAGGGTTCCCAAAGGCCTTTTTCGGCATATTGGGGGGTGAAATAGCGGTTGTTTAGATCGGCCACGACGCCGGCGGCACTGATATAGGCGCTGGCGGACGATTTTTCCAGCCGCATTTGCGCCCAGAAATCCGTATCGATCTCCCCTTTGCGAATGACGCGGTCCAGCGTCAGGTCGATGCCGTTGATCATGCCCGCCTGCTCGACCACCACCGGGTCGGGGGCGCCATAGACCCCGTAAATTTCTCCGACGTCCGGACGCATGTTGCGATTCAGGTCGATAAAGCCCGCCACGTAGAATGTGCCTTGGGGTACAAGGAAGGCGTAGAGGCCGGGCTGCTCCATCACGGAAAAATCGACGACCTGCTTCTTGTCGCCGTCGACGGTCATCAGCAACATCAGCACGGGGGCATTCTGGTCGGCATGGTAGGACACTCGCCCTCGGATGTAGGCGTCCTTGCTTTCAACCTGCTTGAGGTCCTGGCTCAGCCGCATGAACATGCAACCGCCCGTGCCAAAAACCAGCCAGGCGATCAACAAACAACAGACCCCGATACGACCCTTGATCATCGGCGCTTCTCCCCATGGCGATGAATGGCGGATGGATGCTTGCCGCCGTCCCCCCATGCTGAAAATCAGCCGTATAGACGGTGCGGCCGTCGGTGATAAACAACGATACCGTTGAATGGCGGCGAAATCTGCATTACGGTGGCGCTTACGTGCATCCCTTGCATAGCGAAATCGTTAATCGATTGCAAGGCGACCCTAACGTGGAGAAATGACAAATGCTTACGATCGAAGCATACCAGAAGAAGATTGACGCCTGGGTCAATACGGTGGGGGTACGCTATTTTTCCGAACTCACCAACACGGCCATTCTCATGGAAGAAGTCGGCGAGGTGGCGCGCATCATGGCCCGCACCTATGGCGACCAGAGTTTCAAATCGCCCGCCGCAGACCACGATCTGGCCGACGAACTGGCCGATGTCCTCTTCGTGGTGGTATGCCTTGCCAACCAGACCGGCATCGACCTTACGGCCGCCCTGGAGCGCAACCTGGCCAAAAAAACCCGGCGGGATCTCGAGCGCCACCGCAATAATCCCAAACTGACCGATACGCCGGAAAAGAAAGGCCTTTGACGCTATCGTCTATCGCCCCGAAGCGTCGATGATCATGCCATTCTCTTTCATAATCGGCAGCTCTGTCCGTTTCAGAAATGTGGATTTTTGGTTCTGCTCAAGGCCGCCCAATCGCGGTGAGGCGTACGCAGGTAGGCCGCAGGCGGAAACCCACTCCGACCGGCCAGGGCCCAAAAGACCCTTTCTGGACGGGCCC
>CAVSSY010000025.1:0-145355 GCA_963730675.1 uncultured delta proteobacterium | reverse complement strand
TAAATAGTGCGTCCCAGTTCTTCGCCCTCCGCGATGGCCAGCATCAGGTTGCGGGGTTCTTTGGCATCCCCGATCGTGTGCACGGCGATGGGCCGGTCGGTAAAGAGGCGCCGATCCGGGCGGATGGCCGTCATGCCCTCGGCAATCACCAGGGCATCCATGCCCTCGATTATTTCGACCGCCCCGCCGGTTCGGATGCGGGCCCCCCGGGCCAGGAAGGCCTCCACCGCCACGTTTTTATGAAGCGCCACGCCGTGACGGTTGAGCCGTTCCCTGAGATAAAACCGGTCGTTGCTGGACATCTCTTCGGCAAAATGCCGGCCGCGGTTCAGCACCACCACGGATTTGCCCGCCTCGGCCAGGAAATCCGCCAGCATCAGGGCGCTCTGGCCCCCGCCCAATACGACGACCCGCTCGCCTTCGGGGAGTTCCCCTTCCATGACCTCCACCACGGCGTAGACAGCCATCTTGGTGCCGGAAAATCCTTTGATGATGGGTGTTTCGGGAAGGCTGCCCGTGGCCAGGATCGCAATATCGGGCGCCAGCGAATCGAGCAGTTCGGCTGTCAGCGGGGTTTCCAGACGGAAATCCACTTGCAGACGCTCAAGCTCCTGCTTGAAGTAATCAAGAATGTCCCCCGCCTCCTGCCGCCCGGGCGCCCGGGCGGCCAGGCGAAACAGGCCGCCCAAAACCTGACCGGCCTCGATCAGCGTCACCCGATGGCCCCGCAGGGCCGCCATGCGGGCCGCGGCCAGCCCGGCCGGGCCGCCCCCCACCACCAGGACGGTGCGCACCACTTCGGCCGGGTCGTCGTCCTTCAGCAAATACTCCCGTCCCACATCGGGATTGACCACACAGCCCCCGGGTTCAAGTTGCAGCGCGGCGTGGATGCATCCCAGGCAGCAGCCGATGCAGGGGCGAATCGGTGCGCCGCTGTGACGCGCCTTGTTGGGCAGCTCGGGATCGGCCAGCAGGGCCCGCCCCATGGCCACCACATCCGCCCGGCCTTCCGCAATGACGCGGTCGGCCATTGCGGCATGCTTGATCCGGCCGACGGTCACCACCGGCAGGGAGACCACCTTTTTGACCGCCTCGGCCAAATGGACGAAACAGCCCTGGGGGGCATAGACGGAGGGGATGGTCAATTCCGTCGAGCCGTAGACCCCGGCCGACACATGCAGATAATCCGCCCCGGCCGACTCGAGAAGAGGGGCCAGCCGCAGGGTATCCTCCAGGGTCCAGCCGCCCCGGATAAAATCATTGCCGTTGATCCGAACGCCGACCGGGTAGTCGCTGCCCGCCTTGGCCTTGATATCGGCCAGCACTTCCATCATAAAGCGAATCCGGTTCGCGAAGCCCCCGCCGTAACGATCCTCCCGTTTATTGCTGTTCAGCGCCATGAACTGGTTGATGAGATAACCGTGGGCCCCGTGGATTTCAATGAAATCGAAGCCGGCTTCGCGGCAGCGCCGGGCCGCATCGCCGAAGGCGGCCACCAACTCGTCGATCTCATCGATCGTAAGGGCTTTGGGGATGCCCTTGACCACGGCCGGGGCTGGAATGGCCGAGGGGGCCACCTTCTGATCGTGGTAGGATTGTCGTCCGCCATGCATCAACTGGACGCCGAAACGGGCGTCAAACGGGCGCACGGCCGCCACCATGCGGCGCAGGGCGGGGATGCAGGCATCCTGCCAGAGCTTCGGCAGGTCCGGCAACTCAACCCCCGTGGGATGAATCCCACCGCCCCCCACCAGCAGCATACCCGCCCCGCCCCGGGCCCGGGCCACGAAATAGTCGATGAGTTGATCGGTGACAAACCCCTGGTCGTCGACGCCGAAATTGATGCTCATGGCCGGCATCATGAGCCGGTTGCGGGCGGTCATGGTGCCGATGGTGATAGGGGCAAACAGGTGGGATAGATCCGTCATGCGATGCGGGCCTCCTATATGTCTGGTTGCAGGCGTGAAGCGCTTGGGGACGAGGCGTCGTTATAACGCCCAAGGGACGATAGCGTCAAACAGGCATTGGCTTCTAGGGCCCATAAACTTTTCCCGGAATCGCTTCATCCGCCCGTGCATCGATGACCTGACGGATAGCGGGAAAAGGCAGCCGGGGCCGGGCCACCTTAACCCTTGACCCCATTTCAGATTATCGTCATATTACAAGAATTGGATTCTATGACAAGTTCATCGGTTAAGGCAGCCCAAAAACGGGGATCCACACATTGCGCCGGATCGAAAGCCTTCCCGGCCACATAATCGTATAAAGCTGAGATGGCCATCATACCCCTTCATCGCCGCTATCCAGGGAAACCATCATGACACAGCCCATCATCGAGTTTCGCGATGTGTACAAGACGCTGGGTTCCACTCCGGTTCTGCGCGGCACCAGCCTGACGGTCCCCAAGGGGCAGATCACAACGATCATCGGGAAAAGCGGCACGGGCAAAAGCGTCTTTTTCAAGCACGTGATCGGCCTGCTCAAACCGGATGCCGGAGACATTCTCTGCGACGGGCAACCCATGTCGACCATGACACGGGCCGAGCTCTGGGCATGGCGCGGAAAGTTCAGCTACATGTTCCAGAACATGGCGCTTTTCGACTCCATGACGGTTTATGAGAATATCGCCCTGCCGCTGGATCAGGGAACCGATCTGCCCCGCAATGAAATCCACACCCGGGTCCACACCCGGCTCGCGCAACTGGACCTGGAGGGCATCGATACCAAATACCCCGCGGAACTTTCGGGGGGCATGCAAAAGCGGGTTGCCATGGCCCGGGCGCTGGTCACCGATCCGGAGATCATTCTCTTCGACGAGCCCACCACCGGGCTGGATCCCATCCGCAAAAACGCCGTTCACAGCATGATTTCCGAATACCAGAGCAAGTTCGGATTCACGGTCATGCTGATCAGCCATGAAATCCCGGATGTTTTCCTGATCACCCAGAAGCTGGCCATGCTGGACGAAGGCAAAATCATTTTTGAAGGCCCCCCGGAAGACCTCCAGAACGTCGACAACCCGATGATCCACGAGTTTATTACCGGGCTCCAGCATCCCCTGGACGAGCTGACCGGCATGGGCACCGTGACCCAGGGCAAGCAGAAATACATGGAGGCCATGACCCGCCTCACGGAAAGCCGGGCTGTCTTTTCCGTCATCGTCCTGACGCTGGAAAGCATGGATGAGATCAATGCGCGCGCCGGGCATGTCACGGGTCAGAAAATCCTCAGGAACTTCTCTTCGGAAGTGCAGCAGCACATCCGCAAAGACGATTCCTGTTCACGCCGCGGGCTGAAACAGCTCATGATCGTTCGACAGGATGCGGGCGCGGACGATGCCCGCCAGTTCTGCTTCCGATTGGCCAAAGAACTCAAGGCCGACCGCATCATCCACGGAACGATGGCCGAACTGCCGGCCCTCAACGTCAGCGCCGGATTTTCCGAAGCCCCTTTAGGGGCCCCGTTCGATGCGGTCCTGGCGGATGCCGAATCGCGGGAATCCACTTTTATGGAGTTTAAAATTCGATAATTGCAACAGGCGGATAGGGGCGGCATCCTCCGCCTAAGTAAAAGAATCCTCAAACCGACGAGGTTGGCATGAGACGGAAAATGGCCGTGGTGCTGGAAAACAGACGCGAAGAACTGAGCGTGTTGACCCAGATGCTGCAAGTCTTCTTGCGGCCCTATCAGCTGCATTCCAAAACCCTGTATGCCCTCGAACTCAGTCTGGAAGAAGTCTTCGTCAACATCGTGGCGTATGCCTATGAAGACGATCAGCCGCACGAAATTCACTTCGACGTCGACGTCGATGCCGATATGATTGCCATGAAGTTCCGCGACGACGGCCGCCCCTTCAACCCGCTGGCCGTCAAAAAACCGGACCCCGACATCCCCCAAATGGAGCGGACCTTGGGAGGGCTCGGCATCAATTTCGTTCGCCAGATGCGCGACATGATGGAATACCAGCGCCAGGAAGACTGGAACATTCTGCGCATATGGTTCCAGCGGCAGGGCGTCCTGGCCTCCCAACCCCAGGCCACCGAACCGGAACCGGGCGCCGACAACGGCCAAACACCGCAGGGAAGCTGACCATGGAAGACTCCCTTACGAACGATCCCGTACCCGACCGCACGGCCGACACCACCGTGCGATCCCCGCTGCTGTCCCGCCTTTTCGAGCCCATTGGCCAACGGGTCATGGGGGTGGTGAACAATCTTGGGGCGTCGACCATCTTCCTGGGCAAAGCCCTCATCCTTATTTTCCATCGCAAACAACCCCGTGCCATTGTGCAGCAGATCAACACCATCGGCGCCCGTACCGTCAATATCGTCGCCCTGGTGGGGCTCTTCACCGGCATGGTCATGGGCCTCCAGCTCTATTACGTCCTGGTCAAGTACGGCTCGGTCGGCGAGTTGGGCTCGGCGGTGGCCCTGTCCATCATCCGTGAATTGGGTCCGGTGCTCACCGCCATCATGATCACGGCGCGGGCCGGATCCGCCATGACGGCCGAAATCGGCATCCAGCGCAATTCGGAACAGATCGACGCCCTGTTCACCATGCGCATCGACCCCATCGGCTATCTCATCAGCCCGAAGGTGGCCGCCGCTGTCGTCAGCTTTCCAATCCTGACGGCCTTCTTCGACCTGATCGGTATCGTGGGGGGCTATATCAGCGGGGTGGTGCTGATGGGATCCAATGCCGGCGCCTATTTTTACCGGATTCAAAACAGCGTCGAGATGGCGGACATCAATGGCGGTTTTATCAAATCCCTTGTTTTTGCCGTCATCGTTTCAACCATCTGCTGCTATCAGGGGTATTTCACCCACATGCGCCAGGACAGCCATGGCGCCCGCAGCGTCAGTCGTGCGACCACATCGGCCGTGGTGCTTTGCTGCGTCTGCATCCTGGTGGCCGATTATATCGTTACCTCTTTTTTGCTTTGACATCTGCGACATCGTCAGGATACCTGGATCCGTCGCAGCACCGGAAGGCCGGAAAGGGCACCGAATGAAAAAATATTCCAACGAAACCATCGTCGGCATCTTTGTCATACTGGGGCTGGCAGCCATCGGTTTCATGGCGGTCCGCCTGGGCAATGTCTCCTTGTTGGGAGACAACACCTACACCTTGTATGCCCCCTTCAACTCCGTGAACGGCCTGCATGTCGACAATTCCGTTGAAATGCTGGGGATGGAAATCGGGCGCGTGACGGCCTTCAGAATGGATCAGGACAAACAGCAGGCCATCGCCGAGCTTCAAATTCAGAAGGGGATCAAGGTCTATGACGACGCCATTGCCTCCATCAAAACGGCCGGGCTGATCGGCGATAAATATGTCTCGATCGATCCCGGCGGCGGAGGCGATCTGCTCGCCAACGGTGATACCATCATTGAAACCGAATCGCCGGTGGATATCATGGAACTGATCAGCAAATACGCCTTTGGCAATGTTGAGGGCAAGTAACATGGACGCATAGACAACCCGCGGCAGCCGGCGTCTGATGAGCAAGGCGAGAGGCCCGGCCGGAGGCGGCGACACTTTTTCGCAAAACGGGAGCCTTCCATGCAAGCAAGGAACACTCACATCATCACAGTGGCAGTGGCCATCGCCGCGCTGTGGGCGCCGGCGTGGGGCGCGCCGGTCGCGCCCTTTCCGGAATATAAGATTACCCCCCCGAATGGCACGGTAATCTACGTGGCCCAACAAAAAGACCTCATCAAGGATGAGGCCGAAACAAAGCCGCAAAAAGAAGACGATTTATGGGAAGATGATGACGCGCTCTTTGAGGACGACGAGGAAGAGCTCACCATCGCCGATCCGCTCTATTATTACAACAAGGGCATCTGGCACTTCAATGATTTCGTCTACCTGAATATCGGCATTCCGGCCGCCCGGGGCTACAACCGATTCGTTCCCGAGCCCATTCGCACCGGGGTCACCAATTTTTTCTCCAACTGGTACACCCCGGTCCGGCTGGTCAGCTGCCTGCTGCAGGCCAAGTGGAAAGAGGCCGGCACGGAAACCGGACGGTTTGTTATCAACACGAGCTTCGGCATCCTGGGCTTTGCCGATCTGGCCAAGGAAGATAATTGGACCGGCTGGCAGGTTGCCGACGAAGACATGGGCCAGGTGTTCGGCGCCTGGGGTATCGGGCAGGGCTTCTACTTCATGCTGCCGCTGGCAGGGCCGTCAACCGCCCGGGACGGCGTGGGACGCGTCGCGAACGGTTTCCTGGACCCCTTTTACTATCTCGATATCAAGCTTTGGGAGTATATGGGCATCGTGAGCTACCGCGAATTCGCGCAATACGCTCCCTATGCCGACGAATACAAGAAATTCAAGGAGATGTCGCTGGATCCCTACACCGCCATGCGCAATGCCTACCTGCAATTCCGCGCGCGGCAGGTCAGCGAATAGGAAACCGGCTGGAAAGGGTCAGGCGGCCAGTACGCGCTGCCCCTCTTCCAGGGTATCCGCCATGTGAAAAATCGACGCGAACCCGCTGATGTCGAGGATATGGCGCACATTTGGGTTGGGGGCGCACATGACGAACCGGCCCTGCTTGCGCTGAATTTCCTTGGACGTGGCCAATAAAATCCGCAAACCGGCACTGCTGATGTAATCGAGGGCTGCCAAATTATAGAGGTAGCGCCCCCCTTCGGTGATGGCTTGCATGATATCGGCTTCGACGTCTTCGGACGTCACCGCATCCAGTCTCCCTTGGAAGATGAAGCTGACCATACCGTTTGCTTCGTTGATCTTCATATTCATGGCTCTTTCCTACCCCTAACCCTCCTATTGGAATTCCCCTTTACAATAACGAAAAGGCACACGCTTAACGAGTGTCCATCCAGTGGTGGTAGATTTTGGTTCAGGCCAAGGCCGCAACGATCTTGAAACGGACGGCGTAGCCGTATGAGCGATAGCGTTGCGGTGTGAGCTACAGCGAGGATTTCAGAAGAGCGAGAACGTCGGACCGGGCCAAAAGGTGCCATTTAGGGGTGGACACTGACGATAAATTTACAGGCCCTTACCCCCCTAATGCCCCTGCAGTCTTATCCGCAGCATGGGAAGCAGCACGCAAACCGCTCACATTATCTGACAGAACCATCTGTATCGAAATGGCGGGAAAGAATCAATCGTTATGTCCTGCCCGTGGTTAGGGTTCGAAAACCCCGCAGCGCCTTGACGCAACCCGCTCTTCCGGGCAGCTCCCGGGGAAGCCTTTCCTCAAAGGGCTGCCCGAAGGCCGCCGGGCTCTCAAGACCGCCTATGCCGCGGCCGCACCGACCATTGGACGCCATCCGCTAAATTGACAAACCCTGGAAGGGCCTTACCTAGTGTCCATCCGTAAATGGCATCTTTCGGCCTCTGGCGGCGTTCGCGCTGGTTTTCAATCCTCGAAATGGCGCACTATTCCTCCGGTTGACACCCACCGCTTGGAATGGATCAGACGGGAAGTCCCGCGGAGCGGAAAAACGCGCTCGGGCCTTGCCAGAAACCAAAATCGACCATTTATGGGCGGACACTACCTAAGTTGGTTAAGCACCGCAAACAGCCGGCCGCTGCTTGCGGCAAAAACCGCAACTTGCAATAGCCCGACATCTGACAAGGAGGCGCACGATGGCCTATACCTGTAAACAATGTGGTGCGGTGGCCAAAGACCCCGGACACCTCTGCAATCCCTGCGGCGATCGCCAGAATTGCTCCTTTTGTGGGGCGCCGGAAGTCAACCAGGCCCACATGTGCAAGGGCAAGCTGACCGCCATGAAGTATGTCTGTGATGGCTGCGGCCGTCTTGCCATGGAAAGCGAACATCTCTGTAAGCCATCCCCCATCGGTTGACACCTCTAATCGGAAGCCCGTGGCCGGACCTCGCCCTCAGGGTACAGCGACCGAGGCCCGGCCACCCGCGACGCAGGCCGAAGGCACCACGATAATGCCCCCTCCGGGTGTTGTTAACCCTACAGGGTCGAAGCCCCGCTGAAAAATCTGCGCTTGACATACCCTGAGAGCCCTTATAAAATAAATTATATTCATTTTTTTGACTTTGTTCATTCAAAAAGCAGGAGGATCGATCACGCGAACGAAAAGGCTCCGGTTGCGCCATACCATCCATACCGGTAGGCCGCCCGGTGGCCAACCGCCATGAGGGCGGCGGCCTGACAACCATCGACCGTGGGAGGGCAACACAATGCGGATCGTCGCGACCGTCGTGACAATTGTATTGTTAATCGGGAACGGCACCGCGCTGGCGGAGGCGCCGTTCGACGTCCCCCAGCATTTGGTCCAGATTGAATCCCGCCCGGGCATACAAACGCGCATGATCGTCTACCGCCCGGCCCAACCGATAGCCACCGTTATTCTCTTCCCGGACGGAAACGGCCGATTGGACATCACCCCGATTTTCAGCGCTCCCCAAATCGGCCGCGCCGCTGATGTGCCTTGGGAGTTGGTTGGCCAGCTGCTGGAGCGGGAGATGTCGGTCGTCTTGATGGATGCGCCTCCTGATCACAACTCCATATTGGGTGTCAACGGATGGCACGGGCCCGGCATCTTCCGGTTAAGTCGCGATCATGCCTGTGATATCCGCGCTGCGGTTGACTATCTCACCCAAGAGGATCCGCGACCCATCTGGCTAGTCGGCATCCGCATGGGTGCCTTTTCGGCCGTCACCGCCGCTGTCGACCTCCAACAGAAAGTCACCGGCCTGGTCATCGCCGACGGCATCACCCGGTGCACCGAGCAGAAAATCCTTCTGAAACTGTGCCCCCAGGGCTTGATGGGCCTGCCGCTTCAAAAAATCACCATTCCCACGCTGATTCTTTCCGACAAGGACGCCTTCCCAGAGCCCCTGCTGGCCGCCGCCTTGAGTCAGTCCCCCGCCTTGCGGTATCTGACCTATCCCGCCTCCGCCGATATCGAAACTCGGGCGATTAGTGCACCCAGCGATATGACCCCGGCCGGTTTGACGAATGACCACTTGAGCGGTCAGATGGCAGAATTCATCGCCTGGAATGAAAGAACCAACCCTTATCTGATCTACAATCCCAGTGCCGTAGAAATGGTGCCGGAGGAGATTTATCTGGCGGGGATCTACTTCTAGTTCACTTTGCGCGCCGGCAGCGGTTGATGGGGCGTATCCTTTTCGCCGGGGCGGCCCATCAGCCCGGCGGCACCCATAACCGATAGGCCGCAAAATGCGGCAAGGCAATTTCGGCACCGAAAAGAAAGGCGGGACCCTTCACCCGCGGCGTGTTGACCTGTTGGTTGCTGTTTCAGGATCAGGTCTTATCCTCGTCCGCGCGGCCGTCATCGAACAGATACCCCACCGACCGAACGCTCTTGAAATATTCCGGCTTTTTGGGATCGGCTTCGAAGTACTTGCGGAACCGCACGATGAAGTTGTCGACCGTGCGGGTCGTCATTTCGCCGGTGTACCCCCACCCGATCTCCAGGATCTTTGTCCGTGAGAGGGGCCGGCCGCGATGTTTGATAAACAGTTTGAGCAGCTTGAGTTCCTGCTCCGTCAACCGCACGACGCCACCCCGACAATGCGCCTCGCCCGTTTCGAGTTCGACCTTGTTGTCGCCAAAGACGAACACGGCGTCGGCAAGTGCTTTATCGGTCGATCCGGCGTCGTTTTCCCGGCTCCATCGCGCCCGCTTGATCAGGCGCTCCACGCGCAGTTGGAACTCCTCCAGGTTGAAGGGTTTGGCCAGATAGTCGTCGACCCCGTGGTGCAACCCCCGAATGCGGTCATCGGGCGTCGCCTTGGCGGAAAGGATGAGGATGGGCAGTTTCTCGTCTTCCAGGCGGATGCTTTGCAAGACGGAAAACCCGTCGATTCCCGGCAGCATGATGTCCAGCACGATCAGATCCGGCCGCCAACTTTTCCACTGCTCCAGGGCCGAAACACCGTCCTTGGCAATGGCGACATCGTAACCCAGAAGGGAGAGGTTCAGGCGAATCCCCTCGGCGATATGCTTCTCATCCTCAACGACCAGGATGCGGCCTTTGGCATTGTTCGGTGTCGTCATGGCGGTTACCGTCCGTGATTATCGGTTGCGAATGGGCAGAATGAGCGTAAAGACCGATCCACCGGCATCGGTGCGGCCCTCAGCCTCCACCCGGCCTTTGTGAAGCTTGGCAATATTCTGGACGAGGCTTAGCCCCAGCCCGCTGCCTTTGGCCTGCAGGCGGCCCGGCCGGCCGGCCTGGTAAAAGCGACGAAAAATTTTGCGGACGTCCCGCTTATCGATCCCGATCCCGTTGTCTTCGAAACGGATGCGCAGATGCCGCCGTCCCGTTTGAAACCGGATGTCAATGCGGGGGCGCACGGATTGATTGTACTTCACCGCATTGGTCAGCAAGTTCATTACCAGCATGTCAAACAGGGGCCGATCCACGGGATAATACCACCGCTCGTCCCCTGGCGCGTGAATCCGGATATCACACCCTTCAAAAAGGGGCGCGTGGATCTCCAGCAACTCACCGAGGAACGCCACGAGGTTCGTGGGACGGAAATCCGGCTGGTAGCTCTTGCTCTCCAGGCGGGCCAGGTTCAGGATGCGGTTGATATTGTCGGAAAGCCGGCCCACATCCGAAAGCATATAATGAATGTAACGCTCCTGGTCGGTACGGGCCAAATCGTATTTGAGAAACGTCTCCAGGAAAAGCTTCAGCGAGGTTACCGGCGTTTTCAACTCATGGGTGAAATTGTTGATAAAGTTGTGCTGCAGCCGGAAAAGCTGAAGGGTCTTCTGGTTGTAGACGAAAATCGTGAAAATCCCCAAGAGAATGATGCCCACCAGAATGGAGAGCACCACCACCACCACCCAGGTCTCGGGCGCCAGCACCTGGACCGGCTCCAAGTTCAGACGGCGCACCAGGGCCTCGAGCCCCGTGCTCACCTCCACGTACCAGTAAATATAGAGGGACAGGGATAGGACCAGGGCAATAATCGAAAACACAAAGATCGATATGGGGTGTACTATCCAGGATCGGCTTCGCATAACGGGCATCATGTTAGGGTGATTGTTGCCGCCAAGTCAACGGCCGCAGGGCGTGCCCGGTGGACGATCCCCGGAAATCACTTGTAAAATATTTGTAAAAGGCCCGCTGCGACTATCCTGCACGGTCTATATCAGATAAGCCTATCATAAGTTTTGGTGAATATGACATGCGAATCTTTTGATTAGGAGCCTGTTTGCCATGTTGACGCTGATTCCGGGACCCCTTCGCGGCCTTATGGCGCTCACCGGCTACACGTTGAATACCGTGTTCTGGTGTCTGCTGCTTTTTTCCGTGGCCCTGCTGAAAGCCATCGTGCCCCATGGCGGTTGGCGCCGCCAATGCAGTCGCATTCTGAATTGGATCGCGGCCCGTTGGATTGCCGTCAACAACCTGAACCTGCAAGTCATGAACGCGATCAGGTGGGACATCCGCGGTCTGGAGGCCCTGCGGGCCGGCAACTGGTATCTGGTCCTTTCCAATCACCAGTCCTGGGTGGACATTCTGGTCCTGCAGCGTATTTTCCACCGCCGCATCCCGTTCCTGAAATTCTTTATCAAACAGGAGCTCATCTGGATGCCGTTTCTGGGGCTGGCCTGGTGGGCATTGGATTTTCCCTTTGTCAAACGCTATTCCCGTGCCATGCTAAAGCGCAAACCCCACCTCAAGGGCAAGGACCTGGAAATCACCCGCCGGGCCTGCCGGAAATTCCGCGAGATCCCGGTCTCCATCATGAATTTTGCCGAGGGTACACGCTTCACCCCAGCCAAGCACCGCCGTCAGAAATCCCCTTACACCCATCTGCTGTGCCCCCGCTCGGGCGGCATCGCCTTTGTACTGGGTGCCATGGGCGATCAGATGACCAGCATCCTGGACGTGACCATTGTCTACCCCCAGGGTGCCGTGTCCTTCTGGGATATGCTCTGCGGCCGTTTGAAAGACGTCGTCATTAGGGTCAAGGAAATCCCCGTAACGAAAAAGCTCCAGGGGGACTACTTTAACGACGACGCCTATCGCGGCTGGTTCCAGGAATGGCTGAACCGCTTATGGCTGGAAAAAGATGCGCGCATCACGACGATCCTGGCCAAAGCCCGGACCAAAGACCAGCAACCGCCGAACGCCTATCAGCAGGCGGCCTGACAGACCTCGTCGGGTCGGGATGACCTTGATTGATACACCGGCGGCCGAACCGGCCGTGGCGACATGAGACGTCCCCACGATCGCCCATCAAACGCCCCCCCATGAAAGCGCCACCCGCCCGCTGACGCATCGGCATCGACCCCGGCAGACCCGTTTTAAGCGTGATCACTGCCAATAGGGCCTTGCCAGGCGGGCGGTTTCCTCCGGCACGTGGAAAGTAGCCATGTCCCCCAGCATCGTTTCGAAACTGGTGTGGTCGTTGCGCACCCAGGCGGCGTAGTTTGAACGCACCAGCATCACGGCCCGCAGTTCCAGGGCGCTGTCGTCCTGTTCCACTGCGAGCAGGCCGAAGTTGTAACCGTTGCGGCAGAGCGCGCGATAAAAGCGCTGGGCGTTCACCACCCCCTGGGCCAGACCTTCCCATTCCCCTGCGCTCAATGCAGGCAAGGATGTCCGCCCGGTCAGGATGCCCCAAATTTCGTAGAAGCCTTCCGGCGCGAAGGCAGCCAGCCATTCCCACGATCCGGTCCGGCCGATAATCCGGGTACCGTCTTCCCGTTCGTGGGCCAACAAGTCGGAAAACAGGCCGCGACCGGTAGCCTCCCGGTAAACCCGTGTCCGCCGGTCCAGGAACCGGTGGTGGTTGGGCGCCACGCGATCGGCATGCACCTGGAGATGGGGATGCAGCAGGGAGCCGCCGGCCGAGGGCAGATGATTCTGGGCAATGCCCATGTAGCGGGCGGCGGGATCGGTCTGTCGAACGCGCTGCAGGAAGGCGGCGCAGTTGCGAAAGCTATCCCTGTAAGACGCCAGCGAAGCCGTCCCGATTTCCACGAAATGCCGCTCATCGAATAGACTCACCGCGGAGTAGCGCGCATAGGGGAACAGGTTGGGGAAGAGCACCGACTGTCCGTGCACCATCCGGCCTTCCGCGTGAAAGTCCGGCGGGAATTGAGGCGTTTGGGATTCCCGCTGGGGGGAACAGAAGGGGCAGAGGTCGGCCCGCCCGGCGTGGGGCGGGGGTTCGGGCAGCTGCCGGGTGCCGGCCTCCTTTTCGGCCGAGCGACTGAAGGTGATGCGGGAGCGGCGGCCGGTCACCGGATGCGTACGGATTTCGATGGGGCGATCGGTTGCGACGCCATCGGGGGTCACGATACGGGCTGTGACACGCTCCTTCAGAAACGCCAGGCCGGCGCTACCGTCCATACGCATCCCTCCCTTGAAATGGACAGGCCTTCTCAGGCTGTCGAACAGCCCTTCCGCTTGAGCCTTCAGGGGACCATCAGGTATTGGCGGGCCAACGCCGCATAAGCAGCCACCTGTGTGTCCTGCCATTCCCCGTCATACCCCAGCTCGGCGGCCATCACTTCCGCCACCCGCGGCGCCATATCGATGCTGGCCCGGGCGTCCAGCAGCAGGGAACGGGTCCGGCGGGAAAGAAAGTCTTCCACCGTGCGTGCCATCTCGTGCCGTACCGCCCACACCACTTCGGCGGCTGTGGGCGTCAGCCGAGCATGCAGTTTTTCGCTATACGCCGGATCGCGGCGCTGGAGTGCCTGGATGGCCCTGGCGTCCGAGCCGTAGACCGCCAGGTCGCCGAACTGGGCGGCATTGCGGTGGTAGCCGTGGATGTTGAGTTCCTTGGTGGTGCAGGGCCGCTCGTCGAGCTGCGCCAAAACGGCCGCCTGATCCACGGTGTCTTCCGCCATCTTGCGGTAGGTGGTCCACTTGCCGCCCGTGATGGTGACCAGACCCGAGCCCGAGATATGGATGGTGTGGTCGCGGCTGATGGCCGCCGTATTTTCTTCCTTGCCCATACTCACCAGCGGCCGCAGCCCGGCAAACATGCTGAGCACATCCTCCGGCGCAGGGTCTTTGGTGAGATACTGAGCGGCGTGGGTCAGCAGGAAATCCAGTTCTTCCTGCAGGGGAAGCGGTTCGAGGGGCGTTTCTTTGACCGGCGTGTCGGTGGTGCCCACAATCACCCGGTCATGCCAGGGGGTTGCAAAAAGAACGCGGCCGTCTTGGGTGTGGGGCACCATGACAGCCCCCTTGCCCGGCAGAAAGGAGCGGTCCAGCACGATGTGCACCCCCTGGCTGGGGGCGATCATGGGTGGGGCCTCCGGCGTATCCATGCGACGAATCTGATCGGCAAAGACACCTGTGGCGTTGATGACCGCCCGGGCTTTGATCTCATACTCCCGTCCACTCTCGCTGTCCACCGCCATGACGCCTCGCACGAAATCGCCGGACTTGATGAGGCCCGTCACGGCCATGTAGTTCAACACGGCCGCCCCCTGATCTACAGCGGTCTGGGCCATGTTGACGGCCAGGCGGGCGTCGTCGAACTGCCCGTCATAGTAGATCACGCCTCCCCGCAAGCCCTCGGTCTCAATGGTGGGAATATAATAAAGGGTCTTTTCAAGCGAAATGTTCTTGGAGGGGCCGAAGCCGTGCTTACCGGCCAAGAGATCGTAGAGACGCAGCCCGACCCCATAAAAGGGACCCTCCCACCAGTCGTAGTTGGGCACCACAAAGGCCAGGTTGTGCACCAGATGCGGTGCGTTGCGCCGCAGCAGGCCGCGCTCTTTCAAGGCCTCCAGCACCAGGGATACATTGCCCTGCTGGAGGTAGCGCACCCCGCCATGGACCAGCTTGGTGCTGCGGCTGGAGGTCCCCTGGGCAAAGTCGCGCTGCTCCAGCAGCAGGGTGCTGTAGCCGCGCGAGGCCGCATCAATGGCGACCCCCAAACCGGTGGCGCCGCCCCCGATCACAACCATGTCCCAATGCAGCCGCTCGGATTCGACCCGGTCCAGCATGTCTTGACGATTCATCGACTATTCCTCTTTGATAAGTTCGGCGGAGGACTCTTGATCGGATTGCGTCCCAGACAGTTTAGTCATCACCGCCAGGGTGACGATGGCTTTGGCCACCAGGCGGGCCTGCTGGGGATCGCCGTCGAACACCTCCGATTCGGCGACGATCAGGCGGCGACCCGGCTTTAAAACGGTACCGATGCAATGCAGGCGTGCACCCCGGGCGGCCCGCAGCAGATTGATCTTGAACTCCGCAGTCAGCACGTATTGGTCCGCCCCCACCACGGAGGCACCGGCCGAGCCGGCAGTATGGTCGGCCATGGTGGCCAGCACCCCGGCATGCACCACGCCATCCTGCTGAAGGTGACGCTTGGCCAACGAAAGCGCTGTCTCGCAACGTCCCGGCGCAATGGTCACTAGTTCCATGCCCAGTTCGCGGATAAAAGGAGCTGTGTCGAAAAGACGCTCGATTTCCGGCATGTTTTCCACCCGATGAGATGGCATATTATCCTTTTCGGAATCCTGTCTGAGTCTAACTCACGATTGGGTCGATTTCCATAATTACGCTTTGGATTACCAATGAACTACTTCGCCGCTATGCAGCGGGGTATTCGACAAAGTCCATCTAACGCCGCAAGCGACGAGGAATTATACCCTTGTCCGCCTGTGGCGGATTAAAAAAAGCGGGGTTCGCACCCCGCCTTTTCTTGTGTGCCAATCTTGGGATTCCACTTCAAGCTTGGAGTTCCCCCTTCGACAGCTTACCCCACACCGGTTGCTCCAGGAAGAAACCCTTCACGTTGCCCTCCATTTCCCGAAACAACTTTAGCGGCACCGCAAAGGTCAGAAGGCGGTTTCCTATCGGCTGGCTTCAGTGAAACTGCTCCGCATGATAGGCTTGGGAGGCGCGGGCCATGTAATCTTCCATGGAATCAAAAACAAAATACTGCTGTACCGTATCCCAGGCAATCGCCGTGCACACACCGGCCACCCAGTCGTTGGCCGACGCCCCTTCGGCAAATTCGCCGATGATAAAGGGGCGCCCCCCCTGGATCTCGAATAGGGTGCGCTCCAGCAGGACCCCGTCGTCCGGTGAGCGCCCCATAAGATAGACGAGGATAATCTTGTTGGTAAAGTCAGGAAATTGCATCATCGACCCCATACCTGCCCCCGGAAATATACAATGCGTTTGCCTTATGACTGTAACGAAAAAACGGGCTTTCGAAAAGGATAAACTGGACCTGCTCGCCGGCCAGGCCTGATCCACAGGACGTGCTGCGCATCACCGGCTTTCATTGCCGCTCTGCCGAACGGTGGGGCGTTTCAGCCGTTCAATCGATCTACCGCGCAAAGATGGCCGCCAACCTCTCGGGATTCTCCCAGATCCGATCCGTATCCTCATAAAGTTTCTTGAGCGTCTCCTCAACAAGCCGTCGCTTCTGTTCGAAGACGTCAGGATCGATTTTCGGGGGCATCGCGATGGGGACGCCGAAACGGATCAAGATCCTGGAAAAGGGCTTGGGCACCATAAACCGGTCCCAGCTGTTGAAAACCCATTGTTTTTCCGCCGAGGTGATTGTCGGGACAATGGGCTTGCCCACCATTCGAGCCAGATGGAGCAGACCCGGCTTCACCCTCCCGAAGGGACCCTTGGGCCCATCCACGATATGCGCAAAGTTGTAGCCTTGGGATGCCAGGGATCTGAGCCTGCGCAAAGCGGCCACACCGCCCCGGGTGGACGAACCCCGCACGGGTTCCCATCCGAACTTTTCGGCAACCCGCGCAATCATCTCGCCATCACGGCTTTGGCTGATCATGACGGCGATGGGCTTGCGGTCCATAAAGAGCGTTATTCCAGGGAAAAACCGCTGATGCCAAGTGGCGTAAATGAGGTTTTGATGACGATGAAGCGCCCTTTGTTCGTCCTCCGGGTCGATAATCCCTATCCGGTACGTTGCCGACAGGGCCTTCACGAACATCACCCCGCCCAAGGGTATCACATTGCGATAAAACCAGAACTTCAGAGACCGTTTCACGCCTTCCACTCCAGGGTCCCGTGAGCCATGAGGTCAAACGCCGGTGGTCAATTCATCGTGCAGGATCAGTAGCCGCTCGATATCCTTGGAAAGTTGCGAGCACCAGCCGATCGAATGCAGCCAGAACTGTTGCAGTTCCAGAAAGAGGGGCGTGACCTCGCCGGCCTGTTGCGCCCTTTCGGCCGCGCCGCACAGCGCCTGCAGCCGTTCGAGGGCCATCGCTTCAACACTACCGGCGGCCGGGCCGGCCATCTCCATCCGGTGGATCAAGGATCGTATTTCCTGGCGAAGACCGATCATGGACTACTTCTTCATTTTGAGTAACGCATCAAGGCCCGCAAAGGGCTGAAACCCGGAAGATGCCTCCCGGGATCCATCCGGTCCGGCCTCACCATAGGCCTCGGCCGTTTTATAGCGAGCATGTTCATTGTCATGGCAGTAGATGCACAACAACTCCCAGTTGCTTCCATCGGGCGGGTTGTTGTCATGGTTGTGGTCTTTGTGATGGACCGTCAGTTCGCGCAGCTTTTTGCCGCCAAATTCCCGGCCGCAACGGGCGCAGATCCAGGGAAACAGCTTAAGGGCCTGCTCGCGATAGGTCTTCTCGCGCTGTTCACGACTGCGGCGGGTTTCGGCAATCAAGCGCTCCCGGCGGGCAATGGCGTCGGGCGTCGGCTTGGGGGGCATGTCCGTCCTCCTGTTTTTAACAATCTCTTTACGCAGGGCAGGTCATCCGGATTCCCAAGGCCCTGTTGGCGTATACCATAGCACATTTCATTCGAATTAAGGAGGGCTTTCCGCGGGCTTCAAGCAAAATGGCCGGGCTAAAATCGGCCTTAAGGCATGGGAGATCTGAAGGGGGGGAACGGGGACCTTAGGGGAGATATCGATCGCTGCAGAATCGAAGGCAGCGATCGATATCAGAATTAGAATGGTGCCCGTCCAGAGATGGTAGATTTTACTTCCGGGCAAGGCCGCAGTGATGTGGAAACCGCAGGCGTAGCCGGGCTACGGCGAGGATTTCCACAAAGCGAGAAAGCCGGCCGGGGCCGAAAGATGCCATTTATGGATTGGCACGGAATAATGGCAGCGATACGATCCAATCCAGCTAGTTTACGGCATCCTTCAAACCTTTGCCGGGGACAAACTTGGGCACCTTCCGCGCCGCAATCTTGATTTCTGCGCCTGTTTGCGGATTGCGGCCTTTGCGGGCAGCGCGCTCGTTGACCTTGAAGCTGCCGAAGCCGACAATTTGAACCGTGTCCTTCTTCTTGAGCGCCTTCTTGATGGTTTCGAAAACACAATCCACCGCTTCCTGGGCTTCTTTTTTGGTGGAAACGACTTCGGTTACCGCATTGACCAGATCACCCTTGTTCATTTTCTCTTCTCCTCTTCACAATAAAATTTAAAAATCTATGCGGGCCAATACCCGTCATGCAAAAGACCTTCCGAAAATCAACCCGCAAAGTGGTAACACCCACGGTGTTTGTCAAGAACGCGCAGGGTATAGGGTGTTTGTCTTTCGAAGTCAAGGCGTATTCCGTATCAAAAGCGCAGGAAATGTATGCATAGTTTAGAGCGATGAGATTATCTTTTTTTCTTTTTGGATGCACAATTGGATACAGAGAAGGTAGGTTTCTATGCCTGGGTAAAATACTTCTTAGATGGGTTAACCATTAGATAAGGATCAGAATTTTTCGATCACAACAAGGAGCCGACTGCCTTGAGGATGGGTAACCTTACCCGGACTTGCAAAGTCACTTGCCAGTTCATTCGCGTTGTCCTAAATTTTTTTTAGGCTTCAGACACAGGCGTGGATGAGATGCCTGCCGAATTCCGAGGTGTCGGGACGGCACAGGGGCACCGCCGCCGGCAACACCCTACTATTCAGCAGCACACCTGGCCTTCAGAGTAACTCTCAAAATAATAGCATCAGGTTCATTCATGAGAGCGTAAATCGCGACGTCGGGCCCCCCACCGCCTCCCGAACACGGCCGAAATCCTCCAGGATGATTTCTTCATGCAGAACACGTTCCGCAATAACCGTCAGCAGCCTGACGTCGCGATACTTCAGATTGACCATCAGCAGCTGGTTTCTCCAGTATGGAAACATATCACCCGCATAAAAATTCAGCCCGCAGACAGCCGTTGAGGGTGTCCGAAAAAAATCCGCTGATCCATACCGGGACCGTTTCGCGCTTTGGCTATCAGGGTGCCATTGGAGTCGATTCCGCAAGTGATCAAGGGCCACGCCAAATTTTTACCGGCACGGCAGAAATTGAGTTCATCGCCTGCCCAGGGGCCATTTTCGAAAGCCCAAGGGGTTATCCTGGGGAATAATGCCATCCCGATAAAGGCGGTGGGCCTTGCCATTGGTCGTCAAACAGTGTATCGGCGTTTCCACCCCGCACATCCAATCCATGGCAAGTTGTGCAGTACTGTTGATAAACATCACGTCCCCGTTCCTATGAATTTACTTCGAAGGATCGATTGATTTTGACACGAAAAGCGAAGTTTACTACATTTATTCTAAACATATTTACCGTATAGCATCCCCCATCGAGGAGACTACGATGCGGCTAAAAATCCAGACCATGGCTTTTCTGGGCATTGCTATTATGTTGATGGCGACGTTCTGCGCCGGCCAGGCACAGGCGGCCGACATTGAGGGGCGGATCAGTCTGGCAAATCCAAGTGGTGAAGTCTTCTTTGGTGACTGGGTGCGGGTGTATCTGACGACAAAACCGATCGACGTTCCGGCCGTAGAACTGGCCTCCGTCGACATTGCCATGGAGCGGCGGTCTCGAATCAATTCCGGCCATATGGACTTTTATGTAAACTTCCGCCAACGGCAGGAAGATACCGGTTATATCGTGGACAACAAGCTGACCCGACCGGACGGGACCTTTGCCTTCCACCAAATCAGGCCCGGTCGCTATTACGTCTTGGTAACGTTTCCCACCATGATCGCCGGATTCAAGTGTGCCTGGCAGGTCGCCGTGGATGTGGTCGAGGGGCACACCATAGAAGTGGAATTGGACAATCACAACCTGGCGCTCCCGGCGTATTGAAACCCATTGGATGGCCCCCCTTCGGCCTGAAAAAGGGGCGACAGGACGCCATCCGCATCTTCGATCCGTCCACCGTTCACACACCTCTCCGCGTGTTCTTGCCCTGATTAGCCCGGTTTTTGCGGTTGGGGCCCGTGGTGTCCTCCAATGAACACCGGCCGGGAAAACCAGTTGCCCAGTGTCGGCGAATTTGCTTCCGAAGATGCCGTGAAGCCCTGCGCCCCTGTACTATGGCTTGTCATACACCGGACGCAAAGGGCCCGTCCAGCGCTTTTTTCTCATCATCATTCATGTCGGCTTCGGCTTTCATGTGGATCGCATCCACCGGGCATTCGACCATGCAAAACCGGCAGGCGACACAATCCGAGGGGGTCGACAAATAGGGATAGGCCGCCTTGTTTTGGAGGTCTTGGGTATAGGTAACCGCCAAACAGGCAGCCGGACAGGCATCGATGCATACCCTGCAAGACATGCACAGGGCATAGTCGAAGAGCGGCTTTTCCCAGTGCAGGGCCCGGCGTCGAATGCGCTCGCAGGGTCGCCCCAAACGGTCCAGAACGGCATTGTGCGGGCAAATACGGCCGCAGGCGCCGCAGTCGATACAGCGGTCGGATGCCACTTTGTGCCGTTTGCGGGGCTCGCCGGCGATGCAGTCTACAGGACAGATCTTGCGGCACATTCCGCAGCCGACGCATCTATCGGTAATCCGGTAGGCCATCGACGCCTCACTTGCTGTTATAGGGGGTGATGCCCCATCGTTTGAGATGGGCTTTGCTGGGTTTGCCGGTCTTCTCGTCCCAGCCGAAATGCTGCCAGTAGGCGCGCATCATTCCTTCTATAGCAACACTTCGCCCTGCATTGGCACCGTTCTCCTGGGGGGGCCTTCCTAAGGTGCGCGGGTTGGCCTGGAACGATTTAGGTTCAATGCCGTGCCGTATGTTAAAAGCCTGTTTCAGATTCTGAATGCGCTCGCCGATGCGCATATACGCTTCAGGCGAACGACGCCATCCTGTGGCGGCATTGAGCCATTCGAACAACGGCAGCCGTTCCACGCCCAAGAAAGCGCCAAAAAGGCAGGTGCCGGTGCCGTTGAGGATATTCATGAAACGGCTGCAAGCGGCGGCCGCCGCAATCTTTTCTTCTTGAGCACCGTATTTACTGTCCTTGCTGTAAATCAGGTCCACATCCGGCAGACCGGGGATTCGCTCCCAAAGACGGAACATTTCATAGTACATCTGGGAGCCGATGGTATGCCGCCCCGGAGTCGGTTCAACACTGTAATGCAGCGCAAAACCGGGGTCGTAACGCCCATCGTGCATGCCCAATTCCTGCCCCCCGGCCTGCATCGCCATCCGATCGGACTGCCGACCGATTTTGCGGGCTGCCACCCGGGACCCATCCGCCAGCAAGTCGCCGATGCCTTCGCGCCGGATCATCTTCTCCACCAGGGCGATGATGGCGGCGCTGTTGCCCCAGGAGAGATCAAGGCCGCCGGTATCTTCTCGGGTGAGAAGACCCTTTTCAAAACACTCCATGGCAAAAGCCACCGTGGCACCGGCCGAAATCGTATCCATGCCCGCCCGGTTGAGCATATCGTTGAGTTTGTAGATGCTCGCGGCATCGTCGTTCAGCAGCAAGCCGCCCAGCGCCATGACGGATTCGTATTCGGGTTTGTGCGCACCGGGCCAGGGGCTGTCTTTGGCCATCAACCCGCCGCACCCCAAGGGGCAGCTGTAGCAATGGTATTTGGCGACCACCGTGTCCGTAAACACCTCGGGGCTCAAATGGGCGGAACGCTCCCGCGGAAAATCTTCATTGCTGCCCTTCCAGTTCTTGATGGGCGTATCCCCAGCCTCCACCAGGATCTGGTTGAGGCTGGCGGTGCCGTATTTGTCCAGCATAAGCTTGTACAGCATGCCGTCAAAGGCCATTTGCACGGGCAGAAGGCGCATGAGGCTGCCGGTGTAAGCCATCAGGATGCCGTTTAAAAATGGGGGGTGGAACTGAACGGCCTCATTGCACTTGATGCTCAGCGTCTTGACCGATTTCCGATCGTGGACCGGGATACGCTGCCTGCCTCCCAAGGCAACGGCCTTGAGACGTTTGGCCCCCATGACTGCCCCCAGGCCCGATCGGGCGGCCATGCGCCCCCCATCATTGGCGACCCCCGCGATGAGAGACCGCCGTTCACCCGCCGGACCGATGCAGGCCACGCGCAGGCGCCGGCCGTCGTTTTGCTGCTGCAGCCGCGCTTCGGTCTCGTAGGTATCGCATCCCCACAGTTCCGCGGCATCCCGCAGTTCGGCACGGCCCTTGTCGGCCCAGAAGTATACCGGCCGCGGGCTGACACCGGTAAAAAAAATCCCGTCGACCCCGCAGCGTTTGATGGCGGGCGAAAAATTCCCGCCGCAATTGGCGTCGCCCCAGCCACCGGTCAGGGGTGATTTTCCGGTCACCATCCAGCGGCCGGTAAACAGGCTCCCCGTGCCGGTCAGTAAGCCGGAGACGAAACCGAGGACATTATCCGGACCCAGGGGATCGGCGCCCGGAGGAATCCGTTCGTAGAGCAAGTGTGCCGCAAGGCCGACACCGGATAAAAGCGTCTCATAGATAGGGGTGGGGATCTGTTCAATCCGGATGCTGCCTTGACTAAGATCGACCCACATGATCTTACCCATGCTGGCATGACCCATGCGATCCTCCCCTGTGAACGCACAAGGAAATGAATGATGGCGGGGGGACGATAGCCGACCGGCCCCTCCTGTAGGATGTCAGCGGAACAACCTGGTCAATTTAAGAACTGCCATATGGCATTCAGAAGTCACTCCGGTCGGCTATCGAATAATGAGATTTAACACATAATCTCCATAGCGGGTTGGCCGGTTTTTGTCAAACCCTATTCATGGCAAAGCAGGGGGCCGGAAGGCGTAAAAAGCCGGCGGATCCCAACGGTTTGCCAAGCCCTAAAAGCGTCATGGCAGACAACCTCTTGCAGAATCCATCCGACACATCGGCGGCTTTGACCCGGGGTAGCCACCCGTAAGGCAAGTCCACCAGGCGGGCCTTCAGGTTAAAATACCAGCAGCGGCATATTCATCGGCGTTTTGTCCCGCTCGATCGGCAAAAACTCGATCGATTTCTGCTGAGAGGCTTCGGCGGCATTTTCGTTCACCTGGTCGGCAATGGGAGTATAATAGAAGACCAGTTTCATCCGCCCATCCTTCTGGTATAATTTGAGTTTCATGCGAATATTCTTATAGTCCCACTTATAAGTGGTTTGCTCGCCGGCCACCAACCAGGTCGTTTTGGGAAATCCATAGCGTTTTTCCATGTAGGCTTTGATACCGTCGAAGGTTTCCAGGGAATCGATCAACAGAAAAGCAGCGTAAAAACGATAGCCCTGGGTCCCGTAAATCACCCGTTCAATGTTAAACCCCTTGACGACTCTGCGAATTCCCGGCTGGATGTAATAGCGCAGGTCATCTTTTTCATACAGCAACTCATAGCCTTTCTGGTTGCGGATATCCGCTCCCCAGGGGATCCCCAAAAACGCTTTCTCCAAATTCTGGGCGGAAACCGATCCCGCCATGAGAATCACCGCCAACGACACACAAAGCCCATATGCGATACGCATGGCTTTCTCTCCTTCATGTTTACGGTAAAAAGGATCACAGGGGCGGGATGTCTTGCGGAGCCAGCCGGCTTATGACAACCCGGCAACAAGTTTCGGAAATAAATTCTCCAGCTGAACTTTCATATAAAACCAATTCCCGTCGGGTTTTGTGACGCCCATCAACCGAAGGCCGGCTGCCGCCTCAAGATCCGACGTAACAAGAAGAATAATACCGTTGCCGGTATGCAGCGTAAGGGCTTGGCAACGGTCGAAACCAATCTGCCGCGTCGTCTCTTCGCTAACGGAGAAAATGCTGCTGATGCCGATGGCCAGTCTCTCCAGTTCAACCTGGCCGTCCAGGATATCAGCGGCCATAATGTCTCCGTCGGCATCCAATATGGCCACCGCCTGGTAGCCCTTGATGGATTTGAAGTCTTCGATCGAATGTAAAAGGATGCTGCGGCTGGTCTCCTCGTCCAGAAGGGTCTGGCTCGTGGACGTGTCCAAAACAACGCCCTCGCCGGTCGACTCGTCTTCGCTCAGGGCTTCGGTCTCTTCACGCATCCAGGTGGCGCCGGCCATATCCATCAAATGGGTTTTGACGCGGGTGCGCGTGCGGCGGCGGGGAAGATCAGAAAATTTTATCGCAATGCGATCCCATTCGGATATGGCCAGAGCGGCCTTTTCTCCTGTCTTGCCTTTCAAGTGGGCATCAATCAGAACCCCTTCGTCAAAATAGAGATAACCTTTGCCCTTGCCGGCTGATTTGACTTCCATGCGACAGGTTTTCTGTTCGATTTCAATCAACGGCAGGATACTGGCCATGGTCATGCCCTTGTAATTCATGCCTTCATCCCGCAGGTTGAGCCCCACAAAAATGGCCGACGCCAGCGCACCGATTTCAAAGGGTTTTTCAAGATGGTAGAGTACTTCCTGCTGGTCCATCCGTTTGCGAAACCAGGGCTTGCCGTAATCGGTCATCACGATGCAGGGCGTATTGGGGTGTTCCTGGGTCATGAAAGCCAAAAGTTCCAGGCCGTCGAACCTGGGCGTGTTCACGTCCGTGACGAGAACCGCCACTTTGTCATTGGAAAGAATCCGCATGGCCTCTTCACCGTCGCTGGCAATCAGCACCTCAAACTGATGCATCTTGTCGAGACCTTCCTTGAGCGACTTGAGAAAATCGGCATTGCTGTCGACAATCAAAACCTTATCCATATGTCCCTTCCCGCATGATCTTGATGCACGTGGTCAATGAGGCGCACCCAAGCCGTCCGTCTTTGCAACGGTATCGGTATTTCTCGTCGGCAGGTTTAGCGACGGATTCATTCGAAAATGCCTTGAAGCAGCTAAGGCTATCGTAATTCACTGAAACTATATGACATAATTTGATCCCAGGGTCAATAGACCTGGGAGTTGCTTAAGGCGCATACGAAAAAAATGCCGTCCCTCGCGATTGACCGAGGCAATTCCACACCCCCGACCGCAACCCCGCCGTCGGCAGCATTCCTAAAAAATGATCGGTCCGCATCGGCGCTGCCTGTAGGTTAAAAAAATATTAAAGTCCTACTTAAATCAATCCGATACACCCCCCTAAGAGCCCATGCCGCATTTTTGAAAGCCGGCAGCTATTCATTGCGGCAGGGGAATTTCCATACATGACCTACGGACGGACACATAACTTTTGCGGGGAGGCTACCACATGTTAGACAAATTCAAACTTTCGACCAGGATTCTTGTTCTTGGAGTGGCTATCGTCATCGCCTTTAGCGCGCTTTTCGGCTGGCTATACCCCAAAATCAAAGGCAATATGTATGATGCCAAATATCTCAAAACACGGCATCTGGTTGAAACAGCCTACAGTGTCGTGGCTCATTTCGCGGATCAAGCGGAAAAAGGTCTGATTCCCCAGGCGGAGGCACAGGACCTGGCCATTAAAAGCGTTGAGGCCATGCGCTATGATGGAAATGAATATTTCTGGATCAATGACATGGTCCCGCGCATGGTCATGCACCCGATGAAACCGGAGTTGAACGGCAAGGATGTCTCCGGGTCGAAAGATCCGAACGGCAAGCACCTGTTTGTCGAAATGGTCAATCTATGTAAAAAAGACGGAGCCGGTTTTGTCGACTATATGTGGCCCAAACCAGGGGTCGACAAACCACAGCCAAAGATTTCCTACGTCAAGCTATTTCCCCAGTGGAACTGGGTCATCGGATCCGGCATCTACATCGATGACGTGCAAAAAGAAATTGCCGGCCTTTTCACCATCATCTTCATCGTACTGGGCGTCATTACCGTTGCGGCGCTCGCTATTTCCTGGTTAATGGCGCGATCTATCGCGCAACCCATCGACAACATCATCAAATCGTTAAACACGGGGTCGGACGAAATCGCCTCGGCCTCCGGCCAGGTGTCCTCCGCCAGTCAATCCTTAGCCGAGGGGGCCTCCGAGCAGGCCGCCAGCATCGAAGAAACTTCGGCATCGCTGGAGGAAATGGCGTCCATGACCCAGCAGAATGCGGACAACGCCGGCCAGGCCAACCACCTGATGAAAGATGCCAATGCCGTAGTGGATCATGCCACGGCCGAGATGACCAAACTGACCCAGTCCATGGGGGAAATATCGAAATCCAGCGAGGAAACCCAGAAAATCGTCAAGACGATCGATGAAATTGCCTTCCAGACCAACCTCCTGGCCCTGAATGCGGCTGTGGAAGCGGCGCGGGCCGGGGAAGCCGGTGCCGGGTTCGCGGTGGTGGCTGACGAGGTGCGCAACCTGGCCATCCGGGCGGCTGAAGCGGCGAAAAACACATCGGTGCTTATCGAAGATACCTCCAAACGGGTCAAAGACGGGTCAGAACTCGTCTCTAAAACCAATGCCGCGTTCACGGAGGTGGCCGAATCATCTTCCAAGGTGGGTGATCTGGTTGGCGAAATTGCGGCCGCCTCATCCGAGCAAGCCCAGGGCGTCGAGCAAATCAACAAGGCTGTCACCGAAATGGACAAGGTCGTCCAGCAAAACGCGGCCACAGCTGAAGAATCCGCATCGGCTTCCGAGGAAATGAACGCTCAGGCCGAACAGATGAAACATATGGTCCAAAAACTGGTCGTCCTCGTCGAAGGTCACAATGCCAAGAGTTCTTCCCCTCGTCCGCGTAAGGCCTTAACCCATCAAAAAAGGCGTCCCAAGGCCGCCATGTCGGCAGCCCCCCTTGCCGTGAAAGAAACGAATCCCGAAAAAGTTATCCCCTTTGATGACAATGACGGCGACGCCTTCCAGGACTTTTAACACGGCATGAATCGGAATAACGGGTAACAGGCGCGGGAGGCGGCTGGCATGAACCGCCTCCCGCGACACCATCCATGGATGGGAGGAACAACGGATGAACGAATCACTGGCAGGAAAATATCTCACCTTCACACTGGACAATGAAGAATACGGCATTGCCCTTGCTTAAAGTGAAGGAAATCATCGGCATGATGCCGATCACCTCCGTGCCCCAAACGCCGGATTACGTCAAAGGCGTGATCAATCTGCGGGGCAAGGTGATTCCGGTATCCGACCTGCGGCTGCGATTTGAAATGGCTGCTGCCGACTATACCGACCGCACCTGCATTATCGTGGTCGAAATCCAGGGCGAAGAAACCACCATTCAGGTGGGGATCGTTGTGGACGCCGTCTCCGAGGTGATGAATATCAAGGCTGAAGACGTCGAAGCGGCCCCTAGCTTCGGCACCAAAGTCGAAACTGACTACATCCTCGGTATGGCCAATATGGATGGCCAGGTCAAAATTCTGCTGGATATCGACCGCGTAATGACCAGCGAAGCCAATATCCAAACCGAACAGGCCGCCTGATCTTCAGCAACATTCCATGCGAAGCGTTCTGGCGACACCGCCAATGCCGAAAGGCGGTGTCGTCCAACCATTCTGCGTCCTTATAGGAAAATTCTATCGTCGATCCTTTTGTTCGATCGGAGGTTGCATCCCAAGGGGCGCCTTCCAAAAGCCCCATGCCCGACCGGGCAGCCTCCCGCCCTCCCTTTTCACCCTTCGGGTTGTATGCTATAATAACAAAAGCGTTGTATCCTGGCGAGATAGGCCGAATCTCCCCGCCGGATGGCCGGAGGGAACCCTCCCGGCAGCCCATAAACAACACATGGGATAGAAAAGCAATCACCCATTCAGGGTAGCGGGAATCATTTGCCGGACGCCAGGCACCTGTGAGCCGGCACAGGTCGTCGCCGCTTTTGCTTATGCACCGCCATCCACTTCCCGGGGGATCAGAAACCATGAGTTTTCAAAGACTGCGTTCCCATTTAAAATCCATCGACATCGAAACCCATATCGTCGCCGGCCGTAAGGGCAACAAAGAAAACATCAAAAGTAAAATCATCGTGCCCCTCCTTCAGACAATCGGCTGGAATCTGCTGCGGGACATGGATTTCGACCACCAAGGTCTCGATATCGTTCTTTTTAAAGATGACAAGCCTTCCGTCATCGTAGAAGTCAAATCTTGGTCCGACATCCTGGAAGAGGATATCAACCAGTATATGGAATACAGTTTCCGTCTGAATTGCCCCTGGATTTTCTTGTCCACCGGACAGCACATGGCCCTGTATTGCACCCTCCTCAACCAGCACGACCTCTCCGAGGCCGAACCCCTCATCAAGTTTTCGCTGGAGGATTTAACCGGCAAGGACGGCAACAAGCTATTGTCCGAATTCGACCAGATTATGGGCAAAAAGCTCTTCTTTAAAAGAGGCAGCGCCCTTTATACCCTCGTTGCGGGTCGACTGGCGGACGGGAGCATCGAAGAGGCACAGATCGAATTCGTAAAAAACGCCTCGCAACACGTCCGGGACGATCGCACCCGCCAACTGACGGTGGAGAGCTTCCTATCGCAACTGCGGCACCATTCACGGCAGGTGTCCGGTGCCCTGGTCTATCTCCATTCCAAATTGGTCAACGTCCTGCAGCTGAACAAGCGTCTTCATCTGCGCTACCGCAACAAGGGTGTTGGGCTGGAATACGAGGTCCGTCGGAAACCCGTCCGGCGAAACGCTGTGCCTGTTCGACATCTATCCGGAAAGTGCGCGGATCACCTTTGGCCAGGATGGCTGGAAAAAACTTAATATAACCGCCGCCACCTTCGATGAAATGACCAATGTTTCCCGCAAGGCGCAATCTTTCGCGTGGGCCCGCGATGTGGGCGGCCTCCTGGAGCGGGCGATACGGGAAATCCATCTGTTCGGTTGAAGTCCTAAAAACCGATAGGTAGAGAGAACGGGCAATGAAGAGTTATCGCAAAGAACTGTGGTTCAACGTACCCACCCGCAGGGCCTTTATCAATATCACCCCGGATGTCCAGAAGTGCGTCGATGAAAGTAGTATCACAGAGGGCCTCGTGCTCGTGAATGCCATGCACATAACGGCATCGGTGTTTATCAATGACGACGAATCCGGCCTTCATCACGACTATGATGTCTGGCTGGAAAAGCTCGCCCCTCATGAACCAGTGCACCAATACCGACACAATGTCGGTGAGGACAATGCCGACGCTCACATGAAACGCCAGATCATGGGGCGCGAGGTCGTCGTGGCCATCACCGAGGGCCGTTTGGATTTCGGAACCTGGGAGCGAATTTTTTATGGAGAATTCGACGGGCGGCGGAAAAAACGTGTGCTGATCAAAATCATCGGGACATAACCCAATGAGCTGCCCCGCCGCAGAGCAGGGGCGTATCGATAAAGGCCATTCAGCGCCGCAAGCGAAGGCAAATTAAACCCTTGTCCGCCTTTGGCGGATTTAACCGCATTAAAAGTTGCCCCCAAGGCTTCCAACGCTCTCGCCATCTTCCGAATACATCAGAACTCAAACCCGATGCCTGGCCTATCTGTCAGAATCACCCCCCCGAAGCGAAGGCACTGCCGGAATACCGGCATGTGTCCCAAAAAGCACAGCCGGGGCATCTCCGCCCCCTACCCGCAGGAACGGCCGCGCCCTATAAATATGAATACAATTCAATACATGGATTTTATTCATATTTTTTTATTTATTTCAGACAGATATTCTTATTACAGATCGCCCCATCGCCTTGACACTACGTCGGATCTTGTGACATATTCCAAAATTCTTTATTACTACTATAAGGGTCATCGTGACCTCTAACGTCGCAACACCTGATCACCAACGCCTGGATCGCATTGTGAACAGAGGGACAATTTATGAGTGAGAGCAGACTTGCCAAAATTCTCAACGCAGGGCACTTCGCATTTACAGGGGAATTGGGACCTCCACGGGGTTCGAATGTCGAAGCGGTTCGAGAAAAGGCCGCCCCGCTGAAAGGGATGGTGGATTCGGTCAATATCACCGACAACCAGACGGCGATGGTACGCATGTCCAGCTGGGCCGCTGCCCTGGTCGCCATCCAGGAAGGACTCGAGCCGAACTACCAGATGGTCTGCCGCGACCGCAACCGCCTGGCCATGCAGGCCGATATCCTGGGCGCTTATGCGCACGGGATCCGCAACATGCTCTGCCTTTCCGGCGATCATCAGCAATTCGGCGACCATCCGAACGCCAAAGGCGTCTATGACATCGACTCCATCCAGTTGATCGGCATGACCAAACGCATGCGCGACGAAGGCCTCTTCCTGAGCGGCGCCAAAATCGACGGCGCCCCCCAGATGTTTATCGGGGCGGCGGCCAATCCTTTCGCGGAGCCTTTCGAGTGGCGCGTTCACCGCCTGGCCAAAAAAGTTGAAGCCGGGGCGGACTTCGTTCAGACCCAATGCATCTACAACATGGAGAAGATGCGGGAATGGGTCCGTCAGGCCAACGAGATGGGGCTCACCGAAAACGTCTATATTTTGGCCGGCGTCACCCCCATGAAAAGCCTCGGTATGGCGCGCTACATGAAGAGCAAGGTGCCGGGCATGGATGTGCCGGATGAAATCATCAAGCGCCTCCAGGGCGTGGACAAGAAAAAGCAGGCCGATGAAGGCATCAAAATGGCCTGCGAGCAGATTGAAGAATTCAAGGAAATGAAAGGCGTCGCCGGTGTGCACCTCATGGCCATCGAGTGGGAGCACCGGGTTCCGGAAATTGCCGAGCGCGCCGGCGTCCTCCCCCGACCGCAAGTCTAACCATCGGGGCGCGGCATCGCAGAGGGCTGTCTTGCCATGCGCGCCCTTTTCGCCCGGCCGTAAGGGCTGAACGATTCGGGAGATGTCCATGTACGATTTTATCAGGGGACCATTGGTGTGGGTCGCCTTCCTGGTTTTCATCTTCGGCACCATTTATCAGGTCTACCGCTTCTATCGCTTAAGCCGGCCGAAAGAACCTTTCCGCCTGCGGATCCCTTTCGGCAAACCGCCCAAAGATCCGGATGAGACACCAGCCGAACCGGATTTGACGTGGTGGCAGCAGGTGCGGATGAGCGTGGTCGGCGTCAACCCGATCATGACCTCGTCACCACCATCTTCCACCTGTTCCTGGTTTTGACCCCCTTTTTCGTTTTGGGACATAATGTTCTGTTGGACGTGGCCTGGCATGCCAGTCTGCCCAGCTTGCCGGAAGCGGTGGGGACGGCCTCACCATCGTGGTGATCGCCGGCGGCCTTTTCTTCCTCCTGCGACGCATTTTCCTGGACCGCGTGCGCGCCATTTCGACACCCTACGATTATCTGGTGTTGCTTATAGCGACCGCACCGTTTGTGACGGGGTTTCTGGCCTACCATCACCTGTTCGATTATGACACCGTCATCGTATTGCACATGCTGGCCGGAGAAATCATGCTGATGGCCGTACCATTCACCAAGCTGGTGCATATGCCCTATTTTTTCATCAACCGGTTCGTGCTGGTACACGAGAACACCCTCGGTGCCGGCGGAAGCCGTATTTGGCGTTAGGCACCGCCGACCCGCGGAGACAGCAATGATGCAAACGAACAAGCTCCCATCGATCAGAACGAAATCCGGCGCATGCTGGATCAACACAAGGACAAGATGAAAACCGCACTGCGGGTATGTGCCCATTGCAGCCTCTGTGCGGACAGCTGTTTTTTATACCATGTTAATGACAAGGACCCCCGCTACATGCCCTCCCACAAGTTCATCAATTCCATAGGGAGGCTCTATAAGAAAAAAGGCAAGGTGGATCGGGCCGGTATCGAAGAAATCAAAGAAATCGTGTGGCGGCGATGCGTGCTCTGCACGCGCTGCTACTGCCCGCTGGGCATTGATATACCTGAAATGATCGCCATTGCGCGCGACATCTGCCGCTCCCAGGAGGTCTATTTCCAATGGAGCGAACTTGAGCAACCGGCCGAATAGCGCCCCCTGCAGATTGGAAGTCGATTGGAAGCGCCTTCCGCATACGGTAAGCCCGCAAAGAAAGGTACGGCAACAGCAATGACGTGGAATAAACGATCCCTGATATGGGTGGCGGCTATTGTCGCCATCATCGGCCTGATTCCGATGACCGTCGCCTTAGCCCAGGAGGAGGAAATCGAGCTGAGCATGGGTAACCCCGGGGAAGCGCAACGCGCGCCCGTGATTTTCAATCATGAAGTGCACATGGGACTTTATGAGTGCCTGGATTGCCACCACGATTACCAAAATGGGGTGAACGTGCTGGACGAAGACAACCTGGAAGAGGGTAACCCGGCCATTCGCTGCGCGAATTGCCACAATGATCAGACGGACCCGAACCTGCAGGAAGCCTTTCACCGCCAATGCATCGAATGCCATATCGAGGTCCGCAAATCCGGCCAGCCCTCCGGCCCCGAAATGTGCGGCAACTGCCACGGGGCGGAAGACTAAGAACGCATCCGTAATTCATCCACCTTGGAGGTCGCAAGTGGTTAAAGCAAAAAGAAAACCCCTGGAAGAAATCAAGCAGGCGATTGAAAAGTATACCCGCGTGCTGAATGTCGGTTGCGGGGGCTGCGTGTCCGTCTGCCTGGCAGGCGGACAGAAAGAAGTCAACCTGCTGAACGCCAAACTGAATCTGGCCCTGAAAAACGATAATCGCCAGACCCGTGTGGACGGGTTTACCGTTGAGCGGCAGTGCAACGAGGTCTTCCTGGCCGATTTGGATAAACGCGTGGCCCGCTATGATGGTCTGATGTCCATGGCCTGCGGCGCTGGTGTTCAATTGCTCGCGGAACGCTATCCGGACAAGCCCGTCTTCCCGGCGGTCAACACCATCGCCATCGGCATCGATCGCAATATCGGCGTCTATGAAGAGCGCTGCCGGGCCTGCGGCGAATGCGTGCTGGGTTATACCGGCGGGATCTGCCCCATCACACGCTGCGCCAAGGGACTGTTCAACGGCCCCTGCGGGGGCACGAATAACGGCAACTGTGAGGTCAGCAGCGAAATCCCTTGCGCCTGGCAGGATATTTACAACCGTCTGAAAGCACAGAACCGCTTGGACGACATCAAAAAGATCAAACCGGCCATGCAGTGGCAGAACCAGACCCGCCGCATGATCGTGCAGGACGAATACGCGGCACGCTACAAAGATAAATAACGCCTCGAAGACCCCCTGCCCGGCCCCGTACGACTGTTGAAGATCGCGGCCGGCTCCCACACAAACCTAAAAGCCCCCGGCTTGGTATCAGGCCGGAGGCTTTTTTAGTTGATCCGTGCGCAGGCCCATCAAGGAGCCGGCGTCAATTTGACGGCACACACCTTGTATTCGGGAATCCCCGAAACGGGGTCCAGCGCGGCGTTGGTCAATTTGTTGGCCGCCCCCTGGGCGAAGTGGAAGGGGATGAACACCGTGCCGGCCACGGCTTTGCGGGAAACCTTCACCCGGGCTTCGATGACTCCCCGCCGGGAGGCAATGCTGACCCGGCCGCCATCGGCCAGGCCATGGGCGGCGGCATCCTGGGGGGCAATCTCCACAAAACTCTCCGGCGCCCGCTCCATAAGATCTTCCGAACGCATGGTCATGGTACCCGTATGGTAGTGGTAAAGAATGCGCCCTGTCGTAAGATAGAGCGGGTACTCCTGGTCGGGTACTTCCACCGGCGGCTGCCATTCGATGGCATGGAACAGGCCTTTGCCGCGGGTGAACTGTAACCCGTGAAGGACCGGTGTGCCGGGATGCTCTTCATTCAGGCAAGGCCAGTGCAGCCCTTCCTTGTCAATCCGGTCATAGGTGATGCCCGCATAGCTGGGGGTCACCTGACGGATTTCCTCGAAAATGGCTTCGCTGTCGGCATAGTCCATGGCATAGCCCATACGGCCTGCGATTTCAGTTATGATTTTCCAATCGTCCCAGGCCTCTCCAGGAGCCTCCACCGCCTTACGAACGCGTTGAACGCGCCGCTCGGTGTTGGAAAACGTGCCGTCTTTTTCGGCAAAACACCGGCTGGGCAGCACCACGTCGGCCAGCCGGGCCGTTTCGGTCAAGAAAAGATCCTGCACCACCAGCAAATCGAGATGCTTAAGGCTATCCTCGGCATGATTAAGGTCCGGGTCGGAGACCAACGGGTTTTCGCCAATCACATAGAGGGCCTTCAGCCGGCCTTCGTGGGCGGCCGGAATCATGTCGGTCGCTTTCATGCCGATGCTGGTGGACAATCCATCCACACCCCAGGCGACGGCCATTTTCTGGCTGGTATCTTCATTGGTCACCGGCTGGTAGGCCGTAAACACATTGGGCAGGCCGCCCATGTCGCAGGCCCCCTGCACATTGTTCTGGCCCCGCAGGGGGTTCACACCGCCGCCCCGCATCCCGAGGTTGCCGCATAACATGGCCAGATTGGCCAGGGATTTGACGTTGTCGGTGCCGCAGGTGTGCTGGGTAATCCCCATGCAGTAAACGATGTTACCCACCTTGGCCTTGGCATACAGCCGGGCGGCTTCGATCAGCTGCTGGGCCGGAATGCCGGTAATGCTTTCCACGTATTCCGGCGTATACTTCGCCACCAGCGCTTTCATTTCTTCGAAGCCCTCGGTGCGCTCCGCGACAAAGGACGCGTCCTGCAGATTCTCGTTGATAATGACATGCAGCATGCCGTTGATCCAGGCTACGTCCGTCCCGAGATTGGGCCGCAGATAGTAATCGGCAAACTCGGCGATCTTGATACGGCGTGGATCCACCACGATCAGGCGTGCCCGGCCAGAGGTCACGGCCCGCTTGACCCCGGCCGAGATCACCGGATGATTCTCGGTGGTGTTGGAGCCGGTGATCAGAATAACGTCGGCTTCCTCGACGCAGGCGATGGTATTGGTCATTGCCCCGCTCCCGAATGCTGCGGCCAGACCGGCCACGGTGGAGCTATGTCAGAGACGGGCGCAATGATCCACATTGTTGGTTTTAAGCACCGCCCGGGCAAACTTCTGGGCCACATAGTTTTCTTCGTTGCTGATGCGGGCGGAGGTCAGCATACCGATACTTTCCGGTCCGTGGGCGTCCTTGATGGCCGTCAACTTCCCGGTCACGAATTCCAGGGCCTCGTCCCAGGAGGCCTCCTTGAAATCTCCGTCCTTCTTGATCAGGGGTTTTGTCAGCCGGTCGGGGGCATCGATAAAAGGGTAGCCAAAGCGCCCCTTGACACACAGGCTGCCGTAGTTGGGCGGGACATCCTCCACACCGGTTACTTTCACCACATGATTGTCGCGCACATGCAGATGGATCTGGCAGCCGACACCACAATAGGTACAAGTGGTGCGCACCTTCCGGGTTTCCCACGGCCGCACGTCGTAACGAACCTTTTTTTCGACCAGCGCCCCCACCGGGCAGACCTGGACGCATTCCCCGCAGAAAACGCAATCGGAATCCTTTAGCGGTTTGTCGCCTGCGGCGACGATCTTGCTTTCCGACCCCCGGAATCCGAAACTGATCGCTTTGTTGACCTGAACCTCGTTGCAGGCCTGCACACAGCGCCCGCAAAGAATGCAGCGTGAAAAATCCCTCACGATAAAGGGGTTCACATCTTCCAAGGGATAGGGAATCACCGTACCCGGGAGGCCTTCGCCGGTCACCTGGTAGCGGTAGGCCAAATCCTGCAGCCGGCAATCCCCCCATACCGGGCAAAGCTGGTCGCTCCGATCGTCCGCTTCCACTGCCAGCTGAAAGGCGGTCCAATCGCCTTCGTCCGACCCGCGGGCCGCGCAGTTGTGGTTGCCCGACGCCAGGAGCAGTTTCAGAATCGTGCGACGCGCCTCGACCACCTTGGGTGATTCCGTCTGAATGACCATGTTTCTGCCAGCGGGCGTGGCACAGGCCGGCAGGAGGGTCCTGGCCCCTTCCACCTCCACCACGCAGACCCGACAGGCACCGGTCGGGGTCGTACCCTTCAAATGGCACAACGTCGGAATGTCGATACTGTGGCGCCGGGCCACTTCGAGAATGGTTTCCCCCGGTTCAAACGTGAACGTATTTCCGTTCATCACCAGTTGATTCTGATCGGTCATGGTTTTCCCCTTTTTATGGCCTGGCGGAAGCGGCCATCACCTCAGGCATGGCGGCACCCGGAGCAGCATGTTAATAAAGTCGGCTCCGTGCACTGACACGATATGAATTCGGAATTAGAATTTTTATAGAATAGCAGGCATCTTGTCAACGAGGGAAAATCGAGCCCCGCCCCCCTGTCGGCCTCAGGTGCCTGCTGGTGAAACCGGCGCCCAGCAAAGCGCCCAGACCGTCCGCCGCGAAATCCAACACGTCCGCCGTGCGGCTGGGAACAAAGGACTGGTGCCACTCGTCACTCAGGCCGAACAGGAGTGTAAAGGCAAACGCAGCCATGAAGAGGGTGAGGGCGGTTTCCAGCCGTGGTCGCGTGGCCAAAGCGCGGCAGGCCAAAACGCCCATGAGGGTGTAGGCGGCCAAATGAAGAACCTTGTCCATCCCCGGCAGGTCGGTGCCCATATCGATGGATGGAAGGGAAGACTGGATAAAGATCAACAGACTGTAGCCGACCAATAGGAACCAGGATAGGGCCGGGTGGCGGAGGAATCGCCGCAACTTGGCGGCGCGGGACGGGAGGCCCGATGGCTGGGCGCCTTCCGGCCCTTGATGTGGGCGGTCACGATCAGTCACCGAAAATCGCCAGATCCAGCTTCCGTTCCCGGACATGGCCCAGAACGGTATCCAGGAAGACCTCACGGGTCACGCCATAGCGCACACGGCCGTCCAGGGTTCTCACCGACAGCGTACCGGCGGCCTGTTCCTTGGCGCCGATGGTGAGAATCAAGGGAATCTGGCGCAGCTGCGCTTCGCGCACCTTTTTGTTGAGGCTTTCCGTACGGTCGTCGATCTCGACCCTCAGGCCAGCGGCCGTCAGATCGTCGCGAATCGACCCGGCATAGGGGGCGATATCATCGTTGATGGGCAGGACAACCACCTGCACCGGTGTCAGCCAGAGCGGATATTTCCCGGCAAAATGCTCGATCAGGATACCGAAAAAGCGCTCGATGGATCCCAGCACGGTGCGATGGATCATGATGGGGCGCCGGCGCTGGTTGTCCCGATCTACAAAGGTCAGGTCAAATCGCTCCGGCTGTGACATGTCGAGCTGAATCGTCCCGCATTGCCAGGTGCGCCCCAGGGCATCCTTGATGTGGATGTCGATTTTCGGCCCGTAGAAAGCACCGTCGCCTTCATTGAGTTGGTAATCGGCGCCGTAGGACTCCAAAGCCGACCGCAGACCGTCGGTCGCGATCGCCCACTGTTCATCGGTGCCAATGCTTTTCTCCGGGCGGGTGGAGAGCTCAAGATGAAAACCGAGGCCGAAAACCCCGTAAATGCGTTCCACCAGGCGAAGCACGCCTATGATCTCGGCTTCGATTTGATCGGGCATCATGTAGATGTGGGCATCGTCCTGATGGAAGGCGCGAACCCGGAACAGACCTGACAGAACCCCGCTCAGTTCATGGCGGTGTACTAGGCCGACCTCCGCAACGCGCAGCGGCAGTTCACGGTAGGAGTGATGGCGGTTTTTATAGAGCAGCATGCCGCCCGGGCAATTCATGGGTTTGATGGCATACGCGATCCCATCCACTTCGCTGGTGTACATGTTTTCCCGGTAATTGTCCCAGTGTCCGCTGCGCTCCCAGAGGATTTGCTGCAGCATGATCGGTGTTTTGATCTCCACATAGCCGGCGCGTCGATGTTCTTCCCGCCAGAAATCAAGCAGGAGATTCCACATCACCATGCCCCGGGGGTGGAAAAACGGCATGCCGGGCGCTTCGTCGTGGAAACTGAAAAGCTCCTGGGCCTCGCCGATCTTGCGATGGTTGCGCTTACGGGCCTCCTCCAGAAAGGTCAGGTAGGCTTTCAATTCCTTTTTATCGAAATAGGCCGTTCCGTATATCCGCTGCAGCTGGGCTTTGCTCTGATCCGCCCGCCAGTAGGCGCCGGATACCTTCATCAGCTTGAAGGCCTTCACAAAACCGGTGTGAGGTACGTGCGGCCCCCGGCAAAGATCGACAAAATCCCCCTGTCGATAAAGCGAAATGGTGCCGTCGGGAAGGTCTTCGATCATCTCCAGCTTGTAGGGCTCGTCTTTGTAAAGGGTCAGGGCTTCCGCCTTGCCGATGCTTTCCCGCCGAATGGGCAGCTTGGCTTTGACGATCTTCTTCATCTCGGCTTCGATTTTAGGAAAATCGTCTTCGGATATCGGCTCCATATCGATATCGTAGTAAAATCCATCCTCGATGACGGGGCCGATCGTCAGCTTGGCCTTGTCATAGAGCCGCAAAACCGCCTGAGCCATCACATGGGCGGCGCTGTGACGCATGATCTCCAGGGCCTCGTCCTCGCGCGTGGTGATCAGGCGCAGGGTGGCATCCTTCTCGATCGCCAGATAGAGATCCCGCACCTGGCCGTCGATTTCCATGGCGACACAGTCGCGGGCCAGCCCCTCGGAAATGGATTTGGCCACGTCCAGCCCGGAAGGTGGTGTTTCAAACTGCTTTATGCTCCCATCAGGAAGTGTTATATGAATCATTGTATCCTCGCTTCATGGTCACAAGGGCGCCTGCCGCGGCGGGCCAGCGTCGAAAATTAAAAAATGTAGGGGAAACCAAAGGATGGGTCAAGCAAAATCATGACAAATCACAATCCGGACGGATACCGCATCATCGATCAGCCCAGCGCGTTAGCCGCTGCCGCCCGACAACTGGAGAAAGCGAAGGGAATCGCCTTTGATCTGGAAGCGGATTCGATGTATCACTTCCAGGAAAAAGTCTGCCTGATCCAAATCGCCACGCCCGATGAAACGCTCGTCGTGGATCCTCTCAAGCTTGTCGATTTGTCGCCCCTCAAGCCGGTTATGGCCGACCCGCGCATTCGCAAAGTCCTGCACGGCGCCGACTACGACATCCGATCCCTTTATCGCGACTTCGCAATCGAAGTTCACAATTTATTCGATACCGAGCTGGCCTCCCGCTTTCTGGGTATCCGTGAGAGCGGCCTGGACGCTGTGCTGCAAGACCGCTTCGGCGTCCGTCTCGACAAGAAATATCAGCGCAAAGACTGGTCCAAACGCCCCCTGCCCGAAGCCATGATGGATTATGGCGCACGCGACGTCCACTATCTTTTGTCTCTCGCGGCCATGCTGGAAAAAGAGCTTCGCCAAAAGGGACGCCTGGCCTGGGTGCTCGAAGAATGCGATTGGCTGCGCCGGGTGCGCGCGCCCGAGCAGAACCATGCCCCCCTGTTTCTTTCCTTCAAGGGGGCCGGCCGCCTGCGGCCACGCCACCTGGCGGCTCTGGAGTCGCTTCTGCAGCTGAGACGACGGCTGGCAGAAGCCAAAGACCGCCCCCTATTTAAAGTTTTCTCGAACAAATCTCTGCTGACGCTGGCCACGGCCATGCCGTTGAATCCCCGCGATTTGGAACAGGCCGATGCCCTGAGCCCGAAGCAGATCAAGCTCCATGGCAGCGCCCTGCTCAAAGCCATTCGCCAGGCCCAGGATCTGCCGCAGAAAAAACTCCCTGTTTACCCGCGTCAAAAGGCGCCGCGCATGCCGGCCCGCGTCCCCGAGCGTGTGACCGCCTTGAAGACCTGGCGCGACCGCAAGGCCCAAGACTTGGATTTGGATCCCGGCCTGATGCTCAGCAAAGCCCTGATGCAGGCCATCGCCCTGGGCCACCCCCAAACTCTTGCCGATCTGGCCGATATACCCGATCTGCGGCAGTGGCGCCGCAAGGCTTTCGGCCGGGAGATTGTCGGCGTCATGAAACAGGTTCGATAACCCCCTGCGAGGTGCGATGGAAACCGAAGTGCACTTTACCTCATCCGGCTATCGTATCGAAGGCCGCCTGCATGAAGGCTCTCCCCGGGCGGTCGTAATCACCCACCCCCATTCCCTCTATGGTGGCAATATGCACAACCCGGTGGTGGAAACCATCGCCAAGAGCTTTCGTCAGCGGAACTACACGACCCTGCGATTCAATTTCCGGGGAGTGGAAGGCAGCCAGGGGCGCTATGACGAGGGACGCGGAGAGCAGGAGGATGTGCGCCAGGCGGTTGCCTATCTCCATGAGCAGGGCTGCGGGCCGATTGAACTCTCCGGCTATTCCTTCGGGGCATGGGTCAATGCCCACTTTGCAGAGGGCAGCCTGCCCACCATCCGAATGTCCATGGTGTCCCCGCCCACAGCCTTCATGGACTTCCGCGGCATTCAGCACCTGCCCGGCCTGACCCTGGTCCTCACCGGCAGCCGCGACGACATCGCCCCGCCGGAAATGCTCCAACGCCTGGTGCCCATCTGGAACCCCACGGCGATATTGGAAGTGGTGCCCGGCGCGGATCATTTCTTTGCCGCCCATTCGGATGCCCTGGGCAATGCGCTTCAGGATGCGCTCGATTCACTCGCGGTTGGATAGGACAAGCCGTTGATGAAATTGTCAACCGCAAACCCGCAGAGAGCCGTGAGGCTGTCATCCGCCAGAAGCGTGTCCGTCATCTTCCGAAAGGGGATCAGTCCGTGCAGAATCACCCAAAAGAGAAGTGCGTGGCGACGGATGTTCATGGCACGAAACTGCCCCTGCGCGACCCCTTCCCTTAGGGCTTGCTCGACAACCAATAGGATTTGATTGCCCTGCTGATCGATCTGCCGCTTGATTTCTGCTGTAAAAATGACATCTCCGGCAGGAGAGAAAATAGTTGATCACATCGAAATAGCTTTTCTGCTCCCGGCTGAAATTGAGATAGGCTTGGGCAATATTGTGCAGGCTTTCCCGGGCATCGGCTCCGGTTTCCAGGGCACGGCGCACGTCCTTCAACAGCAGTTCCAGCCCCTCTTCCTGCAGAACGGCGAAAATCTCTTCCTTGCTTCGGAAGTAAAAATAGATCGTCCCCACCGCCAGCTCGGCCTGACGCGCGATTTGATTGACCGAAATGGCATTTAGCCCTTTCTTGAACAAAAGGTTGCGGGCAGCATTCAGAATCTGCTGCCGCCGCTGCTCTCTTTCGCGTCGCCGTCGCTGTTGAATCCCCATCGTATCGCCTGTCCGGACCGAGTCGTCACGCCTTGCCGGCGCTGGTCTCCACAATAACCTTGATGGCCTGACCGGTATCGATGCGCTCCCGGTAGACAGCCGGCAGCTGGGCCAGGGAAACCGTATCCGTTACCAGTTTACGCCCGTCCAGCTGCCCGGTGGCCATCCATTCCAGACAGCGCCGGTTTTCCTCATGGGTGTTGCTGTAGCATCCGGTCAACCGGGCCTCTTTGAAGTTGAAGGCCATGGGAACGATGGTGGTGGGTGCGAACATCATGCTGACGACACAGATGTCTCCGCCGCGGGCCACCCAATCCAGGGCTTTCTGCACATTGTCGGTCACCCCGGAACATTCGAACACCACCGGAAACCCAACCCCGGCCGTGATTTCGAAGACACGGAGCGCCATATCATCATGGAAGGGATTCAGAACGTGGTCGGCGCCCAGTTCCAGCGCCAGGCTGCGTTTGGCTTCCACCGGTTCGGAAAGGATAATCGGCGAAACGCCCATAACGCGCAGCAGAGACACTGCGGCCAAACCGATGGGACCGCCCCCCATCACGAGGGCCGGACCTTCGGTGGCATGAACGCAATTGATGCCGTGCAGCGCTGCGGCAAAGGCTTCGGCCAAGGCGGCATTCCGCGTGTCTACCGCATCCGGCACCGGGATGAGCATCTCCGGGTATACCTTGACGTACTCGGCAAAGGCTCCGGGCATATCACCGATGCCGATGGAGTGCCGACCGGATTGGCAAAAATAGGGACGTCCGGCACGGCAGTCGCGGCAGCGGCCGCAGGATGTCGGCCGCACGATTACCCGTGTCCCCAATGCGACGCCGTGGACTTCGGCCCCGCAGGCCACCACCCGGCCGCATACTTCATGCCCCAGGATGGTTCCTTCTTGCAATCCGCCGGACTTGATGAGGGAATGATCCGTTCCACAAAAGCCTACCTGGAGCACTTCCAGGAGGACACCGTCCGGCTCAATGTCGGGCAACGGCAGGGTGATCAGCTCCAACTCACGGCCGTGAAAAATGACCGCCTGCATGGTTTCCGGGATGTTCATGTTATTTACCGCACTTCTTATAGGATTGAGAGCCTTAGACACGGCTGCAGCTTTGCATGGCGTCTTCGTCGCCCGGCAACCTGCGCCGGGTAAAAATATAGGCCGTGGTCAATCCAGCGACAATGTGCCATATCCCCCACCAGCCAACTACGATGGCCATGCCGCCAAGACCTTGAAAAAAGGTAAATACAAGCACCAACCCGAGAGCGGCATTTTGGATACCGACCTCAATGGAGACAGCCCGACAGTCCGCCTCGGGCAGTCGGGCCAGGCGTCCACTCCAATATCCCAGGTTGAGCGCCATGGCATTATGAATGAACACCACGAAAACCACCAAGCCGATGACCTGTAAAAAAATTTTCCAATTGGCCGCAAAGGCACCGCACAAAATGATGATGAAAAAGATCAAGGTAAAAATCTTGAAAGGCTTACGAACACGGACGGCAAGTCCTGGAAACATTCGGGAAAGAGTCATCCCCACGACTAAGGGGATTCCCAGGATTATAAAAACTGTTACAAATACGTCCATGGGGCTAAGGCTTACCTGTTTCAAAATCGCGGCTGTATGCGGGTTCAACCCCCCCCACAGACTCAGGTTCAAAGGAGTCATAAAAATTGCCGCTGCGGTTGATACGGCGGTCATGCTGATCGAAAGAGCGCAATTACCCTTGGCCAGGTAAGTCATTAGGTTGGAAAAATTACCGCCGGGACAGGCCGCTAACAGAATCATTCCTAAAGCAACCGACGGTTGGGGCTTGATTAAAAGCGTCAATAAAAAAGTAAAGGCGGGCAGAAGAATAAACTGTGCTAATAGACCAATTATCGGCGCTTTGGGTGACTGAAGGATGCGCTTGAAATCCTCAAACTTAAGTTCCAAGGCGACACCAAGCATCATCAAACCAATAGCCCCGTTTATGATCATTAGGCCACGAGTGCTTAAGTTTATTTGAATCTGATCGACGGCAACCGGTTCCATGCTTGCATCTCCCTTATTAAGAATTGTCCTCTAGCTCGCCAGTTTTCCGGTCTCCCGCTGGATGAATAGGCGCTTCCCCTAATGGCAGGAGCACAAGTTCGGATTGTAGTTTACTTTTTGTGCGGTCACCTACAGTAAACTGCCAGAAATCGGCGCCTGGTGCATCCTGTTAAAATCAGGATATCGGTTTTCGCGATCAGGTAGCTTTGTACCCTCCCAAGTTGGCCAGGGCGATGCTGCCCGGGCTGACCGTGGTTGGATCCGTCATGACGTTGATACAACATGTCTTCCCGGAAGCAAAGGCGGCTTCCAGCGCCGGGCGGATGTCTTCGGCCTTCTCAACAAGGAAGCCCAGCCCCCCGATGGCTTCGACCAGCTTATGATACGCCACCTGCCCGATATAGGTGCCCTCTTCGATAGCATGACCGATCCGCAGCTCTTGGCTATGGCGGATCATGCCCCAGCCCAGGTCGTTGCTGATCACCACGACCAGGGGCAAGCCCTTGCGGATCGTATTTTCGAATTCCATAAAATTGAACCCCACCGACCCGTCACCGGTCAACAGGCAGACCCGCTGATCAGGATACCGCAATTTCGCCGCCAGGGCATAGGGCAGTCCCACACCCAATGAACCGTAAATCCCATAGTCGAGATAGTGTCCGGGTTTGCGGATCGTGCGGGTCATGCCGATCCAGGTGGTGGTGTCCCCGCCGTCAGCGACGACGATATCGTCGTCGCGATCCATGAAGGCATCGATTTCCCGGGCCAGCCGAAGCGGATGGATGGGGGCGGCGTCGCTTTCCCAGTTGGGGCGGGCCTGGGCCTTGCCGGTTTCATCGGCCGCATTGAGGGTTGTGATCCAGCCCTGGAACTGCTCCTGCAAACTCCTGCCGCCGTCGGTTTCGTCCATCAGCCGAACACAGGTTTCGAGAAAGGCCCGGGCATCGCTGACGATGGGCAGATCAACGCTGCGGTTGCGGCCGATCTCTTCGGGCATGATGTCCACCTGCACCATGCGCGCTTCAGGATTGAAGACATCCCCGAAAATGTAATAAAGACCGATCCGGGTTCCCAGCAGGATCACCAAGTCGGTTTCGATATAGGCCGCAAAGGCGGCTCCGGGCCGGATGGCAAGTGCTGATTCAAAACAAAGAGGATGCGTATCCGAAATGGTTCCGCGGCCGGATAAGGATGTGAAAACCGGCACGCCTGCCTTTTCGGCGAATTCCACCAGGACGTCTTCGGCATGGGCATGCCACACCCCGCTGCCGGCAATGATCACCGGCTTGCGGGCTTCCGCCAGCCAGTCCATCATCTTGCGGGCATTCACAGCATCGGCAGGGCGTGAATCCGTTTCGGTTACTGGTTTTCGAATGCCGGCGGGGTTGACTTGGGCGTTAAGGACATCAACCGGGAATTCCAGATAAACCGGCCCCGGGCGGCCGCTGGTGGCGGTCCGAAAAGCCATGTCCACGTATTCCGCCGCCCGTTCGGGTTTCTGGCAGACAAAAGACCGTTTGACCATAGGATCAATCACGGGGGCCTGGGCCATATCCTGCAAATCAAGCTTTTCTTTGTGATCCAGCCCCACGCAGCCGGCAATAATGACCAAAGGCGTATTGGAAAAATAGGCGCTGGCCACCCCTGTCAGGGCGTTGGTAAAGCCCGGACCAGCAGTGACCATGGCGACCCCCGGCTGGCGCGTCATTTTGCCCCAGGCTTCGGCCATAAAAAGTGCGGCCTGTTCGTGGCGGGTATCAAATAGGGTTATGGCCGTATCTTCAAGATATTGGTAAATCGGCGTGATATGGCCGCCGCTCAAGGTAAAAATTTTTTCTACACCGCGTGCCACTAAGGCCTCCGCCACTAATTTAGCACCTGCTACCGTATCGGTTGTCATATTCTGCTCCTTGTTAATTGTCGCAATCCTGCCAAGTCAGGGGATCTTAGAATCCCATAGGCATCGTGCTATAGCTCCATTAATTGACCACCGGTCACATTGATAGCCTGACCGGTGATATAGGCGGCGGCTTCCGAGGCAAGGAAAGCGACAACCCGCCCAACTTCATCAGGAGTGCCCACGCGGTTGAGAGGGATGGTCTTGCGCATGGCCTCATTGCGCTCTTCCACCGTCCGGCCCGTGAATTCCGCCTCCAGCGGGGCCCGCCAGTCTTCCAGGTCGGTATGGATCTGGCCGGGGCAAATGGCGTTGACCCGAAAACCCGCGCCGGCCAGTTCTTTGGCCATCACCTTGGTGAGCATGATGACACCGGCTTTGGCCACGGCGTAGGCGCCGTTGAACAAGGGGGGCACCTTGCCACCGCGGGAGGCTGTATTGATGATGGCGGCCGGTTTTCCGAACATGAGCGGGAGAACCGCCCGGGTCACCCGGAAAACGCTGTGCAGGTTGACATCGATCGTCTTCAGCCAGGCCGTCTCATCATAGGTGTGGACGGCATTAGGCACACCGAAAACAGCGCCCGCATTGTTGCATAGAATATCAATGTGGGGGAATTGGGCCGATACCGCCGCCACCATTTTCTGCAACGACGAATTGGATGTTACATCCACGCACACCGCCAAGGCATCGACATCGAATCGCTGGCGCAGTTCTTCAGCGATTGCCTCCAGTCCCTGAGCAGAACCGGCCGCCACCACGCCACCGTCCTGCCCCTCGGTCCCCAAGTCGGTCACGACCACGTTGCACCCGCTGGCCGCCAAATTTTCGGCGATCCCAAAGCCGATACCGGATTTTTTGCCGGCACCGGTGACCAGAGCGGTTTTCCCTTTTAAATCCGCATACATCCCGACCTCCCGTATGGATAAGTTTATTTCGAGCGGCATTCGAATAATGATTTATATATTGTTTTCGAAAGGTGGTCAATTAAAATTATTCGTGAACTATTTTCGGCCGGAAGGAGGATCGGGCCATACCGAAACAAATCAGTTACACCTGTTTTGAGACACCTCTTGCACCTCAGGGGGAATTAATTCCGACGGACCGGCATCAGTCGTCCGTTGGGCCTAAAGGGAGCCGCATACCTATTGGGCGATGGCTTCTGGCGCTAAAAGAAAGGGAGGAAATGCCACGCTTAGTGGTCCTGCTCACCAAAACGGCAAGGCCATGAAAGCGTCACGGTTGGCTGGCAAGGCGCGAAAACTAAGGCAAATCCGGAATATGCCGTGCTTTCGCAACGCCATCAGAGGGCAGGATGAATGGGCGGCCGAATGCCATCTTATTTGCAAATAGGGCCATTAGGATGGGAATGGCGATATAGGCGAGGAGGGGCCGGCTAATCGTAGCGGCGATATGGAGGGAGAACCGCGCCTGCGGATACTTGGGTACTGATGGCTCCTATTCGATTGCTGCGTGGGTAGAATTATTTTTTCAGGCTACTCTGGAGCAAATGCCGGAATCCTTCCAGGGTGCCCTTCCAGACTGCGTCCTCACCGGCCATCACAGCGACGATAACGTCCTTCTCAACGCTGACCTCAACAACAAGTTCCTGATCCCCGACCCTAAACACCGCCTCGCCCCAGCGCTCGGCCGGCATGCCTGTGATTTCACAGTCATAGTCAGTTCGCATTTCGGTCGACATAGGAATGTCAGTCATCCGCGAAACTCCGCGCCAGGTTTATTGAAAGCCGAACGGACCGCTTGCCGTCATATCGGAGGGGATGCTTCAATACCTTAAGAGCACCCTTTTGGGCGAGTGTAAAGCCCCTTGACCAAGGGGCGTTATACCTTTCAGCCGCCCGAAGGGGCACACGCCGGCGGTGTGAATCCACCGGCACCGGCGGGGATCCCCTGGGGGCGGATACTCCCGGCGGAAATCAGTTTTTCGACCCCCATTTTATGGCAGCAGGGGCACTCAGGTTCCGGATCGTTCGCCGACAGCATCAGGCATTCGAATTCGCTCCCGCAGTGCTTACATCGGTATTCATATAAAGGCATGCGTCTTTCCTCCTAAACCGCCTTCGTTCAGTGGATCAAGATCGTGTCGAAAACGTCAAAAACGCTTCGGGGGTTATCAGGACTTCGAGGTTTTCGTGGAGCGATAACCGTCCGCATACCATCCGCCACCTTTCAATTCGAAGGTGCAGCGGGATATGATCTTATGGGCGGTCTTATGGCATTGGGGGCATTTAATGGATTTGGTTCCCATTTTGACCAAACGTTCGGTTACGGTTCCTTCAGGGCATTCAAACTCATAGACCGGCATGACGAATCCTTTCGCGGGCGGCAACATCCGCTCCTTTTTTATGGTGGAAAATAACGCGCCAGCCCTCAGCTGTCAATTGGTTATTGACAATCCGCTCCCGCCCGGATCAGCCGCCGGGGATTCGAACCTGTCGGAAGGCAGGCGCCATGCCAAGAAGACAGGATGCGTCTGAAAAGTGTGTGCCAGAGGATGTTGGTAGAAATTTAAGGCACAATATTTGCTGCCAACTCATCACACCATATCGGCGAAGTGCCGTATGCGATCATACTGCAAACTCGCTTGCCCGCAGGGTGCCATTTTGAAGTGGGGTTCTAAGTGAGAAGAGATTGCAGATTTATGGAAACAGGGCCTATTATTTTTCAAACGCACTCACAATCGATTAAGAAATGGAGACATGCGGATGATCGAATCGCAGTATCTGGAGGATAACGCCAAACTCATCAACTCGTTAAAAAGCATTCCTTCGCTGGAAAAATTCAGAACAAGCGAACTCCGCATCCTGCTTCAAAAAAGCAAGATCCGAAAATACCGCAAGGGCGAGCGCATCATTAAAGAAGGCAGTACCGGTGCCTGGATATACATTCTCGTATACGGCCGTGTGGAAATCGTTAAACACCATCAGGTCATTGCGGCCACCGACCGGCGCGGTGAATTGATCGGGGAGATCGGCGCCATCGATGGGGCCGCACGATCCGCCTCGGTATTCGCCACCGAAGATACCGTCTGCCTGGCGACCGATACGCGTCAAATCAAGCGCTTGACCGGCGATGATCGCTTGGCTTTCGGTTACATTCTCTATCGCGTCTTTGCCGAAACCCTGGCCGAAAGACTGCGGGTCACAACCGGCGAACTAATACGAAAACAAGGGCGCTTCAACCTATGCGCCTGGCTTCCGGGAAAATCTTCGGGCTGAAGCTGTTATCGCTTCTTGGCGATCCCCAAGCGACGCATGCGAGAAACGAAGGTCGATCGATTCACCTTAGCCAACTTGGCGGCGCGGGTAATATTCCAGTTATGCAATTTCATGAGATGAAGGACATACTCGCGCTCAACTTCGTCCCAGGAGTGCTGGCCGAATCGCAACGGTTGGACAGGATCCGGCTCCTCTTCGGAAAAGGGACGATCGGGTGGACGGCGGCGATCGGTTCGACGACGACGCTGACCGATATCGGTCATGGGAGGCGGGAGATCGACGCCTTCGATCACATCCTTCTCGCTGGTTACCAGGATATAGCGGACAAAATTTTCGAGTTCACGGATGTTCCCCCCCCAACCATAGGTCGTCAGCAAATTTGTAGCCTCGCTGCTAAGGCGCTTGGGGGGCATCTGCATTTTAGCCGCCTCCTGATGCATGAAGTGCCTTAATAACAAGGGGATGTCTTCCAGACGGTCGCGCAACGGCGGCAACGGCAGCGGCAAAACGGATAACCGATAAAAAAGGTCCTCCCGAAAGCGATGCTCGGCCGCCATCTCCTTTAGATCGCGATGGGTAGCCGAAACAATCCGCACGTCCACCTTCCGGGCGGTGTTGGATCCTAGCGGCTTCACCTCACCGTCTTGGATGACCCGCAGAATACGCGCCTGCAAGTTGAGCGGCATGTCCCCGATTTCATCCAGAAAAAGCGTACCGCCATGGGCAGCCTCAAATAGACCGTCACGATTCTTGACCGCCCCGGTAAAAGCGCCTTTGGTGTAGCCGAAAAGCTCGCTTTCCAACAAGGTTTCCGGGATAGCGCTGCAGTTCTGCACAAGAAACGGTGCCTGGCTGCGGTGACTGAGTTTGTGAATCTGTCGGGCAAACAATTCTTTACCCGTGCCGCTTTCGCCCGTAATCAACACCGGATAATCTGTCAGGGCATAGCTTTCCGTCATTTCGCGGGCCTTTTGGAAGGCCGGTCCCTGTCCAATCAGCCGGGTATCGCCTTGAATGCGCTCCAGGGTACTTTTGAGGGTCTCGGTTTCTTCGAGCTTCTGGCGGTAAAGAACCGCATTGCTGAGGGCGATAGACCCGACATCGATTAGTTCCTGAATGCTTTTAAGATATCCGCCATCCAAATTGAGCCGGGATTTGTCGCGCGATGTATCGATAATCTGTACCGCGCCGTAGACGGTGCCATCCCTCAGAAATAGCGGGAAGCAGAGGATTTTGCTGCTCTTGATGGCCAAACCCTCTTCCGCCGCCCCATGGTGCCGTCCGTCAGCCCCCGGCTCCGCCACGGTCATCGCGCGGTTCTCAATCACCCATCCCACGACGCTGGGTTCGTTAGCACTGATGGTTAGACCTTGTATGGCTTCAAGTTGTTCGCCGAGGGCCTCTACGCACTTGTAACCATCTTCATCTTGTATCCAAATGGACCCTCTGCTGACGTCCTGCATTTCCAGCAAGGCACTGAGGAATTTACGCTGCAACCGTTTGGGGTCCAGCTCCTCGGACAGGGATCGAAATAGGTCAAGATAAGTTTTCATGGTTCCATTTGGTCTTTTTGTTTATATATAAATAATTATTTACGAAATATCAATAATTTTATCTGCTGGGTTTGGCTTTCAAAATGCCGACAATTTTAATTCATCATGAATTCCAATGGTTGAAAGGCAGCTGACCATGATGGCACATTATTTGATTAGAGTAACAGCCAGATCGGGTTTGGAGACTTTTAAGATGAAATGCCTTCTCATCATAATCCTCATAGCAATAGCCGCATCAATGCTGGGATGCAGTAGTATGGCCCACATTATGCAGACCAACTTTAGGATGCAACGCAGCAGCGACTGGGGCGAGGAGCCCAACTCCGATCGTCACATGGGCAGCTTCTCAGTCTATACCAACAACCCGTATGCGCTTCATTTAGAGATCGAAGATACCGGTACGTCGGGAGAGATAGAACACCTTAACGGGGATGGCGGGGCGTCTTTGAATGCCTATGCCGCCTGTCTGACACTGAAGGTCATTTTTTAAAGCCGAACCCTGTGTCAAAATGACCTTCCCTCCAAGTGCCCCCCATCCCCACCCCTCCCGACCGAATCGGCCCGCCTCGTCTACTTAGCCAGCTCCATTTCTTGCCGCGATCATCGCAACGGTGGATAATCCATCTTGATCGTCGTCCGCTAAAAGGTATACGGTAGCCTACCGATACGACCGATGGCACCCACGGACGATGGCCCTGGACCCAAATCATGCCTGCAAAAAAAAAACGCCCCTTCAGAAAATACCTCGTCGGCGGGGCGGTCTTGCTGTTGTTCCTCGGAGCAGTGCTTTGGTCCGTAGGCCCCGCCTTGGTCGAACGCCAACTAAATCGCCTGGATGCCGGGGCCCTTTTCGAAAAATCCACCGGGGGCAGCTTCACGAGTGACAGCTTTCAGTTGGACTTTCTCCCCCTGCCGCACGTCGTCATTCCGAACGCCCGTATCAACATTCCCGGGCAACTGAAGGGACAATGGCAGAACCTGCAAATATATCCCGCTTTTTCAGCTCTTCTAACCGGGAACCTGCGAATCGGCAGAATTGTTGTCGAAGCCCTTGATTTCGAGGTGGCCGTTCCTCAACCACAGGAGGGGCAAAAACCCCTGCCGCGCTCACCTACCGCCGCGCAAGCCATCATCTCTCTGCTGCAAGACGGCCTGCCCGGACCTGCGGCCGCTTTCCAAAATACGACTGTTGAAATTCAAGCCGGACGCCTTCGCATCGAGGAAAGTTCCCAGCCTGCCATCCAGGTCGAAGGCATCGATCTCGCTCTCCAGCTGCCACCCGCTGACATGACGATCGACTTGCGCTGCCGCTCGAATATCTGGGAAACCTTGCATCTGTCCGGGGTCCTGAACCCCGCTACGTTTCAAGGACGGCTCCAGCTCACTATCGCTCGCCTAAAGCCGGAGCTTCTTCGCGCACAGCTTCCCAAGACACCCTTCCAATGGGAAGGCGCCCCCCTTGACGTCACGGCCCAAGCCGATCTGTCGGATCGTGACCATATTCAAATGGCGATCCAGGCCCGTCTGCCCCGCATCCTGCTAAAACGCGGAACCGCCAGCGTGGCTGTTAATGGCATCACGCTTAAAAGCGCGCTGGTCTATTCACCCACCGATATCCGCATCAGCTTGGAAAAATTTCAGGCCGCCCAGCCATCGCTATCCCTAAGTGGTCGTGCGGTTGTCAATCCCGGAGCGCCTTTGTATCAGGTTGAACTGACGGGCAGCAATCTCACGATTGATCCCCTGCGCCAAGCGAGCCTGGCCCTTGCCGGCGACAACGAAGTCGTCGCCGGGATCTTCGATGTGCTGCGCGGCGGAAACCTCCCTTGGATTCGGTTCAGCACCAGGGGCAAACAACCTGCGGATATGGCCGTTTTCCGCAATATGACCATCACTGCCGCAGTCGAAAACGGCCGTCTTTTTATTCCGGGAGCCGAACTGGCCCTAACGAAGGTTCAGGGCAATGCCGATATTTCACAAGGCATTTTAAAAGGCGATGATCTGAAGGCCGCGTACGGGAAGACCAAAGGATCCGATGGCCGTCTGTGGCTGGATTTGGATAAAGAGGAAAACGTGCCTTTTTTTCTCGAAATCGATGCCGATGCCGATCTGGCCCCCCTTCCTGCTCTGCTGGCGGGTTGGGTTGACGATGCCGTCTTCCAAGGCGAAATGCGCCGCATTAGGAATCTCTCGGGAACCGCCGACGGCAGACTCATTCTCGACGGCCGCGGCCCTGCTCGTGGACGTGACGGTGGATGTCGCACACTGTCGCCTTGGTGCCCAATACGATCGCCTGCCCTCAAAATTGTCCATCACGGAAGGTATGGTCCAATACACGCGCGATCGAATCCAGGTCATCCATATGAGCGGCAAACTTGGCGAATCAAGTTTTGCCGGATTGACCGGTCATGTCGCTTTGGGCGACAGTCCTCTCATCCAGGTGGATCACGCCTCCGCGCGCCTTGATCTCGGTCAGATCATCCCATGGCTCGACGACTATGGCCTGTTTGAAAACCAGCCTTTTTCCCTGGACGGCCAGGGCGGACAACTTGAACTTGACCGTTTGGAAACGGAAGGCCCCCTGCTGCACCCCGATCAATGGCGCTTCAGTGCCCGGGGTTCCGCTCAAGGCCTGCGCATTGCCAGCCCGATTCTGCCCGGGCCGGCGGACATCAAGAGCATCCGCTTTGATGCCGGCAACAGCAAACTCGATATCCCGGAAGCCCACGTCCAGATGGCCGATGCCGATGTGACCCTGCAAAAAACGCAGATTCTTTTAGAGGCCTATTTGCCGAAGACGGTATCCCTGGCGCTCAGCGGAAAATTTGGACCGATAGCGAATAGATGGGTCAGCGACCTTATTAGCCTGGGGAAGCCGTGGCGGCTTAAAACCCCCTTGACCGTTTCTTCGGCAACCCTTGACTGGTCTGCAAATGGCGAAAAATTGTTTCTTGGCGAAATGACAACGGGCGGCGGCACCCTCGTGACGTTGGATGTAAAAATGGAAGGAAACCAATTGCGCCGCCAGAAGGTGGTGATCAAGGACCAGGATTCTCAGGCCGAGCTGCAGGTATCCTACAATCCGGAAAGGTTGGATATCGACTTCAAAGGCCGCATTACGGCCACAACCATCGGTCGCATGATGCAGGAAAACCGTTATTCCAGGGGCCATATGGAGGGCCAGTTTCAAGCGCATATTTTCCCGGAGCAGCCCAGCCGTTCGTCGGTCGCGGGAACCCTTAAAGCCTATGACATCCGCCAGCCGCTGCGGATCGCGCAAAGCTTCAGCATCGTCGAGCTTTCCCTTCAAGCCATCGATAACACCCTGCATCTGACACCCGCCGTATTTGAAATCGATGACCAGATCCACCGTTTTACCGGATCGATCGCTATCGAGGGCACCGGCTATGTTCTTGACCTGGTACATCAAGCCACCCATGTTTCCGTCACCCTTCCCGAAACCCCGTCAACGGGCAACCCGCCCCCTGACTCAGGACACTTTTCCTTCTGGGATCTGCCGTTGCGGGGACGCATTATTTCGCGGCTCGATTCGCTGACCCTAAACGGCTTCCAGTGGTCGCCCTTCAACGCCACCATTCAACTCGGCAAGAACCAGTGGCATTATCGCATCGAAGATGCCAAACTGTGCGGCATTGAGACGCCCGGCGACATCCTCATCACCCCGGAAGCCGTTTCGATCAGTTTAAGCCCTGAGGCGAAGGGCTCCGGTGTCGACAGGACCATGACCTGCCTGCTGCAAAAGCCCGACCTGATCAATGGCGAATTCGACCTGTCCGGTCATCTGGCCACCCGGGGGCCTATCCGCCGGTTGGACCGTTCCATCCAGGGCGAGATGGAATTCCATGCCCGCAAGGGACGCATTTATCGGTTTAATTTGTTGAGCAAGGTGCTGGCGGTTGTGAATCTAACCGAAATTTTTCGCGGCAAGATCCCCGATCTCATTCAGAACGGCCTGGCTTATGATCAGATCGATATCCAAGTGGTCATCAAAGACAGCGTCTGTACGATCAAACAGGCCGTCATCGACGGCGCTTCGGCCGATATTGCCGCTCAGGGCTACGGTCAATCTCCTTACGGGCCAAACCGACATGACCGTTCTGGTGGCCCCGTTCAAAACAATTGATGCCATCGTCAAATACACGCCGATTATCGGCGACTGGTTAGGGGGTACGCTCGTGTCCATTCCGGTCAAGGTCAGCGGGCCTTTCGATGACCCGACCGTCACACCGTTGTCACCATCTGCTGTCGGCAACAGTTTGATGAATCTGTTGGAAAATACGGTTAAGCTCCCCGTTAGAATCGTCGAACCCTTGTGGAAAGAGAACGAATAAGCCACACAAGGGCGTCCTCCGCCGAATGGAGTATTGAAGTTCAGCGCAATATATGGTTTTTTGGATGGCGAGGCTTCACCCCAGAAATCATTCTGTTGCCATGTCGGCGCTGGACGGCCCGAGGGAAATCAATGGGAATCAAAGAACGTAAGACGCGTGAAAGAGAAATGCGGCGCCAACAGATTTTGGTCGCCGCCAAACGGGTTTTCACCCAAAAGGGCTATGAAAAATGCACGATGGAGGATATCGCCCGGGAAGCGGAACTCAGCCCCGGCACCTTATACCTCTATTTCAAAAGCAAAGATGAGCTCTATGCGTCCCTGTGCCTGCGCGTATTGCGCTTCATCAATGTCAAGGTCGACCACGTCATGAGTGAAACGGCCGATTATGAAACCAAGCAGATCGGGCTGCTAAATGCCATGAAAGAAGTTTACGCCTATGATCCGCTAATCCTCAATAACATGTTTCACCTGCAGTCCAGCGATACCCTACGCACGCTGTCACCGGATTTACTCGATGAAATCAATGCGCTTTCGCGCAAAGCCCTTCATACCATGGCCGACATGTTCAAAGAAGGCATTCAGGATGGACGGATCGTCGACCGCAATCCGCTTGCCCTGGCGGATATCGTGTGGGCGTTTTTTTCCGGCATCGTCCTCTGGGAAGAAACTAAAAAAGTAATCAACCCCGACCGCAGCAATCTAGAGAAATCCTTCGAAGCGGCCTTCGACATTTTCGGTAGAGGGCTCCGCAAATGAGGTTCTTTGACTTGATTGAAAAGGAGGTAAAGAATGACCATGACATTCAAACCCGAAGATAACGAAGAAGCATATGAAGAGTATGATGCTTATGCCGCGCTCAACCGTCAAAGTCTTCTTCGCAAACCGTTCGTCCCCTATATCGCCGCGGGTGTCGTGGCGCTCGTGGTCATTCTGGGGTTTACCATGTACAGCTCCAATTCGCAGAATGATACCCTGTCGGAAGAAGTCGCCCTCCTGACGAAGCGCCTCGACGACATCGAATTTCGCCTTGGGAATCTCGAGCAGGCCAACGCCGGCGACGCAGGTCTGGCCGCCCTTCGCACCCAAACCGAAAACCTTGCCCAGCAGGTTCAAAACCTGGAGACGAAACTCGGCCAGAACCTCAACCAGATCAACGGCAAGCTGGCTGCTCTTGAAAAAGATCAGAAACCGGCGGCAACAGCCGCGCCGGCCGCACCCCAGAAAAAGACGAAGGCTGCCACCCCCCGTATTCACGTCGTCAAAGCCGGCGAAACCCTCTACCAGATCAGCCGCAAATATGGCGTCACCGTAGATCAACTGAAGAAGTTCAATAATATGGGCAAGGACGTGACCATCCGCCCCGGGCAGGAGCTTGTGGTAGGCCAACGCTAAGGTGATGGGCGGCCGCTTGTCGCTATCGCTTTGTATCGGTTAACCCGTGTTTCGCCCGCAGGGAACCCGCCATGAGTCCGACGGCACAAATTTTCCTCGATGCAACGGCCATTTTTACCATCGTCAGTGGAACAGCGGGGCTATTGTTATCCCTGGGGCTGATCTTTTTCCCCGAACGCACCCGGCGCATCGACGCGTTTCTCAGCCGCAACTACCAGCTCAAGGAGCGCCTGGCCTACTTTGACCAGACCATCCGGAACGAGCTCTTTATCTACAGACATCCCACCCTCTACGGAGCCCTTTTCGCATTAGGTTCCATCGTAACCCTGATCTTTCTTTTTTTTCAGTTGGACGTCCAACGGCTGCTGGCAGTGCTGCATGTCCAAGAAACCCAACGGCTGCTCTGGGAGATGGGCTTGGAAGCCCTGGTACTCACGGGTAAGTTGGCCGGCGTACTCGGTGTCATCATCGGCCTGTTTCTCATGACGGCTCCCGGCCGGCTGCAGCGTATCGAAAAACGATTGAACGCGTGGATCGCCACCCAGCCTATAGTGGACCGGCTGGATGTTTTCAACCAGGTTGTCAACGTGTTCTCCTTCCGCCATCCCAAGCTGATGGGATCGATCGGCGTGCTGCTCTCCACCGCCCTCATCCTGTTGTCGCTGTCGAACTTTTTCTGACGCCGTCTTCCCCCCCTCAACCGTTCTGACACGCAATCGTCAGGGGGTCGGCAGGGGGCCTGCCGGGCCACTCGGGGGAACCGTTCTATCCGGCCTGCAGCGGCCTTCCCGCTGGCTCAGATAAATGCCTGAAAGAACAAGCCCTGCAGCAAGATACTGAACCGCAGAAAACTGCTCGTTTAGAACCACGTTCCCCAGAAGAACGGTAAACACCGGGATCAGATTGAAAAAAACGGATGTCCGGCTGACCGGAATCCGGCTCACCCCATAATTGTACAAGCCGTATGCGCCTAATGTCACCGCCGCCCCCAGATAGACGACCGCCGCGGCCGCCACCGGATCGAAACGTTCCGGAAGCGCGGTTGACGGCAAAAAAAGAAATGGGAAGAAAAAAAGCGCGCCCACAAAGGCCTGCACCGCTGTCAAAAAAAAGGGGCTGTAGCGGGCGGTCAGCCGTTTTAGGCTAATGATATACCCCGTAGCACAAACCATGGCCATGAATTCAAGTACGTTCCCCAGAATAGGACGTGGGGCTTCCGCGGACGGTTCGCCGGCCACACTCAGCCAGCAGGCCCCTAAAATGGCCACGCCAAATCCCATTAAAGTTCGAGCGGTCAGCGTCTCACTGAGCACGAGACGGGCACCCACGGCGACCATGAGGGGCAGCATGGCGCTAATCATGCCGGCCTGTGACGCCGTGGTGAGTTCCAGGGCACGGGCCTCGAAGCTGAAATAGAGACATGGTTCGCAAAAGGCCATAAAGAGAAGCGGGCGAAAATCTTTGCGCAGAAAAGGCTGAGCGGGGCGAAACCGCGGGATAAAAACGGCAAAACAGACGCTGGCCACAACCATGCGTCCCAAAATCACCACCATGGGATCATAGGCGCGAAAGGCCAGCTTCAGGGCCACGAAAGAACTGGCCCAGATCATCATCGATAGGACGAGGCCGGCATAGGCCCAGGTCAATGACGACAAACGCGCCGGCATAATGTGCGTCCTCCAGATTGATAGGGCATATCGGAAGAAAACCTTCCTTAAATGTCAGGCGGTTGGTCCCGGTCTCCGTCGGGAACTTTGCCGTCCCATAAGTCATTCCTGGACTTGGCGGGCGGAAGCGCCTAAATTGTCAGAATGGACCGGAAAGTGCAATTCGAATCTAGTGCGGACGACAGCCGGGCGCAGCAGGGCCGGACGATTATGATGGCCCCCCTGAGGGGCGTGACCGACGTCATTTACCGCAGCGCCTATGCCGATCATTTCGATGGCGTCGATCTGGCGATAGCCCCTTTTATCACCACCCATGCCGGCCGGCGCATCAAACCCGCCCATGTGCGCGATCTGCGACCTGAAGACAATCAGGGGCTGCCCACCATTCCCCAGGTTTTGACCAAAAGCGCCGGGGATTTGATTCACCTGGCGCATGCCCTGTTCGATATGGGCTATGCAACGATCAACCTGAATTGCGGGTGTCCCTTTCCCCAGGTGGCCAACAAGGGCCGGGGATCCGGTCTGCTCAGCGTGCCGGAAGCACTGGATCGTCTGCTGGATGCCGTCCTGGCGCAAATCCCCAACCGGTTGTCCATCAAAACCCGCCTGGGCCGGCGACAGGTCGATGAGATCCGTGCCGTCATGCCGATTTACAACCGCTACCCTCTGGAATCCGTCATCGTGCATCCCCGCACCGGAATTCAGATGTACGACGGCCATCCGGATCTGGCAACTTTCGCCTGGTGCCTCGCCGAGTGCCGCCATCCTGTCGTCTATAATGGCGATATTAGGGATTTAGCCGGTTTTGAAGCTTTGGCGCTACGCTTCACGAAGGCGGCGGGCTGGATGATCGGACGGGGGCTGCTGGCCGACCCCTTTCTGCCCGCCCGGCTGAAATCAGGGCGACCTCTCGCGGCCGATGACAAGATGCAGCGCTTCCGGCGCTTCCATGACGATCTGTTTATGCGCTACCAGGATCGCCTGAGCGGACCGGGGCATCTGCTCGACCGCATGAAGGGCTTGTGGAAGTATTTCGCCCGGGGCTTTCAAAACAGCGCCGCCGCTTGCAAGCGTATCCTCAAATCCCGCACCATCGGGCAGTATCAGGAGGCCGTCGCCGCTTTCTGGGAAGCCGGTCTGGAGTGGGTTTGATGGCACCCCGGCCCTGGGGCAAACCTCAAACCTGCCAGCCTGCGCTTCGCCGGCGCATGAAAAAATCCCACAGCTGGGAAACGAGCATGCCGGAGAGCATAAGACCGCAGCCGAACATGGCCCGTGCCGATAGCACCTCATGGAGCAGCCACCATCCGCCGAGGGCCGCAAACACCGCTTCCATGCTGAGGAAAATGGCCGCGTGGGCGGGATGGGCGTCCTTCTGGGCCACCACTTGCAGCGTGTAGGCCACACCCACCGATCCCAACCCGCCATAGAGGATGGGAACGGCGGCCTGCCACACCCCCTGCCAAGACCAGGTCTCGATCGCCAGGGCCGTTAAGAGGCTCAGCAGAGAGCAGACGGCAAACTGGGTGATGGCCAGCTTCAGGGCGTCCATGTGCGGAGAGAGGTGCCCGATAATCAATACGTGCGCGGCCCAGAAAAAAGCGCCCACCAGCACCAGCAGATCACCCCAGGCGATGGTCAAAGTCTCCGTGATGCTGAGAAAATACAGCCCTACCGCTGCCAGAAGCGCCCCCAACCAGGTGCCGCCATGGGTGCGCTGGTGCAACGCCAGCCCCATGATGGGCACGATCACCACATAGAGACCGGTGATGAAACCCGCGTTGCCGGCCGTCGTATAGACCAACCCCACTTGCTGCAGCGAAGCGCCGGCAAAAAGGAAAAGCCCGGCCAGCCCCCCGCCCCGAAGGATGGTCGGCCAACCGACCCGTGCGCCCTGGCTGTGCGTCTTCGATTCCCGGCCTTGCATCCAAAACAAAAGTGGAACCAAAGACAGGCTGCCCAAGGCAAACCGCACGCCGTTGAAGGTATAGGGCCCCACGTAGTCCATGCCGACCCGTTGAGCCACAAAGGCCAATCCCCAAATGGTGGCCGTGATCAATAGCAGGGCATCTGCGCGGTAGGTCCGCCGATTCATGCGTGAAATCCTATCCTTTGGGTGGATACCAAAAGGCGGACCATACACGGCCGAAGACATGGGGTCAACAGGGGATGGTCACGCCGCATTGGGGGCTACATGTTACGCCGCAGGGGGAGGACCGGCATGGCCTCCGAGGACCTGCAATGCACCACCAGAATACCCGCCACGATGAGGGCCAATGCAATCCACAGGTTGGGATAGAGAGGTTCGTTCAGAATCCATCCGGAAAGGGCCACGCCCACCAGCGGCATGATAAAGACAAAGGAGTGCAGCGCCACCGCACCGTAGGTTTTGAGCAGCGTATTCCAGGCGATGAATCCGAAGGATGCCGTCACAAAGGTCTGGTAGGCAAGCCCCAGCACCGCTCTCCCGGAGAAGCCTTTAAATGCGACAACATCGAACCAAAAAGCCTCCAGGGTGAAAAAAGGCAGGGCAAACAGCATGGAATAAAAGACAATATGGAAAGGTTTAAATGTGCCGATGACGCGCTTGATGAAGACCGTATTGCCGGCCCAGATAAACGTGGCCGCCAGCACCAGGACGTCACCGGTCCGAATGTCGGGCGAGAAGACGCCTTTGCCGACAAACACACTGACGACACCACTGAACCCCAGCATCAACCCGATCAGGTTGCGCCGGGTGATCCGATCGTTGGGAAGGAAGAAATGGGCCAGAATCAGGATCAGAAACGGCAGCAGATTGACGAGCAGCGTGCCGCGCGAGGCATAGGTCCGGTCGAGGCCCGTATAGAAAAGCGATAGTTGCACCGTAAACAGCAGCGAATAGATCAGGAGGTATCGCCATTGTCCCTTCTTCAGCCTGAAAGAGCGACCGCTGAATACCGCCCACAGAGCGATCACAATGGCCGCGAGGCTGAAGCGGATCACGGCGGCCGTAAAGATGCCAAACCCTTCGAACGCCACTTTGATAGCTACGGCATTGGCGCCGAATAGGGTGCACAGCAACATCATATAGGCGGCCGTCCAAAACCGTACTTCGGGATTGGGCACCACGGGGAAAGCGCGCCGGTGTTCATCGACCGTCATGGCCGCCCGCACGCCCGCCCTGATCAGGGGGGTTAAACCGAAGCAGAAACGCCAAAAAGGCCGCCCCGTCCCGGGCCACGTAAGGGGTTCCGGTCCGTGCGGCCATCTCAGGATCGTAGATAAAGGCCGCCCCGCCGGCAATCAGCGTGGTTTCCGGCGGCAGACCGCGGGTAATCTCGACAAGGTCGTCATCAGAATCGAACTGCAGCACCGTCAGACCGAGCAGATCGGCCTGTTTCTCCTGGCAGGCCGCAATAATCGCGGCCGGGCGTTGCAGGACGCCTAAAGGATGCACCGCAATACCCACCGCTTCGGCCAGGGCTTCGATGATTTCCAGCCCATGGCCCCAGCCGTCGTCCAGAGTGGCGGTAATCATCAGCGGTGGTTCCGGCCACAGCCCGCCAGAAGGAGATTCCCGGCGCAGGGTCTCCAGCGTCCGGGCGTCCGCAAGGTAATCCTCCCGGGTCGGCTTGCCTTCCAGCCGCCATTTCTGCAACATAGCGCGTACGTCATCCCGCACGTTGATCTCCCGGTGCCCCTGAAAGATGGAACCGGCACCCTACCCCGGCACTATTAGCGGGGGGTTAGCAGGGCCAGCACTTCGGCACATTTGGCCTGGGCGCGCTGCACGAGTTCTTCCGCCGCCCGAATCGTCGTCTGTTTGAAAGCCGCATCTTCTATGTCCTGCAGGTTGATGAGAACATTACGGTAGGCCCCCCAGATGCCGGCTTCAAGGGCCTTGGCCCCCACCTCCACATCGGAGGCCGAGGCCGGATTGCCATGGCGCGCCACCGCGCACAAACTCTCCCAGACCCGGTCCCCACGTTGCATGGTCTTCAGGGGAACCGCCACCGCCGTTTTGAGGCCGGCCTGCATTTTGGCGTGCCGGGCGGCCTGTTCGGCCTCGGTTTCCTGGGGCATCCGGACGCCGTCCATATAGTCCCCGAACGCCTGCGTGTCGGCATCGATCATCGGGATGAGGGCCTGAACAGCCTCGTGCAACGGCGGAATCGCCTGCCGCATCGCGCCGTCGACGGCTTCGAATTTGCGCACCCCATAGGTCAGCTTGGCCACCATGGCGCCCAGGGCGGCCCCCATGGCGGCCATGGCCGCCGAGGCCGAACCGCCCCCCGGGGCGGAGGTCCGGGCGGCGATCTGCTCAATGAAGCCCCGCAGGCTGGTGCCAGCCAGCGGCTCCCGGGGGGCTTCGGCCACTCGATATTCAATGATTTTCTCGGCCGGATCGAAGGGGGCCACCGTATTGAGGCCCAAGCGGTCCACCACCAGGCGAATCTTCTGATCCTCTTCGTAAATAAAAAGGTTTTCCCGCTCAATATAGAAATCGGCCGCCTGCAGCATGGCTTCCAGGGGCAGGAGACCCACGATTTCCGAACCGGCCACGCCCACCCGGAGTTTGGCCGCTTCTTCTTTAACGGCCTCGAAAAACACATGGGGCGGGGTCACGCGGTAGTCGGTCAGGTTGACCGTCACCTGGGCCAGGTTGTATTCGTCCACGAACCAGCCCATCCCCTTGACCGCCTTCATACGCCCCGGCGCATCCGGGCCGCGGCCGGCCTCCCGCAGATTCAGCGCGATGCGGTGGGCCTGGTTGGGCGTGCCGAGGATGTTGACATTGTAAGCGATGAGGAAGTTCCGGGCTCCGGTGACCGTGGCGCCCCATTCGGGAACGAATTGATCAGGACCGAAATCCGGCCGCCATTCGGGTTGTTGCAGCCTTTCCGCCAGGCCTTCGTACTCGCCCTCGCGAATCTGGGGAAGCGTCCGGCGGTAGGGATGATCGGCGGCCGCCTCATAGAGAAAAAGCGGAATCGCCAATTCCTCCGCCGCCCGGCGGGCAAATTCCCGGGAAGCGGCCACGCATTCGTCCATCGTCACGCCGGATACCGGCACGAAGGGACATACGTCCAGGGCGCCCAGGCGCGGGTGTTCGCCCCTGTGGATGCGCATGTCGATCTGCCGGCGGGCGATGCGGGCGCCGGCCAGGGCGCCCTCCACCACGGCCTGCGGCGACCCCACGAAGGTATAGACCGTGCGGTTGGTGGAACGGCCGGAATCCACATCGAGCAGCGTACAGCCGGCTGTGGCGCGGATGGCCTCGGCGATGGCGTCGATGACCTCCTTGCGGCGGCCTTCGGAAAAATTCGGGACACATTCGATGATCTTCGCCATATGCTACCTCACAGCTCCGGCCGCCTTTTCGACGGCCTCCAGAATCACCCCGCTGCGGACCAGATCCACGGTGCGTCGGACGTCTTCCGACAGGATGCGATCGTTCTCCAGATGGGGGACCGTGTCGCGAATCACCCCGTAGGCAGCTTGGGTGCCTACACCGGGCTGCATGTTGGTGAAAAGATCCAGGGCCTGGGCCGCGCACAAGAGCTCGATGGCGATGACGTTCTCCGCGTTCTGGACCACTTCCCGGCATTTACGGGCGGAAATCGTCCCCATGGAGACGTGATCCTCCTTGTTGGCGGAGGTGGGGATGGAATCCACCACGGCCGGATGGCTCATGACCTTGTTTTCCGATACCAGGGCGGCGGCCACGTACTGGGCGATCATAAAACCGGAATTCAGCCCCCCGTCCCTTACGAGAAAAGCCGGCAGACCACTGAGTTTGGGATTGACCAGCCGTTCGATGCGGCGCTCCGCGATGTTGGCCAGCTCGGCCACGGCCATGCACATGAAATCCAGAGCCAGGGCTACGGGCTGGCCGTGGAAATTGCCGCCCAGGAGAAAATCGCCGCTTTCCGGATCGATCAGAGGGTTGCCGGTGGAGCTGTTCATCTCCGTTTCCAGCACCTGCCGGGCATAGGCGATGGCATCCCGACTGGCACCGTGCACCTGGGGCGAGCAACGCAGGGTATAGGCGTCCTGGACGCGTTTGCAGTCCCGGTGGGAAGAAATGATCTCGCTGTTGCGGGTGATCCGTTCCATGTTCTCGGCGGCCACGGCCTGTCCGGGATGCGGGCGCAGCCGGTGAATGCGGGGATCGAATTCGGTCCGGCTGCCCATCAGGACCTCGAGACTCATGGCGGCGGCAAGGTCCGCATGGCGCGCCAGACGGGCCGCGTCGTGCACCGCCAATCCCCCGATAGCCGTCATGGCCTGGGTCCCGTTGATAAGGGCCAAACCTTCACCGGCCTCCAGTGCCAGAGGCGCCAAACCGCAGGCTTCCAGCGCTTCCCGCCCGGAGACGAGGGCGCCTTCCAGGAAGGCCTGGCCCTCCCCGATCAGGATGATGCTCAGGTGGGCCAGGGGCACCAGGTCCCCGCTGGCCCCCACGGAACCTTTTTCAGGCACCCGCGGGACCACGCCGGCATTCAACAGTCGCTCCAAGGCCTGAACCGTCTCCATGCGAACGCCCGCATTGCCCCGGGCAAAATCCTTGAGACGCAGGGCCATCATGGCGCGCACGATCTCGGCGGCCAGCGGCTGGCCCACCCCAACGGAATGACTTTTCAGAATGTTGAACTGCAGCTGGCGGGTGTCTCGCTTGGAAATGGTCACATCACTCAGGGCCCCGAAACCGGTGGTGACGCCGTACACCGTGCGCTCCTCGTCCACCCAGCGCTGGATCAGCGCCCATGCCCGGCGGATCCGTTCCACGGCGCCGGGCGTCAGTGCTACGGCTGCGCCGCGTCGGGCAATGCCCACAAGATCCTCCAGGATCATCCCCTCCATTCCCAATGCAATGGTCTCCATTATATCCCCCAAATGGTGGTGTTGCATATAAGCTGTGTCCGTCCGGAGACGGTAGATTATGGTTCCTGGACCCGCCGCACAGCGCGGGATTTCACGTCTGATCTTAAAGACATCGATGTTCAACAAACCGCTGCCGACTGGCACCCACAGGCGTAGCCCGGCTACGCCGAGGACCGACAGGAGGCGAGAACGCCGCCAGGGGCTATTCAGTGTCCGTCCAGAAATGGTAGATTTCGCTTCTGGCCAAGGCCGCAGGGAATTGTCCAGCGCTGCTGGACTTCCCGTCCGATCCAACCCCGTTGTGGGTGGAAACCGGAGGTGTAGCTGAGCTACGGTGAGGATTTCCAATGACCGAGAACGCCGGCCGGAGCCGAAAGATGCCATCTCTGGACGGACACTAAATGACGCAATGGGCCTCCTCCGGGGTCACACGAAAGCGGCTGCCGATACGGAAGCGCGACCCCGGGTAGACAAAGCGATTGCGGGTGGCGACCGCGGTGGCCACCCAAGTAGTGCGGTGCAGGATCAGACACGGTTCATGGGACGGCATCTGAAGCAGCTTGCGGATGCGGGACTCCACTGGCGCGGCCTCTACCACGTGCTCCGCCTCTGTCACCGGCGCAATGCGCAGAAGATACGCACTGGGTGTCATACGGTCAAAGTCCTGTTGGAGAAATTCCGGCGCCACCGCCGGATTGATGAACCGCTCCGCGTACTGAATCGGCACCCCGCGATCCTTGTGCACCATGATCGAATGGAAAACCGGCGTCCCCTGGGGCAGCCCCATGATGGCGGCTATCTCCGGCGGCGCCGTCTCTTCCTTCAGCAGCAGCACATCGCTGCTGTGAACGCCACCACGGCTTAGGATTTCCTCAGCGATGCTGCGGACGGTCAGAAAGGCCGACTGCGGCTTCTGGGCCGCCACAAAAGTGCCCACCCCCTGCACCCGGTAGAGGCGGCCTTCGTTTGACAATTCGCGCAGGGCCCGATGGACCGTCATGCGGGAGACCCCCAGCCGTTCCACCAGAGTATGTTCCGAAGGCACCTGATAGTGGGTGGGCCATTCTTCACGCTTGATCAGGTCCAGCACGTAGGCTTTCACTTCCTGGTACAACGTGCGACGCGGCGAACGGGTTAATATCGGTTTCGTCATTCTATATCTTTCTGATGCACTATCGAACCGTCGGCCGCGGTCGGTTCATTTGACTTGCAACCCGACCGGAAGGCAACGGCTCGAACGGGTGGCGGCGGTCAGGCCGCGGTCCTTCGTTGCGCCTTTCTCAAACCTTCTTGACAGCTTCATTTGGAGTTGTATATACAAGTCAATACATACATAATGATCGCCCTTTGTCAATACCATTCCCTGTAATTTCAAACAGTTTACAGGATACTGAATGTTTTGACACCATAGGCCCCGTCGCCCGTGATGGGGCAACGGTTCTATCCGATTGATGATGGAGGTCGCCATGCTGACCAACCAGGACATCCGCGATGCCATGCGCATCCGGCTTGAAGACTTATTCGAAAAAATGCCCGCTCCGGCCGCCTTTGAAGACGGTATCCGGCGGGCGCCACGCCGCCACATCCGCCTCCGCCGGGAAGAAACCGCGCTCGCGCTTAAAAATGCGCTGCGCTACGTGCCGCCTGCCTGGCACGCCGCCCTGGCGCCGGAGTTTCTGGAAGAGCTGGAGACCCGGGGACGCATCTATGGGTATCGCTTCAGGCCCCGGGGCGCCATCCAGGCCCGGGCCATCGACACCTACCGCGGACGCTGCATCGAAGGCCGGGCCTTCCAGGTGATGATCGACAACAACCTGGATTTCGACGTGGCCCTCTATCCTTACGAACTCGTAACCTACGGCGAAACCGGGCAGGTCTGCCAGAACTGGATGCAGTATCGGCTGATCAAGCGCTATCTGGAGGAACTCACCCGGGAGCAGACCCTGGTCATGGCCTCGGGCCATCCCCTGGGACTCTTCGCATCGAGCCCCGACGCCCCACGGGTGGTCATCACCAACGGCCTGATGGTGGGCGAGTTCGACGACCTGGAACAGTGGAACCGGGCCGCCGCCCTGGGCGTGGCGAACTACGGCCAGATGACCGCGGGCGGCTGGATGTACATCGGCCCCCAGGGCATCGTGCACGGCACCTACAGCACCATCCTCAATGCGGCCCGGCACAAGTTCGGACTCCAGGCCGACGGTGATGTGACCGGTCGTCTCTTCGTCTCATCCGGTTTGGGGGGCATGAGCGGCGCCCAGGGCAAGGCCATCGAAATCGCCGGCGGCGTGGGCATCATCGCCGAAGTGGACGCCTCCCGCATCCGGACCCGCCACGACCAGGGCTGGGTGGGGGATGTGGTGAGCGATCCGGCCGAAGCCTTCCGGCTGGCACGGACACGCCAGGACGAGCGGGTCCCGGCGGCCATCGCCTTTCACGGCAACATCGTCGATCTGCTGGAATACGCCGTGGACCATGAGGCGCCCATCGATTTGCTTTCCGACCAGACCTCCTGCCATGTGGTTTACGACGGCGGCTATTGTCCCCAGGGGCTCACCTTCGAAGAGCGCACCGCCATGCTCAAAACGGACTATGACCGTTTCAAAGCCTTGGTGGACGTCTCCTTGAAGCGCCACTTTGAACTCATCCGTGCGCTGGCGAAGCAGGGCACCTATTTTTTCGACTATGGCAACAGCTTCCTGAAAGCCATCGCGGATGCCGGCGTGACCGAGGTCTGCCGCAACGGGCGCAATACTTTAGGGGGATTTATCTTCCCTTCCTACGTGGAAGACCTGATGGGCCCCCTGATGTTCGATTACGGCTACGGCCCCTTCCGCTGGGTCTGCCTGAGCGGGCGGCCGGACGACCTGGCCGCGACGGATCAGGCCGCCATGGACGGCATCGATCCGACCCGGCGCTTCCAGGACCGGGATAATTACAACTGGATCCGCGACGCCGGAAAGAACAAACTGGTGGTGGGCTCCCAGGCCCGCATCCTTTACCAGGACGCCGAGGGCCGCACCCGCATCGCCTTGAAGTTCAACGAGATGGTTCGCAGGGGCGCCATCGGCCCAGTCATGCTGGGGCGCGATCACCACGACACCGGCGGCACCGACTCGCCCTATCGTGAAACCGCCAACATCTACGACGGCAGCAACATCATGGCCGACATGGCTACCCATTGCTTTGCCGGCAACGCCGCCCGGGGCATGAGTCTGGTGGCCCTGCACAACGGCGGCGGGGTGGGCATCGGCAAAGCGATCAACGGCGGTTTCGGGCTGGTGCTCGACGGCAGCGAACGGGTGGACGCCATCATCCGCCGGGCCATGCCCTGGGATGTCCTGGGCGGTGTCGCCCGGCGCGCCTGGGCCCGCAACCCGAACGCGCTTGAGACCATCGCCGCCCACAACCGGAGCGCCGAAGGCCGCGACCATATCACCCTGCCCTATCTGGTGGATGATGACTTGATCACCGCAACTCTGGAGAAAGGGCTATGAACGGCAACCTGATCGTGGTCCACGCCGCCGAGCTTGCCACCAGTCAGGGCCGTCAGGCCTGCTGCGGTCGGGCCATGAACGACCTGCACATCGTACCCGACGGCGCGGTCTGCATCGAAAAAGGGATCATCACCGCCGTGGGAAAAACCGATGAGATTCTGGCGGCGGTCGATTCCCAGGCTTTCACCGTCATCGACGCCTCCGGCCGGGCCGTGCTGCCCGGTTTCGTGGATTCCCACACCCATTTCATTTTCGGAGGCTACCGGGCGGACGAATTCGCCTGGCGCCTGCAGGGAATGGGCTACATGGAAATCATGGCCCGGGGCGGGGGCATCGTCAGCACGGTGGAAGCCACCCGCCAGGCCGATCTGGAAACGCTGGTCCGGGACGGGCGGCGGCGGCTGGACAGCATGCTGAGCTTTGGGGTGACCACCGTGGAAGGCAAAAGCGGCTATGGCCTCGACCGCGACACCGAGCTCCGGCAGCTGGAGGCCATGGCTTTGCTGGAACGCGAGCATCCCCTTGATATCGTCGCGACCTTTCTGGGAGCCCATGCCGTCCCCAAGGATTACCCCGGCGGCGGTGAAGCCTACCTCGATTTTGTCATGACCCAAGTCTTGCCAGCCGTGGCCGAAGGCGGTCTGGCGGAATTCTGCGATATTTTCTGCGAGGACAAGGTCTTCTCCGTGGACCAGTCCCGCCGCCTGCTGACCCTGGCCAAGGAAATGGGCCTCAAACTGACCCTGCACGCCGATGAAATTGTCCCCCTGGGGGGCGCCGAATTGGCTGCGGAACTGGGGGCGGTATCGGCCGATCACCTGCTGCATGCCTCCGATGACGGCATCCAGGGTATGGCGGACAGCGGGGTGGTGGCCACCCTCCTGCCCATGACGGCGTTCAGTTTGAAGGAGCCTTACGCCCGGGCCCGCACCATGATCGACCGGGGTTGCGCCGTGGCCCTGGCCACCGATCTCAACCCGGGCAGCTGTTTTTCCAATAGCATGCCGCTTATGGTTGCCCTGGCGACTCTTTATATGGGAATGACGCCGGAGGAGGCCCTGACAGCCATCACCCTGAACGGCGCCGCGGCCGTGGACCGGGCCGACCGGGTCGGCAGCCTGGAACCCGGCAAGCAGGGCGACATCGTTATTCTGGAGTACCCTTCCCACCGTTTCATGCCCTACCATATCGGGGTCAATGCGGTGGAAAAAGTCATCAAACGCGGAAACTTGGTGTTCGACAAAACCCGGGGAGGACGAATAGATGCTGCCTGAACTGACCCTGACCGAACTGCTGGAACAAACCGCTGCCGGCACGCCGGTACCCGGAGGGGGCAGCCTTTCGGCCCTAGCGGCGGCCATGGGGGCGGCCCTGGCCCAGATGGTGACGGGCCTCACGATCGGACGCCCACAATACATCGATGCCGACCCTGCCATGCAAGCCCTGAGCGCCTCGGCGCAGCGGTTGCGCAAGGACCTCCTGGCTGCCATGGACCGTGATGCCGGCGCTTACACCGGGGTCATGGCCGCCCGGAAACTGCCTCAAACAAGTGGCCGGGAAAAATCGCTCCGGGACGAAGCCATCCAGGAAGCCATCTGTGAAGCCACCCGGGTACCATTGTCCGTGGCTGAAATGGCCCTGGAGGTCATGACCCTGGCCCACACGGCGATCCGTCAGGGCAATCCCAACGCCCTCTCGGACGGGGCCGTGGGCGCCCTATTCGCACGGGCCGCATTGCAGGGCGCGGTCTATAATGTCCGCATCAACCTGCAAAGCATACGGGACGAAAAATTCCGAACCCGGATGACGGAAAGGGCCACTGAACTGGAAGACCGGGCCGCCGAGCTGGAAGCCGCCATCAAGACCGACATCAACCTCTAACCCTATGCCGAAGATCGATGCAGCTTTTTATTGAACAGCTTCTGAACGGCATCGCCATGGGCTCCATTTATGCCCTGATCACCCTGGGCCTCGCCCTGGTCTACGGCATTCTGCGGATTCTGCACGTAGCCCATGCCGCCGTCTACACGGTTGGGGCCTACGCTGGGCTCTTCTGCTACAGCCAGACCGGCAGCCTGCTGGCGGGCTTCCTGGGCGGCATGGTCATCTGTTCCATCCTAGGGGTGGCCATCGAGCGGCTGGTCTACTACCCCCTGTTGAAATACCCGCCCTACGTGCCGCTGATCGGCAGCATTGCCATCATGCTGTCCATCGAGGAGATCTGCCGCCTGGTGGCCGGTCCCTACATCCTGACCTTTCCGGCCCGTCTGCCCTTTCCTGAATTTCAGATCGGGGGCGTGACGATCTCCTCGACGCTCACGGCGGTCTACGTCATCACCGTCGGGGTACTGGCGCTGCTCTGGTTCATCTCCACCCGAACCGAGCTGGGCCTGGCCATGCGGGCCACCTCCCAGGACATCCCCATCGCCGACGCCATGGGCATCAACAGCCACGCCATCGTCAGCATCACCTTTATCATCGGTTCTTCGATCGCCGCGATCGCCGGCATTCTGGTGGGCATCTACTACAACCAGGTCTACCCCACCATGGGGGCGGTGCCGGCTTATAAAACCCTGGCCCTGATCGTGGTGGGGGGCATGGGCTCCATGCCGGGGGCGGTGATCGCCTCCCTGCTGCTCGGGGTGGCGGAGACCCTCTTGATCGGCTATGCCCAAATCCCGCTGCCACGGGACGCACTGGCCTTTATCGCCATGATCGCTGTTCTCCTGTGGCGCTCGGAAGGTTTGATGGGGTCGAAATGATCGGGAGGGATTTTTAAGGTGAATGCCTATCTGATTACCATCGGGACGTTGATCGTCATCTATGCCATCACCGTCTATGGCCTCAATGTCATCGTAGGCTACGCGGGCCAGATCTCCCTGGGGCACGCCGCCTTTTTCGGGATCGGCGCCTATACGGCCGCCCTCCTGTCCACCAAGGCGGGTCTGTCCTTCTGGCAGGCCCTGCCCATCGTCATCGCCATCAGCGGACTGATCGGCATGCTGCTGGGACTGCCCAGCCTGCGTCTGAAGGAAGACTTTCTGGCCATTACCACCATTGGGATCAATTTCATCGTCGAGGCCCTGTTTCTCTACATCCCCTTTTTCGGCGGAGCCCTGGGTATCGGCGGCATCCCGCGGGTGGTCCTCTTCGGGGTCAAATTGAAGGGGCTGGCCTTTTTCCTATTGTGCCTGTTTTTCCTGGCCATCGTCATGGTGATCTGCTGGTGGTTTACCCGCAGCTGGGGCGGGGTGGCCTGCTTTGCCCTGCGGGAGGAAGAATCCGCGGCGGCCAGCATGGGCATCTCACCGGTGCGCTTCAAACTCCTGGCCTTTGTCATCGGCACCATGATGGCCGGACTGGGGGGCGCCCTCTACGCCCACTACATGCGCTTCATCAGTGCCACGGATTTCGCCTTTCCCATGTCCATCACCTTCTTATCCATGATCGTCCTGGGGGGCATGGGAACCCTCTGGGGCCCCCTGTTGGGCGCCGTTTTGCTAGGGATATTGCCTGAGCTCTTCCGCCCTCTAGTCGATTATCGGATGCTCTTTTACACCGGCCTGTTGCTGATCATGATCCGGTTCCAGCCTGGAGGTTTGCTAGGGGAAGGCAGTCTGGTGCGCAAATGGCTGGTTCTGAAACCGGCGGGAGCGCGCGTATGACCGATATCCTGCTGCAAACCCGCGACCTCTCCAAACACTTCGGCGGCCTAAAGGCCGTCGACCAGGTCAACATGGAAATTCACGCCGGCGAGATCCTGGGGTTGCTCGGCCCCAACGGCGCCGGGAAAACAGTCTGTTTCAACCTGATTTCCGGCGTTTATCGCCCCACCAAGGGTGAAATCCATTTTCGCGGCGCGCGCATCGACGGGCTGCCGTCCCACCGGATCGCCCGCCGGGGGATCGGCCGCACCTTCCAGATCGTCAAACCCTTTGCGTCCCTGACGGTGCTCGAAAATGTCCTGGTGGCCCGTGGCATCACCCGCTACAGCCGGTTCGGACGTCTCTGGGCGCCCTGGAAGGCACGCTCGGAGGTCGTGGCCGGAATGGAAATGCTGGAACGCGTCGGCTTGGCCGACCTGGCCCACCGCAAGGCCGGGCTCCTGCCCCTGGGGAATTTGCGACGGCTGGAAATCGCCCGGGCCCTGGTGGTGGGGCATCAATTGATTCTACTGGATGAGTCCTTCTCCGGCCTGCGCCATGAAGAAATCGCCCAACTGGAAGCCTTGATCCGCCGCATTCGGGAGGACGGCATTACGGTGTTGCTGATTGAGCACAATATGCGCGTCACAATGGAATTGTGCGATCGGATCGTGGTCCTCGACCACGGCCGTAAAATTGCCCAGGGCGAACCGCGCGCGATCCAGGAGAACGATCAGGTCATCGAAGCCTACCTCGGCCGGGGGGGAAGCCGCCATGCTGCTTGAAGCCACCGATCTACATGTGGCCTATGGCGATATAAGGGCTGTCAACGGGGTCGATTTTTACCTCGACGAGGGCGAGCTGGTGTCCATTATCGGCGCCAACGGCGCCGGCAAAACATCGATTCTCAGCGGCGTCATGGGGCTTGTCCCCCTGCGCCGGGGCGGCCTGCGCTTTCAGGGTGAAAACCTGACAGCCCTGCCGGCCTACCGTCGGGCACGGGCCGGCATCCGCATGGTGCCGGAACGGGCCCGCGTGTTTCCGCGCCTTTCCGTTTATGAAAATCTGATGACCGGGGTTTACGGCCTCAAACGCAAGATCCCGATGTCCGAGCGACTGGAATGGCTCTACGACCTGTTTCCGATTCTGAAAGAACGTCGCCGGCAGCCGGCGGCTACCCTCTCGGGCGGCGAACAACAGCAGCTGGCCATTGCCCGGGCCCTGATATCGGATCCCAAACTGTTGATCGTGGACGAGGTTTCCATGGGCTTGATGCCCAAGCTGGTGGATCAGGTTTTCGACCTGCTGGCCCGCCTCAACCGGGAGCAAGGGCTCACCATTTTGCTGGTGGAGCAGAATGCCATGGCGTCCCTGGCCATCTCTATGCGGGCCTATGTCCTGGAAACCGGCACCTGCGCCTATTCCGGTCCGGCCGCGGAACTGATGGAAGACCCCCGGGTGAAAGCCGTCTATCTAGGGCACTGAAACAAGGGAAACCCGGCCGGACGATCCCGGCCGTGCACACCCATCACAAGCATGTGGTGGCTATTGACGCTGACCTAATCACAAGGAGGTTGCTATGAAATCCATTTACAGAACCCTGCTTCTATTGCTGATCGGCCTGCTGGTGCTGCCCGGCGGCGCCGGTGCGGCGGACACCGTCAAAATCGGGATGCTGGCCCCTCTGACCGGCTTTGCCGCCGCGGACGGGCTGAGCGCCCTGAACTCGGTGAAACTGGCCGTGGAACGGGTCAACCAGGAAGGCGGCCTGCTGGGCCGCCAGGTGGAGCTCGTCTATTATGACGACCGCGCCGACGGCAAGGAAGCCGTGGCCCTGGCCCGCAAACTGATTCAGCAGGACCAAGTGGTCGGCGTGGTGGGGGGCTCCTACAGCACGCCCAGCCGGGCCGTAGCCCCGATCTTCGAAGACGAGGAGATCCCCTTTGTGGCGGCCTATGCCGTTCACCCGGACATCACCCAGGCCGGCAAGTACTGCTTCCGCAACGGCTTCCTGGGCACGGTGGAGGGCAAATGCGCGGGCTACGTCTCGGTGCAGCTTCTGAAGGCCAAGCGCATCGCCCTGCTCACCAGCGACAACGACTTCGGCCTTACCTTGGCCCAGGGGATCAAAGCCTACCTGGCCAATCAGGCCCAGGGCGCCCAGATCGTCTTCGAGCAAACCTACCCCTTTTCCGAAAAGGACTTCAAACCCTATCTCGCCAAAATCAAGGAAGCCAATCCCGACCTGCTCTTTGCCAGCGGCTATTATTTTCAGACCGGCCCCGTGGTCAAGCAGGCCCGGGAAATGGGCCTGAACGTCCAGGTTTTGGGGGAAGAGGGTGCCGACTCCCCTAAATTCCTGGAAATCGCCGGCCCGTCGGCCGAGGGCTTCGTCATCGTCACCAACCTGGACCGGGATGATCCGCGCCCGGTGGTGCAGAACTTCCTGAAGACGTATGAAGAACGCTACAAGATCCAGCCCGACATGGTGGGCGCCTCGGCCTATGACGCCTTCATGATCATCTGCGATGGCATCCACCGGGCCGGTTCCACCGAGGGCCCGGCCATCCAGCAGGCCATTGCCGCCACGAAGGACTATAACGGTCTCACAGGCGTCATCAAAGGCTTCACCGACGTCGGGGAAGTGGTCAAGGATGTCCAGGTCCAGATCGTCAAGGACGGCCGCTTCCGCCATTTCGGCGTGGTCACGGATATGGCCCTGATTACCCCCTGACGTTTGCGCTTCAATCCCTTGGGCACCCGCGGTCCGTCCGCGGGTGCCGCCTTTCCAGGACGTTCTTCAACCCTAACCGCTATCGCGCAGAGTGAATATGACCGATTCTTCGCCTACCCCGTTCGACGACGTCGTGATTGCCGGCGGCACCCATGGCAACGAACGCACCGGTGTAGCGCTCGTACAGCACTGGCAAAAAAATCCCGCTGAGATCCAGGGGAAAACCTTTGCCACCCGGATCCTGCTGAGCAACACGGAAGCCATCCGACGCAACATCCGCTTTGTCGACTGCGACCTGAACCGCAGTTTTCTTCCCCACCACCTCGGGGACCCGGCGGCCAACGCCTACGAAATCAAGCGGGCGCAAGAAATCACGGCCTGGATGGCGGCCGGACAGGAAGGCCGGCGAACCTTTGCCATCGACCTGCACACCTCCACGGCCTGCATGGGAACCACCCTCATCACCGACAGCGCGCCCGCCAATCTGGCCATTGCGCTTGCGGTTCAAAAGGATCTGAAGGGGGCCCGGGTCTATAGCTTTCCCGACAGCGACCGCATCAATTCCTGCCTGCGGGCCGCCGCCCCCGGGGGCCTCGGCATTGAAATCGGCCCGATTCCCCAGGGGATCCTGCGCCACGACATCCTGGACATGACCCGCACCGCCGTGGCGCGCGTTCTGGCCACCCTCGAACGGTTCAACCGGGATGAACTCGACCTGCCGGACCCGCAATGCACACTCTATCGCCATGATCGGCACATGGCCTTTCCGGAGACCTCCCCCGATGGGCCGCCGGCATTCATCCATCGTGACCTGGAGGGCCGCGATTACATGCCCTTGCATCCCGGCCAGCCCATCTTTGAAGATCTGGCCGGTCAAACCTGGTATTTTGACAGCCCTGAAGTTTGCTACCCGGTCTTTATCAACGAAGCGGCCTACTATTACGAAAATATTGCCTTTTCCCTGACCCGCAAAATCCCTTTGGCGTCCCTGGACATCTTCTGATAGCATCGCCCTGCGTCCGCAATCCCATGGAGGCTGCCTCATGCAGAAAATGCTGATCATTGTGGGAATCGCCTTTTTGGCGGTCGGCCTGCTCTGGCCCTGGCTGGGGAAATTGCCGCTGGGACGCCTGCCCGGCGACATCATCATCGACCGTCCGCAACTGAAAATCTATATTCCGATCACCACGATGATTGTGGTCAGTCTGGTGGTGTCCTTTATTTTGTGGCTTTTGCGAAAATAGCCGCCCGATTGGGCCTTCGGCAGGACGCTGCCAGGCATGGCGGCGCAAAGAAAGTGCGTGAAAGCTCTTGCAGTTGGAAACAGCTGGGAACCAGGCCAGAAATGCCCGCGGTGGCTTCGACCGTGTCATAGGGACAAAAAGCCGTGCCGGTCTATACGAAGCTCTTTGTTGTAAGGATCAATCGGCGCGGGCCAGGATTCTGCGGCTCCCCCTGAAAACTGCCACACGCCACCCGATCAGAAGCAGCAGGATATTGCGGCCCAGCATCCATCCGGGGGAATTCTGCCACAAGGCCGCTTCACCGGAAGAAAAGCAGCCGCAGTCGAAGACATGCCCGCGCAAGGCATTGATCCCGATGACCAGGATAAAGGCCAGCAGCAATCCGCTGAGGATAACGGCTGCAGCACGCGGATAAACGCCTATCATCAACGCCAGCCCCGCGGTCAATTCGATAAAGGGCACGATAATGGCGATGAGGTTGATGGCTACCGCCGGAAAAAGATCATAGCCGTAGACAATTTTGGCGAAAGCAGCCGGGTCCATGATTTTATGGGCGCTGGCCATCACGAAAAGCCCGCCTAAAAGCCAGCGCAGCCATAGGTCCACCCACCCGTTGGCGCGCCAACCCGCTCTATTGCCTGTCGACAGGGTATCCATTTTCCATCCATCCCGGAAAACCGTCGATAAACACCACCACGTTTTGAAATCCACGATCCATCAGAAGTTGGGCCGCCGTGTGGCTGTCCTGGCAAAGACGCCCCGAACAATACGTTACGATGGGACGCTCCACAGGGAACTTCCTGGGCGAAAGCCGCCATGTGGGCATCGAGTTCCCCCAGCGGCAGGGATACCGCACCGGGGATATGGCCTTCTGCGAACATCTCCCGGCTGCGGACATCCACAAACAGGGCACCGCCCGCATCAAAGATCTGCTTGGCCGCGGCCGGATCCGGAATTTCAAAATCCATCCACAGGGCCGCCGCCGCGGAGTCGGCCGTGACGACCCCCTGCCGGGTATCCCATTGCCCCATCAGGGGGATGCCGCGCGGGGAGAGGCCGTTGACCAGCAGCGCCAGGCCAATGGCCGCACTCAGCAGGCAACCCACTTTTTTGATCACATCTGGCATGCGTAAAAAAACGATCGTGTCCGCGACCGGAAGATAGCGCGCATCGGTTCAGGATTGCTCCATGATTTTGGTCAACATGGCCAGGTAGCTTTTGGCCGGAATGAACCCCGGCATCGGTCCGACCTGTTCCCCATTGCGCATCAGGAGAACCGTCGCCGGAAGACCACGCACGCGGTAGGTGCGGGCGAGGTCTTTATGCTGGTCGACATCCACTTTCACCGCAATGACCTTGTTGTTCATAAAGTCGATGACCGAGGTGTGCGAAAAGGTTTCCTTCTGCATGCGGACGCAATAACTGCACCAGTCCGCGTAGAAATAGAATACGATGTTCTTGCCGGTCTGCCGGGCTTTGGCCATGCCTTCATCGTAAGTATACCATTTGATCTGTTCACCGGACTGGACCGTATCCAACGAATGGAGCCCTAAGACCATCGCGGCCGCCAAGATCGCCAGGCAAACAGCTTGCTTATATTTCATTCGATCTAACCCCTCCTGGATAGGATTGTCCCCTGTCCGGTGCGATCCAATCGGCATGCCAGCTTGCCGAGGCGGCTCGCCATGATCGATCCTGCCAGGGGATTGATGGATTGCAATATAACACGGATGAAACAAAAGGGAAGCGTGGGGACGAATTTGCCTAATTTCGAGGCGGGCGCGGGAAATCCGATATCCTGGAGGGGTGTTTTGCAAGGCGGGCGCCGGTGGGCAGGTCTGTATGCCGGCACCCGCAGAAGCATGCCATCTCGCAATGGCTACCCGCTACGCATCCACGGTCACATTGTCACTGCTCAGAGCTGCCATGCGTTCTTTGGCGGTCTGGCGCACCAATTCATCGTCTTCCCGGTCGATGATCTGGCGCAGCAGCGATGGATCGCTCAGTCGCAGCACGGCTTTCTGGCGCACATCCGGGTTGGAGTGCTGCCACCGCGGCACAAAAAAGTCCTGGAATCTCATGATCGGCCTCCTAGTTAAAGGTCGCCTCATCGGGTACGGCGGCATCGTTCTTGGCATGCCTTCGTTCCCGCTCCGATCACATCTTTCATCATCCGATTCACCGTCTCCAGGTCAACAAGCAAGACCCGGAGACGAGACTATCGGCACCTTGTATCTTCCGTTGACGCAGGATCCATACATGGGACCTCCTTTCGGACATGCGCGCACCAGCGCTGTGTGATGATAGCCCGAAGGGAGCACGGTCGGGCATCGCCGTTGATGGACGTGTGGAAAGAAGTGGCCGTCTGAGCTGAAGGCGAGATCGTAGGCCGAATCATGCCACCGGGCAAGGTAGGGGAATAATGCTTGCCGTCCTGTGGCGCAAAACCTGGGAGCGTGAAAACCGGAGGGATAACATTCGGCTAAATACCGGTACAGATACTTTAAAAATAGGGACCGATCCTTTCACGTCAAGGCCATAATGGCGGAAAAAACCGTTTCCGGTAAGGGCTGGAGGACCATCAGCGCTGTCGTGGATGGACCCTAGTTAGTGCCCGTCCATAAATGGTAGATTTTGGTTTCTGGCAAGGCCCGAGCGCGTTTTCCCGCTAAGCGGGACTTCCCCTCTGATCGATTCCGAACGGTGGGTGTCAACCAGAGGAATAGCCCGCTATTTCGAGGATTGAAAACAAGCGCGAACGCTGCCAGGGGCCGAAAGATGCCATTTACGGATGGGCCACTAGTTAGCGCCGTCGACCGTGACCGAATCACCGACCTGGGGAACGAAAGCGTCATAACCTTTCTCGCCCAGATGGTCGGCAAACGCCAGAGACTGCTCTTCTTCCCCATGAACCACGGCAATGCGTTTGATCTTGAGGTTCGAGGCCTCCAGAAAATGCATCATTTCATCGCGATCCGCATGGGCGCTGAAACCGCCGATCTTCACCACGTGTGCCGCCAGGGGATATTCCTTGTTCAGTATTTTTACCGTCGGCGGCTGCCCCTTGCGTCCTTCGGCAGCGTAGGCCTCGCCCAATTCTTGGATGCGTCGTCCCAGGGTATGCTGGGCCATGAATCCCACGATCAGAATCGTATTCCTGGGGTTGTGGATCCGATAGCGCAAATGATGCAGAATACGGCCCGCCTCACACATGCCCGAGGCTGAAATGACGATGTGCGGCTTTTCGTCCCGGGTCAGTGCGATGGACTCCTCCACGGATTGGACAAAATGGATTTGATCGAACATAAACGGGTTGTGCCCGCTTCGCAGAAAGGTTTCTTGCGTGTCCCGATCATAGACTTCCGGATGTTCGCCGAAGACTTTAGTGAGCTTGACCGCCAGGGGGCTGTCCACAAAGACGGGCAGGCGCGGCACGCTGCCTTCCATATACAGCTCATGCAAGACATAGAGCAGTTCCTGGGTGCGACCGAAGGCAAAGGAGGGAATCAGGATGGATCCCCCTCGCCCGACAGCCTCCGTCACCACGGCCTGCAGCCGCGGTTTGAGATCGATGACCGGTTCGTGCAGACGATCGCCGTAGGTGCTCTCCATGATCAGCAGATCGATCTTGCGGTGTTCCTCCGGAAAGGTCAGGACCGGGTCGCGCAAAATCGGTTTGCCGAAGCGTCCGATGTCGCCGGTATAACAAATCGTTTTGACCTGTCCGTTGCAGCGCACCTGGATCATACTGATGGCCGAGCCCAGGATGTGTCCGGCATCATAAAAGGTGCAGGTCATGTCTTTTCCGACGGTGATGGAATGGCGGTAGGGATAGCCGTCGAAGAGGGAAAGGGCGGCTTCGGCATCCGGCATGGTGTAAATCGGCGTTACCGGGTCCAGATGGTGAACCCGGATCATTTCGTTGATGTTTTCGACATTGAGCTCGTGCCCGCCTTTTTTGAGAAACTTGCGAATCTCGCTGTTGGTGTCGCCCGGGTGCCCCTTCCCGGTTTCTCTCGTCTGCTGCAGATGGGCGCGCACCATCTTGTAGTTCAGGTAGAGCGCATCCGACTCCTGGATGTGGGCGGCATCCGTCAGGAGGTATTCGCAGGCGTCCGCGGTGGCACGGGTGGCGAACACGCGCCCGTTGAATCCTTCGCGGCCCAGGAGGGGTATCCTTCCGGAATGGTCGATATGGGCATGGGAAAGCACCACATTCGTTATCGTGTCCACGTCGAAAGGCAAATGCCGGTTCTTCTCGTTGCTTTCCTTGCGCCGGCCCTGAAACATGCCGCAATCCAGCAAAACACGATCATTGCCGTTGGACAAAAGATGCGCCGATCCGGTCACCTCCCTGACTGCCCCGTGAAATGTTACGTCCATGTAATGGTCCTTTCCATGATTGAAATCCAGCCCCCCTTTTGAATGCCCCACAACGGGTCCGGTCTGGAAATGAAGGTTCTTGGTTCTGATCAAGGCCAACCAATGCGGTGAGGCATCCTTAGGACACCGCGGCCGCAAAGTCCGCTGCGATCAGCTGATCAGGGCGCCAACAACCATATCGGAACAGGCATTAGGCTTTGCCGTAAAGCGTTTTCACCTGTTCACGGTCGGTCGTGCCGTCCGCTTTTTTGGGCAACTGTTCCACGAAGGCCACATAGCGGGGTTTCTTGTAGCGCGCGATGCGGCTCGCCACGAATTCCGCCAAATCCTCCGGTGAAACACTCCGGCCGGCCTCAAGAACGCAAACGGCCTTGATCCCCTCGCCGAATTGCGGGTCGGGTACGCCGATCACCGACACCTCGGCCACGGCCTCATGGGTCAGGATAACCGTCTCCACCTCGGCCGGATAGACATTTTCACCGCCCGGCTTGATCAGCTCTTTTTCGGGCTTGCGCCCCTTGAACCAAAGGGTTCCGCCGGCATCCACACAGCCGAGATCGCCGGTATGGTGCCAGCCGTTGCGGAAGATTCTTTCATTGTAGGCCTCCTGCCGCCAGAACCCCAGGAAGACCAGCGGCCCCCGGACGACGATTTCGCCGGTTTCGCCGACCGGCACTTCGTGGTCCTGCTCGTCCACGATCCGGTAGCGGGTCAGGAGCCCCTGGCGGCCGGCCGAACCGGGATTCTCAGAAACCGGCGACAGGGTCACGAAACCGGACGTCTCCGTTTGACCATACAGGGTCCAGAACCGGCTGCCGGTCCGCTGCTCGAAAGCCGCCATGGCGTCGGGATGGTCGAGTCCCATAATATATTTGAGGGAGGTGAGATCCTTGGGGGCCTGATCGAGCGCCTCCGTGAGCTTGTTTAAAATCGGCGGAAAACTGCCCAAGAGGGTGATCTGCGCTTTCTCGATCCATTCGATGGCACGCTGCGCATCGAAGCGATCCATAATGACATTCAGACCGCCGGCATGCATGACCGACAGGGCCAGATTGAGTCCGGTGATATGGAAGAGGGGCAGCATGTTCAGGTAGACATCCTGGGATGTCAGTCCCAAGGTCGCAATGGTCTGGATATTGCTGTAGATGAAATTATGATGACTCAGCACCGCCCCCCGCGAGTGCCCTTCCACCGCGGCGGTGTAAATGAGGCAGTAGGGATCGTCGCCGGCCACCGGATGGTCGTCAGGATTCCAGGGCCGATCCCCGGCGGTGTCATTGATCAGGTCGGGCAAGGCCTCCAATCGGGTTTGATGATCGGGAAAGCCGCTCATTGCGGAAAGGCTTTCCACGGCCGCCGCATGGGCATCATCGAAAAACATCCACACGGGTTCGGAATCCGTCATAATATGATGAAGTTCTTCGATGGCAAGGCGCCAGTTCAGAGGGACGAGAATGGCACCCAGGCAGGCCGCAGCGCCCATGACGAGAAAATAGGCCTCGCCGTTATAGGCCAGAAGGCCTAACCGGTCGCCTTTGGTCACCCCCTCCCGGGCCAGGGCCCGGGCCAGAGCCGCCGACCGGTCGGCCAATTCGCGGAACGTCACCTGCCCCGCCTCACCTCTGAGGGACGGGCGATTGCCATGCAACAAGGCGTTGCGGTGGAACAGATCGTATAGGGTCAAATCGTGCATGAACCGTCTCCTTCCTGGAGCCTTGGACCAAGGGCCGAGGCCATTAGAAATTCCCCGCAATAAAAGAGGAAACGAACCTTGCATTTCCGCGCGGCAGGCGTTGAACCGCAGTAGCGACAAAACCGATGGTGCCGTCGAAGCGTCCCTTGAAACGCACCGGGCGCCTCATGGGTTGTTGAACTATACCCATAAGCGCCGAGGGCATGCAAGCCCAATGCGTCACGCGCCTTGGGTCAGATGGATAGAGGGCGGTCCTGCCCGGTGCCGGGGAGACGTGCTATCCGCCTGGTCTGTTTTGACACCCGATAAGTTTTCTGCTACATTTGTCGTGTAGCAAATGCGCGCGCTCTATCGCATCGACAGATGGCGGAATCTCGCTGACGGCAGCACTCCATCCCCAGGGCGACAGCGTCTTTGAGCATCAGGCCCAAGCGTTCCTTGGTCCATGCCGCACCGTTTAATGAAGATGGCTCAAGATGAGATCTGAATTGCGTTCGGACGGTACTTTTCGGAGTGTCTCATGAAATGCCCGCGATGTGACCACCCGCGTAAACCGGGAGACCGCGAGTGTCCTAAATGCGGCATCGACTACGCCTATGTCGAAAAGAAAATGACCCACCATGACGATGCGCCATCAGAAGCCCCTGAGAATCCTGATTCAGCCTCCGAAAAACCAGCGGAAGCCTCCACCAGGGAGGAGCACATGCCTGAAACGAACATGCCTGAAACGGGTCCCATGACCTCGCCCACGCCGCCGGCCCCTAAAAACCCCTGCCCGAAATGCGGCTTCGGAAATCCGGACAAGGCGCTGGAATGCCTGCGATGCGGCATCATCTTTACGAAATACGAAGCCTACCTGGAAAAAAAGCGCCTGGTGGAAGAGGAAACCAACCAGACCACCGACGGCCTTCTGGATCCTGAAACCATCCGGGCGGCGGCGGAAAGCAGCCAACCCGTGATGGCGACACCGGATATGGCCAAAACCGCCTGCCCCCACTGCAGCCAGCGCTACACGATTCGTGACGACCAGATCGGCATCACCACCCGCTGCAAAAAATGCAGTTCCATTTTTAAAATCGAACCCATCCCCTCCTTGTAACGGATCTTTCCTTCAGGGGGCGGCCTCCGGCCAGATCCAGTGCGCCCGCAGATCTTCCGAAGCCAGAGCGGCCAGATAGCCGTCCCGATGGACCTGTTCGACAGGCCAACGCCGGCCGTCGTATTCCAGCGTCATCTGCAAGGGGGCCTCGATCGCCACCACACGGCAACGGGAGAGGCCCTTCAATCCCATGCCGACCGCCTTCAAGACCGCCTCTTTCGCGGTCCAGAACCGGTAGAAAAGATGCCATTCCTCTTCGTGGCCCAGACGCCATTCCTCCGGCGTTGCGATCTTGCTGAACAAATTGCGGCTGCGGGGGATTACGGGCTCGATATCGATGCCAAGGGGACCAGGGCCCGCCACACCGGCCACATAGCCCGGCTTGTGGGCTACCGACCAGTGCCATCCGTTGGCCGGCAGGGGCACACCGTCGGCATCTTTGGCCAGCCGCCCCAAAACGCCGCCGGCCCTGCGGGCCGACATCCGGGCCGCCGCCCGCGCCAGACGACTCAAAGCGCGCACGCGGCGGGGCCCTGTCCAATTTTGGATTCTTGCCGGAACGACCATGAGGACCGGATGAAGCTCCGGGCGCAGGTGCGGGCGTTTCATCCCTGGTGATTCTCCTACGCCGAGGTCGATTGTCCGTCCCGCTCTTCGGGAGGGGTTAGAATCATGCGGCAGTCGGCCACGGTGATGCCTTGTCCCTGAGGATGGGCCAGCAAGGGGTTGATGTCGAGTTCGGCTATTTCAGGATGCTGCAGGGCAAGGTCCGACAACCGAACAATGGCTTCCTCGATGGCTCCGGTATCCGCGGCGGGCGCCCCGCGATAGCCTTTGAGCAGTTTCACGGCGCGGACCGCATTGAGCATCCGACGGGCTTCATTGCGGCCGACCGGGGCCAGCCGGAAGGTGACGTCTTTAAAAACCTCTACAAAAACGCCGCCGAAACCGAACATGAGCAAGGGGCCAAACCCGGGATAGCGATTCATGCCCAGGATGGTTTCCTGTCCGGCCGGCGCCATTTTCACCACCAGGACGCCTTCAATTTCGGCCTCCGGCTGATAAGCCCGGGCGTTGCTCACAATTCGCTCGTAGGCGGCCCGGGCATCTTCCGGTGTCGTGATCCCGACCACGACCCCTCCGGCATCGGATTTGTGCAGGATCTGGGGTGAGACGATCTTCATGACCACCGGGAACCCCGTGGATTGGGCCAGTTCGGCCGCTTCTTCCGGGCGGCGTGCCAGGTGGGTCGGCAGCACCTTGAAACCATAGCATTCCAGGATACGGGCCCCCTCGCGTTCTCCAATGGCCGTGCGACCTTCCTGCAGGCACTGGGTGATGATGGCGCGCGCTTTGGCCGTGTCATGGCTGAAGCGGAAGGGCGCCATCTTCTGACGGTTGAGCCAGCGGGAATAGCGATAAAGGGCGCCGAAAGACTTGGCGGCATTCTCCGGGAAGCGGTAGACCGGGTATCCCTGCTCCTGAAGATATTCAACGCCGGCCGAGACGTCGACGATGCCCATGAAGCTGCACAGGATCGGCTTGTGGGCGTTGCGGGCGATCTTGGTGATGGCCTTGGCGGTTTCCAGGGCGTTGGTCATGGACTGGGGGGTCAGGATGACCAGGGCGCCGTCGACACCCTCATCCCGGATAACAGCCGCCAAGGCGTTTTCGTAGCGCTCCTGGGTGGCATCCCCGATGACGTCCACCGGATTGTGGATATTCGCGGTGGAGGGCAGATGGCTGGCCAGTACCTCGACCGTTTCCGATGACAATTTGGCCAGCTGCAGACCGGAGGATATCGTCATATCCGTGGCCACGATGCCAGGGCCGCCGGCATTCGTGACGATGGCCACCCGGTTGCCGTTGGGAATGCGGCGGGTGACCTTGCCAAGCGTGCTTTCCGCTTTGAACGCGAACGCATTGGCGAAATCGAACAATTCATCGATGGTGTCCACCCGGATGACCCCGGATTGCTCGAAAATGGCGTCGTAGACCGCTTCGGTGCCGGCCAGGGCACCGGTGTGGGAGGCCGCGGCCTGGGCCCCGGCCGGGGTGCGGCCGGATTTGATCACCAAGACCGGGGTCGGACGGTTGCCGGAAGTAATGCTCTTGACCACTTGAACGAATTCCGCTCCCCGCCGCAGTTCTTCCACGTAGAGCATAATGACGTCCGTATCCAGGTCCCGGTGCAGGTACTGGAGAAGATCCAGTTCGTCCACATCGGCCTTGTTGCCGATGGAGATAAACTTGGAGAAGCCGAAATCCCGGGCGGCCGCGAAATCGAGAACGGCGGTGCACAGCGCCCCACTTTGGGAAATGAAGGAGATGTTCCCGGAATGGGGCATCCGCGAAGAGAAACTGGCATTCAAGCGAACATCGGCATGGGGGTTGATCACCCCCAGGCAGTTGGGGCCCACCATGCGCACCCCGGCCTCGCGGCACATGGCGACGATACGGTCCTCAACGGCCCGCCCTTCGGGGCCGACCTCCCGAAAACCGGCCGATACGACCACCACCCCCTTGACCCCCTTGTGAATTGCGTCATCGATCGCCTTCACCGCGAGCTGCGGGGGGAGGATGATCATGGCCAAATCGACCGTGTCGGGGATATCGGTAATGGTTCCGTAGGCGCGGACACTGAGCACCGACTTGGCCGTCGGGTTGACGGGGTAGAGGACACCCTGGTAGCCGCCCCGCAGAATATTGGCGAAGATATCGTGGCCGACCTTCCCGGGCGTGGTGGAGGCGCCGACCACCGCCACCGAACCGGGGGAGAAAATCGCTTCCATCTTTTCCATTCGTTACTCCTTATGGGGTATGGGCACCCTGCGGCCCGTTTGCCGTCTTCCCGGCCGGGATCGGCATTGCGTGCCGCGAAAGCGCTGCTTTCAGACCGGGTACCAACGGATTACGGCCCTTTCTCATCAACGGACGCATCCGGCCCTTGGCGCTGGGTCAATATGCGCTCATAGGCCTCCCGCCGGGATATCCCAAAAGTCGAAGCAATTTCCCGGGCCAGGGCCGAATGGCTCTTATCCCCCTTCTGAAGCTCCCGACCGATGGCCGCTTGCAGCGACGCCGCGCTTTCCGTTGGGGTGCTGTCACAACCGGCGACCAGCAAAGTGATTTCACCCTTGATGTCGCCGCGCCCCTCGATCCTCCCGACCAGCTCCGAGAGGGCGCCGCGCAAAAACTCTTCGTAGTGTTTGGTCATTTCCCGGCCGATGACCGCGAACCGGTCTCCCAAGACCCGCCGGACGTCTTCCAGGAAACCCCCGATGCGATGGGGCGACTCATACCAGATCAATGTCCGGCGCTCTTTCTGCAGCAACTCCAGCTCGCGCTGTCGCCGTCCTGATTTACGGGGGGGAAACCCCAAAAAGAGAAACCCGTCGGTGGGCAAACCGGACGCCGAAAGGGCCGCGACAAGCGCCGAAGCGCCGGGGATCGGCGAAACCGCAATCCCCTTTTGTACCGCCTCGTGCACGAGCACGTAGCCCGGATCGGAAATGGCCGGGGTCCCCGCGTCGGACACCAGGGCAATCGACGCCCCTCGTTCCAGAGCGGCCAGCAGTTCCGCGGTGCGCTGGCGCTCATTGTGTTCATGATAGGAAACAAGCGGGGTTTTAATGCTATGGTGAGTCAGCAGGCGTCCGGTGTGGCGGGTATCTTCGGCGGCAATCCGGTCGACGGTCTGCAAGACCTTCAGGGCGCGCAGGGTGATATCGTCCATGTTGCCGATGGGGGTCGCCACGACATACAGGGTCCCGCATGTCCTCGCATCAGGCGCGGTCATCGTTCAACCCAAAGGCATTGCGGATGAGGCGGATGTCGTGGTCCTTGGCGCGGCGCGTCACGGTCACCACGTCGAAGCGTGCCTTGGCGTAGGACTGATCGGTCATTTTGAGATAGCCCAGGGCCACTTTGGCAACTTGCCGCTGCTTCTGGGGGGTCACGGCCGCCTTGGCAGTGCCGAAACGCTCCGAAGTGCGTGCTTTGACCTCGACAAAGACCAGCGTTTCGTCCTCCCGGGCGATGATGTCGATCTCGCCGCTGCGGGTACGATGATTGCGGGCAATGATCTTATAGCCCCGTTTCTTGAGAAACCGGGCCGCCATCGCTTCGGCTTGCTGACCGAATTCGTGCGGATTTTTGGCCATCGTCCTCCCGGCGGGCGGCTCCGTGCCGGAAAATGATCATCATGCGATTTGGCCTGTGGATCATTCCAGTGGCGATTGGAGCGAAAGGGCATATTCCTTCACACCTCGGAAAGTGACCCGATGAATGGGGCAGCACCCGTGCTTGCGGACCGCTTCGCGATGCACCCGTGTCGGATAACCCTTGTGCCGGTCAAAGCGGTAGGCCGGATACCGTGTGTGATAGCACTCCATCAGGCGATCCCGCGTCACCTTAGCCACAATCGAGGCGGCGGCAATGGAAACGCTGCGGGCATCTCCCTTGGTTATGGTGCGTTGGGGCAGACTCAGGGCTGTGGCATGATTCCCGTCGATCATGAGGTAATCCGCTTGCGGGTCGAGGTGCGCCACAGCCACCTCCATCGCCAGAAGGCTGGATTGAAGGATATTGATGCGGTCGATGATCTCGGCATCGATCACCCCGATACCGATGGCCAATGCCTCCCGGCAGATACGCTGATAGGCGGCAAGGCGTTTCCGGGCCGTCAGTTGTTTGGAATCGTTGATGCCGTCCAGCCGAATCTTATCGCCCAGGATAACCGCGGACGCCACCACGGGCCCGGCCAGCGGCCCCCGGCCGGCTTCATCGACGCCAGCCACCCGGCGATAGCCCCGGGCATGGGCTTCGTTTTCGAAACGCTTCAGATCCTGATTCACGCGGCGTCGACTTCCAGGGCGGCGGGCCCCATGGGGCATCCCGCCTCCCCGGCCCTCTGCGTTATAGGACCCCGCACGTCATGGGCAGCATCAGGCTGCGGAGCCCCGCCATCGATCGCGATGACGGGCGACTTAGCGGCCCTATTCATCAATACGGTGACGTTCGACCGTCAATTCATCCCGTCGGACGGCATTGCGAAAACACGGAATCCGGATATTCCTTAATTTTCGCGCCTTGTCAGCCAGCCGTGACGCCCTCATGACCTCACCGGTTTTATGAACTGGCCCCCTTAGAAACGGCGTTCTTTGATGCGGGCGGCCTTGCCGCGCAACTTGCGCAGGTAGTAGATCTTGGCACGCCGGACGCGACCCCGGGTGACGACCTCGATCTTGTCGATGATGGGCGAATGCATCGGGAAAACACGTTCCACGCCGACCCCATAGGAAACCTTGCGGACGGTGAAGGTCGCATTGGTGGTCCCCCTGCGCTTACTGATCACCACGCCCTGGAAGACCTGAATACGCTCTTTCTCGCCTTCTTTGATCTTGACATGCACCTTGACCGTATCACCGGGTGCGAACTCCGGCAGATCAAGCCGCAACATTTCTTTTTCCAGTTGTTTGAGTTTTTCCATGATAAACCCCTAATGTTGATTCCAGTCAGTTTGACGATTAATGTCGGCGCATCATCAGCCGATCCATAACGATTGCGGCCGCACAGCGAACCGATAAATGATTATAGTCTCCGCAGCCCCTGATCGGCTCCAGCACGGCATCCGATGCCGCAATCAATTCCGGCGCCAGCCCCCAGGCGGTGCCGAACAGAACCAGATGAGGTGTGCCCTTCTCCAGCCTTCCGGCCAGGTCCCCGAACCCGCACGCCTCCGGGTAACGGCGGGCACATGTCGCCACAACCAGGGGCGGTCGGCCGTGAGCCTCAGCAATGAGCGACCGGGTATCGTCCAAGGAGGCCGTCACCCGAATGCGCTCCAAGGCCTCGCGGCGCTTGGGATTGCGCTCGCCGCCGGGACCGCTGGTCCAATGGCGGACAATCTTTTCCGCCAATTCCCGCTGGTCCGCCAGCGGTGTGATCACATGCAGCGCCCGAACGCCAAACGTGCAAGCGGCGCGGGCGATGTCGTGCAAATCGAGATTGGTAACCGCCGAGGCCACCGTTTCGCCATGCTTATTCACCACCGGGTAGTGAATCAGTGCCACGTGCAAATTGACCCCGGATAAGGTTTTCAAGTCTCTGGGACCACTTTCTCAGGATGGCGATTTCCTGAGCCGAAAAGTCGCGGTTCTCGAGGAGATCCGGTCGTTTTAAAAAAGTTCGCATCAACGCCCCTTCGAGGCGCCATTGGGCGATGGCGGCATGGTTGCCGGACAACAGGACGTCCGGCACTTCCCGCCCCTCAAATGCCCGCGGACGGGTGTAATGCGCGTGTTCCAGCAGCCCGTCCGCGAAAGAATCCTGGGCGGCCGAGTCTTCGCCGCCCAGAACGCCCGGGATGAGGCGCACCACCGCATCCACAACCACCATGGCGGGCAGTTCACCGCCTGTGAGCACATAATCGCCGATGGAAATCTCGTCATCGACAAATTGTTCGGCAAACCGCTCGTCCACCCCTTCGTAGCGGCCGCAAATAAAAATCAGCCCTTTCCGGCCGGCCAGATCGGCGGCCGTCTGTTGGCTGAAGGGGCGGCCCTGGGGCGTCATCAACACCGTCACGGCATCCGGCATGCGCTTGCGCGTCACGCGCAGGGCTTTGGCCAGCGGCTCCGGCTTCATCACCATGCCGCATCCGCCGCCATAGGGCCGGTCGTCGGTCACCTTATGGCGATCTTCCGCATAGGCGCGGATATCGACGGCTTCGCCATTAAGATGCCCTTGTTCGACGGCCCGCCTAACGATCCCGTGATTCCAAAAGCGTTCGAACATCTCCGGGAAAATGGTCAGAACGGCGACATCCATTGTCATGCAGTCCTTCCCTCCGGCCGGCTACAATCCTTCGGGAAGGTTGACCTCCATTCGGCGCTGATCGGTATCGATAACCTGTACCACCGATGCCAGCGCCGGTACGAGGATCTCCGTATCGTCGTTACGCACCACATAAACATCGTTGCTGCCGGTCGGCAATATGGTGTCTAACTTCCCCAGGTATTGACCTTGGGTGGTATAGACCGACAGACCGATGAGCTCGCGCCAATAATAGGTCCCCTCTTCCAAAGCGGGGAGCATGGCCCCGTCCACCCGAAGGCGGCTGCCGACGAGTCCTTCGGCGGTTTCGCGATCGGCAACCCCCGTGATGGCCATCAGGATCCCTTTGCCATGGGGCTTGGCCCAATCCACCGAACGCGCCTCAACATGCCCCTCGGGGGTTTCCAGATAAAGTGTCAGGCCCGCTTCGAACAACATCGGTGAATCGGCATAGGACCGAACCTTCAAAGCGCCGCGCAGGCCGTGCACACCGACGATTTCACCCATTACCAGGGTATCGCCGCTGAGGGACCTGTCATTCGATGATTTCAAGTACCGTCCGCTTTTTCACTTTGGCCGAAGCCGCGCTCAAAATCGTCCGCATGGCACGCGCCGTGCGTCCCTGTTTCCCTATGACTTTACCCAGATCCTCTTTGGCCACCTTAAGCTCAAGCACCGATGTCTGGTTGCCTTCGACTTCGGAAACCGAGACCTCGTCAGGATTGTCAACCAACGCCCGTGCGATGTAATCGATCAGGTCTCTCATAGCGCCATCTCCTTTGTTGGTGGGTGAGAATATGGGACAGTGGGGGGCTATGCGGTCTCTTGCGAGGCGACCTCCTTCTTCAGCAGGCTTCTGACCGTGTCGGTCGGAATAGCCCCCTGTTCCAGCCAGTACTGGACGCGCTCCTGCTTTACCGTAATCTCAGCCGGATCAAGCAACGGGTTGTATGTTCCAACCGCTTCCAGATATCTTCCGTCACGCGGGGATTCACTGTCGGCAACGACAATGCGGTAAAACGGTTTCTTTTTGGCGCCATGTCTGGCCAATCTGATTCTTACTGCCATTCGCTCTTCTCCTTTAGAAAGGTAGCATACCCCGGCCAAGCCCGCGCATGCCGCTTTTATTCATCTTCTTCATCATTTTCATGACCTGCGTATAGTTCTTGAGCAGACTGTTCACATCCTGCACGCGCGTCCCGCTGCCCTTGGCAATGCGCTTGCGCCGGCTGCCGTTGATGATGGCATGGTTCTGCCGTTCCTTGCGGGTCATGGAGTTGATAATCGCTTCGATTTTGACGAGCTCGCCGTCGTCCACCTCCAGGTGCTTCATCTGCTTCATCTTGCCCATACCCGGAATCATCTGGAGCAAGTCGGACAGGGACCCCATCTTGCGCACCTGCACGAGTTGATCGCGAAAGTCCTCCAGCGTGAACTGGCTCTTGCGCAGTTTCTTCTCGAGTTCGACCGCTTTTTTCTCATCGACGACCGCCTGGGCCTTTTCGATGAGGGTAAGCACATCTCCCATTCCCAGGATGGTGGACGCCATCCGGTCGGGGTGAAAGGCTTCCAGCTGCGTCAGCTTTTCACCGGTACCGACGAACTTGATCGGTTTGCCGGTGACCGCTTTGATGGAAAGCGCCGCACCGCCGCGGGCGTCACCGTCCGTCTTGGTCAGCACGATCCCGCCGATGTCCAGCGCCGCGTTGAAGGACTCGGCAATGTTCACCGCATCCTGGCCCGTCATGGCATCGGCCACCAGCAGGGTGTCGGACGGCTTGACGGCATCCTTGATCCGTGCCAGCTCGGCCATCAGGGATTCGTCGATGTGCAGACGGCCCGCCGTATCGAGCAGCAGGACGTCACACCCCGCCATTTGGGCGGCGACACGGGCTTCCAGGCAGATATCGACCGGATCCATGTCGGTCCGGGAGGCGTAGACCGGCACCGACAGCTGCCCGGCGAGCTTGGTCAACTGGTCGATGGCCGCGGGGCGGTAGACATCCGCCGGCACCAGATACGGCTTGTGCCCCTCGTTGCGCAGATGCACGGCCAGTTTGCCGGCCGTGGTCGTCTTGCCCGAACCCTGCAGACCCACCAGCATGACCGCCACCGGCCGGGCCCCTTTGAGATCGAGCTGCTCGTGCTGCGCGCCCATCAGCGCGGTGAGCTGCTCGTTGACGATTTTGATGATCTGCTGGCCCGGGGTCAGGCTGGCCATCACCTCCTGGCCAAGCGCGCGCTCCTTGATGTCCGCGATAAACTGTTTGACCACCCGGAAATGGACATCCGCCTCCAGCAGCGCCAGACGCACTTCGCGGAGGCCGTCCTCGACGTTGCTTTCCGTCAGCTTGCCGTGTCCCTTGAGCTTCTTGAAAACGGCATCAAGCTTGTCGGACAGGTTTTCAAACATAACCTTTCCCCAATCCGCTCTCTATCATCATAAATCGTTGAATTTAGAATCTTGACAATGGTATGTCAAGAACAAAAGGAAGGCTTGAAACAGAACCTTTTTCCCCTTAGACAGGGAGGGCACACACGAAATGGAAGCCGGGGCGGGTCGATTGCTTTCGGAGTGTGTTATCTTTTGCTCATTAACCTAAGTCACTAAAAATTGCAAATAAAATGATCATCGCGGCTCATCGGGCGGACATCAAGGATTGCAATCGCGCCACGCTTCAGCAATGGCTGCAGGAGCAGGGTGAAGCGGGTTATCGGGCCGACCAGATCTGGCGTTGGATCTACCGCGAGCAGGTCGACCGGTTTGATGCCATGAGCAACCTCAGCAAACAGCTGCGGGCCACCCTGGCGCAATCCTTTTCCATTGGACGGCTGGCCTTGGAGGCACGGGAGGTGGCCGGCGACGGTGCCCAGAAATTCCTCTTTGGGCTGGAAGACGGCCGCCGGATCGAAAGCGTCCTGATCCCCGAGCGCAACCATGCCACCCTGTGCCTCTCGAGTCAGGTAGGCTGCGCCCAGAACTGCCGCTTCTGCTTCACCGCCACCGGCGGCTGGGAGCGCAACCTCACCCTGGGGGAGATTCTGGCCCAGGTGCGGGATATCCGCAAAGCGCTCAGCGCCCCGGAAAGCTTGACCAACATTGTCTTCATGGGCATGGGGGAGCCTTTGGCCAATTACCGCAATGTGGTGGATGCCATCCACCTGTTGACGGACAACAAGGCCGGGTTCGGCTTCTCGCGGCGCAAGATCACGGTTTCCACCGCCGGGCTGGTGCCGCAAATGGAAGCCCTGGGGCGCGATACCGACGTCAGCCTGGCCGTTTCCCTCAATGCCACCGACAATGCCACCCGCAGCCGCTTGATGCCGATCAATCGGCGCTATCCGCTCGAAACCCTTCTGGAAGCCTGCCGCCGCTATCCCTTGCGGCCCCATCGCCGGATCACCTTCGAATACATCCTGATGGAAGGCGTCAACGACCGCCTGGAAGACGCCCGGCGGCTGGCGGCCCTCCTGCGTCCCATCCGTGCCAAAATCAACCTGATCCCCTTCAACGAGCATGAGGGCTGCCGTTTCCGGCGACCCTCGGAAACCGTTATCGATGCCTTTCAGCAGTTGCTCGTGGACCAGGGCTATACCGCCATCGTCCGCCACAGCAAGGGCCGCGACATCTCGGCCGCCTGCGGTCAGCTTAAGGCGCGGAGCGAATCCTCTAACGAATTAGGGCCGATCCATAAGGGGTAGAGTTTGGTTCCTGGCAGGGCCACCGCCGACGGGCGCCCACAGGCGTAGCGCGGCTGCGCCGAGGACCGACAGGAGGCGCGAACGCCGCCAGGGGCCCAAAGATGCTATTTGTGGATGGACAGAAGTAACAAAATGACATCGCCTATGAATTAAGCCGAAAGGCAGGCCAAGCGGCCGTTTCAAATCAGCAGGCCGCCGACCGTGTCGGGCGGCAGGGGTATTGCCCGGATAACATCCCGTCTACCCGGCGCCGTCACCTCCACATCGACCGCCTGATCCGGAGGCGCCTTGCTGTAGCCGGCACAAATGGCGGCCGCCTTGTGGAGGGCTGAGGAGGGTGCATCGTGGGGCGCGAGCACCGTCGGTCCCGGGTAGGCTTTAAGCTTCAGCAGAATATCGCCGGCCGGATCGTAAAAATCCAAAATCCGCTGGTTTTCCCCCTGGGTGCGACCCACAACGATTTTAGTGCGCTCGTCCAGCCTGAAATGACGTCCGTATTTCAGCAATTCCAGCTGCGCCTCGGCCACCTCTTCCTGATGATCGAAGAGATCCTTCAGCCGTCTGGAATAGTTGGGATCCGTCAGCAGGCAGCCGCCGGCCGGGGCCGGATAGTCGGTGATGCCGAAGGCCTCGGCCAGCGCCATCTGGGGCTTGCGGCCCCGACCGCTGAAATCCAGCAGCCGCTCCCGGTCCACCATCCCCATGGCTTCCGGGATGGTCTCCGGCAGCAGCCGGGCACTGAGCGGCCGGAGAATATAGCCATCGAAGCCGGAGTGCTTTTCCACGTAGCGCAGGGCGGTCTTGTTCTGGCTCATGGGCCGCTGGCCCAGCACCTCCCCGCTGAATAGAAAGTCGAATCCTTCCGTCCGCATGAACTCCCCGGCCAGGCGAAACATCAGGGCGTGGCAGTCCATGCAGGGATTCATATTTTTTCCGTACCCGCAGGCAGGGCTGCGCAGCATCGGCAGATAGACGTCGGTTATGCGCTGGACGGTAAGGGGAATCCCCGTGATACGGGAGGCGGCGCGGGCCTTGTCGGCCGAAAAAAACGGGGTTTCAAAGGACACCCAGGCCACCTCGATACCCTGCCGCCGCAGCACCAAACCCGCCAGCATGCTGTCCAGCCCGCCCGAGCACAACCCCAGGGCGCGCACGTCTTTTTTTTCAGGGTCGTTCATGGTAACTACCCACCCCGTTGATCATCATGCAGCCACCGTCGCAATGAACGCCATTCCCGGTACGGACAACAAAATGGAACGTCTATGAATTCCCGCCTTCGCAGCCGAACCGACAAGATTCGTAAAATCCTAAGGAACACCTATCCGGATGTCAAGACGGCCCTGACCCACCGCAACCCCTTCGAACTCCTCGTGGCCACCATCCTTTCGGCCCAGACCACCGACCGCCAGGTCAACAGCGTTACCCCGGCCCTCTTCGATCGCTACCCCACCGCAGAGGGCCTGGCCGCCGCCCCCTTGCGCGACATCGAAGCCATTATCCGGCCCACCGGCTTCTATCACAACAAGGCACGCAACATCCGCGCCTGCGCGCGCGCTTTGGCCGAAAAGCACAAGGGCCGGGTGCCCCGCCGTCTGGAGGCCCTCACCGAACTCCCCGGGGTGGGTCGCAAGACCGCCAATGTGGTGCTCGGGGCGGCGTTTGGCATCCCCGGCATGGTGGTGGACACCCATGTCAAACGCCTGTCGGGCCGCCTCGGCCTGACGGAAAACACCGATCCGGCCAAGATCGAACAGGATCTCATGGCCATCATGCCCAAGCGGGCCTGGAATACCTTCAGCCTGCAATTGATTCACTTCGGACGGGATGTCTGTTTGGCCCGCAAACCCGCCTGCCCGGTCTGTCCGCTCCGGCGTCTCTGCCCCTATCCCGAGAAAACCCCGGCCTGATGGCCTCCCAGGGGCCAGGCGGTGTCCGATGGGGAAACAGGGGCCGGGGGAAAGCCTTATCGCCTGTCGGGAGGGGCCCCGCCATCAATAAACGTCATGGTCATCCAGTTTGAAGAGTTTGCGGACGGCCGCCAGGAGCTGGGCTTTGTCACCGTGCCCTTCCTCGCGTTTCAAAATGGTGGTGGGGTCATGCAGGATTTTATTGACCAGGGCGTTGACCATCTTGTCCAACGCGTCCGGAGCGGCACCCCGGGTACCGCCGCCGGGGCAGGTGCGGGCCACTTCGGCCCGGATAACCTGCTCGAACTTGCGGCGCAGCCCCACGATGGTCGGCACCACATCCAGACTCTCGTACCACTGGTGGAAACGGATCACGGCTTCGTCCACGATGCGCTCGCCCTTTATGGCGGCCCGCTGGCGGTCTTCGATGTTCTCCTCGATAACCCCCTTGAGATCGTCGATGTCGTAGACGTAGATATTGTTCAAGCGGTTGATGTCCGGATCGATGTCCCGCGGCACGGCGATATCGATGAAAAATAGCGGCCGGTTGCGCCGGCGGCGCATGGCGCTTCGGACCTGGTCCCGATGGATGACGATACCCGAAGCCCCGGTGGAGCTGATGACGATATCCACGGCCTCCAGGGCGTCGGCAATTTCTTCGAACCGGATCGCCTGTCCGTCAAAGCGCCGGGCCAGTTCCACCCCCCGCTCGAAGGTGCGGTTGGCCACCAGAATCTCGTCGGCGCGATTGCGGATGAGATGCTCCACAGCCAGTTCGGCCATTTCGCCGGCTCCGATCAAAAGCACCTTGCGGCCTTCGAGGTCGCCGAAGATCTTGCGTGCCAGTTCGATGGCCGCATAGCTGATGGAAACCGCATGATCTCCGATGCCCGTTTCAGTGCGGATCCGTTTGGCCACTAGAAAGGTTCTGTGCAGCAAACGGTTTAAAATGACCCCGGAAGTTTTCTTGAAGGCCGCCTTGCGGTAGGCCTCCTTGATCTGCCCCAGGATCTGGGGTTCTCCCACCACCATGGAATCCAGGCTGCCCGCCACGCGGAAAATGTGGCGCACCGCGTCATCCCCGGTATGCTGGTAGAGTTTGTCTTCAAATTGCACCGCCGGAATGTCGTTCATTTCCGACAGGAAGGTGACCACCTGGCGGACCGCCTCATCCTTGGCCGCTGTGGTCAGGAGCACTTCCACCCGGTTGCAGGTGGACACCAGCATAACCTCATGAACCGCCTCCAGGGCGTGCAAGGCCAGCAGGGCCTGGTCGCTCTCGTCGCCGGCAAACCCGATGCATTCTCGGACTTCCACCGGAGCGGTCTTATGGTTCAATCCAATCAGCAGAATGTCGCGTTTATTGACCATGTATCTTTATCGGCTCCTCACGCGCCGATTGCTTATCGTTCCATCCCACGAATGCCCGGCAGATTGCGGCACTCGCAGGCTATCGTATCTCCCGGTCTACCGCTGGGTGAATTCGCCGTGGTGGCCGGGCAGGAAAAAGTTGACCCCCAGAAAGGTAAACAGCACGGTGGCAAAACCGATGATCGCCATGATGGCCGATCGCCGCCCCTGCCAGCCCACCGAGAGCCGTAAATGAATCATGACGGCATACAGCAGCCAGGTGATGCCGGACCAGACCTCCTTGGGATCCCAGCTCCAGAAACGGCCCCAGATGGTCTTGGCGTACACCACCCCCATGATCAGCCCCAAGGTCATCATCAGAAACCCGCCCAGGATGCAGCCGTAGCCCGCCGAATCGAGTTGGTCGAGCGAGGGCAGACGACGGAAGAAAAACCCCGGCTTCTTGGATTTGATGGCTTTCTCCTGAATCAGATAAAGCACCCCCAGCCCGCAGGCCAGCGCCATACCCGCTTCCCCGACGAATATAAAGGTGACATGGGACACCAGCCACAAGCTCTTCAACACCGGCTTGGCCACGATGGCGGTGGGCGGCATGGCGGCCACCACCGCCATCGTGATGGTGGCAAGGGGTGCGGCGAAGATGCCCATCACTTTCAACCGGTAGCGGTATTGGAAGAGAAGAAAGACCCCGGCCACAGCCCATGCTGCGAAGGACAGGGTATCCCGCAGCGTGTTGACGGGAATGTAGCCCGAAGCATAGGTTTCGTAGCCGATCGAAAGGGTGTGGAGCACAAAACCGGCCGACAGCAGCCAAACCCCGTGGCGGTACATGCTTTTCTTCTGCAAAAAAAGAAAAGTGACATACGTCGCGGTGCTTAACGCATACAACGTCAGGGTGCCGAGAATTCCGATTTCCATGAATAAATCTTCCGCCTCCAGCCTCTGCCATTATTGGCGGTTCATGAGACGCCCCATGTCCATGTCGTCGCCCAGGACCGATTGCAGCAGGGTGTCGATGCCTTCCCGGTCGCCGGATTTGACCATGGCCAGCAGCCCCCCGTCGATCAGTCGGCCGAAGAGCTGGCGATGATCATCCGGCGCGTGCTCACGCTCGAGCAGCCAGGCGCGCACGGCGCCCATCAACTGTAAGAAGGGAGCATATTCTTCGCCGAAACGGGCTTCCAGCTCCTGACGGAGGCGGCGGGCCACCGCCGGACTCTGGCCGCAAGTGGAAATGCTGACCAGCAAATCACCCCGCTCAACAATAGAGGGCAGGATAAAATGGCCCCGATCCGGCTGGTCGGCAAAATTGCACAGCACCTGTTTCTTCTCCGCATCGGCCTGGATGCGCCGGTTGAGTTCCGGGTCGTCCGTTGCACCGAACGCCAGGAACATGGCCTCCAGATCGGAAGTGCGATAGGGGCGCGGATGCCATGTCAACCGTCCCTCGGCGGCCAGCGCCCGGATAGCCTCGGTGGCCTGCGGGCTGACCAGCGTCACCCGGGCACCGGCCCGCAAAAGAGTTTGCGCCTTGCGGGTTCCCACGGCGCCGCCCCCGATCACCAGGGCGTTGCGTCCTTGCATATCGAGATAGACGGGATAATACCGCATTAGGCCACCTGCACGGTCATGAGATCTTCGGCTAGAAGCAAGGCCCCTTGGTACCTTCGCCGGCACTGGGCCGCGATATCGACGTGATCACAGGCCGGATAGAAATGGGTCAGCATCAACCGTTGCACCGCGGCCTCGCTGGCAATCCGGCCGGCCAGGGCCGGGGTAAGATGGCCCGGGATCTTCTCTTCATCGGGCACGGCCGACTCGCATATCAGCAACCCGGCCCGGCGGGACAGAGTTACCAGCCGGTCGGCATAATCCGTATCCCCGGAATAGACCACCGAGGCCCCGGAGGGCGTTTCGACCCGGTAGGCCAGGCTTTCCGGGTTGTGCACCATCGGCGCGACCGTTATGCGAAATCCGGCCTCGTCAAAGGCATTCCCCGGCCGGTCTTCCAACTCGAGGAAATCAATCTTATCCTCCGCCAACTGAATCCAATGCCCGTAGACCGCTACCAAGCTTTCAAAAAAATGCTTCAAGCCGGGCCCTCCGATGACGGTCAAGCGCTTGCGGCGGCGGTGGGCATCCGGATATTGGGTGGCAAACAACAACGGCACCAGCTCGGCGCTGTGATCCGGATGGAAGTGACTCAAAAGCAGATAATCGATTTGATAAATATCGGTGCCGGCCTCCAGCAGGCGACGCATGGTACCCGGCCCGGCGTCGAAGACCAGTTGCTTTTCGCCAACCCGCATCAGGACCGAGCAGGAACTGCGCACCAGGCTCGGCACGCAGGTGCCGGAGCCCAGCACCGTTACGCGGATGCCTTCAGGTGTGTTTGCGGTCGGTGTCATGGCTCGTCCAGGTACGTTGCTCCACACGATGGATCAGCCATTCCATCATGCGCTTATTGTGGGTATGGTCCACGGCTTCGCCAACGGCCGGCAAGGCCAGTTCGGCACGCGCCATGGTTTTATGGCCGCCCGCCGATCCGAATTCCCCGAAGCTGCTCTGAGCCAGATGCCCGGCGTCTTTGCGAATCCCGTCGTTGCGCAGAATCACCACGATATGGTTGCCATAGCGCCCCGCTACAATGCTCCAGGCCACCGCTTCCACCCGCATAAAAAAATCGGCGATCAGCACGCAAATATCCGGATGGGGCACCGGTCCCAGGTAGGCGAACATCTTTCCCTTGCGGAAGCGCCTCGACTGGATGGCCTTGCGAAAAAAGGTGAGATAATCCAGTTTCAGGTCCGCCTGCTCGATACGCCGGGCCAAGGGGATATTCGCATACCGGAAAAGATACTGAAACGCAATGACATCTTCCATCAGGGTTTCACGCTCGAAATTAGAGGTGTCAACCTTGATGGCGTGGAAAAGGGCCGTGGCCAGTTTCCGGCTCGGCTTGATCTTGGCCGCCCGCAGGTACTCCGTCATCATGCTGGCCGTGGCCCCGTATTGGGGTCGGATGTCCACATGACCGCCCTTGGGCCGGCTGTCCGGATGATGGTCGATGACGGCATCGTAAGTAAAGCGGTCCAGGGCTTCGTTGTGGTCCGGCTGTGAATCCACGAGCACCATGCGCGAATAACGGGTCGGATCGATGCTGTCCAGATGAACCAGCCGGACGCCCAGCAGCCGGATCATGGTCAGGTTGTCCGGCCGCTGCAAGACATTGATGTGGCCAATCGTGATACCGGCCACCCGGCGCCAGAGGAGCCGCTTCACCGCCATGGCGCTGGCAATAGCATCCGGGTCGGCATTGATCAGGATCAGCACCTGATCACTGTTCGCAAACTGCTGGTAAAAGCGACGCAGCCGCTCCTTGGCTTTGGAAATCATCGTCCAGGCTTCCAGAAAGGTTTTGGGCCGGCGCGGTGGCAAGAGATGCCCGTCCCGATCGCCGTGTCCGTGCATGGAGTCGCACTGCGCCCCAATTATGACCGTCTTACACGCCCATCTTTAACGGGCGCTCCCATGCGCTACTATAGAAGCATCAGGCCTGGAATTCAACCTTGCCGCCCCCGGGTGGGTTTTTACGAGAACACACTACAAATTTTGAACAACTTTTATCCGGTGAACGTCGATCGGATAATAATGATTGCCACAATACGTTGGCCCGCTATATGTATCGCTTTTCAGTTTCACACATGTGACGAATGTCCCCCCTAAGGATGAAAAAAGGAGTCAAACGCGATGGAAGGGGCTCTTCTCCCAATTATCATATTTGTTCTGGTCTACGTGGCCATTTCCCTTGAACTGGTCAACAAGGCCGTTGCCGCTCTCTTTGGCGTGATGGTGCTGCTCATCCTGCACGTGGTGCACGAACGTGAAGCGATTGCCTTCATCGATACGGAAACCATCATGCTGCTCCTGGGAATGATGACCATCGTGGCCATCCTGCGGCGCACCGGTGTTTTCACCATGCTGTCGGTGCGGATTGCCGAGATGACCAAGGGCAGCCCGCTTAAAATTCTCATTTTCTTTTCGGTCGTAACGGCACTTTTATCAGCCTTTCTCGACAACGTGACCACCGTCCTGATCATCATCCCCATCGTCATCGAACTGACCACCGGCATGGGGCTCGATCCCAAACTCTATGTCATCAGCCAGGCGGTGATCTCCAACATCGGGGGCACCGCCACGCTGATCGGCGACCCCCCGAACATCATCATCGGTTCCAAGGTGGGGCTGACCTTCAACGCCTTCATCCTGAACCTGGGCCTGCCCGTGGCGGTGTGCTTCGCAGGCGGGCTGTTCTACCTGTGGCTGACCAACCGTGAAAAGTTCCGGCCCATCGACACGAACCTGGCCAAACTGTTCAGCGTACAACTGCTGCTGGAAAAAATCCGCAATGAATTTCTGACCACCAAAATTGACCGGGTATTTCTGACCAAAGGCCTGTCCTGCCTGGCCCTGGCGATTCTGCTGTTCGTCACCCAGACCATCACCGGCATGTCGCCCGGGGTCGTTGCGCTGACCGTCGCCATGGTGCTCATCATGCTCACCAACGTCGACGTGGAACACCTCATGGAGGAAATCGAGTGGACCACGCTGCTGTTTTTTTCCGGCCTGTTCATCCTGGTGGGCGTCTTGGAAGAAAAACACGTGCTGGAATGGATCGCCCACAACGTGTTTCTACGGGTGGGGGACAATCCCTACGTGATCGTTCTGATGGTCCTGTGGGTCTCCGGGATTGTCTCCGGTTTCCTGGACAACATTCCCTTTACGATCACCATGATCCCCATCGTCAAACTCATGCTCGAATCCCACCCGATCCCGAACGACATTCTCTGGTGGGCCCTGTCTTTGGGGGCCTGCCTGGGCGGCAACCTCACGATGATCGGCGCTTCCGCCAATATCGTCTCGGTGGGCATGGCCAAACGGCACAACGTCAATATCAGTTTTTTGGAATTCATGAAGGTTAGCGCCGTTATCACCCTGATCACGCTGGTCGTCGCTTCCATCTTTTTATCTTTCTATCTATGGGTGTCACTATGAAAGAAATCGACCGTCAAAATCTGTTCAAGCTCTTCCGGGACCACGGCGACGTCCTGGGAACCCATGGCACAACCCAGGTGGCCCTGGAAGCGTTTCGCCGCTCGATCAAGGACCTTAGATGTTCGGCCGGAAAACTCGAGCCCCTGGTGACCGAGCTAGTTGAAACCATCAAAAATACCGAGCCGCAGGTTACGCCGCTGGTGCACCTCATCGAAGATTTCGAAAAAGAGATGACCGGCCAGTATAGTGATGACTGCCAGGCCACCAAGGATAAAATTGTCACCGCCCTCACGTCCAAGATCGATCGGCTCAAGGCGATCGGCGAACAGATGGTCGTGAGCGGCCTGAAGTGCATCGATCGCTACGACGTCATCATCGTCTACTCCACCAGCGCGTCCATCCGCGATACCCTCGTCCAAGCCAACAAAATCGGCAAACCCTTCGAGGTGCTGATCCTGAAGCAAGACTTCACCAAAACCCGCAAACTAATATGGACGGCGCACGGCGAGAACATCGACCACCAAATCATCCCGGAATACAACCTGAGCAACTTCATTGCCAAGGCCAACAAGTTCTTCCTGGGCACCATGTCCATCACCCCGGATTACAAGGCGGTGTGCCCCTTGGGAGGGGCTGAGATTGTCAGCTTGTGCCATCTGAACAAGATTCCGATTTATCTCTTTGCCAACAGCCTCAAGTTCTCCCACAAACCCAGCGCCGCCCACCGCATCCACGAAAAGCATGAAGATCGAATGGAAGGGCATACCAGCTATTCCATGACCATCCATTCCCACTGCCTGGTGGATCTGACCCATGTCGATTTTATCGTCCGGGAGGACGGCATCATCCCCCGTGAGGAATTCAAACCGCAGATCATGCTATAGCAGGCATCCGGCCCCCTCCCAATCTTAAAGGACGAACACCTGCCGGGATTCTCCGCCGCAGGTGTTCGTCGTACCGCTACCGACAGGCCATGATGGCCATAGCGGTAAGCCGCTTGAGTTTCACCGCCGCCCGGGATAGAAGAAAGGTAACGGGGACTTATATAGACCCTGCCCTATTAAATTCCCGCTGCGCTGTCGATCCGTACGGGACCGCACGGGACGGGAGCAACCGTGGCCGTTTTCCAAAAGCCCATATGGCGCAAATTCGGCTTCACCATTGGGGTCGTCTTGCTCGTCCTGTTGGGCCTCGCCCAGTTATATAAGAAAGATCTCCTTCGCCTCCATTTCGTCCTCACGCTTTTCCAACCTTCCGCGATTGTCGAAAACTTCAGGAGCATGACCCGTGTTTGGGATTATAAGACGGTGCGCCGCAGCGGACCGACCTACCGGCTGCCCTACAACAGCAAGCCCCTACCCGAATCCTACGTCTACATGGGGATCGACCATGACCTGACGCAATGGATTGCGACCACCGCCACCAGCGGCCTTATCGTCGTGCATGACGGGACGATTGCCTTCGAACGCTATTACCAGGGAAACGACGCCCGTACCCATTGGACTTCCTGGTCCGCAAGCCACCCTTTCGTCACGGCCCTCGTGGGCTGCGCCCTGGAGGAGGGGCTGCTCCGCAGCACGTCTGACCTGGTGAACGACTATGTTCCGCTGCTGAACGTTTCCGGGTATGCCGGGGTCACCTTGCAGGATGCGCTGCAAATGTCCTCGGGGATCGTCTTTGACGAGAATTATGCCAAACTCGCATCGGACATCAACCGCGTGTGGCGTTCCATCGCTTTGGGAACCACCATGGATGATGTCGTTGTCGCCACACATCGGATTCGGCCGCCGGGCACCACCCACCGCATGGTGAGCATGGATACGCAAGTGTTGGCCATGGTGCTGCGGGAGGCTGTCGGGCGGAGCCTGAGCACCTATATGGAGGAGAAGTTGTGGTCCCGCCTGGGCGCCGAGGCGGATGCCTTTTGGTTGGTGGATGACAGCGGCATGGAGCTGACCATCGGCGGCCTCAACGCGGTTCTTCGGGATTATGCCCGTTTCGGACTTCTCTTCTTAAATGAGGGTAAAAATTTTCGCGGTCAGCAGATCCTCCCGACCCCATGGGTCCGAGCTTCGGTGAGCCCCGACCACTCGCACCCAAAGCCGATGAGCGCTAACGCAGCATCCATGTATTCCCAGAGATACGGCTACCAGTGGTGGCGGCCGAATCCCTCCGAGGGGGACTATTGCGCCATCGGCATTTGCGGCCAGTTCATTTACATTCACCCGCGCCATCGCGTGGTGATCGCCAAAACTTCGGCGGATGCGAATGACCTGCAAACCGGAACCGAAGTGGAATATGAATCGCTCGCCGTCTTTCGCACGATCGCCGCGCACATCGCCCAGAAACCCTAACACCGGTTCAAAACCTGTCACCTGTCTATTTCACCGGCGTCTCCGTACAAGTGACACTAAGGGCTGACAGAATTATAGCCTCTTTCCTTCCGTAGGTTTAACCGACCGATACCACAACGAAAAAATCCTTTGTCCAAATGAGGTGAATAAGGCACGCCAATTGCTTTTTGACCTCCCCAGACACAAACGACAACATCCATCGGACATCATTTAACATAGGGGGTATAAAATGGATCTCGGCTTTTTGGGAGAAATACATTTCAACGCACAGTTTTTTTCCGCCCTGGTCAGTATCGTGATTATCGACCTGGTGCTGGCCGGCGACAATGCCGTCGTCATCGCCATGGCCGTTAAAAAGCTCACCGGGCGCCAGCGTACCTGGGGCATCACCGCCGGGGCCGCCGGCGCGGTTCTCGTCCGGGTCGTCTGTACCTTCTTCGTTGCCAAACTGCTCATGATTTCGTTCGTGAAGCTTCTTGGCGGAGCGGTCATTTTGTGGATCGCCGTTAAATTGCTGGTAGAGGGCGCGGAAGATGAAAACGTCCGCGAGGCGGGCAATCTGTGGCAGGCCGTATGGATCATTATCGTGGCGGACATGAGTATGGGCATCGACAACATGCTGGCCGTAGGCGGCGCCTCCCACGGTAACTTCTTCCTGCTCATCTTCGGTCTGGCCCTGAGCATTCCCTTCGTGGTTTTCATGAGTTCCCTGCTGGCCAAGCTCATGGACCGCTTCCCCATCATCCTCTACATCGGCTCCGGCATTCTGGGCAAGGTGGGCGGTGAAATGATGATCACCGACCCCGTCGTCCACAACTGGCTGCACCCCTCCAAGGCGGTCGAATACACGGTGATGGTCGTCTTTACCATCGGTGTCATCGCCTTGGGCAAATGGATCCTGATCCGGCGCCGGCAAACCGCCTTGGAGCCGGCCGCAGCGATGGCCTTGGTCACTCCCCAGGGAGCCCCTGTCGCCAGCGACCAGCAATGATAATGCCTTGACCGAATCCTCCCTGGATGCGGAACCTCTCGGGCTTCTGTCATCCTCCTCGCAGAACCCGTCCAACCAGTTGCCCCCTGGAAGGACGGGTTCATTTTTTCACGCCTCCCAATCTGCCGCCATTATCTCCCGCTTCCAATGATCGAACTCCAACCCACCGCAAATTCGATCGCTGCTAAAAACGGGCCTTCCAAAAATGACAGCGGTCCTGTCCTCCAATCAAAGACACCCCTTCAAGGAGTTGTCCACTGGCAGTGTTCAATGGAGAACGCCAATGGATAATACCGGATCGGATCAATCTTAATTATATGTTTATATTTCAACAGGTTAAAAAAACTTAGACCTCCGGTCCGCTTGGCACGACGCTTGTAATGACTGGGCTCAAAGAGACGATTCCTGACAGAAGCTGCTCCATCAACAGGCACAACAAGGAGAACAAGTGAATCCGGCTTCACCCCTCATCATCGACGTATCAACGTTTCACCCAACATCAGAATAGACTCAAAAGGAGGCACAGATGGGAAATTCAACCGGAGAGAAAGTCGCAGGGAAAATCGCAGGGTGGGAAGTCGCCCGAGACCTGGAAGGCACTAAGAAAACCATTTGGGAGCGTATGATCCCGGAGTGGAACCACATCAAGGCGGCCGGCGGCGGCATCGCTGTATTTGCCGTGCTCTTTTTCGTGGGCATCTGGCTGGCCGGCAACCCCTTCGAGGCCACCGTACGCATGCCCTCCAAGTACGTGGTGGAACACGGGCTCATGGGCAACGAGTGGTCCATCGTCTGGAGCGTGGTGCTGATCGCGGCCTTTTTCGAATTCATGGACGCCTCGGCCGGCATGGGCTTCGGCACGGCCCTGACGCCGCTGCTGCTCGTGGTGGGCTTCGACCCCAAGCAGATCGTGCCCGTGGTCATGATCCAGCAGGGGGCCGCCGGATTGGTGGGCGCCTTTCTGCATCGGGAGTTTGAAAACGTGGAGTGGAAGTTCTCCCCCATGAGCGAAACGGTCAAGCTCTGGATGATCATTGCCCTTACCGGCGTGCTGTTTAACGTAACGGCCATCGTCGGGGTCTACAAGATCTTTCATATCGGCAAGATCTGGATCAAGCTCTACGTGGCATTACTGCTGCTGATGATGGGCTGTGTCTCGCTGTTCCAGGCCAAGAAGGACCGGCCCTATAAACCCAAGCGGATGGTCCTGTGGGCCGCCCTGGCCGGCTTCAACAAGGGCGTGGGCGGCGGCGGCTACGGGCCGGTAGTAACCATCGGCGGGCTGTTGGCCGGCGTACCGGTCAAAAGCATGCTGGCGGTGACGGCCATCAGCGAGGGCACGGTAAGTACCATCGCGGTGCTGGCCTGGATCGCCATGTTGGGCAGCGGTGTACAGATCGACTACATCCTGCTGCCCAGCTTCATGCTGGCCACCATGTTCTCGGCCGTGGCAGCCCCCTACATGACGCGCATCTTTCCGGAAAAGCTGTGGAAGATCGTGGTGCCGGCTTACTGCCTCGTACTGACGGCCTATGCCTTCTATAAGATCGTCCCGGACATCATGCAGAAACTGGCCGGCGCCTGATGCCTTAATCCGCGATCCCCGGACCGCCAGCGGTCCGGGGCGCAATTCGATCCGCCCCATTGGGACAAGACAGGAGAAGCCCCGCGATGAGCAAATCATGCCACACTCAGACAATGGATACGACCGGACCCGGCGGGCCTCCACATGGCTTCACGCGCAGCCGTCTGCACAACTTCGGCCTGACCATGGTGATCATGGGCGCCAGTTTCATCCTCTATTATCTGGGTCTTTTCGGAACGGTGGAGGGACCCCTGACCCCCGCCAACCTTGGTGCTTCCCTATCGTCCCTGGGGGTCACCCAGCGCCATGTCATCCTCATGCTGCTCGCGCTGCTGATCGGGGCCATCACCTGGAACTGGATCTTCAACCTGACCCGCTTCGTCGCGGGCCGCCGCATGACCTGTTTGGCCCGCTCAAAGGACGCGGATGGGTTCTGCGGCGCCCCGGTCCGCCGCATCCGCCGCGTGTCCAAACGCAGCGGTCGGACGGTCGTGGAATATGTCTGCCCGGACGGTCATCGGCGCAACGAGGCCCACTTCCATCCCGTTAAAAAAGGGGTGGCAAGCCTCACGATATGTGCGACCTGTCTGGCATTTGTGATCATCGCCTTTTGGGGCGTCTGATGCCAATCGCTTCGACGGCCGGGAGATCGCCGGCGATATTGATTTACAATCGGTAAAAAAACCTGACAGGCCGTTGAGCGCAAGGCACGCCTTCGAGGCCCACGCCTCCCGCTCAACGGCCGATTTTTTCCAGGACGTGGATGCCCCGCGGCGACGCAATTTCCCTGGCACATGATTTGCTGTCCTTAACCACGCCATGGAAACGATCGCACACATGAATCCCCGCCAGGGACTCGCCTGGATTATCGTGGTCGCCGCTGCCGCGGCCCTATTGGTCGCCACCATGATACAAATTCAATTCGGGCGGCAGATGGTCCTGCTCGTCAGCGATCAGTTCAACCAGGAACAGCTCGCCGTGGCGCGCAGCACCCGAAGGCTGGTGGAACAATCCCTCGGCATCCTGGAGGAAGCGCTGCTGCAACTGGCCGAAACGATCGCGGCAGCGCGTCCCGCCGAACGGCAGACGTTCCTGCAAGCCGAACTGGAGCGATTGGGCAAGGCCGGGGTCATGGAAATTCAGATCTGGAACCGAACCACCGATGCGCTATGGGTATACGCCTATGGTTCCGCCGTCCAATCGGCCGCTTCGGCACAGCCGATGCCGGCCATGACACCGCTGCCGGAACCGGGCGGAATCGGCGTGGCGCGCCCCCGCGTAGACGGATCCCGGGTGACCCTGTCCATGGCGACAGCCCTGGATCGCCGCCGGGAGCAATTGCTCCTGCTGACTATCGACCTGGCCTGGTTTCTCGCCCCGCTTCTTAAAGACATCCGCTCCGGCAATAGCGGATATGCCTGGATCATCGACGACCAGGGCCGCTTTCTCTACCATCCTTTCACGGACTATATCGGCCGCAGCGTTTTCGAAGCGCGGCAGGAGACCTATCCCGATCTGGACTTCGTCCAGATCGACCACATCCAGAAGGAGGAGATGTTGCAGGGCCGTGAAGGCACCGGCACCTATCAATCGGCCTGGCATCGGGGGCTCACCGGAGAGATTGACAAGCTGATCGCCTTTTGCCCCATTCACATTGCCCAGACGCCCCGGCAGTTCTGGAGTGTCGCGGTGGTCGCTCCGACCCACGAAATAGCCGACACCGTCGGGCAGATCCATCGCTGGCAGCTGATGCTCCAGGCCCTGATGATCCTGGTCGTGGCGGCGGCGGCCGCGGCTCTGTTTTTGTCCGAAATTCGCTTCTCCCGAAGGCTGGAAAATCTGGTAGCGGTCCGCACCCAGGCACTAAAGCGCTCGGAGGAAAAATACCGTCTGCTCATCGAGAGCGCCGAAGACTTTATCTTCACCCTGGATGTCGCCGCCCGGTTGAAATCCGTCAACAGCTATACCGCCCATTTCTTCGGCAGCGACCCCGACGACCTGGTGGACCGCCCCCTGTCCGATCTGCTGAGCGATGACGTGGGGCAGCGCAACATCAAGGCCGTCCAGCAAGTCTTCGCCAGCGGACGAAGTGTCCGTGAGGAAATCGAAATCCGGTCCGTGGATCCAGCGGTATGGCTCAACGCCAACTACATGCCATTGAAGAACGAAGCCGGCGAAATCCATGCCGCCCTGTGCATCGCACGGGACATCACGGAGAACAAAAATCTGCAGCGCAACCTGATCGCCACCGAAAAACTGGCCGCCCTGGGAACCCTGGCGGCCGGGGTGGCCCATGAGATCAACAATCCCTTGGGGGTCATCCTGGGGTTTTGCGATCTGCTGGTCCGCAAACAACCGCCGGACAGTCAAACCTATGACGATTTGAAAATCATTGAACGGCAGGGCCTGCACTGCAAGGAGATTGTCGACAATCTGCTTAGTTTCGCCCGGGATCGCAAGGTATCCGAGGAAAGCACCGATCTGAACCAATGCCTGGAGGAAATCATCAAGGTGGCGCGCCACAGTATTGAACAGCGCACCGTCACCCTTAAAACCGAAATCGCCCGGCGGCTGCCTGCCGTGCGCGGCGACTGCCGGCAGCTGCAGCAGGTCTTTCTCAACCTCATGAACAATGCCGTGGCGGCGATGCCCGACGGCGGCCTGCTGACCATCAGTGCGTCTTTCGACAAAACCACCCGGAATGCGATCGTCAAAATATCGGACACCGGCTGTGGCATCCCCGAGGCCGACCTGGACCGCATCTACGAACCGTTTTTCACCACCAAACCCGAGGGCGAGGGCACCGGGCTGGGTCTGTTCGTCAGCTACGGCATCGTCACCAGCTTCGGCGGATCCCTTCAGTGCGAAAGCCGCAATGCAGGCGACCATGAGCGCAGCGGAACCACCTTCACCTTGAAACTGCCCCAACGTCAGCAGGAGGCCGTATGAGAGGAAGCATCCTGATTGTGGACGATGAGCGGGATATGTTGCTGTTGATCGAACGCATCGTCACCGAGGAAACCCGCCATAAAGTGGTCACCACCAATGACCCGCTGGACGCCCTGGAAAAAGTCAAGACCGGCGGTTTCGATATGGTGATAACAGATCTCAAGATGCCCGGAATGGACGGCCTGCGCCTGCTGGAAAAGGTCAAGGCGGTTGATCCGGCCCTTGCGGTGGTGGTCATGACCGCCTTCGGGACCATTGAGACGGCGGTCGACGCCACCCGCAAGGGGGCCTGCGACTTCATCACCAAACCCTTTCGACGGGAGCGAATCCTGGTAACCATCGAAAACGTGATGAGTTTTCAGTCCGTCACCCGGGAAAACCGGGCCTTGCGGGAGGCGCTCGGCAAGCAGAACGGGTTTGCCTCGCTGCTGGGGGTCGCGCCGGTGATGCGCGATATTTTCGCCCGCATCCGCCAGGTGGCGCCCACCCAGGGCACCGTCCTCATCACCGGCCCCAGTGGAACGGGCAAGGAACTGGTGGCCAAGGCATTGCACGACCATAGCAACCGCCGGGGGAAGCGTTTTGTCACCCTCAACTGCACCGTAATTCCGGAAAACGTCCTCGAAAGCGAGCTCTTCGGTCACCTGAAGGGCGCCTTTACCGGCGCCTGGAAAGACAAGCGCGGCCTGGTCGAAGATGCCCACGGCGGCACATTGTTTCTGGATGAAATCGGCGATTTGAGCCCCGTTCTGCAGACCAAGATACTGCGCCTGCTTCAGGAAGGGGAATACCGGCCCGTGGGGGGCAATGCCACCCGCAAGGCCGATATCCGCTTCATTGCGGCCACCAATCGCGTCCTCAGGGAAGAAATCGCCCGGGGGCGCTTCCGGGAGGATCTCTACTACCGTCTCAATGTCATCAATATCGAATTGCCTCCCCTGGCGGCCCGGCAGGGCGATATTCCCCTGCTCAGTCAGCACTTCCTTAAAAAATACGCCGCCCTCAACCAAAAGGCCATTACCGCCATCAGCCCGCGGGCCATGCAGCAGCTCATGACGCTTGACTATCCCGGCAACGTGCGGGAATTGGAAAATATCATCGAACGGGGCGTCATTTTCTGCCGAACCGAGATGGTGCGAACCGCCGATCTTTTCCTTGATCAAGCCCAGGAAACGTCGGAGGCGCCCTACACCCTGCCGCCCGCCCTGCGTCAACTGGCGTTCAAGGAGGCCAAGGAACAGATGATCGCGATTTTTCACCGGCAGTATATCGATCATCTGCTGCACGACAATGGCGGCAACGTGAGCCGTGCGGCGCAAAAAGCAGGCATTCAGCGCCAGTACCTGCATCGTCTCATGAAGGAAGCGGGGCTCGTGACCGAGAACTATAAAGAGCTGGCCGATGGGGAAGCCGATGCGCCGAAGCTGGATGCTTCCTCGGTGAAGACGGCGGTCAACCGGCCGTCCGATGATCCGTGCGCCTATCGTGCCTGAATCGGCTCAGGGCATCCGGACGCCCAGGATGGCAAACGCATCTTGAATACGCACCTGCCCCACGGGACGCTTATCGCGCAACACGGGCAGGATGCGCCGATTGTGCCGGACCATGACCTCGATAACCCTGGAAATCGGATCGTCGATGCTCACCGAAGGCGTCAACGGCAGGTCACCGGAATAGGGAAGCAAAATCTCTCTGACATTGTTCAGGGTACGGGTGTCCATGATGCTCCCGGAAATGACCGTCTGCGTCGGATGGGCCGTCATGTTGCCCTGACCGCGCCGCATCAGGGGGACGGTGTTAGGCGGCGCGCCGACATCGATCTAATGCGATTGCAAACCGGGTGCCATCCCCGCCGGTGCGTCATCCTGGTCCTCAAACGGTCCGGCAAGCAGCAGGAATAGGCCTTCCGCGTACCGGAGCGACCCGTCGATATTGGCGCGGTTACCCTCCGGTGTCCATTCTCAAAGGACAGGCGCCAGATTTGTGTCAACGGGTGGGATGCGGAGAGCAACGACTGTGAGGGATTCCGACGCAGCATAGGTGCCCTTACATTAGATGATGCCGGCAAAAAATGAACTGCCCCGCCGCAAGACAGGGGGGTATCGATGAAAGCCATGTGACGCCGCAAGCGGCGGATTGAAGACTGTAAAGTAATCCCGTGAATCCCTGAAAGGGCTGGGCCATGGAACAGGCCTCGGTAAAAATCACGCCGCCCCGGCGGGTGCTGCTTGTGGATGATGAGGAGCGGTTCCTCACTCAGATGCGCAAGCTTCTGGAAAGACGTCATTTCCAGGTGGCCACGGCGATGGACGGCCGCCGGGCCCTGGAATTGGTCGACCGCCAGCCTTTTGATGTCCTGGTGTTGGATATTCGTATGCCCCTAATGGACGGCCTGACCGCCCTGGGCTGCATCCAGCAAAAGGCCTCACCGCCGCCGGTCATCATGCTGACCGGCCACGCCACCCTGGAAACCGGCATCGAGGCGATCCGGCAGGGTGCTTTCGACTATCTCATGAAGCCCTGCAGCATCGAGGACCTGGTGGCCAAATTGGACGCGGCCTGCACCATCGGACAAATTCGACGCCGCCCCATCCTGTGGCCGCGTTCGACCGCCGGTGAATTGATCCTGGAGGCCTTCCGCCGGATCGAGGATACCGACCCCCTTTTGGAGGCCTATTCCGTCTTCAATCACCGGCTGCCCCGGATGGCGGGCGAAACCCTTTTCATCGTGGATGCCGAGGGCCGCCTGAGCGGTCATTTGAGCAAACAGGACATCATCCGCCGCGCGGCCCAATCAGGGGAGCACCCCATGCTCACCTGGCAGGACCTGTCCGCCAACCCCCAATGGCTGCCGGATACAACCGTGGCCGCGGTGATGCAGCGGGAAACCATTTCCGTGGAACCGGGAACCCCGCTGCGGGAAGTCGCGGCCATTATGATGGCCAAGGGGTTTCGCACATTGCCGGTGATCGATGCGAACCGGTGTGTCCTGGGGGTTGTCCGGCTGCGGGATGTACTGATTTATCTGGATGATGCGGAAGTCGATACCGACGAACGGCTTTCGGAATAAGGGTCCATGATCAAGCCCGAACACCTAAGGGCGGCCATCACCGCCGTCAACGCCATTGATCCGGACGCCGGCCTGGGACTCAAACGCCTATTTGATGCGCAGCGAATTACGGTTCCGGCATCCGAACAGGCCCGCGACCCGGTTGGGAGTCCCCGTTCCTTCCATTACTATTTCGTCGGAGAGCGGGTGGACATTCCCAAAACGGCTTTTGTGGCCCGCGGCATCGCCATTCTTGAACAATCTCTGGTCTTCAAACTGGGGGAACTCAGAGAAAAGCAAGCCTCCGCTGCCACCTGGATTTCCGGCAACGTACGGCAGCTGGCCCGGGATATCCGCCAGGCCGGGGCTGCCGCCCTCGTAAACCATGAACTGCGGCGTCTGTCGGTGGCACCGCCCGGTCTGGATACCCCGTGGTGCATGCCGGATTTCCGATCCGGCGGACCGCATTTCAGCGGCCACCTCGCCGGCGGCCAACCGGCGCGCTTCATCCCCCTGCCGCTCAATTGGGAAACCCTGTCCCAACTGGCCGGGCAGCACTTCGAATTCTTCGACGTCCGGTTCGTCCTGGAAAGCTGGAGGAACGGAACCTTGCCCTGGATCTTCGCCTGCGTCGTGCAGCAGCACATCTGGGGGCTTGTCAAACTCCAGCTCCATCGGCAAATCGCCAATACCCGTCTCGAAATTCGTTATATCGCCCGACGCATGCCGCACCATGACGACATCCAGCGCCCGCCCCAGGGGGTCGGCACCTTTTTAGTGGCGGGGGTCTGGATGCTGTGGCAGACCCTCCTCCCCCAGGCCCGGCATATTTTCCTGGACGGCGAAGTGGGTGCCCACCAATTTTACCTGGACTGCGGTTTCCAGGAACAGCGGCTGTGCCGATTTGTACTGAAAACCCCTCGCGGCTATCTGCTGTCCGCCATCGCCGACATGGCCGATGACGAACGGCCGCCCATCGGCCGGGTACGGCCCAAGCTGGAAAGCTACATCGACGACGCCGTCAAAGCCCTGTGCAAACCGCACACCGCCCCCCACCGCCCGTGGCGCCTGGCGTTTGTTAAACGCTGTCTCATGTCCTGCCGCCAGCCCTACCCGGCAACCACCGCCCTGGCGCTCCTGCTGAAAAACGAAACCCGGATCCCCGAGGCCGCAACACTTGTCGATTTTGCCACTCGGACCGGCCGGGTGAGAATCGCCGGCCGCAAACCCGATACCCAAACCACCATTCTGGTGGTCGACGATCCGCGCTTTGCTCTGCATCTGCAGCACGTGTTTCATCTGGAAAGCCCCAAACGGTTCGAAGCCTTCCAACGGGCGCTGGCCCACCCGAGCATTGCCGGCCGCTGGCATTCGCTGATGGTGACACCGGCCGAACGCGAGCAACTGCAATGGATCCATACCAGCGACTACCTGGATCGCTTGGAGCGAACCGCAGGCCGGCAACTGGTGACCCTGGATCTGGACACCCAGACCACCGCCCATTCATGGGAAGTGGCCTGTCTCGCCGTGGGAGGTGTTTTTCGCCTGCTGGACGGGATCTGCGGTGGCCGGGCCACCCGAGGGATTGCCGCCGTACGCCCGCCCGGCCACCACGCGGAACCGGATCGCGCCATGGGCTTCTGCCTGCTCAACAATGTCGCCCTGGCCGCCCGCTATCTGCAAAACAACCATGGCCTGCACCGGATCCTGATCATCGATCTGGACGCCCACCACGGCAACGGCACCCAAACCGCTTTTTATGAGGACGACACCGTATTGTATATCTCCACCCATCGTTTCCCGGCCTATCCGGGCACCGGGAACCTGGGGGAAGTCGGCCGCGGACCGGGCCAGGGGTTCACAGTCAATATTCCGCTGCCCAAGGGCGCCGGGGACCGGGATTTCATCTGTGCGATCCGCCGCGTTATCACCCCCCTGGCCCGCCAGTTCGAACCCGACTTCATCCTGGTTTCCCTGGGGTTTGATCTCTATCGGCATGACCGACTGGGGGGCATGCAGGTGTCCCCGGCCGGCTACGGCACCTTCACCGCCCTGCTGATCCAAATGGCCGAACGGGTGTGCCGCGGACGCATCGCCTTTATCCTGGAAGGCGGCTACAGCGTCAAAGGCATCGAGGAATGCGGCCTGCGCTTTCTTCAGCAGTTGTGCGCCACCGATCCCGGATGCCAGGACGCCACTCCCCTCGGGAACAAACCCTCGGCTTACTCTCCATCCGCCATCTCCAAGGTGCTTGAAATCCAAAAGCCCTTCTGGCCCCGGCTGGGCTGATGGCTTCCGCCGGCACGCCCAAACGCACGCAGCGTCTTTCGAAATCCGCCGGCCGGCCGAGAGACACCCCTGTCATCCGCCAGGGGACAGATCCGCTGCCATGTAATTTCAAAGCCTACCTGAAAAAAATAACCCGCTAAAATTATTATACTAAATAAAATTCGAGGCAACCCGCTGCTTGGCATATTTCTTGATCTGGATAACCGTATCATAGAAGGCCCCGGTCCTATCAAAGCCGGGGATCAATGCTCCAGATCAACCCAGCGGATAGATGCAAGGAGGCAGCATGCCGGACTTACCTGCAAACGGTTCCGATCCTGCCGGCGCGGCGGTTTCCGACAACGACCAGACCTATCGGTACAAGCGGCTTTTCAAGCGATTTGTCCTCCTGACCCTGGTCTGCTCGGTGGTCCCCCTGCTCCTGGTGGGGTGGGTGATCAGCCATCGCTACCAGCACTCCGCCGAGGCGCGCGTCATGACCGCCTTCCGCAACGAGGTTCAGCACCACCGCAAAGTCATCGAATTGTTCTTGAAGGAACATCGCGCCAAACTGGAATTGATCGCCCAGACCCAAAGCCGCCAGGATTTGATCCTCCCCGGGCGGCTGCGGACCGTTTTCGATCTGTTCAATCAGGAACACTGGAACTTGACGGATCTCGGTGTCATCGACGGTGAAGGCCGGCATCTGGCCTATGTAGGGCCCTACGACCTGCTGGACAAAAACTATCGCGCGACCCACTGGTTCGGGCAGGTCATGGAGAAGGGTATTTTCATCAGCGACATGTTCATGGGCTTCCGCCGCGAACCGCACTTCATCATCGCGGTCAGGGGCGACGACGCCGCAGGCCCCTGGATCCTGCGGGCCACCGTGGATACGGAGGCCTTCCGGGCGCTCGTGGAAAACGTCATGATCGGCCGCACCGGCGAGGTGTTTCTCGTCAACCGGGCGGGCATTTATCAGACCACCTCCCGCTATAGCGGCCGCATCATGGAGAACGCCGCCATGGCCGTGGGGGATGCCCACCCCGGTATCCTCGTGCGGCAGGAAGCGGCCGATGCCGGATTCAATGGGGAGCGCACCGTACGGCAGATTGTGGCCACCGCCTGGCTGGACACGCCCCCATGGATGCTGGTGGTCCGGCAGGACTATGCCGAAGCCTTTGCCGTCGAAAACCGGGCCAACCTATCCGTCCTGGTCTTTTTGCTGGTCAGTGCGGCCACCATTCTCCTGGTCACGATTCTGGTCACCCGCCACATGCTGAACCTGGTGAAGCGCCGGGATGCCCAGGCCGCGACGCTCAATCGCCAGCTCATGCAGGCCAGCAAGATGGCCTCCATCGGGGAGCTCTCCGTGGGGGTGGCCCATGAAATCAACAATCCTTTGGCCATCATCTCGACGGAACGCGAAATTTTGCTGGATGCGTCCCAAAGGGGCGACCGCCTCGACCCGGACTTCGGCGCCCAGCTGGACGATTCCATGAACCAGATCGACGTCCAGATCCAGCGCTGCAAACGCATCACCCATAATCTGCTCCGTTTTTCCCGTCGGACCCAGTCCGTCATCGACACGGTGGACATCAATGCCTTTATCAGCGAAGTCATCGATCTGATGGAGCGCGAAGCCCGGTCCTCCGGCATCACCTTTTTCGAGCGCCTTTCACCCGAGGTGCCGCCGATCCTGTCGGATCTCTCCCAGCTCCAACAGGTTTTCTTAAACCTTATCACCAACGCCATCGATGCCCACGAGAACAAACAATATGGTTCCGTGGCGATCAGTTCCACCTACCTGGAGACCGATGAGGCCGTTGAGATCGTGGTCTCGGATACGGGCTGCGGCATGTCGGAAGAGGTCCTGTCCAAGGTGTTCGATCCCTTCTTCACCACCAAACCCATGGGGCGGGGAACGGGTCTGGGGCTGTCCATCTGTTACAGCATCATCAAGGGTCTGGGGGGGCAGATTCAGGTGCGAAGCGTTCCCAACCAGGGAACCGATTTTATCATCCGGCTGCCCGTGCGGTCGTCGGATACCCAGTCCGATGCCCGTCGGCATGAAACCCAGGTGGAACGGGCCGCATGATGACCCGCACCATATCCATCCATATCCACACGGGCCCGCAGACGCCCTTAATGAAAGGAGGCTGGCATGATCGGATCAAAAATACTCTTGGTGGATGACGAAGTCATTTTCACCCGCAACATGGAATGCCTGCTGGATGCCCGCGGCTATCGCTCCACAGCGGTCAACAGCGGCGCGGAGGCCATTCGCGCCCTTCAGAACGAGGATTTCGACGTGGTCGTACTGGACCTGAAAATGCCGGGGATGGATGGGCTGACCACTCTGAAGGAAATCAAGAAGCTGGGGCTTTTTACCCAGACCCTGATCCTCACCGGCCATGGCTCCATCGACTCGGCCCTGGAAGCGATCAAGCTGGGGGCCTATGACTATCTGACCAAACCCTGCCAGATCAGTGAACTGGTCGAAAAAATCGAGGGCGCCTGGGAAACCAAGGATGGCCTCAAGAAGAAGGACATCGCAGAAAAAATTCAGCGGGTGGTGGAGTCGCCCCGGGATGCCAAACGTGTCTTTGTCCGCGTACCTTGATCGTCTTGGGAGAGGGGCCAACCAGGCCTTCGGTGGGAGCGGCCGGATGCGCAGTGTCAATCAAACGACCTACGGTGATGGTATCGGCTGGCCGGCGTCCGACATCCTTGAATTGCAGGGACCCCTATTATGATCGGTAACGCCGGGTGGATGGAACGCTGGAAAAAACGCGTCCGGGCGTTACGAACCGAAGTCCAGGCCCTCTTCCTGGCCCGCCGGGACCCTCGGGTTCCCCGGCGGGCCAAAATTCTAGTCGCTTTGGTGACGGCCTATGCCCTCAGCCCCATCGACCTGATTCCGGATTTTATCCCGGTGTTGGGCTACCTGGATGATCTGATCATCCTGCCCCTGGGCATCCTCCTGGCCGTGAAAATGATCCCCCCCGACGTCATGCGGGACTGCCGGTTGCAAGTCGCGGAAGCGCACGCCGCGGACAAACGGCTTTAACAGCCCTCGGGGGAGAGAAGATTTTTGCGTCCTTTTTGATATCATTATTGACATATATCAGCCCCTATACGACAAATCGTAATCAGAATGCCGGAAGGCTGCACAGGCTACCCGAGATACGTTTTTGATCGTTAATGCGCGGCGATAGCAAGTTGCGGCAATTTGGCATTTCCCCCTTGGGCGCTTGTCAGACATCCCTCACATCATGTCGAAATTGATACTAATATGATCCATGCCATCCCCATCCAGGAGGCCGTCGGGTGCGTGCTGGCCCATGATATCACCCGCATCGTACCGGGCCGGGAAAAAGGTCCCGCATTTAAAAAGGGCATATCATCCGCGCCGAGGAAATCCCCGAATTTCTCAAGATCGGCAAGGAACACATCTACGTCCTCGATCTGGAACCGGGCATGCTGCATGAAAACGAAGCGGCCGAACGCCTGTCACGGGCGGCGGCCGGTCCGGGAATCCGGTTGAGTGCGCCCTCGGAAGGGCGGGTGAACTTGATTGCCGCGACCAACGGCCTGCTCGTCGTGAACGTGGATGCGCTGGCCCGCATCAACTCGATCGAAAACATCGTGTTCGCCACCCTGCACGGCCATCAGCCGGTCCATGCCGATCAACCCCTGGCCGGCACTATATCGGCCAGCAGGATCTGCCCCTTAGCGGCAGGGGGCGCGCCCAGGCCGAAGCCTGGGCCGGCTATTTTGCCACGGTCGAATTGGACGCGATCGCCTCCAGCGACCTTGCCCGCTGCCTGGAAACCGCTCAAATCATTGGCGCGCCCCGCCATCTTAGGCCCCGGTCACGGCCGGAACTGCGGGAAATCGCGCTCGGGGAATGGGACGGCCAGTCCTTTGCCGCCATTCAACGCCGCGATCCCCAGGCGTTTCAGGAGCGTGGCAGCCGCATCGCCGATCACCGCCCGCCGGGCGGGGAATCCTTCCGCGGTCTCGATGGCCGGATCGGGCCTTTCTTCGAAAGGCTGCTCCACCTTTCCCAAACCGGCCCCTCGTGGTAACCCACGCCGGGGTGATCCGTGTGCTGCTCTGCCGCCTCCTGGGGATGCCCCTGGAAAACCTTTTCTCCATCGACGTCGCCTACGGGACCCTGAGTATCATCGCCATCCGGCAGGCCGATGTCCGCCTCCAGGCGCTCAACCTGCCCGCCCCGGACTGACATCCATGTTCTCCCCTTGCCATTGCACGGTCATTCGAGCGCGGGCGTCCATACAAAAACACCTTTGGGTGCCCTGTCGGGCGCAAGAGGCATTTTCTATCGATGCACCCGGATACCGTCCTTGCCCCGGGCCTTCATGGCAAACAACGCGTTGTCCGCCAAGGCCAGCAGTTCCCCGGCATCCTTGGCCTGGGCCGGATAGGCGGCCAGCCCCATGCTGGCTTTCAGCCTGACGTGCAGGTCCTGCTGCTCGAGGTAAACCGTCTCACGAATGCCCTGCTGGATGACGCCGGCCTGGTCCTGGGCCTGTGAAAGATCCCAGCCCGGCAATACCACCACGAACTCGTCGCCGGCATAGGCGACGGCGTAGGCCGGTGGAACCAGGGGCGCCCTGATGGTGGCGGCCACCTCCTTGATCACCTGGCTTCCATGGATATGACCGTGAGCATCCACCACTTTTTTGAAATTGTCCAGATCCATGAAAATCAGGGCAATCCCACGGCCGTCGTAGCGGCCGGAGGCAATCAGCTCGGGTAGTGACTGGTAGAGAAAGCGGCGGTTGTAAAGACCGGTAAGGGTATCCCGCAGGGCCAGCTCCCGAAAGTTGCGCTCGCTTTCACGCAGGGCGTCCTCCGCTCCCTTGCGCTTGCTGATATCCACCAGGGTGATCACCAACCGTGAAAGGGTGTCTTCATGGCCCGACACCGCCAGCCCCTTGGTCAATACCGTTTTACGCCGGCCCTTGAGCGAGGTGATCACCCGCTCCCGCTCTTCCCCGATATTGCCGCCGGCAATCATGAGGATGACTTCCCGCGCCAACTCCCGAAATTCTTCTGGATCCCCCCAAGGCATGCCAAACGACAGGGCCTGCCGGTTGTCAGCGTCCAGCAGGTCCATGAAGGCCCGGTTGAAATCGATGGTCCTGACCTGCTGGATGCAGTTTAGGATCTCCTCCGGATTGTCCTTCAAATAGGCCTCCAGATCATCGATTCCCCGGCTGCGGAGCGCTTCGATATGGCGTTTGAGCTGGGAGGCATCCCTCTCGATCATGGCCACCGGCGCCGAGTGGAACAGGACGTGGTAACGGTGATCGATTTCACGGACGGCTTCGGCCGCCTCCTGCATGAGGGAGAAGTCTTCCACGAACACGATCACGCCCTCGGCCCGGCCGGCGGCATTCATCACCGGACTCATGTGGAAGCGCAGCTGCAAGCACTCGTCCCGATGGTTGAGGCAGGGGTGGGCCTTGACGGCGGCGCGGCCCGTCTTCAGACACAGACGCAGGTCATCGCCCACACCCGCTTCCATGAACATGGGCAATTCCAGGGCGCTGGCATCCGGCGGGTGGGGGTCCTCGGGCCACCCCAGGATGGTGCGCATTTTGTTGTTCAGCCCGTTGATGCGGCCCTCGTGATCGATAATGAAGATGCCGAAGGGGGCACTGTCCCCTAGCAGCCGGTTGCGCTGCTCCATGCGGGCCAACGTATCTTCAAGCTCCCGGCAACGCGCCCGCAGGGTCTGCGTTTCGACATCGGACGAATGGTCGTCATGGGGGGGCACTGGTTTCGAGATCATGGCCGCCGTCTCCTCCTGGGGTCAGGGCGCGCGTTTACCGGGGCAACGTTTTAAGGCACGCCCGCCCGGAGAGTCGCCCGGCGAAATACCCCAGGGATACGGGAAGTTACCGCGATACGCAAACGACCTGCATCCACGCGGATCGCCGTGGCGGGCAGGCTTTGCCATTCATAGCGTCAGGGCTCGATCTTGGTCCCCAACACCTTCAGGAATTTGGCCAGCCAATCCGGATGGGCCGGCCAGGCCGGCGCGCTGACCAGATTGCCGTCCACATGGGCCTGGTCCACCGGGATGTCCACATAGGTGCCGCCGGCCCGAGTGACATCCGGCCCCACCGCCGGGTAAGCGGAACAGCTTTTGCCGGCGACCACGCCGGCTGCGGCCAATACCTGGGCACCATGACAGATGGCGGCGATGGGCTTGCCGGCCTGGGCAAAATGGCGCACGATGGCGAGCACTTTTTCGTTCAGTCGGATGTATTCCGGGGCGCGGCCGCCGGGAATGACCAAGGCATCGTAGTCCTCGGCCCTGATCTCGTCAAAGGTGGCGTTCAGGGCAAAATTATGCCCCGGCTTCTCGCTATAGGTCTGGTCGCCTTCGAAATCATGCACCGCCGTGCGTACCGTCTCGCCCGCCTTCTTGTCGGGGCAGACGGCATGAACAGTATGCCCTACCATCAAAAGGGCCTGGAAGGGCACCATTACCTCGTAATCTTCGACAAAATCGCCGACCAGCATCAAGATTTTTTGGGTACTCATGGTTTTGCTCCTTTCTTGGAAAAAGGCTTCCTTGGCCAGGACCGTAGGGACCATGCTCCGGATCCTGGCCGATCAAATAAAATCTATTTTTAAAACATAAGACGTTTCCCTTTCCTGACGATAGGCGCCGGGCATTTTCCTCTGAAAAACAGATCTGGATGTGTCCACCTGGCATCTCGCAGAACGCTTCAGTTCGCTATCGCCTGCCGCAGGTGGTTCCCTGCCGGGCGATGGCCATTGCGCAGGAAACGGTCCCAGGGAACCCGTTCAACCGTGGCTGCTCCTTTTTTTGAACCTTTTGTATCGAAAGCGTCACATAGTCTCGAACGTCTTTTACGGCTTGGTGACATGCCCATGTAAATTAGATGCCGCCATCGAAACCTGAACCTGAATTTAAAAATCAATCGAGGAGAACACAAATGAGCGTAAAAACGGTAGTGCGGTCATTTCGGAAAAAACTTTTCCTGGGTGTGCTGATGGTGGGACTTTTCCCGGGTCTTGTATGGGCAGCGGATGCTCGGCCCCTCAATAAGACCGCGCTCCCGAAAATACCCACGATCCCGATCAAGGCGCCGCTTGAAGAACAATACGGCCTATGCCCTTAAAGTGTCGGTGCGCCCAATCGCTTCCAATGGACACGCCGGCTCTGAGATGAACAAGGTCATTCCGGCCGGTGGCAGCAGCGCGTGCTCCGGGATGAGCAATGTGGCCGCGCCCATTGGCCTGCAAGCCATTTTCAGGGATGAGACCGCTGGGCAGCAGCCCGGCTACGCTGTGCTGGACACCTACAACCTGCCCTTGAGACCCACGATCGGAAACATGACGAAACCCGCCGACCGGTCGCAGATCAAAGCGATCGTGCAAGATATCACCTGGTATCCGGGGACCCACCAATGGGTGGCGACGGTAAAAAACAACACCGCTCTGCCGCTGCCGGTGGGCATTACCGGCTGGCCGCTGGAAAACGGCCAGCAGGGCATGACCATCTGGTCCAATGAAACCATCCCCGCCGAGGGAACGGTCCAACTCGTCGGGGACTACAGCGCTTATTCCGTGCCCCCCGGGACGCGGTTGCGGGTGCATGTGCTGCTGAAGCCTTCCAACGTCAAGATTCACGAGAAGATTATAACCCTGAACTGACCGCGGACATCACCCAGGGGTTTCACGGGACCCGGGCCGGGAAAAGAAGTGATAAAATCCTGCACGAAACATTTCCCACCCCACCTGAAACCTCTGGGCGATGGGTCCTGGTTCCCAAGAAAGGGGAATCGATGCATGTGCACCACCGCCCAATTGACAGCATCCCTTTAGTAAGATAGGTTATGGAACTAAGCGCCATTACACAATTTTCCCGTGACAATCGATTTGAAGACCCGTCACTGAGCCGGAATACTGAATCTGCCACCCCAGCTGATGAGCGTTCTATGCGAAAGACACCTTCCCTTCCGATCCTGTTGGCGCTTCTTCTTGCAATAGCTTTGGCGTTACGGGCGGTGCCCGCCGTTGCCGCCGGCGAATCTTCACCGGAAAGCAATCTCCCGGCCATTATCGAACTGATCGATCCCCAGGAGCAGTCGACCGTGGTCGGCAAACAGCCTGCTATCCGGTTCCGCTTTTCAAGTCTAGAAAACGTCGAAGGCTATCTTGCCATCCTCGACGGCACTGATATCACGGCCCTGGTGCGGCAGGACCAGTACGATTTCATCTATCAGCCCATCGAACCGCTGCCCTCCGGCGATCATCTTCTCATGGTGATCGTCTATTACGCCGACGGCATGCAGGTGGAAGAACAAAAGTCGTTCCACAGCCGCCATTCGGGGCAATTCGAAGAAGCGTATTCGAACAATGACGTCGGGGCGGTCTACCGGTCGGCCGTCTACCGGCGGGGACGCTTCGAAGACGAATCCAACTATCAGGTCACCGGCAATCTCAGTTCGTCATCCAAGATCAAGGAGGGCGGCTTCGAAGCGACGGCCGACGGCAATCTGTGGTACCTGAAGCAAAACCAGCCCGTACCATCTCCCGAAGAATCCGGGGTCAATCTGGCCGATTTCCTGCTCACCGCCAGCTACACCCAGGATGACATGAAGGCCTATACCGAAGTCGGCGACGTCCCCATCGACCTCACACCCTATCTCATTCAGGGGCTCTCCCGGCGCGGCGGCGCAGCCGGCATCACCTATGGCGACTATGCCGTCCGGGCTTCGAATACCAGCAGCCGGGATCTCTTTGGCTTCAATGGCGGATTGGGCCTGAGCGACGCCTCCGATGACAGCATCAGCGCTTTTAGCGGAACCGCCGATCTCTTCTCAGGGCTTATGAATGTCAAGGCCGCCTATCTCACCGGTGGCGTGGAAAAGGATTCCTACAATATTTGGACCGTGGATTCGGGAGCCCGGAAGGGTGACGCGGCAGGCGTCTTGTTGCAGTCGAACCTCTTCGATCAGCGCCTGCTGCTGGAAGCCGAAGGGGGCTATTCCGACTACGACTTCAATACCTCGGACGAATTCTCCTCGCAAACCGGCCACGCCTACCGTTTCGCCGCCAGCGGCTATTACGAGCAATTCACCTACGGGGCCTCCTACCAGTACATCAGCCCTGACTACGAGGTCATCGGCGCTTCCGGGACAGTCAACGACAGGGAAGAAATTCGCACCAACGGCGGCTTCAACTTTGACAACGATGCCATCCAGATCAGCTTGGCGCGCTATCACGACAATGTGGAAAACGATCGCCTGTATCCCCGCATCACCTATACGGACGGGGCCATCGACTATACCCTCGGGCGGTTCGGCAACATCACGGCCACCTTGGGGTATTTGCGGAATCTCGAAAAGAGCAGCCGCGAGCCGGATGAGCTGGTAAAGGTAGATGCCGCCACCGATACCTTCACGACCACCCTCGGATACTTCAAAGAAAGCTATTCCGTGGGCCTTTCCGGAACTTACGCCGAACGCGACGACAAGACCGATGCGGATTACGACAGCCGCATTCTCTCGTTTGGTTTGACGCCCGCCTATTATTCCGAATGGATCAGCACGGCCGCCGGCCTGAACTGGACCCGGGTCACCGATGAAACCACCGATGTGGATACGGACACCTTCACGGCCAGCCTCAACCTGAACGGGGCGATCATCAAAGACAAACTCACCTATGACCTGGCCGGCACGTACACCACCAACGAAACCAGTGACGACAGCTTCGACATGTATTCTCTGGATACCATTGCCAAGCTGACCTATACGATTACCGAAGAGTTCTACGGCTTCGCCAATCCCTCCGTGGGATTGGAGGGCCGCTATTTTTACTCCCGTGACCGTCTGACGGACGATACGGAAAATGACGCGATGATCACGCTTGTTTTCTCCACCAGCTACCATTTCGGATTTTAAAGGGAAAACCGTGATGAAACCGACCCTCGTTATATCGCTTGCGGTTTCGATGCTGCTGGGCTGCGTATGCCGTTGTTCCGGCGCTGGCTGAAAAAGCAGGTTCGGACCTGAAGATCACCCGCATTGTCTTGCGCTTCGATGATCATGAAGCCCAACGCACGGTCGCCCGCCGTCAGGAAGGACTTCAAGCCTTTGCGGACATCGACTTCACCGGTTCGGGCCTGTTCGAGGGCTGCTGGATGGTGGATGACAAGTTTTTTGCCGACATCGCCCAGTACGTGACCGGATCGGGCACGATCCGCCTCGCATCGCCGGCGAACACCCGGGCTGCCCACCATTGCGGAGGGATTGCATATCGTCGCCCTGGTGATCCATACCCCTGCGCAACGCTTTCAAGCCCGCACCACATCGGCTATTTCGTGACCACCGATGTCAAATCCCTGGGACTCCCCATCGTGTTGACCGATCCGCCGGATTCCGCCGCCGTCGATCCGGCCGTGCAGGCCTTTGCCTGGGAAGACAACCCGGCCGTAAAAACCTACCTGGTCGAGTTTATCGATGACGATCCCGACCGGCCGGTGATGTCGGCTTTTACGGAAGAGCTACACTACAAACTGCCCGTTGCCGTGGCCCGATACAAGTTCATCCCGGGAAGAACCTACTTTTGGCAGGTGAAGGGCTTCTCCGCCGACCATAAACGGGTTTCCGCAAGCTTTCCCCGCCAGTTCCGGATGGCCGGAGGGATGGGATTCAATGCGAACTAATACCCATCCAGAGATGGGCACGAACTAAAAACCGATGGTCTTTCAATCATTCGAATTAAGGCGAAACCCATGAAAAAAAACCTTATGCTTGCCGGCTGCGCAGTTCTTCTTCTCCTGTGGTCAAGCCTGGCCACGGCGGCGGTAACAACAAGCCCATCATCGCTCACCATTGCCAGAGGAACCCAGACCATACGAACGGTGCAGTACAACTTCAACATCACAAGCCTTGCTTCTCCCAATCCTGTTTCACCGGAAGGCGTTTTCATCAGCGGAGGAACTGTCCTGGGAAGAGTGCAGCGCACCCTTGCCCCTGTTCTGCGCGAGCGACCACTGGGACCCGATGCATCCCAATGGATCGGCACGGTCTCTGAACAACTGGTAATCTCGGAGACGGTCCTACGGCGTGCCGAAAGTCTTGGCCTCAGCCGCTTTCAGTATCGAAGGGTGTTTACCGGTAGCACAGGCGCGGCACCGATTGTCGAAACGGCTACGATTTCGATCGCCGTGACCACTGCCGGCGGGGGACCGCTGCAAATGACCAGCATCCGGCTGTATTTCGACAACGACCTCGGCAACATCACCGTCAAACGCAACACGACCGATCTCGCCGTTCGTGCGGACCTCCAATACACCGGCACCGGCTTTCTGCGGGCCTACTGGCTGGTGGACGGGCGGATTCTGGCCTATGTCAACCAATACCTGAATTCAGGGAATCGATTGACCCTGCGGACACCGCCCGCCCCCGGATTGCCGACTTTCAGGGAAGGCAGCCACACCGTCCGTCTGGTGATCCAGCAACCCGATCAGGATATCCCGTTCCCCAAAGCCATCTACTACGTCACCACGGACCGGACGCCATCGCTGGCCCCCATCAACCTGGCCACCCCCGGCCGGACGGCGGTCGAGGCCTACGCCCCGTTCCGTGTAACGTGGAACCCGGCCCCCGGGGTGGCGACCTATCTGGTCGAATTCTTCCTGAAGGACGAAGATCGCCCCGTGTTCTCGGCCTATGTGGCCGAAAAGGCGGACTATCTCCTCCCCGAACCGGCCCTGCGCCATTATTTCATTCCCGGGAAGACCTACGGCTGGCAGGTGAAGGGCTTCGACAGGGAAAACAACCTCGTCGGCGAGAGCGATCGCCGGGAGTTCCGCCTGCAGTAAATTCCAAGTTCTCTTGATAGCCGGTGCGAAGGCAGCGGCCGTCGCCCAAAATGGCCATTGGATATCTTGGGGGAGGCCGGATGGCGTCCCCCTTGCCGCCCCGTATCCTTCGATCAGCACCATCTTTTACCACAAGCCTGCATGGGCCACTGCGCTGCGGGCCTGCTCGACGCCTCGCTCGCACGCCACCGTTAACGCAAGCGCGCAGCCCATTCTCGATCAACCAGGCCCAATCCGATCCCCTCGTCCACCTTAGAACGACAGCACTGCGCTGACATTGAGAAGATAGGACGGATCGGACTGTCGCGTCATCCGGTGCTGATGTCTGGAAGGGAGGGGGCCGTGATGGCTATTCGTCGAGGGATATCCCTAACAGCGCCTCGGTCCACTGGCGAATGGCTTTACAGCCGGCGGGTATGTCTTCTTTGGACAGGTCGGGACGCTTTTCCAATGCCAGCGCCAACAGGCCGGAAACCACGGCCGCGCTGATGGAGGTGCCGTCCAAAAAGTTGTAGCGGTTGCCGGGGATGGTCGTAAAAATGTGGTCGCAGGGCGCACACACCCAGGCGGCCGCGGCAAGGTTGCGGTTCGGGAAGACCTCCCCGTTTTCCTTGATGCCCCCCACGGCGATCACCATTTCGAGAGACGCCGGGAAGGCCGGTGCGGTGAGCTCCTCCCGATTGCCCACCGGTGCGACGAACAGGATGCCCTGCCGGCTGCCGGCGGCGATGAGGTCGGCGATCAGCCGATCCCGGGTGCCCGCACCAAAGCTCATGTTGACGATGCCGACGTTGCGTTCCAGCGCAGCATCGATGGCCCGGCTGATGGAAACCGAATAGCCCTGTCCCAGGGGATCGGTTTCCGACAGCTGCCGGCAGGCCCGCAACGCCACGATCCGGGCTTCCGGGGCAAGACCGGCAATGCCGGTATCATTGAGGGCCGCTGCGATAATGCCGGCCACGGCCGTGCCGTGAATCTCCGCGCGGTAGGGGTCTTCCGGTATGAAATTCCGGGTTTCCCGGATGTTGGCCCGCAGGTCCTCATGGTGGATGTCCACCCCGGTATCGATGATGGCGATGGTGACCCCCCGGCCACGGCCCACACGATGAAGCTGTGGGAAATTCAGTTGCCGAGATAGGCTTTGCAGCGAACTCTTGGGCTCCGCCAGCGTATGAAAAATCTGGTTGGGCTGGGCCAGAAGGACACCCGCCTCGCCCTCCACCTGATCGGCCAGCGCCACAACGTTGCCGGGTGTTTCGAACACCAGGATCGCTTGGGACAGGGAGGTCAGGGCATAGCTTTCCAAGCAGCCGCAGCCCGAATTTGGCACCCAATTCCACCGCCATTCTGGCTTTGGCTTTCAGGGGAACCGTCACAACGAGTTGACCTTCGATATAGTCCCCGGGAGGCGGCATTGCCGGGCGCACCACATAGCGGGCCACGGCACCGGGAAATTCCTTTTTGGGGGCGGTCAGGACGATGCGAATCTCATGCATTCCGGCACTGTCCGACGGCAGCGCGGTCCCCGCCGGCAGGATGAGGCGGGTTTCGGGTGCGCTGGCCGGTTGCTTGAAAAAAATACGGGCATTGCCGGGGATTACCCAATAACCGGAAATCACACCGCGGCCTTGCAGCTCAAAACGGGCGACCACGGACGGAATCTTCTGGTCCCTGGACACCGCGATACTGGGTCTGGCCGTTTTCGAAGGCTAAGCTGAGCTTGGTGATCATGACACTGTCCGCGCCGTTGACGGTTTCGACCGGTTTTTGCGGTAGGGTCGCCTCTTGCATCATCACCGCTGGTGTCGCCTCTTTTATGGTCAGGACAAACCGTTTTTCGGTGCTCCGCGATCCTTGGAGGCATCCGTCGACGGCCGCAACGGCAAATACGAATTCCCCCGCTTCCTGCGGTATGCCCGTTATCAATCCACTTCTCTCGAGCTTCAGGCCGGAAGGCAAGGGATGTTGTTTCAAGATTGCAAACGTGACCGGGGGGATGTCGCCGCGGGTTGTAATGCGAAACAGATAGGGCCGTAGGGCAGCACCATCGGGCAGTCGGCTGGCGGATCGGATGGCAAAAGGGGGGCACTTGGCGGCCGTTGTCCCTTCTTCCTTGTCCGGGTGCACGACGGCAGCCGCCGGAACGGACGAACCGATGTTACCCTTGGCAGGAAGGGAGAGGATTCTGCTGGGCAGCGGCTTGACAGCCAGTGCGGATTCCCCCGCCACCCCGGTGCCGGCGGCACACCAGACCATGACGGTCACGATGGCCGTCACCAAAGCAATGGGCCTGCGGAACGCTGTCACGGCCATCCTCAATAATGCTGTCCGATAAAGGCGACGACGCCGGACTGCAACATCGCGTCGGCAACCGCCTCCGGCGATCGATTGCCGGCAATGGCGACGATATAGCGTCCATCCGCCGAAGGCCCGCCGACCATCGTGGCCCCGTTGTCGATCAGCACCGCGCGCATATCCTTCTCCCGCGTATCGGGATCGAAGACGACATTGAAGGTAATCCGCCCATCGGGCAGCCGGCCGGGTGCGGTCAGGGTTTGAAACGTGCCGTGTTGGGGCATGCCCGCCAGCACCACCACCACCAGCAGCACGACCTGGACCACCGCTACCGACCAGGCCACTTTGGGAGATCTAAAGGTGGTGTAGAAAAAATCGGCCAGTTTTTCACGCCAGCCGGACTTGGTCTCCCTGGCGGTCGGCCGCGTCCGGACGGTGGCGGTCTCCTCACGGTCGATTTTATCCATGATCTTACTGAACAGGATATCCTGCCGGGGAAAGGGTGTTTCCGCCTCCAGGTCATGGTAGCTGGCTTGTATCGCTTCGTATTCAGCCACCTCCGTGGCCAGTTCGGGATGTTCCCTCATGCTCCGTTCAAACGTTTTCTGCTCCTCTTCGCTGAGCTGGCCATTCAGATAAAGCGGTATCATTTCCTTAAGTGTATCGGTATCATAGATCATCTTTCGTCACCCCCAGTTCTTCCATCGCCTTCAGCAAAGCCGCCTTGGCATAGTACACACGGGTTTTGACGGTGTTCACCGAAACATCGAGAAGGGACGCGATCTCCTGATAGGGCATCTGGTGAAAAAAGACGAAGTCGAGTACTTCGCGATGCTTGGCGGAAATCATGGTCATGGCTTGTTTCACAATTCTTTGCCGATCCGGGGCGTCAAGATCGGGCTGATCAGGGTCCTCTAAGACACAAAATCGTCGATATTGGCATGACTGCGCTGCTTGCGCAGGGTTTTAAAGGCCAGATTGCGGGCGATGCCGAACATCCAGGTGGTCACTTTCGACTGACCCCGGAATTTTCCGGCCCCTTTCCACACCTCGACATAGACATCCATCTGGACATCTTCCGCCAGGGCGGCATCCTGCAAAAGGCGGTAAAGATAGAAGTAGATGCGCTGCGAGGTCACATCATACAATTCCCGGAAGGCGTCGCGGTCGCCCTCCGCCACAAGCTTCAGCAGGCGGTGATCCGGATCGGCCGATGTCGCTCTGTTCATGGGTAGCTTCCAGTGGGGAAAAAGTTCATTGCGACGGGCATTTAATGAAAGAACGTTTTCGCCGCCCATCTCCTATTGAGGAAAAAGACATTTCCGTTTGAACCTTTTCGGGTTCGACCGACGCCTTACCAAGTACAGGACTAATTCGGAATCAAGCGAACGATATTCGTCGTCCTAATTGATTTTACAAGATTTTAAAATAGCAGCGCTTTTTTCCGAAAAGCAACCCCAATCGTCTTCATTCATCAAGTGGATCAATACCTTTCGGTCAAACTCTTCAATGAATCCACCCTTAAGCCTATGGTGGAGCTCAAAGTAACCTACTTCGACATTACGCAAAATCGGCTGACCATCACCCGCAATGTCACGTTTAGCGGCCGCGGCAGCCAGAAGACCCAGCTGATCGGCGGACCGGTTGTTGAGTGAGAAGAACCGCAGGGGAGATGCCGCCTCTCCAATCCGACTTGAGAATGCTGCTTTTCACTAAAATCTTTCCAATCCGACCGGGTCTCGGAACAAATCGGGATGGGCCTTGTGGGTTCACAACGCTTCTCGCATGCCTTATCGGGAGGGTTTTTCCATTCGCTTCGCACCGAGGCCGATTCTATGCCAATTTACGGCGGTCCGCATGAACCGTTTTGGGCCGTAGTCAAGAAAAAGCTTGAAATTTTCACCCCGAGGCGTAAAACGGATCCGGTCCTGGCGAGCCCACGGCACGCCGGTATTGATCATTCACATGGGAGACATCACGATGCACGACACGGCTGTCAGTTACAGCAGCCCGAATCCCGTCCAAGAATCGCCCTCAGACGATCCCGAGGACCCCGGCGCGAGACAGGATTGTCCCGCGACCAGAGGAATGAAAGGTAGGCGGTCCGCCCGTCCGTGCCTCGTTCGCCGGCAGGCCCGCGCATAGCCTACCGGTTCACCTCCGGCCGTGACCACCCTGTCACCGCGGCCGCAAGGGAGGTGAACCATGCCCAACAAGAATCCACTCCTGGCCCCCGAGCTGCGCGAGATGCTGGCGGCCGGGAACACCAAAGCCCTCGAAGAATTCTGCGAATCCGTACACCCTGCAACCATCGCCGAGCTGATCGCCGCCCTTGACGCCACGGAAGCCTGGGCCGTTCTTTGTCATGCCGAGCCCGCCCTGCGTGCCGAGGTCTTCAGCCACTTGGATAACGATCTTCAGGTGGATATCATCGGCACCCTGCGGCGGGATGAAATCGCCCGCATCATGACGGCCATGCCCCACGACGAGCGGGCCGACCTCTTTAAAAACCTGCCCGAGGACCGCCGGGAAACCTTGCTGCCGGCTTTGGCCCAGGCCGAGCGGGAGGATATCCGCCGCCTGATCGCTTACGAGGAAGGCACCGTCGGTTCGGTCATGACCTCGGACTATGCCACCCTGACCCCGCATCTGACCGCACACCAGGCCGTGGAGCGCCTCCGCGAGGTCGCCCCGGATAAAGAAACGATTTACTATGCCTACGTCGTGGACGATCAGCGCAAGCTGCTCGGTTTCGTTTCCCTCAAAGACCTGATCCTGGCCCGCCGGGAGGCTCGGGTCGGGGACATCATGCACACGGAGGTCATTTCCGTCCGGGTGGACGACGACCAGGAAAAGGCGGCCCGAACCATCCAGAAATACGACCTTCTCGCCCTGCCGGTGCTCAATGGCGGCGACGCTCTGGTGGGCATCGTCACTCACGACGACGCCATCGACATCATCACCCAGGAGCACACCGAGGACATGGAAAAATTCATGGCCATCGCTGGGAGCCACGAAGGGGCCATGTACATGAAAACCTCGGTCTGGCAGCATTTTAGGAACCGATCACCCTGGATCATCGCCCTGGCGTTGCTGGGGCTGGTGTCCGGTCTTATCGTCCAGAATTTCGAAGGTCTGCTGATGCAATTTACCGTTTTGGCGGCCTTCATGCCGATGCTGGCCGACACGGGCGGCAATACCGGCAGCCAGTCCGCCACCCTGGTGGTCCGGGCCCTGGCCCTCAATGAAGTATCGACCAAAGACATTCTGCGCATTCTGTCCCGGGAATTCCGCGTGGCGTTGCTGCTGGCCCTGCTGCTGGGGGCCATCGCTTTCGGGCGGGTGCTCTTCCTGGGCGGAGGATCGGCGATTCCCGGCAGTTATTCGTTGAACCGGCTTGGCATCGCCATTTCCATTGCGCTGGGATTGCAGGTTGTCACCTCGACCCTGATCGGCGCACTTTTGCCTTTGGGCGCCGCCAAAATGAAATGGGACCCGGCCGTGGTGGCCAGCCCCGCCCTGACCACCATCGTGGACATCACCGGGCTGTTCATCTATTTCAGCACGGCCAAGCTGTTTTTGGGGATTTGAGACCCAAACAGTTCCAAGTGGGGTTACATCGCGCATCCTGCCCTTATCAAACTTTGTGAACCGAAAGGATCATCAGTTTTTTAAGCATCGCCGTCTCCTTTTCATTGGGGAATAAATAAGGCAACCCTGCATGGGCACCTTCCCATGACTTCCGATTTCAATCGTATTCCATTTTGCGGGCCGTTTTCTCAGCCAATTCCAGAAGGCTCTGCGGAAGAACAAATGCGGGAGGCCGTCGCAAAGACCTCGAATGGCCCCGCAAAATCCAGGACCTCGGCCTGGTCGTAAATGTAGATCCCTATATCCATGCATTCTCCTTCTGGAAGCGCCCGGGACGGGTTGCCGGCCGTCATCCCTGATCGATGACCTCTTTGGCCGCGCGAAAGGCGTCGATGCCCGCCGGTACACCGCAATAGACGGTCGCCTGCAACAGGACATCCTGGATTTCCGCCACCGTGCAGCCGTTGCGCAGTGCTCCCCGGACATGCAGTTTGATTTCTTCCGGTGCTTTAAGGGCAGACAAGATGGCAATCGTAATCAGGCTGCGCGTCTTTTGGGGAATCGCCTCCCGGGTCCATATTTCGCCCCAGCAGCTTTCCGTCACCAGGTCCTGCAGCGGCTTGGTGAAATCCGTGGCGCCGGCCATGGCGCTGTCCACGTACGCATCACCCAGTACGGCGCGCCGCACCGCCATTCCTCTTTCAAATTTTTCGTGGTTCATGGTGGTATTCTCCTTTGTTGGCGCCCGCTTCGGAGGGGCATTTTGATCCTTCGCCTGCTCCGCGGGCAATGGCGGTACGACCCGCAAATTTTCCATCCCCCTCAAACGGTATCCAGCGATTGCGCCGGCGGCCTAACGGCGATATCTCCCACTGCATTGATCCAGGCCTTGTAGTCGGCGCGATCCAGGGCCGCCACAGCACCCTCGACATAGCCTTCCATGGCGATCTGCTGCCACAGCGCCGTTGTCTTTTCGGCGACGACCAGGGGCGGGGCACTCCGGGCCTCCTCGGTAAATTGCAGAAAACCGTCCGGATCCCGCGTGCCGATTCTGAGTTGGGCCCGGAGAGCATCCACCCGGCGGGTGAAATCCGACCAGAAAATCCGGTCCGCGCGTATGGCGCCGGTCAGATCGGCCAACAGTGCGGCCTCACCATCGTCTTCGACAAGGGTCAGCCAGGGCCCGATCCCCAATGGCCGCAAATTGTCCATGCTGAAGGCAAATTCGCAGGGGCGGATTCCCGCCGCATGCTTGATATAGACGGCATAGCGCGCATAGCTGCCGAAGGGGTGGTTGAACCCGGTCATCATAAGACCATTCTCGTCGAGGAGGGTGCCCATCGCAGTCAGCATCTTTTCACGGACATCTTTGGGGAAGTAGAGCAGCACATTCATACAGCGCACCAATCGCGCGGGCGGCAGCTGGAGACCGTCAATATCCGCTTTGACAAACGTCAGGTTCTCTCTTTCGAAATCACGGACATGATCGGCAATAAGCTTGCAGCCGTCTTTGTCCACCGCAGCAGAGCAGCCGTCACTTGGCAGATTCAAAAGGGGACGGAGGTCGGCGAAAAGTGATTGAAAGCGAACCCTGACCGCCTCGGGGGTGTCGTTCAGGGGTTTCCCCGGCGACTGGACGTATTGAAAAACCCCGTCGCGGTTGAAGCAGGCATAGCGGCCGTCGGCATCATAGAGGACGTAGCGGTGAAACGATCGATCCACCCCGCAGACGGACCAGCCCGGCAAAAACTTGGCCGTATCGACCGCGGTCACCGGCGGGAAGCCGCACCCCAGGTCGATTAAGCGTGGCCGCCCCTTGTCGGTCGGCCGGATCTGACGGTTGACATAGGTGTCCAGTTTACGATGGCGGCCAGGGGAGGTGAGCGGTGGAATGCGGCCGCCCCAGGCTGCGGGGAGCATCGACGGCGTGACGGCGGCCAGCAGCCAAGCCATCTGGGCGTTGAATTCCGTAGCTGCACACCCGGAGCGCTTCATGAGGTCGAGGAGGCGCAGGGCAACGCCCTTGGCATCCGGTGTCAGCTTGGAAAACGGGACCAGATCGGCCAGGCGATCCGGCAATCGCATCCCCAAAAACCGCTCCACATAATGGTTAAATGTTTCTGAAGTCAGCGAGGTCATTGGCTACACCTCATGAGGGTTTGTTGAAAAATCATAGGTGGCCGACGAGAGCGTCTTTCACATCCCTGCGCACAGCGACGCCCGAGGCCTATGCTCGATTTTTCCGCTGCGTCCCGTTGGGTTGCCGGTTGCCTGGGGCGTCGGCTGTGGACCCAAATCAGCTTGGTGGCGGTGGGTAGCGTTTTTTATCGAACGTGTTGTCCGAGACAGCTTCCATAAGCATAGTCCATCCCAACCCCGCATGACAAGGCGCGAAACTCATCGCCCGCTTGGCGATTGACATGGCATTGGATCTGTAATAATTGGTTGAATAACCAAACAATAAAAGGATGACCATGGGGCGCAAAAGCAACGCCGATCAGCGACGCACGGAAATCATCTGGGCCTTGTATGACTGCCTTGCCGAACAGGGGCATGAAAAAGTCACCATCAAGGTCATCGCGGCCCGGGCCGGCCTGCCCTACGGAGTGCTTCACTACTATTTCAAAAGCAAGGAAGACATCATCTCCGCCTTGGCCCAGGCCATGGTGGAACGCTACAGCCAGGCGCTCGATGACCGGCTGGCGACCGCCCGCACCAAGCAAGAGGGAATCGCCATCGCCGTCGATTTTGTGGTGGACGAGCTGGTTTTCAACCGCGGCCTGGATCGCGTCTTTTTCAACCTTATCCAGATGGCCTTCGAACGCGACCCTCTTCACCAGGTCATGACCGGGATATTTCGGATCTATCGCCAGCGGTTCGTGGATGTTCTGCAGGCCGCCGGCTTCGGCCCGCAAAGTTCGTCCGTTGCCGCAACGGCTGTGGCCCTGGCCGAGGGGTTTGCCTTGCAGTGGATGATCGAACCGGGAGTATTCACCAAAAAGGCGGTCAGAGAAACGCTGCTGCGAATTGTGGGCGAAGCCCCATAGGAATGGTTTGCAGCGCTATTATAGTGCCGGGCGGACGGCATTGGAAAATAATTTAGGTTGTTTAACCAACATATTAAACAAGGAAAAGGTGCCCCCATGTCATCGCAACCCTTCAGTGAAAAAAGCTACTGGCTGTCCACCCGGGCGTATGCGCCGGGGAATCCTCTGGCCGAGGACCTGGACGTGGATGTGGCCATCGTGGGCGGCGGCTTCACAGGCCTGTCGACGGCCTATCACTTGAAAAAAGCAGCGCCTGGATTGCGCATCGCCCTGCTGGAAAGCGAGGTGATTGGATTCGGTGCCAGCGGCCGCAACGGCGGCTTCAACATGACGCTGTTCGGCCTGACCTTGGGGATCACCGCTATCCGGTTTGGCAAGCAAAAGGCCCGGGAAGCTCACCTCTATATGGAAAAAGCCGTGGACTTGCTGCAGGCTCTGGTGGCCGACTTGAAGCTATCCTGCGATTACGAGCATCCCGGCTTTCTGCGGGTGGCCACCTCGGAAAAATACCGGGCCCGCATCATGGAAGAAATCGAACTGGCCCATAAGCTGGGGTTGCAGGGCATCGAATGGCTGGAAAAGGACCAGTTGGCACGGGAAGTCCGAAGTCCCATGTATTTAGGCGCCTGGTGGGAGCCGCGCTGCGGCATTCTCAACCCGGCCAAACTGGCTTGGAGTTGGAAAGAGGTGATCACCGGCATGGGGGTTGCGGTCTACGAGAAAAGCCCGGTGGCGGAAATCCGGCGGCAGCCCGGAAAAATCGTGCTGGCCACGACGGGCAGTCGGATCCGGGCCGACAAGGTGGTCATGGCCACCAATGCCTGGTCGCACCTTTTCCCGGAAATGCGCCGCAAGCAAGTGCCGGTCTGGACCCATATCGTCCTCACCGAACCCATTGATCAAAAGGCCTTTGCCGAAATCGGCTGGCAGAATCGCCAGGGCATCGAGGATGCCCGCAACCTGGTGCATTACTACCGCCTGACCGCGGACAATCGCCTGCTCATGGGGGGCCGGGACATATCGTTGCCCGAGTCCGACGACAATATGGATCAAGACGCAAACCCGGTTACCTTTGCCGGTCTGAAGGACGATGTGCGCCAGCTCTTCCCGGCCTTAGAAAACATCCGTTTCACCCACGAGTGGGGCGGACCGGTTTCGGTCCCGCTGGACATGGCGCCGGCCCTGGGATACCTGGGCGACAAGAACGTGGTTTACAGCCTGGGATGCGTCGGTCACGGCGTAAGCCTGACCCACCTCAACGGGAAAACCCTCAGCGATATGGTGCTGGGACGGCAGACCGACCTGACCGACGTCTTTTTCGTCAACCGGCGCACCATTCCATGGCCGCCCAATCCTATACGCAACCTGGCCGCCAAGGCCATCCTGGGCTACATGCATTGGGAGGACCGCCGCTTCGACGCTCCCCCAGCGGAATCTATACGCTGCAAACCATAATATCCTGAATGCCGTCGACGCCTGCGGGTGGATCGCACAATCGCCCTCGCAATCGGAAAGCTGATTCATCTACCCAATAGCCAGGCCGACCGCAGCCGGCGCTTTCCTTCCATTTCCCTGCAAAAGATGTGTACTTGAATTGGATTTCGATTTATTCTGCCCACAAACGCCATCCCCTTGGGGACATTTTCCAACCCCGTTTTTGCTTTTAAGGAGAAGTCATAGGAAGATGATTGAGACCTCCATCCTTGTAACCGGGTTCGTCGTTTTTGTGGCCCGCATTTGCGATGTCTCCATCGGTACGGTCCGGACGATCGTTACCGTTCAGGGACGAACGGTCATCGCCTTTTGCCTGGCGGTTGTTGAAATCAGTATATGGCTCACCATTGTCAGCACGGTGATTCACCAGGTCAAAGACAATCCCGTTCTGATCGCCTTTTATGCCGTCGGTTATGCCACCGGCAATGTGGTGGGCATCATGGTGGAGCGTAAGATCGCTTTCGGAATCACCATTCTGCGCGTTATCACCCGCACGGCAGGAGAGGAAATCGCCGCCTATTTGCGGGACAAGGGCCAGCCCGTCACCATTTTCCATGGTGAAGGCATGCACAGCCCGGTCCATATGCTCTATATTGCCTGCCGCCGCCGGGATTTGAAATGGATTCTGCCCCAAGTGCAGCAAATCGACCCCGACTTGTTCTACGTCATCGAGCAGGCCCGGGAAATTCGCAGGGTGCTGAGACCGGTCTTCTCGCCCCTCGGCGGTTGGCGGGCAACCGACAAACGCAAATGATCAGCCCAGGCTCTCGATATGAGCATTGTTGATAGGACCCCCAAGTTCACGCTAATGAGGCACAGAAATCCAATGGAACATGCCGCACAAACGGTTGATCGCACGGCTTGCGGCCGAGGGAGGCGCCATGGAAATCGCCCGCGATAAGAAGCTGGAAATGCTCCGTTCTTTGCTGCTGGCCCGCCGGTTCGAGGAAGCGCTGACGGAACTATGTAAAATCGAAGGCAAGATCCCCGGAATGATGATTCTCTGCACGGGGCAGGAGGCGGTCGGCGCCGGGGTCTGTGCCGCCCTGCAGCCGGAGGATGTGATCATCACCAATCATCGCAGCCACAGCCACCTGCTGGCCAAGGGCGCGGATCCGAATGCCCTGATGGCCGAAATCTTCGGCAAAAAAACCGGATGCAACAAGGGCAAAAGCGGGACCCTGCATCTGGCGGTGCCCGAGGTCAATGCCCCCTGTACCACGACCGTGGTGGGAGGCGGTCCGCCCATTGCGGTGGGCCAGGCCTTCGCCCAGCAGTATCGCAAGGAGAAAAGCGTCACGGTCTGTTTCATCGGCGACGGCGCCGCCGACGAGGGCTCCTTTCACGAAGCGCTGAACATGGCCAGCCTCTGGAACCTCCCCGTCATCTTCGTCTGCGAAAACAATCTTTATGCCGGCGCTCAACGCCAGGAAGAGCACACCAAGGTTAAAAACATCGCGGACCGGGCCGCCGGGTATGCCATGCCGGGCCATGCGGTGGACGGCAATGATGCCCTGGCGGTGTATGAATCGGCCCTGGCGGCCCGGCAGCACGCCGTCGCCGGAAAAGGACCGACGCTCATCGAGTACAAGACCTACCGTTGGCGGGGGCATGGCGAAAGCGACCTCCAACTCTACCAGCCCCAGGAGGAGATCGCGGCCTGGCAGGCCATGTGCCCCATTCCCAAGCTGCGCGGCGAAATGCGTGCCCAGGGCCTGATCAGCCCAGAGGACCTGAAGGCGATGGAGAACCAAATCGACGCCATCGTGCAGGCGGCCATCCGCTTCGCCGAGGAGAGCCCCTATCCCGAGCCCCATGAGGCTCTCGAGGATGTCTTCGCCTGAAGGTCTGGTTTGCAGCCATTACTTGGACGGCTTTGAAAAATGTCCAAGATACGGCGGGCGTGCAAATAAAGAGGAGCGAGGCGACCATCAGGTACGCCGCGGTGACGATGCATACCGCTATCGCGGGGGGCCGGAGACCGCACAACGCCGGGACTTGTCCGCCTCTGGCGGATTGGGCATTTTGCAAAGCCGTTCTGAAAGGAGTAGTGCCATGCAGCAACTCGGAATGGGACAGGCCGTAAACCAGGCCCTCAGGGAAGAGATGGAACGCGATCCCGACGTCTTCCTGGCCGGCGAAGGCATCGGGGTCGGCATTCACCACAGTCCCATGCTCCCTACGGCGGGCTTATTGGACACGTTCGGGCCCGAGCGCGTCCGGGACACGCCGGTTTCCGAAGCGGCCATCGCCGGACTGGCCGTGGGGGCCGCCGAGGCGGGCTTGAAACCGGTGATCGAAATCATGTTCAACCCCTTCTTCACCCTGGCCTCGGACATGCTTGTCAATCATGCCGCCAAACTGCGGTATCTATCGGGCGGGAAATCCTCGTTTCCCCTGGTGGTGCGTATCAAATCCGGGGCCGGTTTCGGCGCCGGGTGTCAGCATTCCCACAACCTGGAGGCCTGGGTCGCCCACTGCCCCGGCTTGAAGGTGGTCATGCCGGCCACCCCGGCCGATGCCAAGGGGCTGCTCAAGTCCGCCATCCGGGACCCCAACCCGGTCATTTTCTTTGAAGACCTGAGCCTCTACTTCGTTCCCGGTCCGGTCCCCGAGGAAGATTACCTGACCCCCATCGGCCGGGCCGACGTCAAGCGGCCGGGGGATGACGTGACCGTCGTGACCTGGTCCAAGATGCTGGGGGTGGCCCTGAAAGCCGCCGAACAACTGGCGGCCGAGGGCGTCGCCGTGGAAATCGTGGATTTGCGCACCATCGCGCCGCTGGACAAGGAAACGCTCCTGGCTTCGGTGCGCAAAACCGGCCGGCTGGTGGTGCTGCACGAGGCCACGCGTACCGGCGGCTATGCCGGCGAGGTGGCGGCCGTGGCGATGGAAGAGGCTTTTGACAGTCTGAAAGCCCCCCTGCGGCGGGTCACCGGACCGGACATCCCGGTGCCGGCCAGCCCGCCCCTGGAGCGCTTTTATATTCCCGGTGAGGAGCAGCTGATCGCCGCCATAAGGGAGCTTTTATAACGCCTGATCTTTGGGCGCCTGCGAACTGCATCCGGTTAGGGCAGCAATTCCCGATTGGCGATGTTGGTGGGCTTGCCTTCCAGGTAGTTGACCACATTCTCGAACGCCGCTTTGAAGTAAAGTTCATAGCTGTTCTTCTCCACATACCCCAGGTGCGGCGAACAGAGAGCGTTGGGGAGCGCGAGCAGCGGCTCGGAGGCCTCCCGGATGGGTTCGTCGTCATAGACGTCGATGGCGGCCCGTTTGGTGGGCACCGCCTTCAATTCAGTGTAAAGGGCGTTTTCCTCCACCAGACCGGCCCGGCTGATATTGACAAACAGGGCATCCGGCTTCATCAGCGCCAGATCATCCCGGGTAACGCACCCCTGCGTGGCGTCATTTAATCGAAGATGAAGGGAGAGCACATCGGCCTGGCGGAAAAAGGCGGCTTTGTCGGATGCGGCTTCAAAACCATCGGCGGCTGAAGCAATTCGCGATTTTTCGCTCCCCCACACCAGCACCTTCATCCCGAAGGCTTGGGCGTACCGGGCCACGCGCTTGCCGATCCTGCCATACCCCCAGATGCCGAAGGTCAACCCTTGCAGTGTCCGGCCCAATCCCAGAGGACCCGACTGCTGCCAAGCCCCTTCGGTCAGATTTTGGACATAGGCCGGAATGTGGCGCGAGGCCGCCATGACCAGGGCCCAGCAAAGCTCGGCGGGGGCCACGGGCGAGCCGACCCCTTCGGCCACCAGCACCTTGGCACGGGTGCAGGCTGCCAAATCCAGATGGTTGCTGATTTTACCCGTTTGACTGATGAGCTTCAATTGGGGCAGTCGCGCCAGCAGCGGCGCATCGATCCTGGTTCGCTCCCGGATGAGCACCAATACCGCGACATCCTCGACGGCTGAAATGAGTTCATCCGTTGACCGGCAGGTTTCATTGATGACCCGGACCTCATAGGGTGCCAGCAGCGTAAAACTGGCCAGTTCCCGGACCGCATCCTGGTAGTCGTCTAAAATCGCAATTTTCACGGCTTCATCCTTAAGGCATCCAAATCCGCGGGGGCTTGGATAAGCGTTCCTCGATTAGGCATAAGGGGGGAGCGTCGTTCCCCTCTTCTCCTGCGTAGCGGGCGTTTAAAAGCGACCGTCAAAGGATATTCGGCTGTACCAGCCGAACGGTCAGACCCCTCAGGCGCCCCCAAAGCCGATGGTGACCTTTTCCCCTTCAACGATGACCGGCACCTTGCGGGTGCCGCCGGAGATCTTCAACATCGCCTCCAGGTTTTGCGGGGACGCTTTGACATCGATAAAATCGTGCTTTGCAAAGGCCTCACGAGCCTTTTGGGTGTAGGGTCACCCGGCCTTGCCGTAAATTCGAATGCCTTCAGTCATTGGCCGCCTCCTTCCTTTTCGCGAAATCACGGGGAATGGATAAAACCGATAGTCATTTTAAACCGGCTATGGCTCCCTATATCATCAACACTTTGCATATGCCAATGGAGGGGGGCGCCCTCTCTGGGGCGTGCGCGGATTGCCCCGCACTCAAATGCGGCGGTTCGAGTCAGTGGCGTTCTCAGCCTATCGGTAACGCACCGAATTCGTTCTGAAGCCTGAGATACGGGATTTACTCGGTTCTGGGCGTAAAGAGCGGGTATGGATATTCCCATTTTTCAAACAGCTTTTCTATCTCTCCGGAAGCGATCAAGGCGGGCATGCTGGCATCATATATTTCGATCAGTTTCTCGGATTTCTTGGTAGTGCCAAACCGCGCATACAGCGGTTTGGACGATAGGACATGAATGTCGAATTTCGCCTTATCGACACCGGTATTGCGAAGATATCGGTTGAGGAAATTGATATTTTCCACATAGAAATCCGCCCGGCCGGATGCGACCAGTTTCCAGCCCTGTGCCTCCTGGTCGATTTCACGTCCATCGACCTCGACATTGAAATAGCGGTGATAATTGTAGCCTCTGATCCAGACGACGACTTTACCGGCGATGCTCTCATACCCCTCCCAATGGGATACGGCTCCCCTTTTGGATAATGCCGCAAGAATTTCGCCGCCGATGGGATAGGTCGGAAACAGGTCTTCTCCCTTATCGGGAGGAATATAATAGCCCCCCAGCAAGGCATCGGCCTGATGCTGTTTAACCATCTCCACCGCGCGCCGCCAGGGCACGATTTGGTACTTCAATGTGACTCCGGCCGGTCCATAGATGCTGCGGAGGATGTCAAAGTAGAGGCCGGTGCCATCTTCGTTGGTGACATTTTCCCAGGCAGGGGTGGCGATAGTGATCACTGCGATGGAGCTGTCGGATCGGGCATGACCGTTTGAGAAAAGGGATACGGCGACAATGGACCCGATAACCAGCTTTGCAACCCTGGTGAGCCGGAAGCCTCGGTTTAACATGACGTCCCTCGATGCATCAGGCGGTCGATGGATGAAGGATACAAAAATGGATTCAATAAGATTATTTTTAGCACGTCCGACCTCCGGCATGCAAATCCCACCGGACTATTCCCCCCTTCCGATCGTGATCCCCTTAAATAGGGCATTCTCACCGCACGGCAGACGTGGGATGGCCGAGAACCGTGTTCCTGGACGGCGCATGAGACGTTGTCAACAAAGGCGCCTCGAGCCGCGGCGGCGGAAAGGCTCAGGCGGTTCAGCCCAGTTGCTCCCAGAGGGTCTCCATGATGTCCCTCTTGATGGCGGTGAATTCAGGCCGGAGCGAGGTCCGATGATCGCGCGGGCGCGCGATGTCGACGGAGATGGTTTTGATGATGCGCCCGGGGCGGCGAGACATGATGTGGATCGTATCGGCCAGCAGGATGGCCTCGTCGATGTCATGGGTAATGAACAGGACCGTGGCGCTTTCTTCTCGCCAGACATCCAGAAGCAAATCCTGAAGTTGAAGCCGCGTTTGCGCGTCCAGCGCCCCGAAGGGTTCGTCCATGAGCAGCATGTCGGGGCTGTTGGCCAGCACGCGGGCAATGGCGGTGCGCTGTTTCATACCGCCGGAAAGCGACTTGGGCAGCGCATTTTCGAACTCCTCGAGCCCCACCAGCTTGAGATAACGGCGGGCGATGCGGGTTCGTTCGGGCGCCGGCATGCCTTTGATGCGCAGACCGAACTCGACGTTCTTGCGCACCGAAAGCCAGGGGAAAAGCGTATAGGACTGAAACACCATGCCCCGGTCCGCACCGGGGCCCTGGATGCGGCGCCCGTTGATCAGGGCATCCCCTGTCGTGCCCTGCTCCAGGCCGGCCACGATATTGAGCAGGGTGGATTTCCCGCAGCCCGAGGGCCCCACCACCACGGCGAACTCCTTTTCCCGGACATCGATCGAGACGTCCTCCAGGGCCGCCACGGCCTTGGCGCCTTCGCCGAAGACTTTCCCCAGACGATCCAGTTGCAGCTTGATCATCGGCCCACCTTCTCGCTCCAGGGCACGCTGATGCGGGTGAGCCATTTGAACAGCCAGTCCGTTGCCAGGCCGAGCAGGCCGATAATGATCAGCCCGGCGAAAATGCGTTCGATGGCCAGGAAGCGCTGGGCGCGCAGGATCATGTAGCCCAGACCGGAATTGGCCGCCACCAGTTCGGCTACCACGAGATAGGTCCAGGCCCAGCCGATGGTGATGCGCAGATCGTCCATGATGCCGGGCAGGGCGCCGGGGATCAGGACCAATCGATATATCTGGGCCTGGTTGGCGCCCAGGGTGGCGGCGGCCCGGGACAGGTCCTGGGGCACATTGGCCGTGGTGTCGGCCACCATCAGCACCAGTTGGAAAAAAGTGCCCAGGAAGATGACCATGAATTTCTGCATGTCGCCGATGCCGAAGTACAGCAGGGTGAGCGGCACCAGCGCCACGACGGGCAGATAGCGTGCAAATTCCATGAGGGGTTGGAAAAGCGCGGCAAACCGTCGGGAAGTGGCGATCAGCAACCCCAGAGGCACGGCCAGGACGACGGCCATGGCCCAGCCCACCATGACGCGGTAGGTGGAATCCCAGGTGTACTGCCAGAGGATGCCCTCGCGCTGCATCTCGCCGAAGGACAGCAGCACCCGGTGGGGTCGGGGCAGGAAAAGCTCCTTGACAGCTCGGAATAGGCCAGCAGACACCAGAGCAGGAAAAGGGCCAGGAACGAAGACAGGGCCAGCCCCGTTCCCGGTGCCCAGGTGCGTATGCGCGCAGGAGCGGGCATCTAGTCGGCCGCCGCCTTGATGTACTGGCTGGTAATCAGGCCGTCCACGTCCAGGTCTTTTTTCAGAATGCCCTTGGACTTCCAGAACTTCCCGGCCCGGGCGGCCACGTCATAAATGTTGTTGGCCGTGCCTCGGTCAAAGAATCCCTGGTTATCCTGCGAGCCCAAAAACGTCACGCCCGAGGCCATGTCGGCGATATCTTCGGGGCTTTCCCCCAGATGCCGGGCCATGATGGCGTTGCCTTCAGCGGGGTTTCCCCGGTACCAGGCAATGGCCTCGAACCAGGCCTGGGTCATGCCGGTGGCCGCCTCGGGGTGCTCCGCGGTGAAGCCCTTGCGCATCACGAACACATCCACAATGGTGGCGTGGGAATTCCTTGGAGGACCAGCAGGTGGCCGCCTTCCCGCTCGGAGGCCTTGGACAGCCAGGGCTCCCAGGAACGGCGGCATCGAGCTTGCCGGCCACGAAGGCCGCCCCGGCATCGGAGGCGCCCATCTCATAGATGGTCAGCGAATCTTCCGGCACACCGGCTTTTTCAAGCGCGGTCAGGAAAAAGAAATAGGAGGTGGGCTTTTGTCCAGGCCGACGTTCTTGCCTTTCAGATCCGAGAGGGATTTGATTCCGCCGTGGCGATGATGCCATCGCCCCCGGAAGATTCATCCATGGCAAACAGCACCGTTTCCGGGGTGCCCTTGGCATAATGAATGACTTCGCGGTGTCCAGGACATTGCCCAGGGCATCGATATTGCCCGAGGCCATGGCCGCGGCATACTGGGATTCGTCGTCGATGATCATCAACTCCACATCCAGGCCGTATTTGGCGAACAGCCCCTTATCTTGGGCAATATCGAGGGGGCCGTAGCCCACCCAGGTGGCGAAAGCCACTTTGACATGGGTCGGCGCGGCACCGGCCATGGGGGCCGCGAGGGCCAGGCACAGCAGGACAGCCAGGGCAAAGATCAATCGTTTCATCGGCAGCTCCTCTCGATAGGAAGATGGACAGGGTTGAAAAATAGGTTGACTACCCTACGCCTGCGGTCTTTTTCAAGTGTTTTATCGACGGCCGCCTGTGCGCTCCGGGCCACCTTGGAAGGCCCTACAAGCCTCAGCCGGCCTGTTGCAGCATCCCCTTGCGGAAGTCCACCAGGTTCTCGACGGTAAGCACCGGCAGGGCCGTGCTTTGCCGAAAACGCCCGGATTTCGGGGCCACGGGCCATGGTGTCGTCCGGGGTTGGTGAATTCGCACAGCACGCCATAGGGCTTGAACCC
>CAVSSY010000024.1:0-128350 GCA_963730675.1 uncultured delta proteobacterium | reverse complement strand
ATGCCTTTCCAATAAAGAAAATGTCCCACATAGAGAATACGGAGTTGTTTGTTTTCATATTTTGGCGCGATATCCTTATGTCCATTAAGTCCTAATCGTACTTTGTCATCCACACCAATAGCCAATTTCACAATTGTTTTGTGACGATATCTATGTGGAATCAATGAAAGCGTGTCTTCTGATGTAACAAATATTCTGGTCGCCCGTGCGAAGGTACAGTGCATCAACGGGTCAAATTTAACAAAGAAGTTGGCCAAATTTCGCAATAGATCGAGGATGAAGCCACGTATACTGTATGATAGGTGAAGACGCCAAGGAGCCTGTTCTCCGCCAGCCACAGGGCCAAATATAAAAGGGATACCAAGATTTCCCATGAAACTCGGTTGTCTCACACTGACGAAAGTGACATGATGAACAACGTCAAATTGAATTTCTTTGTGCGTTTGTATAGCAAGACCATATGCACCCAACTGCCAAAGCATATAGTAGAAATGCACACCACGATTGCCCTTTTTCCAAAATTTTGCCCAAATAGGAAGGTCGTAATATATGAAATGTAGGTTTGAGGGATGCGGCTTGTGTAAAAATTCCAACTCGATCACCGATTGGTTATTTGTCCGTGTTATTACCCATACCTCATGTTTTAACTTAGAGAGTTCGATAGCCCAATTCCAACCAACTCCAGGTTCTGAACCTTTGTTTGGCTCACAAGCATATGCAGAGAGCAATATCTTCATTGATTAATGAATTTATCCGCTTGGGTTACACAAAAAATTCCGTAATCTTTGATTTGCTCGTAAGGATTTTTAATAAATATTGATAGAGAATAGTACACGATCAGTTGGCAGGAAGTTTCAAAATCTATCTCAAAAATATGACAATAATTACGGAAAAATAATTATTCAGCAGCCTATTAAATAATGATTTTTCATTAAACAGATAGGCCTGTATAAATATAAAGTGTATTAGATCTTGTAGGGGCAGTCCATTTCTTTGTGCATCTTCCCAATCTATCGCTATTAATATTCCTGTGTTTTGGATTTTAAGATTCCAGGGCGCAAAATCGCCATGATTCCAGATGCGGTTTAGCTTGGCTTCGCTTGTTAGATAGTTTATTAATGATTCTATAATGCGTTTTATTTCACAAGGGATGTCATATAGGGTCTTAAACTCGGATTGCAGGAAAAATTTTTCCTGAGCCATGCTCGTAGTTTTATTACTCTGAGGTAGCGAATGAAGGAATTTATATGGGCTTTGTTAATCCTTTCAGTTGGTTTTCCGATGGTTGCAGTTTGCCTTAGTAACCCTTGGTTTATCATAGGAAATGAAGTCGGTGCAGCATGTGGTAAAATCTGGTTTAATTCGCTTAAAATATGTGATTCTCTAGCTAACGATAGCCGCATATTCTACAGTGGAGTTTCCGAATTTCATCTATTTCCCCTGAATTTTTTGATATTAATATGCCTACCAATTTACGTTTTATGCCTGGTGTTCCGACATAAAAAACCGCATCGATCCCTTCAGGGATACTTAGGATTAGACCCGGGCAAAAAACTTTGAGGAAAAAATTAAGTCTATAAAATAGGAGAATCAGGTGCCATGCAAAGAATCCTTTTAAACTATATAACTTTTATTGCTGAAGGGCTTCAATCGAATTATTAGGTGATTCTGGAATTAACCATCGTATATTGTTACGGGTGGGAATTGCAAGGTAATTCCTATTTTTATACTTCAAAATCAAGCGAAAAATTAAACGATATTGCGTCTTGTAGTGTATTTAACATATCGCAAAATGTATTAAAAATGTCCTTTTCCAACCCTGCGAGCCATAAAAATTCAAAATTCCCTCGCAGCAATTCCTTACAACTGTATTTAGAGGAGCAGACGCATCAATTATCAAAGACATTTTGTTTTGATTTGAGAAGATCAAGATAAGCTACTCGCTGTCTTTCTGATTCTTTAAAGGATACTTCCTGCTTGTGCTCTTGAAGAATTCCAGCAGGCGCGTCTAGGAACAGCAGATCTGGGTTTGGGAATTAAGTTCTGAAATCGTGCAAGCCACATGGGGCCACCATAGCGGTACCTGTTTGGTGTGTTGTACGGAGATCATGATAATACTGGTTGAAAGTGACTATAGTGGAACGTGCTAAGGCTGGACGGATTTTAATAAAATATCCCCCGGTGTAATCCAACAGAAATAGAGCAGCTTCAGCAGAGACGTGAAACAGCCTCTGGCTCTGCAAACCATGGGGGTTGTCAAGGAGATTTCCTGTCATGCTTTTTGTTCAGAAGCATCGGCGCAAGTGAAAAGCGGCTGTGCGACGAAAAGCTGGGGAGATCTGTCGATGACCTCTTTAATCACACTGCTTTTACCACCATTGTGCCCAGAAAAACGACCCACAACCCAGTTGGAAAAAGTATACGGTGAATTTTTTGGAGTATTCATACCACCAATTAGACCAGGAAAAATTGATACCCTTTCGTAAAGAGGTCGTAGTCAGTTAACGTTTACATTTTCCCAGTCGTTTTCAACGCTGCCTGGGCGATCAAACCGCCTTCTCCATCTTTCAATTGCGCCAGCGTTGACAGCCCATCCTCTATTATCCACCCACAAGGAAGATAGGTATTCGCCATGATGTTGCTGCAAATCTCCTTTATCCAATTTTTTGATGAGATAATAAATGAAAGCATTTGCCGGTGCAGGGATATAGAATCCTTTTGACTCCCCTCGGCATGGTTGTTGCCAAAATCCGGCCGTCAAGCACTTCATTGGCGCGTAGAACAATCTACCGTTACGATAATAATCGCTGCAGGCATCAGGATGGAGAAAAGATTATATTGTTTCCATCGGATTTAGCTAATGAGCATAATAATGAGCTGTGGTTTCCGTGTTGGAGAACCTGGACATTTTTGCTTCAGATTCCGCTACATCCTTTAATACCGGATATAGTTTTCCAAAGTCTTCTGTTCCTACCATGAAATCGATGTCGGAATTGATCACATCAGGATAAGGTGAATGGTCTCCTAAGATACAATACGGTATACTTTAGGCATTTAGCTTATCAGTAAGCACTTTAGAAAAGGTCGGGATTGCATTTGGATCAAGGTTGTTATTTGGGGCTACTATTGGAACCTCCTCGATAGCGTAATACGCTTGTTGGAACTCCGGCCGCGATTGCAAAAGGAGGGATATCCTTAGTGACAACACTGCCAGCTCCAATGACAGCACCATTCCCGATTTTTACACCTGGCAGAATAATAACGCGGGTCCCAATCCAAACATCATGGCCGATATTAACTGGCCGTTTTCTCAAAGTTCCCTGCATATTGATCGAGATATTCTTATTTTCAAATGCATGCGATGAGGACAAAATTACAACATCGGGACCCATTATAACGTCATCACCAATAATTGTGTCATGATCGATTCTTGCGTTATGCCCAATTTGCGAGCGATCACCTATCTGGATATCAACACCCGACCCAAAGTATGCATTTTTTTTAATGATTAATCCTTCTCCGCATTTTTTAAAATGCGCTTCACAAGGAAGCGCCTCAAACTATAACCAAAGCGCCATCCAGGCATAGGCTGAGTCGGAAAATATTGCGCGATAAGGTAATATGTAGTTAGTGCTATTGTTCGGGATATTTTATGATTCAAGAGTTATTCCTAATTAGTCTATGCACACTTGAAACGACCACCCAAATACCAACAAATTGGCCCAAAATAAGCGATCCCATCAGGCCGTTCTCTTGGAAAGGTGGAATCAAAACAAAAGAAGCCGCTACACTTGTTAAAGCGACAAAAATTGTGCCAAGGATAAGCACTTTTGTCGAATTTATAGCGCGGTGGAAGTATGTCGCCTGTCGGTAAAAAAAACCAAAGTACATATATGCTGCTTGCCACAATACCAAAGAAGAATATCTTACATAGTTGTCGCCATAAAGTAACTGCATCAAAGCTTCTGAAAAAACAGCCATACAGAGGCAAGGAAGTAGAATAGTCACACTACCTAAAATGCTGACGCGACTCAAATAGTGCTTCAATCCCACAATATTATTTCTTGCAAATTCTCGTGCAGCCTTGACCGGTACAATATTTTCCATAGCTTGATAGAGAATATTGAGTGGCCCGACAACATTTTGGGCCGCCCGAATTCCGCCGGTTGCTTCGGCTCCGATAAGAGCGCCAGAAATCATCAACAAGCCTTGAGAACCGGCCCATTGTAATTGGCTGGAAAGGAAATAGTCTTTTGCCATAGCGATGCTTTGCCCATACACTGCCAACGCATCGCGGTAGCAGAAAATAAAACGCTCCTTCAAATATCCGGCTAAAAACGACAAAGCCGAAGTCGCTGCGATTGCCCAAAAGGCCGTACCAACATTAAGCGCGCTTGCTGATTGCAATACAAGCAGAACAAGCAGTTGACCTCCATAGCAAATCACATCGTTTAAAAAGACAGATTCAGGACGAAAGTTGAAAAGTAATAGCGCCTTAACCAGTCTTGAAGTTGAAAAAAAAAGATAGTTGCTCCCATTGGCAAATAATAATTTTTAAGACCCAAAGCGGGCCGGATATAGTCCAAAGCGATCCCCAATCCTGCAAGGAACACCACCGAACCAACTACTATCCAAAATTGTAAGGTCAAAATGCCGCTGGTGTATTTTTGGCGTTTATCCTTCTTCTCGATCTTTGGTAAAATACTCATCATCGGTAAAATGATGAGGAGTTCTGAATGGTGTTAATGTAGAGCAATACTGCATACAGAAGTACAAATCGCCCATACCGCTCTAATCCGAGATAGCGCGCAAGTAGTACGCTGGTGGTGAAATTAACTACACTTACCAATGCTTGATCGGCTATAGTCCAACTAATTTGGTTGAAATCTTTTCTTGTTCGGGTAAACAATTGATGAAAGAGGGATAGCATATTTATTCTTTATTAACGATTTCATTAAATTTGACGCCACGGATCGAAGAGATGTTGCTGTTTGTGGTCTTTGATGCGAAGCATGCGATCTCCAGGATAACCATCCGTAATTGTTTGGTTTCCTGTAGCATAACGAGAAGAAAATGACAAGGTGAAATTGGGTGTTTTGTTAAATAATTCAGGCGGATAGACTTTTTACGACGCCATCAAATTTGATAGCTGTACTATTTGGTGGGACATCCTTTGTTATAATTGCATTCGCTGCTATTTTTGATTCGTTTCCTATATAAACTTTTCCAAGGATCTTTGCTCCAGCACCTATAAACACACCATTACCAATTATTGGAATAGAGTTCTCATCATCCATTCCTTTTCCACCTATCGTTACTTGGTGCATAATTGTAACATTTTTACCAATCACAGCTTTTGAGTGGATGATAATTCCATATGGATGGCCCAATTTCGTGCTTTTCGGCAAGGGGCAATAGATGTCGCAGTGAAGAAAGGTTCGATATAATTTCCCTAAAATAGGGATATGGTGCCTCGTAAAAAATATTAATATTTTGGATGCTATGGGGTTATCTTTTTTCATTCCTATAACCAAGAATATGGACGTTTTAGGGGACATTCTATATTTCCCCTGTCAACAAAATAAATAAAATAGAATAATCAAATAGTTACAATTGTTGTCGGAGACAAGAAACACTTCTCCTGTCGGTTTTGTAGATCGGCGAGTATCTCTCCGGTCGGCGAACTCATGGCCTGATCGTTACAGTTATCCGGTGTCCAGCCGGAGACGGCGGCACCCATCATTCCTTATCCAGGCTTGGAGTTCAGAGAGAGGCCCGGGTATTGTCCCTCCAGAGGTTATGACCTCAACGTTGTTGAAAGGGCTCTCTCGCCGAACAAACAGCTTTGGTTGTAATTTGCTACAGCGCCTTAACTGGTCAGCAAAGCGGGATCATAATCTGTATCGTCGCGCATCATACACCAAGCAATGACCAGCATTTTGACGGCCAATTTAACCCGCATCTTGGTCCGGATGCCGCGCTCACGTTCCCGGCCTTGAAGATAACGGGTGAACAAAGCGCGGAAGCCATCGTTGTGATACGAGGCGATCTGCGCTGCTTGATAACGAGCGTAACGCAGGTCGCTGTTACCACGTTTGGAGATCACCGGTACGGCTGTGTCACTGGTCTTGCCGCTGCGTTTAGCATTCAAATCATAACCGGCCAAACGGATGAGCTGCTTTCGTCCGGCAAAGCGGTGCGGATCCCCGATGCGGGCGATCACCTGGGAGGCGATGTAGGGGCCAAAACCCGGGATCGTTAGCAGTCGCCGATAGGATGAGAAGCGCTGACAGATTCGTTCAATGCGCTTTTCCGTGCGCTCAATTCGTTCGCGCAAATCATACAGGCGATCCACCAGCAGCCGGGCTTCAAAGCGGACCGCGGCATCCGTGGGGCAGCCGATGGAGACCGCCGCGGCATCGTAGATACGCTGCAAACGCTTGACTTGACGAAGTCCCCGGTCGCGATCGGTCACCCGGCGGAGGAACTCGTTAAAGGGCATGGCGCTGATCGTGCGCGGATCCAGGCAACTGCGGACGATGGCCAGATTCTCTTTAAGACAACTGCCCCACAGGCGATCCATCTCGGGGAAGTGGCGAACCAGAAGCCCATTGCGGATCTGCATGCGTACGCTGTGTTCATCGCGTTTGAGCCGCTTGCGAAGTGAAAGCAAGCTGGAAAAGAAGACGGGGTCAGATCTCAACATTTGACAAAACTATCGAAAAAGCTTGAGGGTAGTTCCAGGGGATGCTCTTTCTTTATTAACGTGGCACAGGTTTTAAAGTTTTAGGGTTTTACGGAAACCGAGTGATTAAGTGTTTATGGGGTTTATATCGATGGGCGTGGCCCCCCCATTACTTCATTCCTGCTTGACGTCCTGCATGGTGAGGGAATCGATCACGGCCTCGAATTCCGGCAGGCTGTTTTTAATGGTTTTTTGTGGACCACCTATCATAACGAAGGTCTGGCAAAGAATTCCGCCGTGGCATGGATAGATGAACCATTCCAGCCCCACGGTTGTATCTTCCATGGTAGTGGCCATGTCGACCTGGAATCCGAACAGGGCCTTGGGTTTGAACGCGGCGGGAGAGGCCTCATGGTTCCTGCTAGTGGCGGCCACGTTTTGGCTATTCAGGTGGGCGTCGTATCTCGTGACCTCCGCGTTGCTTTTAATGCTTTTCTCCAAATTTTTGGTGATTTCCTGCCACTTGCTTTCGGGAACATTTATGAACTTGGCGAAATCCTGGCGTCGCTTTTCACTCCCCAGGACGATCAAGCTGCGCTCGGCCTTGTTGACCATCACCAGGTTGACCATCTTGCGGAAATCATAAGGCATGGCGATTTCCATGTCTTTGGGGAACTTGTCGTAGGCCTGCCATCCCTGTGGTATGTCCGCCGTGTATTGATATTCAAAATTTGCGCAGGTGCCGTTCTTGATAACCGGGGCGGGGTAGGTGGCGCAGCCGAAAAGTCCGAGGAAAAGTGCGCTGGCAAGGACGGCTAAAACGATTTTCCGGGTCATGTATACCTCCATTCCGGGCGGTTTCAGGGGATTTTATTGTCTTTAGGCAGGTTTTAAAGGGGGATACCAGGGACGTCTATGTTTTTATGCTTTTCTTTTACTGAACGATCAGTGAAGGGTGACTATTTCCAGGTCGTCCAGAGGAATTTTAAGCAATTCGCCATCGTGTGTTTCAATATAGTAAAGCACATAGCCCGGTCCGAATTCCGGGCCTGAGTATTTGGCATTGACGACCCTTCCCACGATGTTTTTGGACACCGATCGGCGACGTTCGCCAATGCGGTAGGGGAAAGGATATTTATGAGCGTCAGAATCGGTAAGGAATACGGTTACGGAATGCATGGAGGAAAAAAAAGGGGTTATAGGTTTAGAGATTTAAAGATTTAGGGGTTTAGGAAATTCAATGTCATAAAGTGTTTAAGTGATTAAGTGGTTAAGTGATTAGTTAAAATCAGCTGTTGAGCTCGTAAGCTGATGAGCTGGTAAGCCAATAAAGGCAGCTGTTAAGCTGATGGCTCTTGAGGCAGATCAAGGGAGGTAGGCGTGAATGAGACGGTTGCGCATTCCAGAGATATTTGCCCACGGTATTTCAGGAGCAGCCTGCTTGGTTTCGTTGGAAATGCGGCTTGCTGCTTCGCCTACTATTTCGATGTCTTTTATGAGGGCCAGGACGAGCATGCGGTCCCTGGGATTTTCCTCGATGGTTCTATTGGATGCTTCCAGTATCAGGCGTCTGCGTCAGACAGGGAAGTGTTTCAATAATCGTCGTCTTCGTCATATTCTGGGTACTGGTCCGGGGACTGGCCGACGCGCTTGATCAGGGTGATGGATTTCCCCTTGTGCATCGCGTCCAAGAACTTCAGACGTTCGACGATCTTGTGGTTAAGAGCGACCAACTCGTCATAGCTCAGGGATTCGATGTCGATTTTCATTCTTCTTCAGATAAATGCTCGAGATCAGCCAAGTCCTGGGCGCGGCCGGTAGCTGCTTTGTTCTTTTTCAGGTTAGCGAGATCAATGAAATCAATGCCGATATTTTCGATCGAAACGGTCATTTTAGACTCATAACAATCACCAAACGATAGCCCTTCCAGGGAGGTCAACAAATCGATTCGGTTGGGCGGATAACCGAGTTGTATGATTTGATCTCTTTGCAGGAAATCTTCAGCTTGGATATCGAGCGAACCAAAACCGAATTGGTGCAGAACGCGCAGGAGACGGTCCGCGTTCAAACGTGAGGATTCGATCCAGATATCAAGATCCTTGGTATAGCGCGGATAGCCATGGACCGCCACCGCATATCCGCCAACCACCAAATAGCGGATCTCAGCGGCGTTTAATAATTCGATAAACTCTCTGAAGTCCTTGCTGATCATGGTATTTCCAGCTGTTGTACTCTATGCGGATATCCTCCAAGGCCCTTAACCGATCTTCAAAAGGGCGCGACCGCCAGTAGACGCATTCCTTTGGCTGTTTACCGACACGAAATTTATGGATTGTTCTAGAAATGCTCATATATGACTGAAAAGATATTGTTTTTTGCCAAACTTAGCAATTGGCGACCTCTTGGTCAAGCGAGGGAAAAATCCGGGGCAGGTCTCAACATTTGACATAACTATCGAAGGCGCTTGAATATTCGCGCAACGACAGGGGCCGAGGGTCCGAGGCCCCGGGGTTCGATGGAAACCATCCTCTGTGAAAAGCCGTGTTCATCCGTGGCTGAAGTTCGGTTTTAGGGGGTTGAACCTAAAATCGCTAATACGTTGAAACATAAAACCCCGCCGTTTCATTTCTCCCGATAGAGGGCGGCTACGTGGGATACCCGGGACGCCAATGGTTTTATGCTTTTGTAAGCGCTTGTTGTTGTGCCGGGCGATAGAGGGGTCAAACCTTCACTATTGACTGCGGCTTACTTTGTTCTTTTCAGGTCGATGGTTTTGCCCGGCGTTTCGCGCTGCCCTTTTTTATCGTTTGCAGCAGGTGAGGTGAGGCGTTTCATCCCTGACCGTTCTCGGTACGCCAATGCCATGATGGTTTTTTTAAGCTGCTGCCGCACCATGTTCAACTGCCTGGATTCCCCGGTCAGGCCGGGGAATGACGGATCAAAATCCCGATCCCGATTTCGATTTCGATCATCCCTGCAAGGACGCTTCATGGGACGGACGCTTCATGGGACGTTCTTTCTTTATTAACTTGGCAGAGGCTTTAAGGTTTTAGCAATGGCAAACTACCAAAACTTTAAACCTTTATGGTCCTATCCGGGAGCTTTGATAGCGTATTCCCTTAGCCAGCTCGCGAATTCAGCTTCATCCATTTCCCTTGTTGCCAATGCCAATACGGCGCCGACCGCTTCTGCTTCGGGGGCCTCCAATTGCCATCCATGGAGATTGAGAAAAACATAGGCGGCAAGAAAACCCGTGCGCTTGTTGCCATCCACGAAAGGGTGATCCATGATGATGCCGTAGGCATAGGCAGCAGCGAGATCGAACAGCGATGATTCGCCATATGACACCTTATTTTGCGCTCGGGCGAGCGCGGACGCCAAAAGACCGGCGTCACGGATACCGGGGCTTCCACCATGTGCGGCGATCTGCTCGTCGTGAATAGCGACGACAACGCTTTGCCTCAACCAATACCAGTTCATTTCCGGGCAAGCTCACGCAAGGCATTACGATATTTGGCCATGCCACGCCTTGCCGCCTCCATTTGGGCCTCAAACTCCGGATCATAGGGTGAGAGTGAATAGCCATCCGGCGTTTCGGTTAAAAAAACGCTGTCACCCTTTTTCACCTTGAGTCGGGCAACGGCCTCTTTGGGTAAAATGACGCCGGTCGAATTACCGATTTGTGTTACGGTCACACGCATGAGTTTACCTCCATTGTTATACCGTAAGTTATAACAATGGAGGGGGGAGCGTCAAGAGAGTTCCAGGGGACGCTGTCGACAAAGCGTATAAACTTTGTTGGAGATTGGAGCTGGAACGACTCTGTTTTGGTATATAGATGACGGGCAGTGGTTTTTGCCGCTCAAAGGCGATACCGCGGTTCTCCAACTCAAGGCACAGGCACTCTTCATAGGCTGACTCCAGAAGCCCCGGCCCCAGAGATTTGTGAACCTCGATGGCAGCTCCGATTATGCTGCTGCTCAATTCATTGTATGAATTTTCCATTTAACACCTTTAATTTCACCACCCGCTTCGCTCGAGACACGGAGATCGCAGAGACGGAGAGCGTCGATTTCTGAAATTTTTTGTGGCTGTTTGACCTCGCTCACCAGCCTACGAGCTTAACGGCTCCTTAGCCGTGCCAGTTTTCCACTTTCAACCCTGAAAATATTCTGAAGTCGGTGGTCTTGCGCGTAACCAGGGTCAGCCCATTGACTTTGGCAATGGCGGCGATCTGGCCGTCGACAAAGGAGGGCGTTTTACCGGCGGCCGTGAGCCGCGCCCTCTGGTGGGCATGCCATTCGGCGGCGGTTCTGTCGTAGGGGAGGATTGGCAGACTCGGGGCCACTACCTCTTCGAGATAAGCTTTGATCAGGGATCGCTTGCGGGAGGCGGGCAGGCGTTGATACCCGAACTGGAGCTCGTGCCAGACGATCACGGCCGTCGCCATTTCATTCTGGCACTTCTCGAGCTTTTTCATCACGTTGGCGTTCGGCCTCGTTTTGATCGCCTCCGAAACGACATTCGTGTCCAACAGATACTTGGTCAATTGAAGTCGATCTTTCGACCAGGGTGGGTATCCCTGAGACCGGTAAAGTCTTTGTCGGAAATGTCGCATTCGCCGGCCCGCGCGCGCAAGGCCGTCAAAAGGTCCCAAAAAGCGGGACGCTTGCCGTGCAGGGCTTCATATTCCGAGATCGACAACAGGACGGCGACCGGTCGCCCACGCCGGGTCAGTTTGACGGACGGCCCTTTTTCAACGTCATGCACGATGGCCGTCAACTTGTTTTTGGCCTCGGATATGGTGAACTGTTTTTCCATTTGCATCACTCCTTTAAAACGGTCTGCTCTAAAATAGCCAACTAAATAGCCATTTGCAACCCCGACCGGATTAAAAGGTGTCGCAGGAAGCGATTAAGGTTTTACGTTTTAAACCTGGCAATCTTATCCCACTGAATTTCACGATAGGCGTTCAAGAATGCGGCATCCAATTTTTGAATCTGTTTTACCGATTCCCCAATAACCTGAAGTCGCATTGCAATGGCATCAAGCAGGGTCGTTCCCTCCGAGGATGTGCAGAAATCATCCGGCGTCTTGATATGATTGAATCGATCCTGTACCAGACGGATGGACTCTCTGATCATTCCCAGTATATCAAGCAGCTCTTCTTCAGGCATGATGGAGGTCTCTTTCTATCCTCTTTAAAAAGCTCGCACGCATTCCTTTGCGCTTGCGGATGAGTTCGACTGGATGTCCGAGGCGTTTTTCAAGATAAATCTGGAGTCCGGCCAGGGAATCGAAGCTCGGATTGGAAAGTTCGACAAGAAAATCGATATCGCTTTCAGGCTGTTGCTTGTCCTTGGCAAAAGAACCGAAAAGGCCGATGCTCAACAATCCGAAATGCTTTTGAAGATAAGGTTTTTCATTGTGGATGATGGTGAGGATCTGGTTACGATCCATGGGAGCTTCCTTAAGGTTTTTAAGACATCAAGGGGGCGTTCCTTCTTTATTACCTTGGGATAAGCGCTTGTTGTGGTGCCCGATCGGCACGGTTCAATCGAGACCCAGATGAATTTTGACGGCGCGATCCACTTCTACCATTAGCTCGTCTGGAAGAGTGCCGATGGCCTTGATCAGCCGTTTTTTGTCGATGGTGCGGATCTGGTCGGCCTTGATTTTAGAGGCTTTGGGAAGACCGCCACCACCCTTGGGAACAGCGACTTCGAAGGGATAGGTTTTCTCAAGGGCCTTGGATGTAATGGGCAGAACCGTGACGGTGCCGGAGAACTGGTTGTTTTTGTCGTTCGAGACCACCAGGACCGGACGCGTCTTGGCGATTTCATGGCCAATGGTGGGATCGAGGGCGGCCAGATAAATGCCGCCGCGCTTAATAGTCATCCCACCCCTCAAGATCGGCCGCCTCGAACTCTCTGCTGATGGCAAGACCCTCCTGTGCGGTGTTGCGATAGCCTTCTTCGAGGGCTCTGTCCAGAGCTTCTTTTTCATCCCGTTCGAGTTGCCTGCGGATGGCTTTGGCGATGTACTGGCTTTTTTTTCGCGGGCCGGCATGCGCGTCCAAGGCCCTGGCCAGGTCCTTGGGCAGGGTGACATTCAGCCGAATTGTTTCGGTATCCATATGCGCCTCCTTATACCCCTTTATGTGCGCATATTATTATGTATTATCAGGTGTGTGTCAAGGTGGTTTAAGGGGGCAACCGGGGGGGTACCCGGGACGTCTATGTTTTTATGCGTTGCTTTTCAAAGACCGTTCAGTGAATAGAAGACTTAGGGTCAGGTCTACACATTTGACAGATTTATTCGTCTTTGGCGCGCGTTATAGTTAATCTGCCTTCGACGATGGGGTTTATGGTTTATCGCTTTGAATGGTAGCGATAACGTCCCTAAGTTTAACGGCCAGTTGAGGCAGATCTTCTGTAACGGTTTGCCATAGGATATCCAGGTTGATATCAAAATAGGCGTGAATGAGACGGTTGCGCATGCCCGTGATACTTGCCCATGGGATATCCGGAGCGACCTGCTTGGTTTCGTCGGAAATGCGGCTTGCTGCTTCACCTACAATTTCGATGTCCTTTATAAGGGCCAGTACGAGCATACGATCCTGGTCGAGATGCTTGCGATCTTTGCCGCGCGCGAATGACAACGCCTCTTCAATGGCGTCGAGCATGTGCCTGACCCTGATCTCATCATGCTTCGACATAGGCTACCTTCGCTTGCTTGAGCACATCATCTCTGAAATAGCTGCTGAGATCCTGCGCCGTCCTCAGGTCCACCTTCTTGCCAAGAATTTTCGAAAGTTCGATTTCCAGGCCCGCCAGTGTTAAAAGACCGGGAATATGGTCCGGGTGGAATTCAACGAGCAAGTCGATATCGCTTGCAGCCGTCGATTCACCTCTGAGCGTTGAACCGAACAGAGAAAGCTTGACGATATGATTTTTGCGACAAAAGTCAGCAAGTGTCCCGCGATTGGTTTCATCTATAATATTTGTTTTCATATCAATGGCTTTCGAATTTTAACCCTAAATTAGCGGCAATCATCAGCAGGGTCAAGTCTTCGATGCCTTCGGCGGAATTTAGGGAATCCAAATGGTTAAGTGGTTAAGGGCGACCAGCTCGTCGTAGCTCAGCGATTCGAGGTCGATTTTCATTTCTGCATCGCCTGTTCTCGATCCATGGCGGGGTGGAGGATTCGGGCGACCACGATCCTATCCTCCCTTTCAACATAATACGCAATGTGATGCCCGACAGGGAACGACCGCAAACTTGCCATCAATTCACTACGTTTCTGTCCGATTTCCGGGGTCTCCGCAATCAGCCTGAGCGTCGCCCGAATAATTTCGCGGTAGGCTTTTGCTTGTTCCTTGCCCCACGTTTTTTGCGTGTACGCACTTATCTCACGCAGGTCATTTTGCGCGGCCCCCGTCAGTTTGTAATCAGCCATCAATCACCCGATTCTTTTTCGAGCGAATCGAAAAATGCCTCTCCGTCACGGACTTCACCGCGCTCGATTTGATCAAGGCCGATGTTGACCTCGCGACGCAACCGTTCCAGCTTCAACGTCTGGTATTCCTCATATTCCTGCACCGGCATTACAATGGCTGCTGTCCGGCCTTTCTTTGAAATCGCAACGGCCTCGCGCTGCACGGTATCCATCAGCACCCCGAACTTGTTTTTTGCCTCCCCGGCCGGCATTGTTTTCATTCTGACCTCACTTTTTGTCACATAACAGCAAATAGGATCTTAATGGCTCATATGTCCATAATAGCCATTATGTCCATTTTGGTCAATATGAACATCTGATCGCCGGGGCGAACTGCTTTCATGTTTTGTTCAGGATTTCATCGACGGGCAGGATTTGCTTACCATGCCGAATGGTGAGGATTGATATTTGGTGCGTCTCAAGGCGATAGATAATGCGGTAGTTACCGTAAAGCAATTCTCTGAAGCGATCGTTTCCGATTTTATGCGTTGCATGGTATGTCCCCGCACTCTGAGAAATTGGATAAATAGTGCCCATCCATAAATGGCATCTTTTGGCCTCTGGCGGCGTTCTCGCCTCCTGTCGGTCCTCGGCGTAGCCGGGCTACGCCTGCGGGCGCCAGTCGGCTGCGGCCTTGCCAGAAACCAAAATCTACCACCTCTGGATGAGCACTAAATAAAATACAAAATAACGTACAAGGTTTGAGTGCGCGAGGTTAAAATCAAGTGGTTAAGGGATAAAAGCAAAGTGTTTAAGTGGTTAGGTGGTCTATGGATTAAGGAGAATAGAGAAAAAAGTTAGCCGGTGGGCTGAAGGCATTTCGAGGTTTTGTACCTAACAACATATTACATGTCAAGAACAGCCGTTGACGCGCTCCTGAGCAAAATCGGGAGCGAATGATGGAATTATTTTCGAAATCAGTTTTGGTCTTTCGAAGTTGCTCGGCAGCTTATGGGCTTGACAGCGCACTCGCCGGCAGCTTGCCACCCGGATTCACTTCTTTTTAAGATCGATGATGTTATCCGCACGAGTTTTTGGGGCCCTGGCGCTTTTGACCTTGCGGAGCAGGTGGGGCGACACATTCCACTTCTGACCGGCTTCGGTGATGACCGTAACGGTTTTCTTGTTGTATTTTACCAGCGTGCCAAACTGCTTGCCACGGCCGGGAGGCTCAAAAGACACCTGATCGCCGGGCGCGAATTGCATCATTTCCCTGTGCGTGTGCATGGCATCCAGGAATTTAAGGCGCGCCACGATCTTGTGGTTCAAAGCGACTAGTTCATCGTAGCTTAACGATTCGATATCGATTTTCATTCCTTACCCCCTGACAAATAATCCCGGAACGAGCTGAATCGACTGGATCCCCGCCTGCGCGCTGCTTGAAACGTCGAACAGCCGATAGAGACGGGGGATGCCGATGATGGAGACTTTCAAGCGGTAACGTTTCATTTTTATTAAAAGTGATAGCCCACCTGGATGCCGAACACCGTCGTGGTGTTGGAGGGCTCGTAGACCACGTAGCCGGTGGGATAGCCGTAGTAGGTCAGGGCGTCGGTATCGGACTCGTCGATGTCCCAGTAACGGAAGTAGGGTTCGATCGAAAAATGCCGGGTGCGCGCCTCCAGGCTTACCCGGGCGCCCCAGCCGTCGCCGAAATCGGTGGTGTTGGTGGTGTCGTTGAAGCCGGAGTCCACGTCGCTGAGTGCCGAGTTCACTTGGCCGCTCAGCAGCACGTCTCCCTCGGCCGCCAGGCGCAGGCGCCAGCCGGCTCCCAGATTGTGGGCGACCTCCAGCCCCAGCGGCAGGTAGAGGTAGGAAACCTCCCGCGTGTAGCTGCCCGCCCCGGACACGTCATTGTACCAATAGCGGAAGCCCAGCCCCAGGAACGGGGTCAGCAGCCAGTCCGGGCCGGGTTCGAAATCCAGCCCTGCCAGGGCCCGGGTTTCGAAAATAGTATCGTCGGAATCCTCGGAAACCGGTATGCCACCCATGGTTGAGCCGTCGTAGTCCAGGCTTCCATAGTCCAGCTCGGCTTGCAGGCCGAACATCCAGCGGCTCGTGTCGCTGTGGTAGTCGTAGCGGGCCGCGACGCCGGCCATGGGACCCTCGATGCTCACATCGATGCTGTCCTCCTCGTAGTCTAAATAGGAGACCACGGCGGAAATCGAAAAGTCATGCAGCGGCGCCAGCGGGGGGGCCTCCTGGGCCAGAGCCGCCCAAGGCAGCCCGATCATCGCGGACAACAAAAGACCGGTAATGAAACGTATTGAAAAGTGCTTCATGAAACCCTCCTTTTGCTGAAGAAAAGGGACCGGAAGGTGCCAGCGAACATTCTTTCTTTAGCGACTTGGTACAGGTTTTATAGATTGAGCGTTTTCGGGGTGCAAACCATAAACCCTTGAACTCTTCCGACAGCTCCGCTTTCTCGCTTACCTCGGTTGGTCCGATTTAACATCCTGTAATAACAGTAATATTGTTCATAAGCCAGCGGCTCCGGGCGTGACGGCCGGGAGGCGCAGCGGCTGCAGCGCTTGTGATCGAATGTTTGTTCACCTCGGGCGGTCATGGGGGCCTACCATGCACGTAAAAATGGTTTGCCGCCACGAGTGCGGTTAAAGAAGAATCATTTGTTAAAGAAACGGACCCACCAGGGAAAGGGTGGCAGAAACGATGAAGGGGGGCGCCTATGCCCGCCGGCTGTCTGAGTTTGGGGTGCAAATAATCATATTTTATCGAAAAATTCAAGGGGGAGAAAAAAGTGATTAAGTGAAAACCAGGGAATTCGTTATGGGTGGCGTTTTAAGGTTTTAAAAATTTAGGATTTTATGGGATTTATTCATAAAACCCTAACCCCCGCTGACTTTATCTGCGCGGGCAGTGGCAATTTAGCGGCTTTTTGCCTGCGAAGTGTGCCACTTCCAAGCGCTTTCCACGATCACATCTAAAGTTTCGAACTTCGGCTGCCAGCCCAGTTCTTTTCTTGCCTTGTCGGAGCTTGCCACCAGGACGGCGGGGTCGCCGGGGCGGCGGTCACCTTCCACGGCCGGGATGGGGTGGCCGGTGATGCGGCGGGCGGTTTCAATCACTTCGCGGACCGAGTGGCCGGTGCTGTTGCCCAGGTTGAAGGCCGCGCTGGGGGCGCTGTTTTGCAGGGCTTCCAGGGCCAATAGGTGGGCTGCGGCCAGGTCGTTTACATGGACGTAGTCCCGCAGGCAGGTGCCGTCCGGCGTGTTGTGGTCCGTGCCGAAAATGGTGATGTTTTCGCGCTCGCCCGTGGCGACTTTGAGCACCAGGGGGATCAGATGGCTTTCCGGATCGTGGCGCTCGCCGATGGTGGCGGAGGCGTCGGCCCCGGCCGCGTTGAAATAGCGCAGGGCGATTGCGCGCAGCCCGTAGGCCTGGTCGTAGTCCCGCAAAATGTCTTCCACCATCAACTTGGTGCGGCCGTAAGGGCTGGTGGGCCGGCAGGGATGGTTCTCGTCGATGGGGGTATAATCCGGCTCGCCGTAGACCGCCGCCGAAGACGAGAAGATGAACCGCTTCACATGGTGGCGCATCATGGTCTTGAGCAGGTTGAGGGTGCCGGCCACGTTGTTCAGGTAGTATTTCTGGGGATCCCGGACCGATTCCCCCACTTCGGTGAAGGCGCTGAAGTGCATGACCGCCTCGAAACGCCGGGAAGAAAACACCTGCTCGAGGACCACCGGGTCGTTGATGTCGCCCATCACAAAGGCCCCGCCCGGCAGCAGCTCGCGGTTGCCTTTTGACAAGTTGTCCAGGGTGACGACCTCGTGTCCGGCCGCAAGCAGGGCCTTGACCATGTGGGTGCCGATGTAGCCGCACCCGCCGATGACTAAGATCGCTAACTTTTTCATAAGGGTACCAGTGGTTAGGTGGTTAAGGTTTTAGGGTGTTAGAGTTTTAAGGATTTAGGGGCTAACTAAACCCCTGAACCCTGAATTCTAAATCCTAAAACCTAAATCTTTTTTATCGCTTCCAGCGCTATATCCAGTTCTGAAAAGTGCAACGCGTACGAGGGCAAAGACGCCAATTGAAGCATGGCTTTGACGTCCTGCGACACCAGCGGGCGGGCCGAAGATCCGGTATCGGCGAGGCGCTGGAGGGCTTCCAGGGGGGGCAAGGGGGTCATGGTGGCCGGGGCCGCGGCCGCGTAGCGGGGGAAGACCAGGGCCGCGACGGGGAGGGGGGCGGCCGGCGGCGGGTTTAGCGGGGGCAGATAGCGCACGCCGACACCGTCCATGCGGACGTGACGCGGCAGGTCGGCCACACCGGGGATGAAAGCGTCCAGGGCCGCCATGGACTTGTCCTTCAGGCCGATGGGTAGAGCAAAGGGCGCCACGCACAGGGTTTGTGGGTCCAGCACGGCCAGCTCGTCGCTCAGGTAGGTCCAGCCGGAGGCGGACAGGGCGGCGGCCAGGGTGGACTTTCCCGATCCGGACTGCGCCGGCAGGAGCAGGGCCCGGCCGTCCCTGGCCAGCACCGCGGCGTGGAAAAGCAGCCGGTGGCCGAGGGCCGCCATGCCGTGCTCGAAGAGTTTGTAAACCAGGAAGGGGACAACCTCGTCCATTCCCAGACCGTCGTGGACGCTGCGGCCCTTTTCGTAACAGCGGAAGACCGTGCTGCCCTCGGCCGTCTTGTCCAGGATAACGAAGTCGCTTTCGGCGCGGCACCCGTCGCTTGCCAGGTGCTGGAAAAGCGCCTGCCAGGTGGCCGCCAGGCCCTCATCCGCCAGGATTACGGCAAAACAACGGCCTGCCAGCGAGACTATCGTACGCGGCAGGCCGGAAAGGTTGGCGGCCAGCGGTTTTGATTCCCCCAGGGCGTTCAGGCGAGAGGCTTTCCTGGTGCCTATGCCTTCGGGGGGGGTGCCGCCGCTGAGCAGACCCCATTCCGCAAACCGGTTTAGCAGGGTGTCCACATCACGGAGGGCTGTAGGCGTGTCGATTCCGAAGCGCCGCCCGTAGTCACCGGCCAACTTCCGGGTGTCGCGCCGCCCGTCCAGCAGGCACCACAGGGTGGCCGCCGTGACGTTGAGCACCCACAAACGGTGGCTGCCGATACGGTGCAGCACGCCGCCCTCGGCAAAGGCGTGAAAGGCGATGTCGGGATTGGGATGGGGAGGCAAAAGGAAGAAGTGATTAAGTGGTTAAGTGATTAAGTGTATTAAGGTTTTAGGGTCTTAAGGGGGAAAGATTCAGGTGATGATAGCTCATCGCCTTCAAAGAAATCCGCCTTGATGGAGACGGCTCATCGTAAATGGAAAAATCACTTGCATTTCCAATGATCCGGGTGCTTTCGGCAGAAATCCTCCGGCTTGGACCAGCCGGCACTGGCCTTTTCCACCAGCAGGGCCGTGATCAGCGGGGTGGCGTAGGCGGCGTAGACGCTGGTGCGCAGGAAATCGCGGCGATCGCGATCAACGGCGTCTTGGGTGGGGTCTGATTTGTTATTCATGGCGCTGCTTCCCGTTTTTCATAAACGCTTTTGACCCGTGGGATTGGATTGCTGAACGGGTTCTTGCTTAAAAGCGATCACAGCAGGGCGCGGAATGCTTGCTGCACCATTTGCGGCTACAACGGCCATTGTTATTGCTGTTACGGGCGGCGGCATCTTCCACCAGCAGGGCCGTGATGAGCGGCGTGGCGTAGGCGGCGTAGATACTTTGACGGAGAAAGCTCCGCCTTTCTCCATCCACATCGCCTGGGGGATGGAGATCACCATTTCTTGAATTATCAGTCACTTGTCCACTATCAATCGCAGAAGGAGCCGGCCGTTTAGAAATAGGAATTAATCCCATTTATGCATACTTATAACGAATTATATTATAATGTTCAATAGTTAAATTAAAATGGCGAAAGTGGTATGGGAGACTAAAGGCTCAGTGGTTAAGTGATTATGTGGTTAAGGGGTTAAGGGGGATCTCAACAAGGTATCAAGAGCAAAAAGGGAGCATCCAAAAACAGATTTGTCATCGGGATCGGTGGCGATCGAACGATGGGGTTGAAAGAAAGTTTTAGCGTTTTAGGAATTTAAGTTTTATGGCAACGTCAAAAGCCTTAAGCCATAAAGGCCGAAATTGCGTCGCTTGGATGCGGGTGCCCCTCGTTGCTTCCCTTAAAACCCTAAAACTTTAAAACCCTAAACCCTAAATCACTTCTTCTAAATTCCTACCCCGTTTTGCCGAAGATGTTGGCCAACAGCCGGGGGGTGAGGAGCAGCCGGGCGATGCAGGCGAGGCGGGCCGTCAGGGGCGTTCGCTCACCGCCATAGCAGACGTTGCGCCAGGTCCAGGTCGGCAGGCGGGCCTTGTCGTAGAGAAACGAGATGATCTGCCAAGCGATCCGCCGCACGGCTGAAAAGCGCCCGGCCGGCTCGACGGGACAGGGGCTGTTTTGCAGCAGGCGGCTGCGGTGCCAGGAGTTGGCATCGATTTCGCGGGGTTTGACCACGGTCCGCATGAGCAGACGCGCCAGGAGGGCGTAGATGCCGATTTCAGTGCCGAGGGCGTTGTCCCGGACGACCTGCCAGAAGCGATCCAGCGACACCTCCTGGGGATAGCGTTCCACCAGGGCGGCAAACTCGGCCAAATCGGACAGGCGCAGCCGGCCCCGGCTGAATTCCCGGTGGGGCAGGGCGGCGTGCAGAGCGTTATGCAGCAGGCGGTGGTGCGGTGAGAGCCAGGCGGTCGCCAAACCCCGGAAGGACCCGGAAGCCGAAGTGGCGCAGGCGGTGTTCACGGACAGGATACGCCCGGGCTGGCCGTAGGCGACCCGGTAGTGGAGCTCCACCGTGATTTTTTTCCTCAGGTGCAGCAAACCGGGAATATGGGCATGCCGTGTGTTTCCCGGCCACACATCCGACAGGCTCACATTGGTCGGATCGTCCACATAGCCTTCCATCATGAGCAGTCGCTCGGCTTCGATGATCTGCTCCTCCGGCACGAGGAGATCCATGTCGCTCATGAGCCGGGCGCCCTCGTCGGCGTAGAGCCGGTCGGCGAAGGTGGCCGCGCCCTTGAGCAGGATGACCGGGATGCCGTGGGTCTTGAACAGCGCCAGGATCAGGGCCAGTTCATCCTGGAGCATGCGGTTGCGCGCCAGGTTGGCGGCGTGCAGCTGCTCCAGGTAACCGCGCAAATCGTCCGGCAGAAGGGTCAGCAGGCCGTGCCCTTTCAGCCGCGAATACCATAGCGGGGTGGCGTGCTGGCGGTTGGCCTCGGCCAGGAGGGCTTCCCAGCGGATGGCCGGCCGGGCCAGGTCACGGGCCAGTTCCTCCCTCTGGATATCGGTCAGGGAGGGCGCCAGGCCGCGTCCGACCAGAACATAGGTGGTGTCGGGGAGAGGGTTCATGGAAATCAGAACGGCAATGGGGTTAAGGATTTAGAAGAAAGGGGCCAAGGGGCCGAGGATTCCAGGGGCCAAGTGAAAAAGCATTACGGATCAAAAATCCAGCATCCCGTATCCTGAATCTCGGGATCGAAATCGGCCCGGCGACGTGATCAAATAGTACAATTCCCCAAACCTTAATCACCTGATCACTTTTTCCAACCACCCGAACGTGCAACGGCTTAACAGCGGATCCCCTGACGGCGTGGGCGGTCAAGGGGCCGGCCGGCTCAAGGTTCCACCGTACTGGCCTGGCCGTCGAATTCGGCGGTTTGGCTTTTGATGTAGTCGGCCAGGGATTGCTGGGCGGAGTCGTCTTTCCAGCCCACCCAGTAAAATTCGCAGCCCAGGTCGAACATTTCGTCGAAGTGGCGCTTTTTGCACCAGACCGCCCGGGCCATGGCGATGATGGGCATCTCCAATTCGGGCGATTCAAACTCCAGGGCCAGCAGGGAATCAGGCGCGACCTGGTCCCGGGTAGCGAAGCAAACGCCGCCGCCGCTCAGGTTGATGGCCAGGCTGCTCAGGGGACTGCCCTGGTCCACATGTTTTTCAAGCTTGCGGTACTTGAGTTGCCAGTTCCGGTCGATGCGCGGAAAATTCCTTTTTTTCATGGCGAGCACCCTTTCGCGGTATTGAAAAGATTTCCCATACGGTTGCAGGCCGGAGCCTCTCCCTCTGACTTGCAGCAACACGCTCTCTATCTCCGGATGGGCACTAGGTAGACCCCCTCCGGCGGTTCTCGAGATTTTCCAGGACCCCGCCCAATAGAGCCCCCATCGTGTTGGCGACCACATCGTACAGGGACGAGGTGCGGCCGGGCAGGAAGACGTATTGCACGATTTCGATGATCAGACTGAGCGTTAAACAAAAGGCCAGCGTCCACGCCAGATGATGCCGGCGGTCGGCCATACGCATTTCGGTCAGGAGGGCCATGGCCAGGAAGCCCAGGGGGACGAACCCCAGCGTATTGATGATAAAATCACCCCGGGCAAAGGCGGCCATACTGAGCAGCGCCAGGTGATGATGGCCATGGGAAGAACCCGGTCGCAGCCCCATGAAAAGAATGCCGCCCAGGTAAAGCAGGAAAAGGCTCCCCAAACTGAATTTCTTCGGCCAGGGTATCCGGTCGTAAATGCCGGATAGAATAATGATGATGCTGATGGAGAGACCCGCGAATTGCTGCAGACCCATATCGATTGCTTGGCCCCGCAGTATATCGAAGCCCGCAAAGAAGACTAATCCGCTGATCCCCGTGGCCAGGTGCAGGGCGCGAAACATGTTGTGCTTTTGCATAAGCCATCCGAATAGCGCGTTGGCAACGAATACCGAAATGGCGGTATGGCGCCATAGCGTTAATCCGCCCGAGGGTTTAATTGCTCGCCGCATGCGGCGTTCGATTGCCTTGGTCGATACCCCGCTGTACCGGGGTGAGGTCGTTTATTTTATAGCAGGAATTCTTCTTAATAAAGAGGAGCGAGACGGCTCCGCCGCTTGCCTTACACGTCAAAAATGATGTGAGTAGCTGAAATTACTTCTTATTTGTTTAAAAATAGCAAGGCCGTGAAATTTATCCCGAACCCGTTTGACGGCCGCAAGACATCGCACGCAGATCGGCCGTTCCGAAGGGATAGGCTCTCCCACGGGTCCATATCTGACCGTTGATTGTTTTGTTGATGGGTGGTTCGGGAACTGCGGTACAAGGCACGCGTCAAACCCAGATCCAATCGCCGCCGATGGGGTGGTATGCCCCTCCGGCCCCCTGTGTCATGAACACCTAACCCCTTAATGCCATTGCGTTTTGTTTATATTCGCACCGGTTCTAAAAAGCAACAGGAAAATGGCGGATAAATAAAGGTTTAAGTGGTTAAGGGATTAAGTGGTTAAGGGAACTGCAACAGGGATCAAGAGCAGAAAATGGGACGTCCGAAATCGGTGATCGCTATCGAAATCGGGATCAAGGGGCCAACGATGGGCCTCAAAGAAGGGGGTTTTAGCGCTTTAGGGATTTAAGGTTTTATGGTTAACGTCAAGATCCTTAATGCCATAAAGGCCCAAATCGCGTCGTTTGGATGCGGGCGATCCGCGCTGTGTTCCTTAAAACCCTAAAACTTTAAAACCATAAAACCTTAATCACTTAAAACTTAACCACTTCTTCCAAAACCCTATTTCTTATCGTGGGAGAAATTCGGCGCGGCGGTTCAAGGACCAGGCACGTTCGCCGCTGCCAGCGGCATCCGGGCGTTCCTTGCCCCAACTGACGACCTGGATGCGCTGGGGGGCGATGCCCTGTTCGATCAGGTAAACGCGGACGGCCTCGGCCCGGTGTTTGCCGAGGGCCATGTTGTATTCGGTGCTGCCCCGCGCATCGCAGTGGCCTTCCACGATCACGGTGGCCCCGGGGTGGGATGCGAGCCACGCCACTTTGCGGTTGAGGGCGCGCTTGCCCCCCGGCAGGAGAACACTGCTGTCCAGGTTGAAGTGGACGTTTTCATAGCGGAATATCAGGCGCTCGAGGGCATCGATGGCCGAACCGGTAAGGCGTTCGGCGGGAACGGCTTCGGTGTCCGCCTGGTTGGCCGCCAGGGATGCCGGCGGGGTGCTGCCGGCCCACGTCACAGTGCCGGGGGCCAGGCCCATCGTCAGTATCAGGAGCAGGAAGACCGGACCAGGGTGAAAAATACTTCTCATAGCGATCTCCTCGTTGCGGGCAGCGGCATGTCAATCGAGATCAAATGGCATTACAACCGACATAACAAAGATTCGTCACCGTTTCAAGTGGTTAGGTGGTTACGTGATGAGGTGCTTAAAGGGTGCGTGGTGAGGGAAGAGAAGGTCCCAAGATTCGGGGGGGGCCGAAGGGGCGGAAGCGAAACAGGTTGGCGCGCCGATACGCATGAACCAATTTACGGCTTCAAGGATTTTGTCGTTAGCCATAAAACTTTAAATCCTTAAACCCCTAAAACGTTTTCTCTACCAGCTTAACCGTTTATCCGCTTACGAACGCAACAGCTGCTATCCCTGAACCACTTGATCACCTAACAACCCAACCTCTACTTTCCCAAAACCCCTCAAGTTTCCCCCCGATTCACCGATGTAGTTTCCAGGCAGCCAGCGCGCAAACAATACCTGCCACCGTGCCCGTGGCACGGCCTTCATGAAGGACCATCACCATGTGGATCCAGAATGGATTCCTACGACAGAATCGTCACACATTGGGAATGGTCGACAATGAAATATTTTACCGGAGGTTTCTTCCTCCTGGCCGTTCTGTCCGCCTGCACGTCCATCGGCGTGTCGGTGGGAACCGGACCGGCCCCCCATGAATTCGGACCGGAAATGGAGATTTGCCTCTGTGTCTATCAGGACACCGGCGTCTCCGATGAAACCACCCAAACCATCCTGGACGCCATCCGGGGGGAGTTCGCCCCCATGGGGCTGGAAGTAAAAACCCCCTGGATCCGGCCCTGGACGCGGCCGGCCTTCAGTCAAAAAGGCATTACCCGGGATGTGGCCCGGCGGCCCCTGGAGGCGCCCTGCGACCGCATCCTGGCCCTGGTGGGCCGCGATGCCCGGGACTTCCTGTGGGGCGCCCTGATGCCCGAGATTCTGGGCGCCGTGGAGACCCGCACCAATACCAAAGGCTACGTGGTGGCGGAAGTGGGCTCCCTGAACCAGGTGCTCACCTTTGAATCCCCTTCCGGCGCGGCCGTGCACGAGTTCTACCACCTGCTGGGCGTCGGCCACGGTATCGACAAGGCGGACGCCTATGCCCAGGTGCGCCGCATCAAGGACCTGGCAGTCCGCAATCGGTTGGCCGGCCGCGATTTCTTTCCGGCGATGACCGAAAAGGGTCGTGTCTATACGACCCGGGCCGCAGTGGACCGCCGCTTCGGCATCATCCCGCCGGCACCCACCGCGGCGGTCGGGGAGAAGAAGATCGAGCTCGTGAAGACCGACACGGCGGCGTCAGCCGTTGCGGGGGACAAAGGCCTAAAGTGATTAAGGGATTAAGGGAAAACCAGGGAATTGGTTATCGGTTGTTGGATCATTGATCAGTCGGGTGCGCGAGTTGGAAGCGGGCTTGGGTTTTAGGGGTGACCAAGAAGGGGCCAAGGATCCGAGGGGCCGAGTGAAAAGCACCCAGGAAACGGCATCGCGTATCCGGTATTGCGTATTTAGTATCGAAGGTCCAATAGCCAATTGCCGAAATCGCTATCGGTATCGCAATCGGAAAAATGCCTAAAAGCTAAAAAAGCCTCCTGCATGAGGAGGCTTTTCTTTTTTGTTGCCGCTTTGCGGCTACAAAATCTGGCTCAAAAAGAGTTTGGTGCGGTCGTGGGTGGGGTTTTTGAAGAAATGCTCCGGGGTGCCCACTTCCACGATGGCGCCCTCGTCCATGAAGATCACCCGGTCGGCCACCTCCCGGGCAAAGCCCATCTCGTGGGTGACCACCACCATGGTCATGCCCTCCCGGGCCAGGGTCTTCATGACGTCCAGCACCTCGCCGATCATCTCGGGATCCAGGGCCGAGGTGGGTTCGTCGAAGAGCATCACCTTGGGGTCCATGGCCAGGGCCCGAGCGATGGCCACGCGCTGCTGCTGGCCGCCCGAAAGATTGTCCGGATAGGCGTTGGCCTTGTCGTGGATGCCGACCTTCTTGAGCAGATAGTCGGCTTTTTCCAGGGCGGCCGCCTTGCTGCGTTTGCGCACCACCTTCTGGGCCAGGGTGATGTTCTCCAGCACGGTTTTGTGGGGGAAGAGATTGAAGGACTGGAACACCATCCCCACTTCGGCGCGAACCTTGTTGATGTTGGTCTTGCGGTCGAGGATGTCGACGCCGTCGATCAGGATGTGACCGGAATCCGCCGCCTCCAGGTGGTTGAGGCAGCGCAGGAAGGTGCTCTTGCCCGAGCCGGAGGGGCCGATCACCACCACCACTTCGCCGGCGGCGATTTTGGTGGACACGCCCACCAGGGCCTTGACTTTGTGGGGCACGAAAAACGTCTTGTTGATATCCGTGACGTCGATCATGAGACGAGCATCCTCCTTTCCAGATACTGCGTCAGCATGGACAGCGAAAATGTGAGCACCAGATACAACAAGGCACAGATAAACCACATTTCGAAGGGCTGCAGACTGGTTGTAACAACTTCCCGGGTCGCTTTGGTCAGTTCCCTGATGGCGATGATGCCGAGCAGGGAGGAGTCTTTGATCAGGCTGATGAACTGGCCCGCCAAAGGCGGAATGATCCGACGCAGGGCCTGGGGTAGAATGACGTGATACATGCCTTGCAGGTAGTTCATGCCCAGCGAGCGGGCCGCCTCGGTCTGACCCCGATGAATCGACTGGATGCCCGCGCGCACGATTTCGGCTACATAGGCGCCGGCGAAACACGCCAGCGAGGCCGTGCCGTACCAGAGATCCGGGACTTCAGGCAATCCGGCATGGGCCAGCAGGGTATTGAAAAGCGTACCCAGCACGAAATACCAGATAAAGATCTGAACGAGCAGGGGGGAGCCGCGAATGATTTCAATGTAGGTGATGGCCGCCCATTTGAGGGCTGGATTGGAGGATATGCGGAACAACCCGCCGAAAAGCCCGATGATAAGGCCGAAAAATGTGGCAATGACACTGATCCTGAGGGTCATCCACAAGCCCTGCAGCAGCAATCCGACTTTCCACTTCTTGGAGGTCCCCAGCACATCGGCGGGATAGATGGTGTCGCCCTCGCTAACCCTCACGTCGCCGCCCGGCACGAAGTAGGTCTCACTGATCCCGGAATCGTTTTTTACGGTGACGGATTTACCGCCGTCGGCCGGGCTTATGGAGGCGACCGTCCCCTGCATCTCGGCCCGGACATCGATGGTGTCCTCAAAGAAAAAATACTGGGGCACCCGGTACCAGCGCCAGACATAATCAATTTGCTTGGTTGAATAATACAACCCGGCGACAAGCCCTCCCAGACAGAGGAAAAAAACCCCAACCCAGAGGTAGTAGGAGAAATCTTTCTTAAAAACGCCTATTTTCCCTGTTGCATTCATAGGATCCCATTTCACTTCCGTGCTGAGGTTGGATTCGACGGGCTTGAACCCCGGAGGATGATCTGGCGGTCCAGACGCCTCACGGCGCGCTGTTTGCAGACCGGAGGGACTTGTTGCCCCACCGGCCTGCGTTGGGGTGGATAACTGGCGTTAGATGGCGGCTATTGGACTTCGCCCAGCCAATCCGTGCTCAGGATCCATTTATTATACATGCGATCGTAGCGGCCGTCGTTTTTGACCTGGCGCAGGAAGTTGTTCAGCCAGTTCATGAAATCCGGATCGCCCTTGCGGATGGCCCAGGCCAGGGGCTCATAGGTGAAGGGTTCCTCGAGAAAAAAGATGGCGCCGGCCCCCTGCTGGGCGAAAAAGGAGCCGCAGTAGGGCAGGTCGTATACAAAGGCATCGGCCTTTCCGTTGACCACTTCCATGGCGGCTTCGGATTCGGCTTCGAAGGATTTGTAGGTGGCCTTGGGCATGTACTGCTTGACGGCCTTCTCACCGGTGGTGCCCAGCTTGGAGGTGATGATGTACTTCGGGTCATTGAGGTCTTTGTAGGATTTGACCTTGCCCTCGAGTTTTTTGTTCACGAGCAGGGTCTGTCCCACGACGATGTAGGGATCGGCAAAATTGATCTGCAGGTTACGCTCCTGGGTTACCGTCATGCCGCTCATGATGATGTCGAACTTGTTCGTCAGCAATGCGGGGATGATGCCGTCCCAGGCGGTGTTGACGGGCACGAACTTGACGCCCATGGCCTTGGCCATTTCCTTGGCCATGTCGATGTCGAAGCCCACGAAGTTGCCTTTCTTGTCGGTCATTTCAAAGGGCATGTAGGCGGCTTCAAACCCCACGCGCAGCTCTCCTCTTTCGAGAATCGTGTTCAGGGTGGATTTCTTGGCCAGTTCGATGTCGTCGGCCGCTGCGAAGGGAACTGCGAGGGCAAAGATTGCCAGTGCTGCCACAAGACCCAACCAAAAACGCTTTTTCATTCCTCTCCTCCTTGAGTAGATAAGGTTGTCGCCAACCGCCGCCCCCCGGTGCGGGCGGACGCGCGGCTGAATTGCCGTGGCCGCCCCCGGTGGGGAACGGACCGGGCGGCGGTGGGTTTTCCCCGGCCGCTGCTGCCCGCGGGCAGACGGCGTCATCGACAGGGCGTCGCGCCTTGACGACGTCCATCTGACATATGTCATATGTTGCCGTTTGGTCAAGGGAAATGGGGGAAACCCGTTGAATTCACGCCGGTCCTTATGCTATTAAAAAACCGCGTCGCCCGCCGGGCTGCCTTTCCGGGATCCTCGGTTCGTGTCGATCCATAAACGGCATCTTTCGACCCTGGCCGATGCGCGCTTTGGAAATCCTCGCCGCCGCCCGGCTACGCTGTCCGTTTCCACCCCCAGCGGGGTTAGATCAGACGGGAAGTCCCACAAATAGGGGGCAAATCGTGGCGGCCTGGCCGGAACCAAAAGCTACCATCTCTGGATGGGCACGCGTCAGCAATGCCCGCGCGGCCCACCCATCCGAATCAACGGGAGAGATCCATGACCGTCACCGACAGTCCCCAGCTACAGGAAATCATGCAAATACCGGAAGTCCGCAACGCCATCAGCAGCATCAACGAGGGCATGGTGCAGCGGCGTGCCTTCAAGCCCCCGCGCTGCGGGGTTTTCGAGCAGCCCTTTACCGTTCTGGAAGAGAATCGGGACTATCGTTTCGAGATCGATGCCGAAGCCCAACGCCAGCTGCCGCGCATCATCGACAACCCGGTCCAGGTGGTGGTGGGCCGTGACGACCTGGACGCGCCTGAACGCCAGGCCTACCAGCGCCGGCACACCGTGGGCATCGTCTTCTCCGGAGGCCCGGCCCCGGGGGGGCACAACGTCATTGCCGGCTTGTTTGACGCCCTGCGGGCCGCCAATCCCGCCAGCCGCCTGATCGGCTTCCTCATGGGGCCCGACGGCATCATCGAAAGCGAGACCATCGAGATTACGGACGAGCTGGTGGACCAGTACCGCAACATCGGCGGGTTCACCATGATCCGCACCGGCCGCACCAAGATCGACACACCCGAAAAGATGGCCCTTTCCCGCCAGACCTGCCAGGACTTGGGCCTGGACGCCCTGGTGGTGGTGGGGGGCGACGACTCCAACACCAACGCGGCCTTCCTGGCCCACGAGATGCTGGACGACGGCATCCAGGTGATCGGCGTGCCCAAGACCATCGACGGCGACGTGCAGGTGCGCGACGCCGACGGCAACGTGCTGTGCGCCATCTCCTTCGGCTTTCACTCCGCCGCCCGGGCCTTCTCCCAGGACATCTCCAATCTGTGCAACGACTGCAGTTCGGACCGCAAATACTGGCACATCTGCAAGGTCATGGGCCGTTCGGCCAGCCACCTGGCCCTGGAAGTGGCCCTCCAGACCCACGCCAATCTGACCCTGATCGGGGAAGACCTGGCCGATTTCGTGGACGAACGGCGCATCCGGTCGGCGGCCGACAGCGGGGCCACCGACTTCACCGCTTTCGGCATCACCCTGCGCCACCTCTCGCGGGTCATCTGCGACGGTATCGTGCGCCGGGCGGCGGTGGGCAAGAACTGCGGGGTGCTCGTCATCCCCGAAGGGCTGCTGGAGTTCATCAACGAGATCCAGATGTTCATCATCAAGCTTTCCACCATCATCGGGGACTACAACAACAAGCACGACCGGGATTTTCACACGGCCTTCCCGCGGCTCGAAAACAAGCTGGAATACCTGCGGCGCCTGTCCAAGGACATTGCCGGCGACGCCAACCAGGGGGTCTGGAACGCACGGGACGACGAGCTCTTCAACGATATCCCGGCCTTCTTCCAGGAAGGACTGCTCACCGAGCGCGACAGCCACGGCAACTTCCAGTTCTCCCTGGTGGAGACGGACAAGGTGCTCATGGGGCTGGTGAAGGACTACCTGACGATCCTGCGGGAGAAGGGTCTCTACAAAATGGGCGTCGAGCGGGCCTATTACAAGAAGACCATGCTGCGGGGCGGCCTGGATCCGGAAGACTATGCCGAAGCGCTCTTCGAGGACCCGGCGGCCGACTACCTGCAGGTCAAGGAATCCATCATATCCCAGAAGACCCTCAAACAGGCCCTGGTCAAGGCCGGGCTGATCAAGGAAAACGACGAGATCCCGCCGGCGGCAGCCAAGATCTTCGGCAAGTCGGTACCCAACTTCAAGACCCAGACCCACTTCTACGGCTACGACGGCCGGGGCAGCAATCCCACGCGCTTCGACTGCAACTACACCTACAACCTGGGGTTGACCGCCTTCAGCCTGATCGCCAACGGGGCCACGGGCCAGATGGCCGCCATCCGCAACCTGGAGAAGGACTTCTCCGAGTGGGAGCCCATCGGGGTGCCCATCGCCCCCCTGATGCACCTCGAGGAGCGCAAGGGCAAACTCTCCCTGGTGTTGGAGAAAAGCCTGGTGGACATCAGCTCCCTGGCCTTCCAGATCGTCAAAGCCTGCCGGGAGGAATGGCTGGGTGCTACTCCGGGGGAAGACCGCTACCGCCGCCCGGCGCCCATTCTCTTTGACGGGCACAGCGAAGATGAACGGCCGTTGACGCTGGAGCTCAACCGCCTCCGATAGGGGCGTGAGAAGACGCATCTTGCGGCCGCCAGCGTCGTTCTCACCTCCTGCCGGTCCTCGACGTAGCCGGGCTACGCCTGCGGGCGTCAGTTCGGCTGCGGCCTTGCTGGCAACCACAATCTACGTCTTCTCACGCCCCTAAGGGGTAAGTTGGACGCATCTTGCGGCCAGCCAGCGTCGTTCTCACCTCCTGCCGGTCCTCGACGTAGCGGGGCTACGCCTGCGGGCGTCAGTTCGGCTGCGGCCTTGCTGGCAACCACAATCTACGTCTTCTCACGCCCCTAAGGGGTAAGTTGGACGCTCTTGCGGCCAGCCAGCGTCGTTCTCACCTCCTGCCGGTCCTCGACGTAGCCGGGCTACGCCTGCGGGCGTCAGTTCGGCTGCGGCCTTGCTGGCAACCACAATCTACGTCTTCTCACGCCCCTAAGGGGTAAGTTGGACGCATCTTGCGGCCGCCAGCGTCGTTCTCACCTCCTGCCGGTCCTCGACGTAGCCGGGCTACGCCTGCGGGCGTCAGTTCGGCTGCGGCCTTGCTGGCAACGGAAACGTTTTATGGTTTTAAAGTTTTAGGGTTTTAAGGGGAACAATGCGGATCTATCCCGCATCCAAGCGACGCGATTTCCGACTTTATGATGTTAAGGATTTTGACGTTAACCATAAAAACTTAAATCCCTAAAACTCTAAAACCGTTCTTTCAACCCCATCGTTGGTTCGATCCCGATTTCGATACCGATAGCAGCTATAATCTCGGAAGCCTACTTTTCTTCTTTTGGTCCTTAGTGAAGTTACCTTAACCACTTAAAACTTAATCACTTAACCACGTTAAAATACGACCGCCTGGCCGTCCTTGCGCGGATCCGAGGCCGCGCAATAGGAGGCGCCGGTTTTGAGGATGAGCTGGGCGCCGCCGTAGCCCCAGTAGGGATCCTCGTCCACGATGACATGCCCCCGCCGGGCCAGTTCGTCCTTTGTCTCGTTCGAAATGCCGGCTTCCAGGCTGATGCGCCCGTCTTCGGCGATGTGCCAGCGGGGTGCATCGCAGGCGGCCTGGGGATTCTGACCGTAGTCGAAGAGCCGTACCACCATCTGGAGGTGTCCCTGGGGCTGCATGTAGCCCCCCATCACCCCGAAGCTCAACAGGGGTTGCCCGTTGCGGGTGACGAAGGCGGGAATGATGGTGTGGTACGGGCGTTTGCCGCCGTCCACTTCATTGGGGTGGCCTTTCTCCAGAGTGAAGCCCAGGGCCCGGTTCTGGAGGCTGATGCCGGTGCCCGGCACCACCACGCCGGAGCCGAAACCGGTGAAATTGGACTGGATCATGGAGACCATGCCCCCCCGGTGATCGGCGGCGGTCAGGTAGACGGTGCCGGCATCGAAGGGCAGGCTCCCGGCGGGAGCGGCGGCATGATCCATGCGGATGGTGTCGGCCTGGCGGGTCAGGAAAGCGGGAGACAGAAGATCTTCCGGGGCCACCCGCATGCAGCGGGGATCGGCAATGTGGCAGGCCGCCAGGGCGAACCCGATTTTCATGGCTTCGATCTGCAAGTGCAGGCTGTCGGCGGAATCCACCGGATGGGCGGCCAGGTCGAAACGGGCCAGAACCCCGAGGGCGATCAGGGCGGCCAGGCCCTGGCCGTTGGGAGGAATTTCGTGAACTTCCACATCCCGGTAGGTTACGGAAAGCGGTGTGACCCACTCGCAGCGGTGGCCGGCCAGGTCCTCCCGGCTCAGGGCGGCCCCGTGGGCCGCGGCGTCGGCCGCGATACGCTCGGCCAGGGCCCCGCGGTAAAAGGACTCCCCGTGGGTAGCGGCAATCTCCTGGAGGGTGCGGGCCATGTCCGGGCAGCGGAAGATCTCTCCCGGACGGGGGGCGCGTCCCTCCGGCAGAAAGGCGGCCGCAAAGGCATCGAAATCCCGGTAGACGTCGGCGGCCTCGGCCCAGCGCCGGGCGGTCAGGGGCGATACCGGATAGCCCCCGGCCGCATAGGCCAGGGCTGGGCCAAAGAGCGCCTCGAAGGGCAGGTTCCCGAAGCGGGACGACAGCTGAACCCAGGTGTCCACGGCCCCGGGCACGGTGACGGCCTCCCAGCCGTGGACGGGCATGGCTTTGCGGCCGGCAAAGCGCGCGGGCGTCCAGGCGGCAGGGGAGCGGCCGGAGCCGTTGATGCCGGTCAGGGCGTCACCGTCCCACACCAGGGCGAAGGCGTCGCTGCCCAGCCCGTTGCTGGTGGGTTCCACCACGGTCAGGGCGATGGCCGCGGCCAGGGCGGCGTCCACGGCATTGCCGCCCTGCTGGAGCATGCGCAGTCCGGCCTGGGCCGCCAGGGGCTGGGAAGTGGCCACCGCGTTGGCGCCCATGACGGGCATACGGCGGGAGGGGTAAGGGTATTGCCAGAGGGAGGATGGGTCGGCATTCGATTTCGCGGTCAACAGCAGCTCCTTTAGGTTTAAGGGTTTAGGGGTTTAAAGTTTTAGGGATTTACGCAAGAGCGCAGGCGCATGTATCCAGGTTTGCCTGGCGGCCGCATAGCCAGCTTGTTTTGCCTTAAATCCTTAAACCCTAAAACGGATTTTCATTCAGGTCGGCTGCGTTTTGATCGTCTTCCCGGGGCGTCGTTGCAGCACCACCGCGGCCGCCAGGGCCGCGAAACCCACCCCATCGACCCAGCCTTCGGGCCAGAGCAGCCCGACCGTGGCGATCCAGAGCAGACACGCTTTCGAGCCAGGTCGCGCGACGGAAGAGGTAGCGCTCGATGGCCGCGGCAAACGTCACCAGGCCCAGCGTGGTAGTGATCATGGTAATAATCACACTCCAGTGAAGCAGTTCATAAGTGGGACCGATCCCCAGCAGGGGCCGGTAGGCCATGATCAGCGGGATGATGTAAAGCCCCTTGGCCAGTTTCCATGATGTGAAGGCCGTGCGCATGGGGTTGGCCCCGGCGATGCCCGCGCCGGCGAAACTGGCCAGGCTCACCGGCGGCGTGACATTGGCGTCCTGGGAGTACCAGAAGACGATCATGTGGGCCGTCATGATCGGCACCCCCATGTCGAGCAGGGCCGGGCCGGCCAGGGTGGCCAGGACGATGTAGCTCGCCGTCACCGGCAATCCCATCCCCAGGACCAGGGAGGCCAGGCCGATCAGCAGGATGGCCAGGGCTTTGATGCCGAAGCTGAGATCGATCACCAGGCTGGAAAATTTGAGCCCCATGCCGGTCAAGGTCACCATGCCGACGATGATGCCGGCCGCGGCGCAGGCCACCGAGACCAGGATGGCGTTTTGGGCGCCCCGACGCAGGGCCTTGAGCAGCAGGTGAAACTCCTTGTCGAGAAACTGGCCCAGGCGCTGGGGCTGTTCTTGGCCGGCACCGGCCGGCCGGCTTCGGCGTTGGCGCACCCAGGCCACGCTGTTGGCCGTCCAGCTGGCGAGAACGGTGCTGATCACCGCCACGAAGCCGGCCATCATGGGCGAGTAGTTGGCCAGCAGCACGTAGATCAGGATCGCCACCGGGACGAGAAAATGCAAGCCCTTGCGGATGACGGTCAGAGCCCGGGGCAGATTTTCCTTGGGCTGGCCGAGCAGGCCCTGCTTCTGGGCCTCGAAGTGCACGAAAACCAGCACGGTGAGGTAGTACATGATGGCCGGCACCAGGGCCACCTTGATGATGGTCAGGTAGCTGGTGTTGGTGAACTCGGCCATCAGAAAGGCGCCGGCCCCCATGATGGGCGGCATCAGCTGACCGCCGGTGGAGGCCGCCGCTTCGATGGCGCCGGCCACGTGGGGCCGGTAGCCGACCTTTTTCATCATCGGAATGGTGAACGAACCGGTGGCCGCCACGTTGCCCACGGCCGAGCCGGATATGGACCCCAGAAAGCCCGAGGCCACCACCGAGGTCTTGGCCGGCCCCCCGGAGAACCGGCCGGTGAGAGCATAGGCCAGGTCGATGAAGAAGTTGCCCCCGCCGGTGGTCTCCAGAAAGGCGCCGAAGAGAACGAAGACGAAGACGAAGGTAGCCGCCACGCCGAGGGGCAGTCCGAAAATCCCCTCGGTGGTGAGCCACAAGGTCGTGGCGATACGCTCGATGCTGTAGCCCTTGTGGATGATGAGGTCGGGCATGTAGGGGCCGTAGATGGCGTAGAGGATCCCGATGATGCAGATCGCGGACATGAACAGGCCGATGACCCGCCGGCAGGCCTCGAGCACCAGGAGGGTCCCCACGACGCTGACCACCAGATCGGCGGGGAGCCAGTCGCCCTGGCGTTCGAAGATGGCCGTCAGGTTCACGCAGATGTAGCCCGTACAGACGATGGCGGTCAGGGCCAGGAACCCGTCGAGCAGGAGCCAGACGGTAAAGCGGTCCTTGCGGGCGCCGCGAAAGGGGGGCCGGAGCAGGAAGGTCAGCACCAGGATGGCGCCCAGGTGGATCGAGCGCTGGACCAGAGCGGTCAGGGCCGCGATGCCGGCGGTGTAGAGCTGGTAGAGGCTCAGGCTGATGGCGACCGCCCCCACCACCTTGGCGGTCCAGGCCACCAGAGTGGGGTTGCCCGCGCGCGGTGCCGGATCGGTGTGCCCGTTGTCGTCAGCCATCGTGATCTCCTCCACGAACAGGGGTCCGAGGGTGGGGTGCCGCCCGCCGCATCAAATAGTAGAGGTAACTTACCGGCCGGGCGGTGAAGCGCACCGCCGTGTGGGGGGCCTCAAGCGACAGGTTGGTCCGCGTACCGCGCCAGATCACCGTGTGGTCCACACCGGGACTGCCCACCCGCAGGATGAAGTCGCCGGTCGGCCGGTGCATGTCCACGATGGCCGTGTAGGGGCCCCGCATCACCACGTGGCCCACGCCGGGGGTGCGGCCCATGCCGGCCCCCAGCTTCAGGTAGCGTTCCTCTTCGATGGTGATGTTGCCGTCGGCATCGAGCTGGTGCTCCTCCCAGATGGGGGCGTTTTCCACCGAATGGTAGTAGTGGAGGGTGAAGCGCTCGCCCGCCTCGAGGGGCAGCACCAGCAGGGGGTCACCCCCGGCCAGCGGCACGACCCGCAGTTCCAGTCCGCCGGGCAGCCAAGCGGCGACCGCTATAGTGGCGGCGGCCAGGCCGATGGCGATCCAGGCCCACCGTCGACCCGGCCGTGTTGAATAAGAGCGCATCGCGGGCCGGCACCGATCAGGGCATCAGCTTGGCCGGCACGTCGATGCCGATTTCCTTGAGATACTTGATGGTCCCCGGATGCAGCGGGATGGGCGAATACTTGACCGCATTTTCAGGCGTCGTGTAGGCGGCCGAGGGATGGATTTTGACCAGGTAGTCGTTGTTTTCAAACAGGGCCTTGGACAACTGGTAGACCAGGTCCGTGGGCAGCGTACTCTGGCAGACCATCACGTTCCAGACGCCGATCGTGGGGACCGCGGCATCCACGCCGTTGTAGGTCCCGCCCGCCAGATCGACACTGCTGTAGGTTTCGTTGGCGGCCAGGACCTTGGCGACCTGCTCGGGCGTCAGGGCGATAATGCGGATGTCGTGGGTGGTAGCCAGATCCATGATCGAACTGGTGGGCGGCCCCACCGACCAGAAGCCCACATCGATGGTGCCGTCGCGCAGGGCGTTGGCCGTTTCGGTAAAGGACAGCCGGCTGTCGCTGTAGGAATCCAGCGGGATGCCCAGCGCCTTGATCGTGGTCTCGGCCATGAAGTTGGTGCCGCTGCCCGGGCTGCCGGTGCTGATGTTGCGGCCCTTGATCTGCTCGATGTTGGTGATGCCGCTTTTCTTGAGGGTCACGATCTGGAGCAGGTTGGGATACATGGTGGCCATGGCCAGGATGTTCTGCTTGCCGTCGAACTTCTCCCCACCGGTAAAGCCGGCCACCGCCACATCCCCCATGACCAGGCCCACCACGGTCTCGCCCTTGCTGGCCAGCTTGATATTCTCCACGCTGGCCCCGGTGACCTCCGCCACGGCCTTGACGTTGGGAACATCCTTGGACCAGATTTCGGCCACACCGCCACCATAGGGGTAGTAAACGCCGCCGGTGCCGCCGGTGCCGATGGAGATGAATTCGGTCTTGGCCGCCAGCGGTCCGTTAAGAGCGAAAATCAGGGCCATGCCAATTGCCAGGATGATCAGTGTGCGTTTCATTGCTGAAGCCCTCCTTGGTGAATTGGATCGTTTAAGTCCCGGGGGCGGGTCTTTTTTCATGACCTGCGGTCCATAAATAAGGGTGCGCCCCCTCTGCCGCTCTCGACTGAAATTTATGAATGGCGCAGCCGGGTTACTTTGTCAACAGCATCTCGTCGCTTATCCCCCGCGCAGATCCCACACAGCGTCAATTGGCCAGCCGCGCCGCCACGATTTCTACCGGGTGGCGGATGGCAAGCGTGCTGAATTCTTCCATCTGCAGACGGCAGGTGGGGCAGTCGGTGACCCCGCAGTCGGCCCCGGAGTGCGTCCAACTGACCGATCAGGTCTTCCCCGATGGCCCGGCTCAGCGTCGTAGTGGGCGGCCGTCATGCCCCAGCTGCCGGCCATGCCGCAGCAGTGGGTCTTCAGGGGGCGGACACGGACGTTGTCCAGAGCGGTCAGCATATCCACCGAGGCGCCGGGGTCGTCCTGGATCCTGAGATGGCAGGGGGCGTGGTAGGCCAATGCCAACGGGGGTCCGGCCGTTTCCAGGCGGTCCCGGAAGCGGTTGACGAGCCGGCTGATATGGAGGGTCTTCGCCCGGACGGCCGCCACGGCGGCGGGGCCCATCATGAAGGCCCACTCCTGCTGCAGGGCGTAGCCGCAGGAAGAACAGGTGACCACGATGGCGTCGACCCCGGCGACCTGCGCCCCCCATTGCCGCAAGTTGGCGCGGATCCGGGAGCGGGCCGCCCGGGCCATGCCCTTGGAGAGCAGGGGCAGGCCGCAGCAGTGCTGTTTCGGCAGGCTGACCGCCAGACCGAGGTGCTCCAGCACCCGGATGGCGGCCGTCCCGATTTCCGGGCGGATGGTGCCGGCATAGCACCCGGCAAAATAGAGCACCCGCGGGCCCGCGGAAGAGGTGCGCGGCGCCGCCCGGGCGGCCAGGGGTCGGGGATCGAAGGCCACGAAGCGGCGCCGGGCGGAGACGCCGGCGGCTTTCTCCATGAGGCTCCGCATCGGGGTCAGGCCCATGAGCGGTTTCACCAGGCGGCTGACCGGGTGAGTGAAACGGCCCGCCAGCTCCACGTTGGCCAGTAAATGGTCGGTCAGGGGCGCGCCGAAGCGCTCGGCGTAACGGGTGCGCGCCTCGATGGCCATCTGGGGGATGTTGACGTTGGAGGGGCACTCGTGGCGGCAGCTGCCGCAGTTGACGCAATGGCGCATCACCTCCTGGAAGGCTTCCGTGTAGAGGGCCTGGTCTTCGATGCCGCCGCTGATCAGGGTCCGCAGTACATTGGCCTTGGCCTTGGGGGAGGCGGCCTCCTCCCGGGTGAATTTATACACCGGGCACATGCGGGTGGCCGTGGTCAGCGTGGTGCACTGGGAGCACCCGTGGCATTTCTCGACGGCATCGCCATAGCTTTCCCCCTCCCAGTGGAGCCGGGTCCGCTCCGGGTCCCGGCGGCGGTAGGCGCTGCCGTAGCGAAGCGCCTGGGCCATCTGATCGGGCGCGTGGTGGGTGATGATCTCGGGATTGAAGCGGCCTGCCGGGTCCAGCAGCCTCTTGGTCTCCTGGAATAGGGCGTAGATGTCGGGGTAGCGGCGCTTGATGTAGGCGCTGCGCAGCCGGCCGTCGCCGTGTTCGCCGGAGACGGTGCCGTCCAGGTCGCGCACCATGGCGTAGTAGTCGTCGGCGATGCGCCGCAGCAGACCCACATCGCGCGCGTCTTTGAGATCCAGCAGGGGGCGGGTGTGAAGCAGGCCTTTGGCGATATGGCCGTAGATGACGAAGGTCACCCCGTAGTGGTCCAGGACCCGGTAGATGCCTTCGAAAAACGGGACCAGGTTGCGGATCGGCACGGCGGCGTCTTCGACGAGGGCCAGGATCTTGCGGCGGCCTTTCATCTTGTAGAGAATGGGGACCGCCGCCTTGCGCACGGTCCAGAAGCGTTCCTTCTCCTCGGCCGTGACCGCGGCATAGGCCCTTTGGGTAAACCCTTCGGCGCGCAGAAGGGCCTGCACCGCGTCGGCCTGCCGGGTGCAGTCCGCACGCTCGAAGCCGTCGAATTCGATCAGCAGCACATTGTCGATGCCTTCGGGAATGGCCGCGCGCAGGGCGGGGTTGCTCTCGCCGGCCAGCTTGAGCAGGGAGCGGTCCATGACTTCGATGCCCGAGGGATTCAGGGGCAGGATCTGCTGCACCGCCCGGGCCGAGGCCACGATGTCGTCCATGAAGGCCACCACCAGACTGTCGAAGGGCGGGCGCTCCCGCAGACGGAAAGTGAGGCGTGTGACGATGCCCAGGGTGCCTTCGGCCCCGGCCAGGAGGCGCCGCAGATCGAGGCGCCCCCCGCGGACCAGGCCGCGCAGGTTGTAGCCGGCCGAATTGTAGGGGGTGTCCGGGTAGGCCGTCTGGATGCGGGCCGCGTTTTCTTCGTAGAGGGCGGCCAGCCGCTGGAAGTTGTCCGGCAGGTCTTCACGCGCCCGCTCCATGATCTCCGCGAGCCGGATGACGGACCCGTCGGCGAGAACCACTTCGGCGTCTTCCAGGTAGTCGGCCGTGTTGCCGTATTTCACCGAGTGGGCGCCGCTGGCGTTGGTCCCCAGCATGCCGCCGAAGGTGGCGTATTCCCCGCTGGAAGGATCGGGCGGGAAGAACAGACCCTTGTCCTTCAGCAGCGCCTGGAGTTCGCCGAAGCGGTAGCCCGGTTCGCAGGTGAAGGTCCCGGCCGCTGCATCCAGCCCAATCAGGCGATGCATGTACCGGGTGAAATCGACCACCAAGCCCCGGCCCAGGGCGCCGCCGCACAAACCGCTGCCGGCGCCGCGGGGGTGCAGGCTCAGGTTGTGCCGGGCGGCGAAGCGCACCGTGCGGCGCACATCGGCGGTATGGCGCGGGATAGACCACGCCGGCGGGCCGTAGGCTGAAAATGCTGCCGTCCGTGGCCAACATGGCGCAATGCAGGGCATCGGCGTGGACATCGCCGTCCAGGAGGTCTCCCAGGGGTGCCATATCGATGGCGGTTGCATCGTGGTGGGCCATGCGCGGCTCTGATGGATAAGCGGTTGAAGGATCGCCGGTCACTATACCGGAATGGGCAACGATTGCAAGCACACAAGGTCGACGGAGGAGGGGCCCGGCGAGGTATCCGGTGCGGGGGTATTGCCTGACGGGCCGTTGCCGCGTATACAGGTCCGACACGGCGGAACTTTTGGTTTTGATCTAAGTCCTCCGCCCCTGGTGGCGGACCCGGAGAGGTGCTGCCGATCTACCGATCCGGTGTTTTCTGGTGTGTCGTTACTTTTCTTCCGCGTGGCAGAAAAGTAACCAAAAGAAGACGCCCGCGCTCCGCTTAACCCTGCGCGTCGTCGCGGCGTTCGGAGCACGCGGAAACTCACCCCGCTTTCAGCGGGGTTCAAACAGTCCGCGCGCTTATTTCCGAACGCCCCGGCGATGCTCGGCGCGGAACAAAGGGAGATCCCAAAACCAAAGGCCAAAAAACCATTTTCAAGCCCCCTTTCAAGGGGGCTACCTTGGGCCTCCCGCTATGCGGGAGGCGACTTACCCATCGGCGGATCGCTGCGGCGATACCGCCGCCGGTGTGGTACGGAGGGAGCGGCGAATGCGATACCCGCCCTACATCGAGGCCGATTTCGACTTTCCGGCCTTCTGGCATATCCGGATGAAGACCGCGGCGCCGCGCATCGACGATGTCGCGGCCGCCACCGTCGAAGTCGTGGACCGGGCTTTGTCCGCGAGCCCCATCCGTTCCGGGGATTCGGTGGCGGTGGCGGTGGGCAGCCGCGGCATGGCCAACCTCCCGCAGATGGTCCGCAACATTTGCCGGCGGCTGCAGCAGGCGGGGGCGCATCCCTTTATCGTGCCGGCCATGGGCAGCCACGGCGGCGCCACGGCCGAAGGCCAGACGGCCCTATTGGCGCGCCTGGGGGTGACGGAGGAAGCCTGCGGGGTGCCGCTGCGCGCTTCCATGGAGGCGGTCCCCATCGCCACGGTATTCGATGAGGTGCCGGTGTTTCTATCCCGGGAGATCCTGGGAGCGGACCACGCCGTATGCCTCAACCGGGTCAAACCCCACACCAAGTTCAAGGGGGCCCTGGAAAGCGGCCTGGCCAAGATGCTCTGCGTGGGCATGGGCAAACACGACGGGGCTTTGGCCTACCACCGCTGGGCCCTGCGTTACGGCTTTTTCCCCCTATTGCGGGAAATGGCCCGGGCCATCCTGGGGGCCAGTCCCTTCCGTTTCGGCCTGGCGGTGGTGGAAAATGCCCGTGACGAAACCAGCGCGATCGAAGCGGTCCCGGCTGAAGGGCTGCTAGCGCGGGAACAGGTACTGCTCGAAAAGGCCAAAGCGCAATTCCCCCGTCTGCCGTTTAGCGAACTGGACGTGCTGGTGGTGGAAACCATCGGCAAGGAAATCAGCGGCGCCGGCATGGATCCCAACGTGACCGGGCGGGCCTTCGACCTGAAGGAAAGCGACTTTTCCGAAGCGCTGAAGGCCACGCGGGTGGCCGTGCTGAACTTGTCTTCCCGGACGGGGGGCAATGCCATCGGCCTGGGCAACGCCGACATCATCACCGAAAAGGTCTTTCAGGCCATGGACTACGAGGCCACCCTGATGAACGCCCTGACCAGCCTTTCGCTCCACAAGGCCTTTATCCCGGTGCGGCTGCCCAGCGACCGCAAAGCGCTCCAGGCCTGCTTCACCACCCTGGGGCCGGTTCCCGTGGAAGCCATTCGTGCGGTAATCGTACGCGACACCCGGCACGTTCAGGAATTTCTGGCCACGGCGCCCCTGGGGGAGGCATTGGCAGAGCGTTCCGACGTCGAGATCCTCTCCCAAGATAGACTGGTTTTCAGCAGCCGCGGTACGTTCCAACCGCCATGGGAGCACGAGGCCTGATCGAACGTCTCCGAAAGCCTTAATCCTGCGCATCCGCCCCGGGTGCCTATGGACGATTCTGCTCCGGACGCCAGCATTCTCGTGAGCCGGGCGGCGGTCTCCCCTCCGCCCGGTCCGTTCGGGAGGCGGAGGGCCCATCGAATTTCTTGCCATCGGGGAGGGGGGGGTGTCAATGCCCTTGCCAGGTGTGACAATCCGGTAGGCATCCACCGGAGAGCGCTGCCGTGAACTCATTGAAACGACATCAACTATTTTTGGCGATCAACGGCATGGCTATTGCTTTTCCGAAGGGGGATCGCATTTCCACAAGGGATATCGATAACGGAAAGGATTGTCATGCCGAAAAAGGGGGTCATCGGATTCATTTGCATCTTGACGGGGGTGATCGGGTATCTGGCCTTCGGCTGGATCGGTGTCGCGGTGGGGCCTCTGACAGGGCTTACTTTCCTCGCCGATCGTTATATCGAGAAACGGCGGAGTCGCTCCCGGACCGCCGGCTTGTCACTCTTTCGCCCTGGGCGCAGGGGAACAAAGCGTTCCACAAGCCGTAACAAGGCCCGCCTGGAGGCCCTTCTGGCAAGGGCCCATCTGTTGGCGGACACTTTCCACGACCCCTACGGAGCGCGTAATTGCTGCCTGGACATTATCCGTCAGACCGACAAGGAAGACCCGCTGTTTATCGCGGCCTACGACCTTTTCATGAGAACGGCCACCGGACGGACGGACCGACCGCCCACATCGGCCAGCCGGTATGCTGCAAGCCGGCACCGGTTAGAGCCCCAAACCGGTCCCCGGGACGAGGCCCGGGTGATTCGTTTCCCCCCGCACGTTTCCCGCCCATGATTCCGGCCGCGGCTCTGCCGCCCGCTAATCATCCTTCTTGATAAAACGGTAGATCGCCTCGTCTTCGGGCGAAAAGGGTTCGCCGCGGTCATAGAGCTTGTCCAGGAAATAATGATAAAAATCGTGGCGCAAACTGTCCCGGTTGGCGATGACGAACCAGCGGTTGCGGGTCCAGATGACGGGTGAGACGGTCTCCAGGCCGGTTTCGAAAATACCCACCAGGGCCTCCGAGCGGTCTACGATAATATCGATGGATTCCCCGCCCAGCTTGTCCCGCAACGCGCCTGTTTCGGGATGGGTGACCTGAATGTCGCAAATGGCCGGTATGGCGCCCATGGCGATCAGGCGTAGGCCCACCCCCCGTTCGATGGCACTGCGGATGGTCTTCTCAAGGCGCTTCCAGGCGCCAGGAAAGAGGCGCAGATAGATTTCCTCGTGCGCCGCGTCGATGATATCCCGTGCCTTGCGAATGGCCTCCCGGCGCCCGCGGATGGTCAGCAGATAATCGTAGTCCGTATCGGGATCGAGCTGGGCCACCTGTTTTTCAAGCAGGCTCAGGTTGGCCTCGAACTGGCCTTGCAGGCGTTTTTTGAGTTCCTTGAAGGGGAGGGGCACGAAAAGCCCCTTTTCAATTTCAAACACCACGCCTTTACGCACCAGGCCCCGCAGGACGTCGTAGATTCGGGAACGCGCGATACCGGATAATTTGCTCAACTGGGAGCCGTTGCAGGGGTGCTGGCGCAGCAGGGCCAGGTAGCAGGAGGACTCGTATTTCGAGAAGGCGAAATCCTGCAGGAGGCTGGTAATGTCCATGGCGGATTCCTCAGTGTCCATCTATAAACGGCATCTTTTGGCCCCGGCCGGCGTTCTCACTCTTTGGGAATCCTCGCCGTAGCCGGGCTACGCCTCGGGTTTCCACCCACAGCGGGGTTGGATCGGACGGGAAGTCCCGTCCAGCGGGATAATATCCAGCAGCGCCGGACAAATCGCTGCGGCCTTGGCCGGAACCAAAATCTACCATTTATGGACGGACACCAATATGGTTGCCCATCCATAAAAGGCCAATTTGCCCGATATCGGCATTACGCGTATCGCTCGTCCCAGCGGCTTACGGTAATCAGGCGTTCTTCAGGTCCCGTTTAAGCCGTATCCCTCAGGATTCGCAAGCCTTGATCTCAAGCATTGTACGAATACGTCTTAAGTTTGAGGTGTTACGAACCCATCAAAAAATAAAGCCAGTAACGGCTTTCTTAGAAAATGGCGGCGGAAAGGTCAATCATGATCGTGGCGGGGGAACAAAGGCGCGCTGTGAGAACCGATTGACAACCCCCGGAAATGGTGATATTAATGTTGCTACAAAGATAGCAACATAATTGCACGGGGAGGCCATCATGCTGTCCACACTTCATGCGGTAAACACACCTCCGGTTTTCGGTTTTTCCAACGTGCCCGACGACGCGATCCGGCAGTTGGAGACCCAATACGGGGCGCACCATTACGAACGCCTCAATGTGGTGGTGCGGCAGGCCCGCGGGAGCTGGATTACCGACGTCAACGGCAAACGCTACCTGGACTGCCTGGCGGCCTATTCCGCGGCCAACCCAGGCCACCATCACCCCCGGATCGTCAATGCCCTGGTGAAGGCCCTGCTGGGGGACTACGCCTCCGTCATTTCAAACGTGGTCTACACCGATCCCCTGGGGCTGTTTTTGTCCCGTATGGCTGAATTCGTGCCGCCGCTGGGGCCGCGCTTCGGGGATGCCGGCAACAAAGTCTTGCCCAAGAACGGCGGAGTCGAATCGGTGGAAACCGCCATCAAGATGGCCCGTTTCTACGGCTGGAAGGCCAAGGGCATCCCGGACGGCAAGCAGGAGATCATCGTTTTCAATAACAACTTTCACGGGCGCATGATCACGGTGGTGTCTTTTTCCAGCACGGAGAAATACCGCCGCGGCTTCGGACCGCTGACCCCGGGCTTCGTGTCGGTGCCCTTCGGCAGTCTGGATGCGGTGGCGGCGGCTGTCAATGAAAACACCTGCGGTATCCTGGTGGAGCCCATGCAGGGCGAGGGGGGCATGCAGGTGCCGCCCCCCGGTTTCCTCAAGGGGCTGCGGGAGATTGCCGACCATCACGATCTATTGCTGCTGTGCGACGAGATTCAGGTGGGATTGGGACGCACCGGCAAACGCTTTTGCTTCGAACACGAAAACGTGGTCCCTGACGGTCTCGTCCTGGGCAAAGCCCTCTCCGGCGGCCTGGTGCCGCTTTCCGTGTTCGTCACCAATGCCGAGCTGATGGATATGGCTTTCAACGTGGGCTCCGACGGGTCCACCTTCGGCGGCTATCCCCTGGCCTGCGTGGCCGGCCTGGCGGGCCTGGAAGTGGTGGAAGAAGAGAAACTGGCGGAAGCTTCGGCGCGCCAGGGAGCCCGGCTCAAGGCGGCCATCCAGGCCTTGGCCGAGCATTCGCCCCACGTGAAGGAAGTGCGCGGCAAGGGGTTGTTCATCGGCATCCAAGTCAAAGAGCGCAATGCCATGGATTTCTGCCACAAACTGGTCGAGCTGGGGCTTATCATCAACGACAGCCATGGCCACACCATCCGCGTGTCGCCGCCTCTCAACATCAGCGATGAAGATGCGGATCTGCTGGTGGACCGGCTGAGGCAGGTGCTGTGCTGATGCCGGCGGTGCGCCGGAAGAGATAATGTGTTTTCGCCGGCTGAACGCAAGTCCCGCTTCTTTCACGTGAAAGAAAACGAAGCAATCACGCCTCGGCGTGACAGGCTTCAAACGCCCGTGTCCCGCTCAACCCTGCGTAGCGCCCAACCGGCCGATGCAGCTGCGCCTCGCGCCGCCATGCGGCGTTGTCCCGCGCTGCGGGAGTTCTCATTTTAAAGCCCCGTCCGAATCGTTACCTGAGGCCTGCCGCTAGGCCGCAGAAGACTCATCTTCCCCCCAACCCATAAGGACCGAACGGTCCAATCATAAATGCTCCCGAGCCATCGGGAGCATTTATCCTTTGATGATCCGCGGCAGGATCATCTGGTGCTGGGGGCAGATGGATGTGGGGTTCTGGTAGGCCGCCCCGGCAAAGGCGGTCAGGTAGCGGCGCAGATCCTTGAGGGCCACGATCTCATCCACCAGGCCGGTGCGGGCGCAAAACAGGGGCCGCGATTTTTCGTGGTAGTCTTGGGCCAGGGCGTTCATCTTTTCCACCACCGGCTCCAGGGGGCGTCCGGCTTCCTTTTCTTTCACCAAGCGGCGGGCGTAGGTGGCCACGGCCGCCGTTTCCCCGTGCATGACATAGATTTCGGTGGCCACGGTTCCCAGGGTGAAGGCGTTGTGGCGGTTGGCCGTGGGACCGCCCAGGACGTAGTGGGCCGCCGCGGTGCCCTTGCGCAGGACCACCAGCATCATGGGGATGTCGGTCTGCTGGATGGAGTAGATCAGGGACTGGCCCAAGCCCAAAAGCTCGGCCCTTTCCGCGGCATCGCCCACATCGATGCCGGTGGTATCCTGAAACCAGACGATGGGAATACGGTCCCGACCGCACAGGGTGACGAATTCGTTCATCTTGATGAGGCCCTGGCGGTAGAGCTTGCCCCCGAAGCCGGGATAGTCGGCGTATTCCGGATAGTCTTTTCCGAGATAGCCCTGGCGGTTGCCGATGCAGGCCACCAGGAAGCCGTCCAATTTGCACAGTCCGGTGTACATTTCAGGGCCGTAGTCCGGCCGGAACTCCATGTGCTCGCCCGCGTCCACCAGGCGGGCCAGGATCTGCTCGAATTCATAGACCCGTTTGGGCTCCAGGGGCAGCAGGCTGTAGAGATCCTCCTGGGGAAAGCGGGGTTCCCGGGGCGGGGCCACCCGGAAGAATTTAGGATGGTAGGAGGGAATCGCCTTCATGTAGTCTTTGAGCCCATCGAGGACGCCCTGCTCCTCCTCGAAGACATAGCGGAAGAAGCCTGTTTGGTCGTAGTGGGTGGCCACCGTACCGGGGGGCTGGGCCTTGAAGTGCTTGGCCTTTTCGATGAGGCCTTCGGCCATCTCGAGATCGAAATGGCCTTTGGGGGCCATGCCGCTCACAATACCGGCCCCGCCCACGGCGATATTGCAGTCCTTGTGGGCGAAGAGGATGGTGGGGCTGATGCTCTGGTAGCCGCCCCCGGCCGGATTGGTGCCGTAGATGCCTGCCAGTACGGGGATGCCCATCTGCTCCAGTTCGGCATGGCGGAAGAAGGGCGTGCCGGCGCCCCGGCGGTTGGCGTAGAACTTCTCCTGCTCGGTGAGCTTGGCACCGCTGCAGTTGACCAGCCAGACCAGGGGGATGTTCAGTCGCTTGGCCAGGTCGGTGACCCGCAGGATGTTCTCGGACTGGCCCGGCAGCCAGGCCCCGGCCATGACTTTGTTGTCGAAGCCGATGATGACCGCCCATTTGCCGGCGATGCACCCCAGACCGTCGATGACGTTGGTGGTGCCTTCGGTGTTGTCCAGGGGGTTGTAGAGGATGTGCAGCGGGCGCCAGGTGCCCGGATCCACCAGGTAGTCCAGGCGCTGCCAGACGGTCATCTGCCCCCGGGCGTTGATTTTCTCGGTGGGGAAACCGGCCGCCTTGACCTTTTCCACCTGGTCATGGATCTCGGCTTCGGCCGCTTCCAGCGCGGCGCGGTTTTTAGCCGTCTGCTTGAGCTGGCCCGGTTTCAGCGCCTTGCCGATTTCCGCCATTTTTTCAAAATACGGTCGCATGGACTACCCCCCCCCTTGAATCCCTTAACAGGCAATCGGATGAAATGCTGCTAACTTTGACAAGCATTCGATGATCAGGTGTCGATGAGGGCCAGAACGTCGTCTTCCTCCACCTCGTCGCCCTGCTTGACCCTGACTTCCGTAATCGTCCCGCTGACGGGCGCGAATACCGGGGTTTCCATCTTCATGGCCTCGATGACCAGAACCTCTTCGTCTTCTTCGACGACCTTACCGACTTGCAGGCCCATTTGGAGAATTTTGCCCGCCAGGGGAGCCCGAATTTCTTCTGCCATTGTGCTACCTCCCTATTGTTGATTGTGCCTATTGAATGTCAGTCGTTTAGGGTGTCTTCCAATTCGTTTGCGAAAAGGGTTCGAGGATTCAAGGGGTCAAGGGGCCGAGTGAAAAGCAAAAGTCGATCGTGCCCGCCCCGCCTTATGAATAGGGCCACTTTTCTGTACGTCTTAGCCAATTCCCCTGAATAATCGAAACTATCAATCCTTGGCACCCTGCCATCAATGCTTTTGTCCCTTGATTCCTCGGCCCCTCGGATCCTTGAACCCTCTGGGAAACACCAACCCATTTAAGGGGCGAACGGCATTGCCATTGTCTATCCCAGCAACGTCAAAAATATCCCCGCCGCGATCACCGTGCCGATGACCCCGGCCACGTTGGGGCCCATGGCGAACATGAGCAGGTAGTTCTTCTTGTCGTACTGGGAGCCCACCTTGTGCACCACCCGGGCGGACATGGGCACGGCCGACACGCCGGCCGCCCCCAGAAGCGGGTTGATCTTCTCCCGGCGCGCCAGGTTCATCAGTTTGGCCAGCAGGATGCCCGTGGCCGTGCTGACGATGAAGGCGAACAGCCCGAAGAAGAAGATAAAGAGCGAGCGGGGCTGTAGAAAGGTTTCAGCATTCATGGTGGCCCCCACCGGCAGCCCTAAAAAAATGGTGACGATATTGAGCAGTTCGTTCTGGGCCGCCTGGGTCAGGCGCTCCACCACCTTGGCCTCCCGGAAGAGGTTGCCCAGCATGAACATGGCGATCAAGGGCGCGGCGGCCGGCACCAGCAGGATGATGACCAGGGTGGCCACGATGGGAAAGATGATTTTCTCCAGCTGACTCACCTTGCGGCCCTTTTTCATCCGGATGGTACGTTCCTTGGATGTTGTCAGCAACCGCATGACCGGCGGCTGAATGATGGGCACCAGGGCCATGTAGGAATAGGCCGCCACGGCACAGCTGCCCAGCATGTGGGGCGCCAGTTTGGCCGCCAGGAAAATGGTGGTGGGCCCGTCGGCGCCCCCGATGATCCCCATGGTGGCGGCTTCCTTGAGATCGAACCCCATGGCGCTGGCCGCAAAGAAGGTGAGGTAGACCCCGGCCTGGGCGCCGGCCCCCAGGAAAATCAGGACGGGCTTGGACAGCAGGGGGCCGAAGTCCGTAAGCGCGCCCAGACCCAGGAAGATCAGGGGCGGTATGATTTCCCATTGAATACCGTAGTGGTAGAAGCGCCACAGGAGCCCCTCACCGGGTTCCATCAGACCGGCCAGGGGCAGATTGGCCAGGAGAATGCCGAAACCAATGGGCAGCAGCAGGAGCGGTTCATATTGTTTGGCGATGGCCAGATAGATCAGGACGCCCGCGATCAGCCACATCAGGAGCATGCCCGGGGTGAGGTGGAAAAGGCCCGCCGTTTGGAAGACGGCCAGCATGTCATGTATCATGGGAGTCGCCTTTCGAGAGGGCCTCGGCCGCCAGACGGGTCAGGCGGATGGCGACATAGAGCAGGGCCATGCCGATGAAGACCCCTCCCAGACCGGAGGCGAAGATCTGCAGCGCCGTTTTCATTTTTGCTCTCCACCCTCCGGCGTCTTTGAAGCCAGCGGCCAGGACCCTTTTTCCTCCAGTACGGCGCGCAGGACTTTCAGAGCGCTATTCGTGGCTGGAACCCCACCGTAGATCGCCGTCTGGAAGATCGTCTCGGCAATGTCCGCCACCGCGCAGCCCACATTCAGGGCGGCCTGGATATGGAGCTTGAGTTCCTCGGATTTCCCCAGCACCGTCAGCGCCGCCACCGTAACGAGCTGGCGGGTGGGATGGGGCAGCTTTTCCCGGGCGTACATCTTGCCCGTGATGAACAGGGACAGATCCCTGGCCAGGCCGGGGTCGAAGGCCTTCCAGAGCTCAAACGGTTTTTCATCCTCGACGCCCTCGAAGTAGAGCGCCGCCGTGCGTTTGGTCTTTTCGACAAGATCGTCTTGCATCCGCAAAATCCTTTGTAGGGTCCCATTTGGAAGCAGGGTAAAAGGTTCTGCACGTCTCCGGCTGCTAAAAGCTTTGTTCGATGGACATCATTCCGTTGCGGTGTCGGCACGCGTTCGACGAACTATTCTGTCATTGTGTTACGTTACTTTTCTTCGGCGCCGAAGAAAAGTAACCAAAAGAAGGCGCCCGTGTCACGCGCCCTTCGGGTTCGCCGGCCCATCGTGCTGGCGGCCGGACGCGCCGAAACTCGCCCCGCTTCAAGCGGGACTCAGACAGTCGCCGCGTCTTGATCGACCGCCAGCGCGATGGGCCGGCCGCGTGACAATGGGGATGCAACCCCACACCTCGACACGGGGCGAATGTAACATTATTTTTCCCTCACTCCCGATAACGGTCATTTTCCATCGTGATTATGCTCATAGACCGTCACTTTTGTTTTCCAGGGTTAGCGGCAGACGGATGCCTTATTCGTTCAAGGTCAAGGCGACCAAACCCCGAGAAACGAGGCGTACACCAGGTACGCCGCAGCGCCGCGGGGTGCCGGTCAACGCCGAGATTGGGCGAATACGGCATCCGTCTCAGCGGTTGGCTTTGCGGTAGCCCAGCTGATCCAAGGCAATGATCCACTTGCAGATGTTGGCCGAGCCCTCCACCATGGTGTAGGTGGGGGCGTCCCGGTAAAAGCGCGCCACCGGGTATTCGGTGGAATAGCCGTAGGCCCCCAGGATGCGCATGGCGTAGTTGGCGCACTTGACCGCCGTCTCGCCGGCCAGGTACTTGGCCATGGCCACGTCCAGGCCGTTGTTGAGCCGGCCCTGATCCTTGGCCCAGGCCGCCTTGTAGACCAGCAGGCGGGAGGCTTCGATTTCGGTGGCCATCTGGGCGATCATGTCCTGGTTCATCTGGTACTCGCCGATGGGCTTGCCGAACTGCTTGCGTTCGTTGCAATATTTCAAAACCGCTTCCAGACAGGCCTGGGCTAAACCCACGGCGCCGGCGGCCGCCGACAGGCGGGTCTGGTTGAGGGAGCCGAAGACAATCTTGGCGCCGTCGCCCGGTTGCCCGATGATGTTCCCCTTGGGAACGCGGGTGTCCGTCAGAAAGATTTCCCCGGTGGGCGAGGAGTGGGATCCCATTTTATCCAGAGTGGACGTTTTGATGCCGTTGAAGTTCTTCAGCTCGACGACGAAGGCGGAAAGTCCCTTGGCGCCTTGTGATTTGTCCGTGTAGGCGTAGTAAATGACCACATCCCCCACGGGGGCGTTGGAGATCCAGGTCTTGGAGCCGTTGAGCAGCCAGTGGTCGCCCTTGTCTTCGGCTGTGGAGTCCATGGCCATGACATCCGAGCCGGCATCCGGTTCGGTGATGCCGAAGCCGCCCACATATTCCGCCCGTACGAGTTTGGGGACATATTTGGCAGCCAGGGCCTCGCTGCCGTAGTGATAGATGGTGTAGGCGCATCCCAGGGTCTGCATGTTGATCTGGACCCGCAGGGAGCTCGACGCCCGGGCGATTTCCTCGGTGACGATCATGGCCGAGAGCCAGCCCATGTCCTCACCGTCGTATTTTTCGGGGATCACGGTGCCGAAAAGACCCAGTTCGGCCATGGGCCGCATGGCTTCCTCGTAGGGGAAGTGGTGGTTGGCGTCCCATTCGTCCGCGTAGGGCGCGATCTTTTTATTCGCAAATTCCCGGACGGCCTTGCGCAGCATTTCGAGCTCTTTGGGCAGTGTAAAATCCACGGTGTCTTCCTTATCGTTTAGTGATGGTCATAAAAAAATCGAAGCGTTTCATTTGATCCGGCGTACATGGAGGTCTCTATCCTGTTACTTTTCTTTCACGTGAAAAGAAAAGTAACCAAAAGAAAACGCCCGTGTCACGAGCCCTTCGGGTCCGCCTGCGCATCACATCTTCTATTTCCATATCCGACTTATTAGCCTGCCCCCCAGGACTCTCAATATTCGCTTTTCCTACGGACACGATTAGCAGTCCCTGCTATCGTATATTTTTTGGGTGACCGCCATGGCCAGCGCGTGGATCTTGCCTTTGAAGCGCAGGTCGAGGGCGGTCTGCAGCATGGCCGGGCTGAGGGCGGCCTCGCGGGTGGCCAGCAAGGCCAGGGCGGCCAGGGCCCAGTCCGGTTCCCGGAGGCCGGCGGCCTTGAAATCAAAAGTCGCGATCTTGGCCCGGCATGCTGGCAGGTCGATGCCGGCGGCACGGATGACTAGCGTCTCTTCCGAAAGTTCGGCCAGCATCTTTTTCCGGCGGGCCACGCCCTCCGGGGCCAGGGCCAGTACGGCGGCGGGGCGGTCGATGCCGGTGAATCCGATTTCATTTTTGGACAAGATGACTTCGCTGATGGAATGGCCCCGCAGCACGGTGATAGGGTAGTCGTTTTTCTGGGAGGCATGCAGCCCGGCGGACGCGCCGGCCAAGCACAGGAGCTCCCCGGCGGTGACGATGCGCTGCCCGGCGCTGCCCAGCAGGACTACCTCCCGGCGGGTTTCCGCCACCGGTACGTGGCGGACCGGGATGGCTTGCGGCGGTTTGACCGGGGGAAGCGCCGCGGCTTCCCGCCGATAGTGCCGTCCGTATTCCTCCCGGGCGTTTTCTTCCCGAAAATGGGCCACCGCCGGGAGGGATGCCAGAGACCCCGCAATGGATTGGGGGGAGAGTTTGTTGCGCTTGGTGTAGCGCCCCGGGCAGACGCCCCAGATGTCGAGCAGGGCGAACCCCTCAAATCGGATGGCCGCCTCCATGAGGGGCACCAGGTCCGGGTCGTAGGCCGAAACCCGCCCCAGATGGGGTGCACCGGCCGCTCCGGCCACCTGGCACACGTCCATGGGCTTTTCCAGGCGGTTTAAGAAGCCCGATCCCACCGCCGCTTCCGGCGGGGTGGTGGAAGAACACTGCCCGCCGGTCATGCCGTAGTTGAAATTGTTGAGCACCAGCAGGGTCAGGTCGATGTTCCGGCGGCAGGTGCTCAGCAGGTGGGCCCCGCCGATGCCCAACCCGCCGTCGCCCATGGTGACCACGACGTGCAGGTCCGGGCGGGCCATCTTGATGCCGGTGGCGTAGGTCAGGGCGCGGCCGTGGAGGCCGTGCATGGCATGGGTGTGGAAAAAGGTGTCAAAGAGGCCGGAGCAGCCGATGTCCGACACGATGGCGATTTCCTCCCCCTTGAGGCCCATGCGCTGAAAGGCCTTGTCCAACGCCCCGACGACCCGTTCGTGGGCGCACCCCGGGCAGAAGACCGGCGGGCGTTCCCGGTTGAGCAGGCTCGGCGTCATGGTTCGAGCACCTCCTGAATCTGGCGCGGTTTGATCAACTCGCCGTTCATCTGGCCCAGAAACCGGATGTCGCGGCCCGGCAGCGCGCGCTGGATCTCGCGTACATATTGGCCGAGATTCATTTCGACCACCAGGATGCGGTCATAGCCGGTGGTCTTTTCCCTCAGAAGCGTTTCGGGGACCGGCCAGAGGGTCTTCAGGACGAGAAGGTCGACGGGCCGGCCGTCCGCCCGAAGCGCCTGAACAGCGGTTTGCGCGGCCCGGGCGGTGACGCCGTAAGCGATGACCAGGGTTTGCGCCTCCGGCACGGTGTCCTCTTCGAAATAGGCGAAGCGATGCGCCTCGGCGGTGATCTTGCGCTGCAGGCGGTCCTGGCTGCGGGCGATCAGGTCCGGGTCGGTGGTGATGTAGCCGTCCGGTCCGTGGGTGGACGACGTCTGGCGCACGGGTCGATCGGCGCCGATGGGCAGAAAATCCGGGACCAGGCGGTCTCCGGCGGTTCCGAAGGGCAGAAAAGGGGTATGCCCATCGGCCGGTTGGCGGTGGACGATCTCCGGCAGGGCGATGGCCTCCAGGTCCACGGTCTCGCGGGTCATGGCAATTTCCTTGTTGGCGGCCAGAAACACCGGACAGCGGTAGCGCTCGGACAGGTTGAAGGCCTGCAGGGTGAGCACGATGCAGTCCCGGATGTCCACCGGCGCCAGCACGATGACCGGCAACCCGCCGCTGTTGCCCCATTGCAGGAACTGAATGTCCCCGTCGGCGCCCTTGGTGGCGGAGCCGGTGGACGGTCCCAGGCGCTGGACATCGACGATGACGAGCGGGATCTCGCTGCCTATGGCAAAGGAAATCTGCTCGCTGTAGAGGCTGATTCCCGGCCCGGAAGTGGCTGTCATGGCCTTCCAGCCTGCCATGGAGGCCCCCAGGCAGAAGCCGATGGAAGCGATTTCATCCTCCCCCTGAAGACAGACACCGCCTTCCGGGGGCAGGTATTGCAGCATGGCGTTGTAGATCGTCGTGGCCGGTGTAATGGGGTAGCCGGCGAAGAAACGGCACCCGGCCGCCCGGGCGCCCCAGGCGATCGCTTCGTTGCCTTCCATCAGTGTGAGCGCCATGGCGCGTTTCTCCCTGTGGTCTGTTAGAGGCCGGCCGCCTGTTTGGCAGCGCTGATTTGCCGCAGCCCCTTCAGGACATGTTCCCGGACCCGCCGGATATGGCCGGAGAGGACGCGGCGGGCGGTCTTGATATCGCGCGCCACGATGCTGTCGAACAGGGCCTGGTGGTCGGCGTCGGCCGAGTCCATGGAGCTGGAAAAGAGCAGGTTGCCGCTGTATTTGAGGTACAGGAGATCGAAGAGGTCCCGCAGGATCCGACAGTGCACCTGATGGCCCGAGAGTTCGGCCAGGGTGAGATGAAACTCCCGGTCCCGCTTCAGGCGTTCGGCCAGATAGACTTCCCGGGAGGCTTTGAGGTGGCCCTCCAGGGCCGTGCGCAGCGTCCGAAGGCCCCGGGCGTCGATGGTGCGCACCGTGTCCGGCAGCAGGCGCATCTCTAAGGTTTCGCGCACATCGTAGATTTCTTCCACTTCCATGAGATCGACCGGGGCGGTGAAATAGCCCCGATTGGGTTCGTGCCGCACCAGTTGCTGGAATTCCAGCCACTTGAGGGCCTGGATGACAGGCGTCTGGCTCATCCCCAGGCGCTCGGCCAGATCGCGGTAGGCGATTTTATGTCCGGGCGTCAGTTCGTTGTGGAGCATCATGCTGCGGATGCCGAGATAGGCCTTGCGGGTGTGGCCCATGGCACCGTTGGCGGCTTCGGAAGGTTTAGGGGTGTGCTGCGCCATGCTGTGTGATCCGTTATTCAATCAAAAATTTGATCAAATTTTGTATCTGATAATTCCTGCACCTGTCAAGCCCAATCCCGCGGCCGACGGTGACAACGGCCGTGGGATCGGAAAGGGCAGGGACGGGTGTCCGGCAGCGCGGCGATGGGGCCGGGGTCGGCCGGGTCAGGGATGGGGGGCGGTCCACTCGGTATGAAAGAACGTTCCACGGGGGCGGTCGACGCGTTCGTAGGTGTGGGCGCCGAAGAAATCCCGCTGGGCCTGCAGCAGGTTGGCCGGCAGGCGGGCGCAGCGCAGGCCGTCGTAATAGGTCAGGGCGCCGGCCAGGGCCGGTATGGGGAGGCCGTGCCGGAGGGCGGCGGCCGCGGCCCGGCGCCAGCCCGTCTGGGCCTGGCGGAGCTTCTCTCGGAAGAAGGGGGCCAGGACGAGATGGGTAAGATCGGGGGCGGTCTGAAAGGCTTCGGCGATGGGATCCAGAAAACCCGAGCGGATGATGCAGCCGCTGCGCCAGACCATGGCGATGTCGCTGTAGTTCAGGGCCCAGTCATAGGTGGCGGCGCCCTCCCGCAGGAGGGTGAATCCCTGGGCATAGGAAATGATCTTGGCCGCCAGCAGGGCCTGTTCCAGATCGGCCACAAAGGCCTTGGCGTCCGGCACCGGCGGGCAATCGGCAGGGGGGGACAAAATTTCGGCCGCAGCCACCCGTTCGTCCTTGAGGGCCGAAAGGAAGCGGGCGAAGACCGATTCACCGATGAGGGTTAACGGGACGCCCAACGCGAGGGCGGTGGTCACCGTCCAGCGGCCTGTGCCCTTCTGGCCGGCGGTGTCCAGGATGCGCTCCAGCAAGCGTTCGCCGTCCGCTTCCCGGTAGGCCAGGATGGCGGCCGTAATCTCGATCAGGTAGCTTTGCAGATCCCCCCTGTTCCAGGTTTCGAAGATGGTCTGCATGGCATCAGCGGGCAGCCGCAGCAGATCCCGCATGAGGTGATAGGCCTCGGCAATGAGCTGCATGTCGCCGTACTCGATGCCGTTGTGGACCATCTTGACGAAGTGCCCGGCGCCTCCCGGCCCCATCCACCGGCAGCAGGGCGCACCGTCCGGCGCCCGGGCGGCGATGGCTTCGAACAGGGGGCGCAAGGTTTCCCAGGCGGCCGGGGAGCCGCCCGGCATGATGGCGGGCCCCTTCAGGGCACCCTCTTCTCCGCCGGATACGCCGGCGCCCACGTACAGCAGCCCCTGTCGCTCCACTTCGGCCACCCGCCGTTGGGTGTCTTCATAGTTTGAATTACCCCCGTCGATGATGATGTCGCCCGGTGCCAGCATGGGGATCAAAGTTTCGATGGTCTCCTGGACAGGGGCGCCGGCCTTGACCATCAGCATGACCCGGCGGGGCGGTTTGAGGTTCTGCGTCAGTTCTGCGAGGGCTTCGGTGGCGATGAAGCGTTTACCGGCGGCGCGACCCGCCATGAAGGCGCGGGTCTTCTCGGCGGTGCGGTTGTAGACGGCCACCGTGAATCCCCGGCTTTCCATGTTCAGGGCCAGATTTTCCCCCATCACGGCCAGGCCGATGAGGCCGATGTCGGCTTGGGGTGGATTGTGATCGTTCATGGGACAATTATTCCTTTGTGATAGGAGTTACTATGGCCATTTAATATACCAGCCCATTGAAGATATTTGTTCCAGTAGTGAAGGTTCGTTCGAAATCCTCCAGCTTTGGTGGAGACCTCGCCGATGCTCGGCGCGGGACAAAGGGAAATTCAAAACCAAACACCTTAGAAACCGCCTATAAATCAGAGCGCTATGAAACAACCTGAGGCCTTCCGGCTATGCAGGAGGGGCTCACTGGGGAATATGCCATGCAAAGCCGCCACGATCCGGGTCACGATCGTCTCCGGATCGGCTTCGATATCCACGCTCAGGCCGCCGTCGGGTTTTTCCAGGGTATCGAGCTGGCTGCGCAGCAACTCCGGCGGCATGAAATGGCCCCGCCGTTCGGCCAAACGGCGCTGCAGCAGTTCGAACGACCCCCGCAGATAGACGGTCCGGACGGTCTGCTGATCCACCCCGAGCAGATCCCGATAGGATTGTCTGAGGGCCGAACATGCGATAACGGCGGACTGCCCGGTCCGGAGATGCGCCTCGATTTCCCGGCGCAGGGCCAGCAGCCAGGGACGGCGGTCGTCGTCGTCCAGCGGCAATCCGCTGTGCATCTTGGCCACATTGGCGGCCGGGTGGTAGTCGTCCCCGTCGAGAAAGACCCATCCGAGGCGTTGCGCCAGGCGGCGTCCGATGGTGGTTTTGCCGCAGCCCGCGGGGCCCATGAGAATAAGAATCATGTCAATCCGCGTCAATGCCGAAGTAGCGCACGGCGTTGTGGTAGCAGATGTCCCGCACCATCCCGCCCACCAGATCGAAGTCGTGGGGCAGTTCGCCCTGTTCCATATCGGTTCCCAAGAGATTGCACAGCACGCGGCGGAAGTATTCGTGGCGCGGATAGGAGAGAAAGCTGCGGGAATCGGTGAGCATGCCCACGAAGCGGCTGAGCAGCCCCATGTTCGAGAGGGCATTGAGCTGGCGTTCCATGCCGTCCTTCTGGTCGTTGAACCACCAGCCCGAGCCGAACTGGATCTTGCCGGGCACGGAGCCGTCCTGGAAGTTGCCGATCATGGTGGCCACGAGGTCGTTGTCGCGGGGATTGAGCACGTAAAGGATGGTGCGGGCCAGGCGGTCTTCGCTTGCCAAGCGGTCGAGGAAGCGCGCCAGGGGCGCGGCCAGGGACCCGTCGCCGATGGAGTCATATCCGGTGTCGGGGCCCAATTCCCGAAAGGCACGGGAATTGGTGTTGCGCAAAGCGCCGAAATGAAACTGCTGGGTCCAGTTCCGGTCGTCGTCCATCCGGGCCAGTTCCAGCAGCACGGCGCTTTTAAACTGCTCGGTCTCCCGCGCTGTCGGGGGTTCGTTGCGGCGCACCTTGGCAAAGATGCGCACGATGTCGTCCGGGGTGAAATCGGCCGCGTAGGGGCGCTCCAGGCCGTGGTCGGACAGGCGGCATCCGGCCTGGTGGAAGAAATCGTGGCGGGCCCTCAAAGCGGCCAGCAGGGAATCGTAGTCGGCAATGGGAACACCGGAGACTGCGGCGAGTCGTTCCAGGTAGGGGTTGTAGGCCGCAGGGTCCTCAACGGCCGTGGCCTTGTCCGGCCGGAAGGCGGGCCGAACCTTGACCGTGAAGTCCCGGTCGGCCTGCAAGGCCTGGTGGTGTTCGAGGCGGTCCGCGGGGTCGTCCGTGGTGCAGATTACCTTGACGTTCATGCGGGTCAGGATGGCCCGCGTGCTGTAGGCCGGTGTCTGCAGGAGGGCGCTGGCGCGGTCATAGATGTCCCGGGCGCTATCCGGGTCGAGCAGGCGGTCCGCGATGCCGAAATAGCGCTTCAGCTCCAGGTGGGTCCAGTGATAGAGCGGGTTGCGCAGGGTCTTGGGTACGGTCGCGGCCCAGGCCGCAAATTTCTCCCAATCGTCCGCCTCCCCGGTAATGAAGCGCTCCGGAATGCCGTTGGCCCGCATGGCCCGCCACTTGTAGTGGTCGCCATAAAGCCAGATCTGGGTCAGGTTGGGGAAGATGCGGTCCGCGGCGATGTCTTCCACCGGCAGGTGGCAGTGGTAGTCGAAGATGGGCATGGCTTCGGCATAATCGTGATAGAGGCGGCGGGCGGCGGCCGTCTGCAGGAGAAAATCTTCGGAGAGAAAGGGGGTCACAGGGTCCTCCTCACTTAAGTTTGTAAAGCATCTCACCGGCGTGTTCCACCAAAAGAATGCCTTGGTCTTCCTTGTGGCGGTAGTCTTCGATGCGGATCCGGGCGGGGTCCATGTAGCCCAGATTGATCCGGCGGCAGACCTCTTCCGGTATCCCGGTGGCCAGGACGACGTCGATGCGCGGCCGTTCGACCCCGTCTTCGAAAGTGCCGGTGCCCCGCACGTGGGTCGAGTGGGCCAGGATGCCGCGGGGAATGTCCCGGAAGCGGTCCATCTGCTTTAAGAAGTAGTCCCGCACGTGGTAGCCGACCTTTTCGATCAGCGGCCCCCAGGTGCGCGAGACTTGTCCGATGTGGGGGCCGTAGATGATGAGCCGGCCCCCGTCCGCCACCACCTGTTCCAGCTTGTACATGACCTTGCCGGCCACCCAGATTTCGTCATACATGGCCGGTGCCTCGCCCAAAACCGTGGGGAAGGGGCCGTCCCGGTAGACGATGTGCACCCGACCGGACAGGTCGGCGGCCCGTGACCAGGATTCGATCACATGGCCCACGTAAAGCCCGCAGAGCTGGTTGGCGGGGGTGACCACCATGGCGATGTTGTGAACCGGCACATCGACCATCTGCAAGGCCCGGTGGATGACGCCCCGCACCGGCGTGTCCCGGGTGCCGATGATGCCCGCGCAGGTGATGACCGCTCCCAGCCAATGGAAAAAATGCAGAAAGTCCCCGCCGGCAATGCCGGGAAAAAGATATTTGGCCCCGCCCGAGAAGCCCACCACCTCGTGGGGGAAGACCGGTCCCAGGATCAGGATCAGGTCGTAGTCGAAGATGGCGCGGTTGATGGTGACGGGAACGCGCTCTTGCAGTCGTCCCTGGGAGAAGGCTGTCGATTTCATCGGCTTCGATATGACCGATGGGGGTCAGGGTGTCGGGGAGATCCCAGCGGTGGTTGCGGAAGCGGCTGCCGGCGAAGCGTTCTTCCCGCAGGGTCGGCGTGATGCCGTAGAGGGCAAGGATCTTGCTTTCCGGCAGGGGCGGGTGGGTGCCCAGGGCCACCATGAAATCCAGGGACTTGCAGTGGGGGGCGATGATATCCCGCAGGGCCCGGATCATCATGGGCAGAGGGCAGGTGCGGGTGGCATCCGGCGTCAGCACCAGCACGCGTTTGCCGGCGTAGAGCGCGCGGGGTGTGCCGGCCTCGATGAGGTCGTAAACGTCTTCCGCGGAAAGGATCATGTCGGGTCGGCCGGTACCGGAAATCATGATTGGCATTCCTTATTACCTAATGCCCATCCAGAGATGGTAGATTTTGGTTCCTGGCAAGGCCGCCGCCGACGGGCGCCCACAGGCGTAGCCCGGCTACGCCGAGGACCGACAGGAGGCGAGAACGCCGCCAGGGGCCAAAAGATGCCATTTATGGATGGGCAGTACCTAAATATTGTGGATCAGGTAGCCGCCGTCCACCGGGATGGATACGCCTGTGACGAAACCGGAGGCCCTTTCGCTGGCCAGAAACAGGGTGGCCCCGGCCAGCTCCTCCGGGTCGCCGAAGCGCCCGAAAGGGGTGCGGGCGATGACAGCCTGCCCCCGCGGCGTATAGTCCCCGGTTTCCTGGTCGATCAGCAGGGCCTTGTTCTGTTTGCCCAGAAAGAAGCCTGGTGCGATGGCGTTGACCCGGATCCCGTAGCGGGCAAATTCGTTGGCCGTGGCCTGGGTGAGGTTCAGCACGCCGGCTTTGGCCGCGTCATAGCCCCAGACGCCCGACAGGGGCGTGTAGGACGTCATGGAGGTCAGATTGATGATGGATCCCCGGATGCCCTTGTCAATCCAAAAAGCCGCTACGACTTTGGTGGGGACCACCAGGCCGGCCAGGAGATTGAGGCGCAGGACTTCCTCGAACTGGGCGGTGTCGGTGTCGATAAAAGGTCCCTTGCCCAGGTTGCCCCCCACGGCATTGATCAGAATGCTGGGCGGCGACCACCGGGCGGTGGCGTCCCGCAGGGCTTGGGCGACGTTTTGTTCCTGGCCCGTATCCACCTTAAAGCCCGCCAGGCGGTCGGCCGCTCCGGATTCGGCGGTCAGTTGCGCCAGGGCCCGGTCGATGGATTTCCGGGTGCGGCTCCAAACCGCCACATTGGCACCGGCCTTTAAAAGGGCGCCGGCCATGACCGTGCCGATGACCCCGGCCCCGCCGGCCACGATGGCTGTGTGGCCTTCCAGACGGAAGAGATGGTCCAACCACTTTGACACGGGGTCCTCCATGTTCTTACCGGCCTTTGAAAGGGGCTAAATGCCGGTCGAAATGCTTGGCGATGAGCGTTGTATAAAGAGACGCGTTGGCTTCCAATACGGATCGCAAAGACGGTCCCAGGTCCGGATGGTTGAGGACCGATCCGTAGGTGACATGCAGGATTTCGCGGGCGTGAAAATCTTCCAAAAGGTCGGGCAGGGCGCCGTCCGGCATGCCGCTGAAAGGCGGAAGGGCCTCAATGCGGGCGGAAACGTGGTAGCTGGCCCGATCCTCAGGGTAGCGCTCCACCGCCAGGGCAAGGATGTGGCGGAAAAGATCGGGGTCGGTCATGGCAACGGCCCGCAGGGCTTCCAGGTAGCTGGTACCGGCCGTTTTGAGATGCACCCGGCCGCGGGTGTGTTCGGCCGCGATGGGATAGATGCGGAATTTGTCCGACCCGGAATGCAGGCTCAATTTGTAGGGCCCCAGGGCGCGGGCGACAGCGGCATGCTGTTTGAAGGATGCCTCGAAGGCCGCCAGATCGCCGATGTAGTCGACCCCCTTTTCGAATTCCCCCACATAGCGGGGGGCCAGGCTGACCCAGCTGACCCCCAGCCGTTTGAGTTCGGCGGCGATGTAGATGTGTTCGGCCAGGCTGGTGACGGTGTCGGTTTCGTCCACGCTGACCTCGAGTTCGAAGGGTCTTGCCCCCATGCGGGTCTTGAGATGGCGATACATGCGCACCGTGTGGGCCACCACCCGGCCGTATTTGGCAGCGGCCCGCCATACCTGGATGTTGGTGAGATGGCAGGGTTCGCCGTCCAATTCCAGGGGCTTCCGGCAGAAGGCCCGCGCGAGGTCGGCCGGCCGGCTTTCCAGGACCTCCCAGGGCAGGGCCCGGACCAGGGCCTCGAGATCGGCCTCGGAGGCGGTGTCGGCCCGGGCGTCCACGTGGTCGCCGGGATCGATGGTGAAGAAGGTGTAGCCGGCCTCCACAAAGGGGTCGAGGGCTTCCGGCGTCTTGAGGTGGTCCGCATCGGCCCCGAAACCGCCCTGCCAGCCGGTTTCGAACACGCCCCAGACGGCATCCGCCATGACGTCGGCCGGGGTGCGGCCGGTGCGCTCGTTTTCCCGCACCGACTGCTGGGCCAGGATGGGGGCCAACCCGGCCTTGCGTACGGCCCGGATGTGGCCCGGGGTGGCCAGGCCCAGACGGTCGCCGCAGCCCGCCGAAGTCTTCAGTCCCAGAAGGGTCGGGTTGAGAAATGCCAGCCGCTTCCGCAGGGCGGCCAGATTGGGCAGGTTGGCCGGGGCGATGGTGACGGTCAGGGGCCGCCCTTCGTCCTGGCCGGATCGCTGCTCGCCTTGGAAACGCACGGCCGCGCCGCCTTTGGGGCTTATGATCACCAGACGCCGCGTGCGGCCGGTCGACGCCAGGCCGACCACCAGATCGGCGGCCGCGGCAATGGAGGCGGGGTGGGGCCTGAGACCGCTCAACGCCGGGAAGGCCGCTTCCGCCAGATGCCGGCGCGCGGCGTCGCTCAGGTCGGCAGCGGTTTGAGGATGCGTCAACAGGCGGGCGATTGGGGATGTCACGATCGGCTCCTTTCAGCCATGGCTAAGGCATGACCATGTTGGGCAGCCACAGGGATATGGAGGGAATGAAGGTGATGGCCATGAGGGTGATAAACATGAAAAGGTAGAAGGGCAGCAAGGGTTTAACCATGTCTTCGATGCGGATACGGCCGATGGCGCAGCCCACAAAAAGGGTGGAGCCCACCGGGGGCGTGAGCAGGCCCATGCCCAGGTTGAGCATCATGACGATGCCGAACTGGTGCGGGTCCATGCCGAAGTTGGCCACCACCGGCAGCAGGATCGGCGTGGTGATCAGAATCAGGGGCGCCATGTCCATGATCATGCCCAGCCCCAGCAGGATGACATTGATGATCAGAAAGACCAGGTAGCGGTTGTCGGTCAGGTTGATCAGGGCGTCGGTGACGAGCTGGGGAATGCTCAGGCGGGTCATCATGTAGCCGTAGGCGCTGGAGGTGGTGATCAGGGCCGCCACGATGGCGAGCGTCTTGAGGGATTCGAAGAGCACCAGTTTCAGGTTGCCGCCCCCCAGTTCGCGGTAGACAAGGGCCGTGATGATAAATGCGTAGGCCACCGCGATGGCGGCGGATTCGGTGGCCGTGAAGATGCCCGAGATCACCCCGCCCATGATGATCACGGCCGTCATGAGCCCCAGCATGCCGTCCATGAGCCGGTGGACGCCTTCCCGCCAGGCCACCGGCTGCCCCTTGGGATAGTTGCGCTTCACTGCCAGATAATAAGAGATAACCATCAGGGCCAATCCCAGCAGGATACCCGGGGTGACGCCGGCCAGGAAGAGCTTGCCGATGGAAAGGGAGTATTGTTTGGAAACGCCGTCCACCGTCACGGTGACCCAGCCGGCCGCCAGGGCATAGATGATGACATTGTGGCTGGGCGGGATAATGACCCCCTGGACGGACGATGAAATGGTGACCGCCACGGAATAGTCGTTGTCGTAGCCGGCCTTTTTCATCATGGGGATCAGGATCGACCCGATGGAGGAGGTGTCGGCCACCGAAGAGCCGGAGATGCCGCCGAAGAGCATGGAGGCCATGATGTTGACCATGGCCAGGCCGCCGCGGATCTTGCCCACCAGCACGTCGGCCATGGCGATCATCTTCTGGGAGATGCCGCCCACGCCCATCAGCTGACCGGCCAGGATGAAAAAAGGGATGGCCATCAGCGAGAAGCTGTCCAGCCCCTTGGCCATCTGCTGCATGACCACCATCAGGGGCAGGTCCAGGTACCAGGCGGTCGCAACGGAAGCGGTGCCCAGCGCGAAAGCCACCGGCACGCGAAACGCCAGGAGCAAAAAGAAGGTTCCCACCAGAATGGTTATGCCCAGAGCATCAGCTTGCATGGTTGCCTGTCGCCTATTCGTGGGGTTGTGGTTGCTGTTCGAGAAAGGTGCCGTAGGACACCCAGAAAAGTTCTAAGGCGTTATAGATCAGGAGAACCCCGGATACCGGAATCACGGCGTATTCCACGGCACTGGGCAGCTTGGTGGCCGGCAGGGTCGACATGGTCATGAACTGCACCAGTTCGAAGCCGTAGACGATCATCACCAGGCCGAACCCGGCGATGAGAAGATAGATCAGACGCGAAATCACATATTGCCCGGTCAACGGAAACTGGTTGAAGAGATATTCGATGCCGATGTGCAGATGCAGCTTGACGCCGATGGGAATGCTGAGGATGCCGAACCAGATCATCAGTAAAATGGCGACTTCTTCCGTCCAGGAAGGGGAGTCGTTGAAGACAAAGCGCATGACCACCTGGTAGCAGATGATGACCACCATGGCCAGGAGCATCCCCATGGAGAGGAGTTCCAACCCCTTTTGGATGCCCGCGAAGAGTTTTTTGACGATGACCAACGTGGTTTTCAGCATGGCCGGTTCCAGGCACCGGCGGCGGTCCGCGAGCAGGCCGTCCGCCGCCGGATTTTTGGGAGACGCGTTGTTATTGCTGGGCGCGGATTTCTTCGATCAAGGCCTTGTGCTTCTCACCGTAGGTCTTGTACAGGGGCTGCACCGCCTGGACGAAGCCTTCGCGGGCCTCGGGGGTCAGTTCGGTGATGACGTTGCCGTTGGCAATGACCTTCTTTTTGGAGGCTTCCACGCGTTCGAGCCACTTCTCGATGACGAACTCCTGGGAGTCCTTGGCGGCCTGCTGGATTAGGGCGATCTGCTCCGGCGTCAGCTTCTTGTCGAAGGCGATCTTGGAGGCCACCAGGATTTCCGGCACGCGCGTGTGCATGTCCAGGGTGTAGTATTTGGCGACCTCGTAGTGCCCGGTGGATTCGTAGGAGGGCCAGTTGTTTTCGGCCCCGTCGATGACCCCCTTGCTGATGGCGTCGTACACCTCGCCGAAGGCGATGGGCGTGGCGTTGGCGCCCATGGTGTTGACCAGGTCGATCATCAGCTTGCTTTTCTGGACCCGGATCTTGAGCCCCTTGAGGTCGGCTACGGTTTTGACCTCGCGTTTGGAGTTGTAAAAGGAGCGGGCCCCGGATTCGTAATAGGCCAGGCCGTAGAACTTGTAGTTCTCCACCTCCTTGAGGAGTTTCTGGCCGGTGGGGCCATTGAGCACCTTCCACATGTGGTCCCGGCTGGCCCAGATATAGGGCAGGCCGAAGACCTCCAAAGCGGGGACGAATTCGGTGACCGGCGAGATGCTGATCCGGGCCATGTCCAAGGCACCGATCTGGACCTGCTCCACGACTTCCTTCTCGCCATTGCCCAATTGGCCGCCGAATTTGACGTCGATCAGAATTTGCCCATTGGAGCGCTCTTTGACGATGTCGGCAAATTTGAAGAGACCCTGGGTCGTGGGATAATCCTGGGGATGAATCTCGGCCACCGTCAGGGTGACGGTCTTGGCATAGGCGCCGCACGGCAGAAGCAGCAGCAATGCTAAAACGAATGCAACAAACCCTCTTTTCCTCATGTCAACCTCCCCCACGTTTGAGTTGGTGTGGTGCAATGGGACACCTTCAATAGACGCTATCTCAAAGAAGCCTTTTGGTTCCTTATCGGCGTTGGGCACGCGTTTCATGTCCTGGAAATACCGATGCATTCCGGCGGATGCGCCCACAGCAAGGAATTCATCAGACGGGAAGCCCCGCGAAGCGGGAAAACGCGTGTCCACCTTGATCGGAAATCAAAACCCTGCCTTTGAGATGGCTTATAGTGTCCTTATGAATGACATCAACAGGTACGGCATTCCGGAGAATGCGGACAATCGATAGGGGCGCGGCAAGCGGCGCGGTGCAGCTTTCAGAAACTTAATTCAATGACTAAAAAAAGTCATTTGAAATCCCATAATATACTGAATTTCGTTTGTCAAACATTTTTCCAAGATGTCTTGAGGACAGAGGGATAAGTACCATAAGTGTATAAAATACAGTGATAAAAGATACCGATAAGGGCGCGCGGACCGCTGTCAGAATATTTGAGTTGACTTGTAAGGTCATGCTCTTTATATAAATTCAATCACCGAAATAAGCGCCTTATTTTATGCTAAAAATCGAGGCTTTTCACATCATGGCGGCCGCCAATCGTGATTTAATCCGCGCCATCAATCGTTTCAACATCCTGAATGCGATCCGTTCCGACGGTCGTCTTTCCCGAACTGACTATTGCCCGGCACACCGGTCTGAGCCAGGCCTCGGTGACGGGCATCACCGCGGAATTGATCGAAGAGGGGCTGTTGAAAGAAACGGCCATGGGCGCCTCCGAAGGGGGGCGGCGGCCGGTCCTGCTGGCCCTCGACCCCGAAGGGGCAAGCGCTTTGGGGGTCTATCTGTCCATATCCGAGATCAGCGTCGTCATCATTGATTTCGAGGCCACCGTCAAAGCCGCCTACCACATGCCGTTGGAAAAGACGTATTATGCTCCGGAAGAACTGGTGGACAAAACGGTTCAAGCCATCCAGGCCTGCATGTGGGAGGGCAATTTTTCCAAAGACCGGATGGCCGGTGTGGGGGTGGCCGTTCCAGGACTGGTGGATTCCCCGACCGGCCAGGTGCGGTTTCTGCCCAATTATCAATGGTCCGATGTCCATCTGCGGGATATGCTGCAGACCGCCATCAACCACCCCACCTACATCGATAACAGCGCCAACACCCTGACCATTTCCGAACAATGGTTCGGCGAGGGGCGCGGCCTCGACAATTTCGCTCTGATTACCCTGGAGCATGGTATCGGCATGGGGCTGGTCATCAACGGCCAGCTTTTCAGGGGGGACAAGGGGATTGCCGGTGAAGTGGGGCATTTGACCGTCGACCCCCTGGGACCCGTATGTCGCTGCGGGCGTCGCGGTTGCCTCGAGGCGCTGGTGGGCAATTACGCCATCCTGCGCGATGCCCGTCAGGCCGCGCAGCAGGGGCTCTGGTCGCCCCCGGACCCTGCAAACATCTCCATCGAAGCGGTTCTATCCGCCGCCCAAGCCGGCCAGCCGGTCCTGCGGCGGATCTATGCCGAAGCGGGTCGGGTGCTGGGAACGGCGGTGGCCAACCTGGTCAAAATGCTGAACCCGGGCAGGATTTTTATTTCCGGCCGCGGCACCGCGGCCGGCGCCATGCTGTTCGACAGCATGTTTGCCACGATGCCGGATACCATTTCCGATAAGCTGGAAAGCGATCCGGACGTGATCGTCAAACCCTGGCGCCAGACCGATTATGCCAGGGGCGCCGGCGTGCTCGTCCTCCAGGAAATCTACAAACATCCGGTCAGCCGCATGATGCCGCTGATCTAAGCGTCTGCCGCGCCGGCGGCGTCGTTGCCGGGCCGTGCTGACCCAACAGGGGGGTTATGATGGGCATCCTTAAAGAAGCAGAGATCAAGCCGCAGCCGATCGCACCGGGCCGCTCGCGTTATCTGGCCCATACCGATCATTTGATGATGGTGGTGATCGATTTTGCCGACGGACCGTCCGCGGCGCCCGACCCTCCCCATTCCCATCCCCACGAACAGATTTCCTATGTCGTGTCCGGTGAAGTCCTTTTCTTCCTGGACGGCGTTCCCACCCGGCTCGGCCCCGGCGACATCTATACCGTGCCGCCGGATGTACCCCACTCAATCCAGCTGCTGACCCCCTCCGTCCGACTGGTGGACACGTTTCATCCGTTGCGGGAGGATTTTCTGGGCTGACGGGCCCTATTCACGCCCCCAATTCATCTCTGCGGGGGCGGTGCTGCGAATACACGGAATGTTATGGGAATGCTTCATTTTCTTCCATGTGGAAGAAAACGAAGCAAGTCCTTCCGCGGACTCCCCTGTATCGACAACTTTCCTTTCCGCCTGGTCGCTGCCGGGTACCGGCAAGAGCGCGGCCTATCCCGACGTCTAAATACACTAAAATTTTCTTGACAAGGGGCCGGTCCATCCCTTATCAGAACCCATTATACGAAACGCTGTTTCATAATATGGAATATAGGACTTTATGCCGCCAACCACAGCCCATACCGCCCCACGTCCCAAAAATATGGTGCAGGCCATCGAACGGGCCGCTGAAATTTTGGAGATCCTGGGACGATCGCCCCAGGGATTGAGCATCGGCGAGATCGCCGCCCAATCGGGTTTGGCCAAGGGCACGGCCCACCGTCTGCTGGCCTCTCTCGCGCATTTTGACTTCGTCCGGCAGGACGGCGGCACACGGCACTATCAATTGGGATTCAAGGTGGTGGAGTTGGGCAACCGCCTGCTGAACAAGATCGATCTGCGGGATGACGCCCGCCCTTTTCTCATGGCCCTGGCCGAAGAGGTGCAGGAAACCGTTCATCTGGTCGTGCGCGACCGCGATGAGGCCCTCTATATCGACAAGGTGGCCCTGCATCCCAAACGCTCGGGATTGCAGATGGTCTCCCACATCGGTTCACGAACCGCCCTGCACAGCTCGGCGGTGGGCAAAATCCTCCTGGCGGCCTTACCCGAGGAAGATCTTGCGGACATCGTTGCGCGGCGTGGATTGTCACGCCACACCGACAAAACCATCACGGACCGCACCAAGCTCAAGCGCCACTTGGACGATGTACGACGGAAAGGATTCGCCATCGACGACGAGGAAAACGAGAAAGGCATCCGTTGCGTGGGGGCCCCCATCCGCGATGCGGAGGGCAAGGTCGTGGCCGCCGTGAGCGTTTCCGGACCTACGGCGCGGGTGACCAAGGCACGGGTTTCCAAGTCTCTGCAGCGGCAGGTTTGTGCCGCCGCGTCGAACATTTCCCGACAGCTCGGGTTTCGCGGAGAGACGTCATGAACACCCCCCTCGACGCCATATGGGCCAGGCGCTTGATCCCGGTTGTGACGCTGGAAAATGCGGCGGCCGCCGATCCCCTTGCGGAGGCACTCGTGGCGGGAGGTCTCCCCGTAGCGGAGATTACCCTGCGGTCGCCGGCGGCCCTCGAGGCCATAACGGCGATGGCCCGCCGGGGGGATGTGACCGTCGGGGCCGGGACCGTGCTCACGGTCGGGCAGGTGCGGCAAACCGTGGAGGCGGGGGCCCAATTCATGGTGTCGCCGGGATTCAATCCGGAGATGGTCCGGTATTGCCTCGATCAACAAATACCGGTTCTGCCCGGCGTCAGTACGCCCACCGAGATTCAAACGGCCTTGAGCCACGGTGTCGAAACCCTGAAGTTCTTTCCGGCCGAAGCCTTCGGCGGCTGCCGGACCCTCAAGGCGCTGGGCGCGCCTTACCCCACGGTGCGGTTCGTACCCACCGGCGGGATCACGGCCGACAATCTGGCAGGCTATCTGCAACTTCCCCAGGTGGCGGCCTGTGGCGCCAGCTGGGTGGCTTCAGGCGATCTTGTGGCATCGGGACGGTTTGAAGACATACGACAGCGCATCGTCGCGGCCTTGAAGATTGTCGACGAGGTCGGCACGCAAACCGTCCAATAGAGAAGCAGGAGCAATATGCAACCGGATATCGTCGCACTGGGAGAACCGCTGATCGAATTCAGTGCGGCCGCATCGGGCGGCCTGGTTGATGGGGCACCATTTGTGGCCGGCTGCGGTGGCGATACCTGCAATTTCGTCGTGGCCGTGAGCCGTCTGGGCGGCCGGGCCGGCTACATTGCCCGGATCGGGGACGACCCTTTTGCCGGTCTGCTCAGAAGACGTTGGGAACAAGAGGGTGTGGACGCTACACATGTCCGGATCGATCCGTCGGCCCGCACCGGGATCTACTTCATCACCCGGGAAAACAGCACGCATACCTTTACCTATTACCGCAAGGATTCCGCCGCCAGCCGCATCACCCCGGATGATCTGCCGGAAGACTACATCCGCCAGGCCCGCTGGCTGCATGTATCCGGCATCAGCCAGGCCATCAGTGGAACGGCCGCGGCGGCCGTGGACAAGGCCATCGCCATTGCGCGCGAGGCCCAAACCATCGTCTCCTATGATCCGAATTTGCGCCTGAAACTGTGGTCCCTGCCCCAGGCCCGGGATATCATCCACCGCACGGCGTCCCATGTCGACGTCCTCCTGCCGAGCTACGAGGATGCCTGCCAGCTGACCGGTCTACATGACCCGGAGCAAATCGTGCGGACCTATCTGGCTATGGGCCCCGCGACCGTGGCTTTGAAGTTGGGCGCCGAGGGGGCCTTGCTTGGCGAGCAGGCCGCGAAGGGAGGGGACCCCGTCTTCACGCGCGTGGCCGCCTGTCCGGTGGCGGCCATCGATGCTTCGGGGGCCGGCGATTCTTTTGACGCTGCCTTTGCCGTCAGCTGCCTGGCCGGGCGGCCGGCGGCGGCGTGCGTGCGTTTTGCCAACGCGGCCGGGGCCCTGGTGACGACCGGTATCGGGACCATCGCCCCCATACCGAACCGGAATGCCGTGCAAGCGCTGATGGAAGGGCAGGGGCCGGCGACGAACCAATCCTTAACGGGTGAAGCTGCCCGTGGTGAACCCTAGAGCTGATCCAGGATGCCGGCCGGCATCCAACCGCTGCGGGAAGCGGTTCGGGAAGGGCTCCGGTCGGACGGATCGAACATGCAACTTTAGCTTCCGAGGAGGTGGACCATGCAAAGGCGGACATTGACAATCTGGCTGATGGCACTCGCGCTCGTAACGGTTTTCGCAATGGGTGCGGACACCGTTCTGGCCCAAACCTATGTGTTTAAATACGCCAACACCCAATCCGAAAACCATCCCCGCAGTCAGTCGATGGTTTTTTTCAAAAACACGCTGGAAAAGGCTTCCGGCGGTCGGATCAAGGTGGAACTCTATTTCTCCGGCGTGCTCGGAAAAGAGGCCGAGGTTCTGGACATGGTCAAGCTCGGGACAGTCCAAGGATGCCGCGGCGGGCTTTTCGAGCGGGCCAACAAGAAATATCTCATGTACACCTTGCCGCTTCCTATTCGAAAACGCCGACAAAGTCGTGACGGTTATGCGCAGCGACCTGGGCCAGGCCATCAACAAAGGCGCCCTGGCCAACGGGTTTTACATTCCGGCCACCGGCGTGGCCGGCGGTATGCGCAACATTACCAACAGCAAGCGGCCCATTGCCACCGTCGCAGATTTGAAAGGCCTCAAGATGCGGACCCCGCCCATCGATGTCACCATCCGGACCTTCAAGGCCCTGGGCGCCAATCCCCAGCAAGTGGCCTATACCGAGACCTACATGGCCCTGAAGACCGGTGTCGTGGACGGGCAGGAAAACCCGTTCTCCAATGTGGTGGACATGAAATTCTACGAAGCCCAGAAATATCTCTCCGTCGTCAACTGGCAGGTGCACCCGGATCCCTTCTACGTCAATCCGGCCTGGTACAACGCCCTCCCGGACGATCTCAAGGCGCTTTTCGACGCCGTGGCCGAAGCCACCATGATCTACAGCGACACCATCTGGCTAAACAGCGAACAGAAGTATTTCAATATTCTGAAAGAAAAGCTGGAAGTGAATTTCCTCGCACCCGAGGCGCGCGAGGGCTTTGTCAAAGGCGTCAAGGGCGTGTGGCAGTACTATGTGGACGAAGGCTACTTTACCATGGATGAAGTCAATCAGGCTCTGGCCATTGCTGCGAAGATGTAGTCTGCAAGACGGCGGGGCAAAGACCTGCCCGAGGACGTACACCCGGCGCCGGATCCCCCGGTGGGGGTCCGGCGCCGGTCTCCCCTAACCATGCCCATCGCCAGCGAGGTGCGCGTGCAACGATTGACCGCTTGGGAAAAACAACTTGACCGCCTTCTCGAGACGGTCGTGACCCTGATGTTTTTCAGCATTCTGGTGTTGACGATCCTGCTCGTGGTCATGCGCTACGGGTTCAATTCGTCCATCATCGGCGGCAACGAGGCCATGGAATATCTGTTTATCTACACCACGGCCCTGGGGGCCGCCGTGTCCGTGGGCAAGGGAACCCACATCCGGATCTCTTTTATGGTGGACAAACTCAAAGGGGGGCCGAAACGCTGGATCGACACGGTCAACTACCTGCTGATCGCGTTTATCAACGCCGTCATGATCTACTACAGCGCGCCCTGGATACGCTCCGCGGGCTATTTCGAATCGCCGGTGCTGCGCATCCCCAACTGGATGGTACAGGCCAGCGTGCCGCTGGGTTGCGGCCTGGTGATTCTCTACTGCCTGAACCATGCGGCGCTCGAATGGACCGGGCGACCTGAAAAGCCCAAGAACGACGTATGATTATTCTGCTTGTCAGCCTGACGGTATTTCTGATCCTGGGCATTCCCATCGCCTATGCGCTGGGGTTGTCCGGCTTCTGTTATTTCACCCTCGTGCATCCGGAACTGATCTCGATCCTCCCCCAGCGGTTCCTGGCCGGTATGGACTCCTATGCCATGATCGCTCTGCCCTTGTTTATCCTGATGGGGCTTTTGATGAACGCCGGGGGCATCACCACCCGCCTGATCGATTTCAGCCTGATTTTCGTGGGGCGACTGCGAGGCGGCCTGGGAGCGGTCAACGTACTCGCCAGCATGGTGTTCGGGGGCATTTCCGGCTCCTCGGTCTCCGACACGGCCTCGGTGGGGGCCGTGCTCATCCCGGAAATGCAGAAGAAAGGCTACTCCCCCGAGTTTGCCGCCGGCATCACCGTGGCCTCTTCCACCATGGGGATGATCATTCCCCCCAGTGTGCCCATGATCATCTATGCCCTGGTATCCGAAGAATCCGTGGGCAAACTGTTCCTGGGAAGCCTCATTCCCGGGGTCATGATCGGGGTCCTCATGCTGGGGATTACGGTTTGCGTCTCCTACTGGCGCAAGTACCCCCGGGAGGAGGTGCGGCTTTCCACCCGGCAAAAACTCGTGCGGACCCGTCAATCGCTGCTGGCGCTGATCATGCCGGTGTTTGTGGTGGGGGCCGTGGTGTTCGGGATCGCCACTGCCACCGAGTCGGCCGGGATCGGCGTGCTGTATGCTTTCATCATCGGGGCCTTTGTCATCCGCGATCTCAAATTCAAGGATATCCCGCCGTTGATGCGGGATGCCATCATGACCAGCGCCAATGTCATGATCATTATCGCCTTATCGAAGCTCTATATCTGGATCCTGGCCCTCGAGCGGGTGCCCCAGCTGGTGGCCGTCTTTATTTCCGGCCTGGATCTGCCGGTGGTTGTCATCCTGTTTTTCATTGATATCATTATCCTGGCAACCGGCACGTTTGTGGATGTCAGCCCGGCCATTCTCCTGCTGACCCCGGTGTTCTTGCCGAGCATGGCGGCCCTGGGGGTATCCCCCATTCAATTCGGGGTGATCCTTATCTCCGGGCTTGGCCGTTGGTCTGGTGACCCCCCCCGTGGGAATGTGCCTGAATGTGGCCTCGGCCATTTCCAAGCTCGGCATCGGGAAGATCTTTCGCGGCGCCCTGCCGTTTCTGCTGGCCAATCTGATTACCCTGCTGGCGATCACCTATCTGCCCCAGCTGAGTTTGTGGTTGCCGACGTTGTTTTTTGAGTAGAAGCAATCTCTCGGTTTCGAGATTGCCTTCCAAGTGTTAATAGAAAGACATTATGGAAAGAGGTGAAGAGAATGATGGAAATCCGACAGGCCGTACACCCTGAACATGCCGCCATGTTCGCGACCGAAGACTTACGGGCCCACTTCCTCATCGAGGAACTTTTTTGGCCGGGGCAGACCCGGATGGTTTACAGCTATTACGATCGGCTGATCGTGGCGGGGGTCGTGCCCCAGGACAAATTGGAGCTCGATGTGGACGAGAAGATCATCGGCGCCTCCCATCTGCTCGAGCGCCGCGAGATGGGCATCATCAACATTGGCGGCGAAGGGACCCTCGTCGTGGACGGAACGGAATATCCGATGGCGCCGCGGGACGGGCTCTACGTGGGCATGGGAAGCCGTGAGATCATCTTCCGGAGCGCGGATGCCGCCCGCCCGGCCAAGTTCTACGTGAACTGCGCCCCGGCCCACAAGACCTATCCCACGGTCAAGGTCGCCTTTGCCGAAGCGGATCCCATCCATCTGGGGGAGATGGAGAACAGCAACAAACGCACGATCCGCAAGTATTTTCACCCCGAGGGTGTCCGCAGCTGCCAGTTGGTGATGGGCATGACCACCCTGGAACCGGGCTGCGTCTGGAACACCATGCCGGTCCATACCCACCCCCGCCGCATGGAAGCCTACCTCTACTTCGACATGGCGCAAGACAACGTGGTGTTCCATTTCATGGGGGAGCCCACGGAAACCCGGCACCTGGTGGTGCGCAACGAGCAGGTGGTGCTTTCCCCCAGCTGGTCGATCCACTCCGGGTCGGGCACGGGCAGCTACACCTTTATCTGGGGCATGGTGGGCGAGAACCAGACGTTTACGGATATGGATGGGGTGGCCATGGCCGACCTCCGGTAGTGGCCCGTCTGGGGCGGCATCTTTTGGCCCCCGGCGGCGTTCTCACCGTTTGCCGGTCCTCGGCGTAGCGAACTACGCCTGCGGTCGTCAAAGCGGCTGCGGCCTTGCCGGAGACCAAAATCTACCGCCCCAGACGAGCCACCGGTGCCGATTAACGGCGGCGGCATCTTTTGGCCCCCGGCGGCGTTCTCACCGTTTGCCGGTCCTCGGCGTAGCGAACTACGCCTGCGGTCGTCAAAGCGGCTGCGGCCTTGCCGGAGACCAAAATCTACCGCCCCAGACGAGCCACCGGTGCCGGTTAACGGCGGCGGCATCTTTTGGCCCCCGGCGGCGTTCTCGCCCCTTTGCCGTCCTCGACGCAGCCGGGCTGCGCCTGCGGGGTCAAAGGGGGCTGCGGCCTTGCCGGAGACCAAAATCTACCGCCCTAAACGGGTCACAGGTGCCCATCCATGACAACGGGCGTTGGGGGTTGCCGTCCGGTTACGGCGGTGCTCGGCCTGAGGGATGACCTGTTGCAACAAGAATCCGTATGACGCCCTTGGGGCGAGGCGGCAATCGCTTCCCGCGCGACGGGAGCACAATTGGGCGTCAACATCTTCTACTGTTCTACCTCCTCTCTTGGGAAAAGGAGAAACCATGATCTTGAAGCAATTTGACCTTAGCGGGAAGGTGGCCATCGTGACCGGCAGCAGCACCGGTCTGGGGGCCGGAATGGCCCTTGGCCTGGCCGAGGCCGGGGCCGATATCGTTGGCGTCTACAACCGGGACGCTCCTAAAAACACCGGGCGGATCGAAGCATTGGGGCGCCGTTTCGTGGGCGTCCAGGCCGACCTGAGCACCACGGCCCCGTTGGCGAAGATCGTCGCCCAAGCCGTGAAAGCGCTCGGACGCGTGGACATCCTGGTCAACAATGCCGGGATCATCCGCCGCAACAAGGCCCTCGATTTTTCCGAAGAGGACTGGGACGATGTGATGAACGTCAACCTGAAATCCCTGTTCTTCCTCTCCCAGGCCGTGGCCCGGCAGTTGGTCAAGCAGGAATCCGGCGGCAAGATCATCAACATCGCGTCCATGCTGTCTTTCCAGGGGGGCATCCTGGTGCCGTCCTACACCGCCAGCAAAAGCGGCGTGATGGGGCTTACCCGGCTGCTGGCCTGCGAGTGGGCCCCCCACGGCATCAACGTCAATGCCATCGCCCCCGGCTACATGGCTACCCGCAACACCCAGCCCATCCAGGACGATCCGGTGCGCAACGCCCAGATCCTGGCCCGTATCCCGGCCGGCCGCTGGGGAACGCCCGAAGATTTGCAAGGCGCGGTGGTCTTCCTGGCCTCGGAAGCGTCGGCTTATATGCACGGCTACACGATCGCGATGGACGGGGGCTGGCTGGCACGCTAGACCGTGTCCGTCCAGAAATGGTCTTTTTTGCCCCGGTCGGCGTTCTCCTCGGGTTTAGCGGCTGCAGCGTACGAAAATACGCTTCGCCGCAAACCCTCGTGCGGCCTTGACCAAAACAAAAAATCCTCATTTCTAAACCGGGCACGTTCGGTTTTGTTCGGAATCATATCCCTCTTTAGACGTCGAGATCTTCCAGCGCCACCCATTTGCCGAGCTTTTCGGAAAGCAGGGCGGCTTCGGCCAATTGCACGCCTTTGGCCCCTTCACGCAGGTTCCAGGGAAAGGGCTCGTCCAACACGACATGCCGCAGGAAACGCTCCCACTGGGCCCGGAAGGGATTTAAGTAGTCTTCCTGGTCGGGAACCCGGCCCCATTGATCGCGGTAGCACGCGCTGTCTGGGCGTTCGGGATCCCAGACCGGCCGGGGCGTTTGACCGTAATGCTGGAGCGCGCATTCCCGCAGGCCGGCCGAAGCCGATCCCTGGGTGCCGTCCACTTTGACGGTCAACAGGTCGTCGCGATGGACGCGCTCGGTCCAGGAGCAGGTGACCCGGGCCACGATGTCTTCTTCCAGCCGCAGGAGAAGGTAGGCCGCATCTTCCACGTCGCAGCGGTAGCGCCGGCCGTTTTCGTCGATTCGCTCCGGGATGTGGGTGGCCATGTGGCAGAACACCTGGCGGATGGGCGCCACCAGATTGTCCAGGATGCAGCGGATGTGGGGCATCATGTCGAGGACGATGCCGCCGTGGGTTTCCCGGCGGTAGTTCCAACTGGGCCGCTGGGCCGGAACCGTGTGGCCCTCGAATATCCAGTAGCCGAACTCGATCTGGACCGACAGGATCCGGCCGAAAAAGCCGTTTTCGACTAGGCGCCGGAGTTTGATCAGGCCCGGCAGCCAGAGTTTGTCCTGCACCACCCCGTGTTTGAGGCCCTTGTCCCGGCAGGCCCGGTAGAGGGCCATGGCGGTATCGGTGTCGGTGGCCGTGGGTTTTTCGCAATAGATGTGTTTGCCGGCCCGGATGGCCTGTTCGACGGCCTCGGCTCTCAGGCCGGTGACCTGGGCGTCGAAATAGACCGGGTAGGCGTCGTTGTCGAGGTAGGGGGCGAGCGCGGTGGCGACCGCGGTCACCCCGGACTGGCGGGCCAGGGCGGCCAGTTTTTCCGGATTGCGCCCGATGAGGACCGGATCGGGCAGAATGACTTCGCCGGGCTGGAGAGCCAACCCGCCTTCGTTGCGGATGGCGGCAATGGCGCGCAGCAGGTGCTGGTTGGTCCCCATGCGACCGGTAACGCCGTTCATGATGATGCCCAGGCGGTGTTCTTTCATGGCGTCTCGCTTCCTGAAGTGGGGGTCCGGGTTTCCTTCGTGGGCCATGCTAGCGGAACGGCCTGCGGGCCGGGGTCCGTTTCAAGGGAAGGTGAACCGGGCGTCCGCCGGCCAGGGCCGAACGGTAGATGGCCAGAATGATTTCGATGGACTTGCGGCCCTCGGGGCCGTCCACCATGGGGGCGGCTCCTTTTTTGAGCGCCCTCACCATATCCTCGAAGGCCCTCTGGTGGGGCACGAAATCGATGGCCGCCGGGTCGGCGGCACCGGCTCCGGGGGCATCCGCTGGGGCAAACTTTGCCCGGATCTTGCGGTCCGCAGCGTGCTTGCGGCGGAATTCCCATACGGTAAAGCTGTTGTCCTGCATGAAGATCGACCCGTCCGACCCGCACATGTGGACTTCGGCCGGGTTGCCCGCGGGCGCATAGCAGGCCGTAGAGCCCTCGATCACCCCCAGGGCGCCGCTTTTGAATTTCAGGACGGCCACGGCATTGTCTTCGGTTTCGATGCGTACATGACTGCGGCGGTCGGCGAAGCCGCAGACCCATTCGACATCCCCGGCCAGGTAGTAAAGCAGGTCGATGGTGTGGATGGACTGATTGATGAGGGCGCCGCCCCCGTCCAGTTTCCAGGTCCCGCGCCAGGCCCCGCTGTCATAGTAATCCTGGGTGCGGTACCATTTGATGTAGGCGTCCGCCAGGCTGATGCGCCCCAGCCGCCCGGCCGCCACCGCCTTTTTGAACTGCTGGGTGGCCTCCAGGAAGCGGCGCTGGAAAATGCCGGCCAGCATGACGCCGTTTTCACGGCAGGCCCGGATCATGCGGTCCACCCGTTCGAGGGTGACTTCCAACGGTTTTTCGCAGATCACGTGCTTGCCGGCCCGGGCCGCCTGTTCGGCCGGTTCCAGGTGCGCCCCGCTGGGGGTGGCGATGGCCACGATGTCCAGCGCCGGGTCGGCCAGGAAGGCCTGATAGTCGGAATAGGCGGCGCAGCCGTAGCGATCGGCCAGGCGCTGGGCATTGGCCGGCTGGCGTGAAAACACGCCGACCAGGCGGCCGCCCCGCATGGCGGTGATGGCCTGGGCATGGAAATCGGCCACCATGCCGCAGCCGACGATCCCGATGCCGAAATTTTTTTTCTTCGCCATGGGGAGACCTCCTTTTGAGGGGCTGAGAAGGGAAGAAGAATCGTGCTGGCGCCTGTCAGCACTGTCCGGAATTGCGAAACATGGATGATTACTACTGTATCGTCGGGGGCGCTGTCAATACGACCTGAAAAGGGTTGTCAAGGCCGAACGCTTGTGCTTTTGGAGGTTATGGATGGATAGACCGGCGGGCATCGGATGATCCCGCCCGTGTTGGGAATGGGATCGAAAGGGGGAACGGCCATGCACACGCTGAAATGGGGTATTATCGGATGCGGCGATATCGTCCGGCGCCGGGTGGCGCCGGCCCTGGCAACGCTACCGGGCTGCGCGATCGCGGCCGTGGCCCGCCGCAATCCGGACGGCCTTGAGGATTGCTGCCGTGAACTGCAGGCCGGACGGGGGCATGCCGACTGGCGGGACCTGGTGCAGGACGCCGCCCTCGATGCGGTGTATATCGCCACGCCGGTTAACGTCCATTGCGAACAGGTCCTTGGGGCCCTGGAAAACGGCAAGCACGTGCTCTGCGAAAAACCTTTGGGAATGAATGCCGCCGAGTGTCGGCAAATGCTGGCGGCCAGCCGGCAGGGGGCGGCCGCGCTCGGCGTGGCCTATTACCGCCACTACTATCCCGCGGTTCTCAGGCTGAAGGAGATCATCGCGTCGGGAGAGATCGGCGATGTTCTTTCCATGACCCTGACCGCCTGCGAGACGTTTCTTCCGGAGGAAACCCATCCCCGCCGCTGGATCTTGGACAAAGCCCGGGCGGGCGGGGGCAGCCTGATGGATTTCGGCTGCCATCGCATCGAAATCCTGCTTCATCTTCTGGGCCGGGAAACGGCGGCCGGCGGGGTCTGGGGCAACGTCTACAACGATCACGACGTGGAGGATACCGCCACGCTGGCCGTTCGTTTCGAAACCGGCGCCACCGGCGTCGTCAGCGTCACACGGGGCGGCACCCTCGAACGGGATGTCGTCCGGGTTCAGGGAACCCGGGGTGTGGTGCGGGTCGATCATCTGAACGGCGGCTGGCTGACCGTGACCGGCGAGGCCGGGGCCCGGCGGGAGACCCTGCCCTGTCACGCCAACCCCCACCTTCCCATGATCGAAGCCTTCTGCCGTGCGATCAAGGAAAAGCGTCCCCCCGACGTCGGCGCCGAAACCGGCTGGCGGGTCCAGCGCATCATCGACGCCGTCTACCGGAATACCGCCTTCACCGACGGAGACATGTCATGATACGCATTCCCCTGGACGTCATGCAGAATGTTTTGGGCCGCACCCTGGCCCAGGTGGGGTTCGAAGAAGAGCGCGCGTTCCGCTGCGCATCGATTTTTGTCGAGAACAGTGCCGTGGGCGTGTCCTCCCACGGGTTGAATCGTTTCCCCCAATTTGTCGATTTCGTCCGTCGGGGGATCGTCGATCCCACGGCCGCAATATCCTGCGTGGTCCGCCTGGGCGCCTGGGAACAATGGGACGGACATCTGGGGCCCGGCCCCCTCAATGCGTTCGATGCCACCCAAAGGGCCATGGCCCTGGCCCGGCAACACGGCATCGGCTGTGTGGGGCTGAAGCAGACCAATCATTGGATGCGGGGCGGCTATTACGGCTGGATGGCGGCGGAAGCGGGGCTGGCCCTGATGGCCTGGACCAACACCACCCCCAACATGCCCCCCTGGGGCGCCCGGGACTGCCGTCTGGGCAACAATCCCCTCGTGCTGGCCGTGCCGCGCACAAGCGGCCCGGTGGTCCTGGACATGGCCATGAGCCAGTTTTCCTACGGCCGGCTCGACAACACCCTGCGGGAGGGGAGGACGCTGCCCGTGCCGGGCGGCTACGATGCGAACGGCCAATTGACCACGGACCCGGGAGATATCCTGCGCAGCCAGCGCGTCCTGCCCATCGGCTTCTGGAAGGGGGCCGGCCTGTCCCTGCTGCTGGACAGCTGGGCGGCGTTGGTCTCCGGGGGGGATGCCACCTGCCGCATCGGCCGCCGGGAGCCCGAATACGGCGTTTCCCAGGTATACATCGCGGTCGATGTCGCCCGTATCGGCGGCGAGGAAACCGTCGAGGGGGTGATGGAGGCGATTGTCGCCGATCTGCACGCGGCCCAGGCCGAGGAGGGTGATGCCCGGGTGCGCTATCCCGGCGAACGGGTTAGCCGGATGCGCCGGGAGAGCGCGGCGAAAGGGGTTCCGGTAGACGAGACCGTCTGGGAGCGGGTGCGGGCCGGACTGTAGGATCGAAGACGGTCGGTCCTGCGCGCCGCGGATCAGCTGCCCAGGTGGTCGATGAGCCTTCCGCTGGTTTGGCGCAGGTACTGGCTCATCTGCTTGGCGATTTTGAGCACCAGGGTGATGCCGATGCCCGGCATGGCCTCATTGAGGCTTTGGAACTGCTCGGCCGTCATGACGAACAGGAGGGCGTCCGAACCGGTGACGGCCGACGCCGAACGCGGTTCCCCGTCGATGATCGACATCTCGCCGATGGTTTTGCCCGGTCCCAGGGACGTGATTTTTTTGGGCGTCCGGTGGGAATCGAATTTGATCACATCCACCCGGCCCTTGACGATCAGGACCATATAGGCGTTTTTTTCGCCCTCGCAGAACAGGACGGTATCCTGGGAAACCTCGTAGACGCTCATGTAGCGGACGAGTTTCTTGATCCGCTCGAAACTGAATTCCATGGACCAGCGGGTGGCATCGAGCAGTTCGCTTTTTCCGATAATCGAAAGATCTTGCCGCTCCAGGGCGAGCAACCCCGGTGCATTCTTCAACTCTTGGGCCGAGAGCATGGTGCACCTCGCTTTTCTTGGACCGGGTCTGGGGGCGATTATCCTTCGGACGCGCCGGTCGATCAAACAGGCCGCCTTTTGCCGATATCGGCCATTTGCTGAAAAAACTTGAGCGCTTTGACCGGCGCTGCGGCGGGAGGTTGAAGAGGGCGCCGGGGGCGGTCTCCCCGGGGCGGCTTTCGGCGCCGGCTGCGGCATCCTGCGGATGGCCCTATGCTTTGGGGCTTGAAATGGATCGCAAGAAGCGATCCGTCAGGACCTGCTCCACCTCGGGCGTGATGTGCTCCGGCATCTCGGCCATGGCGTGGCGCACGGCGATGTCGATCATTTCGTCGCGCAGGTTGTGGCAGGCTTCCCGGTGGCGCGTTTCGACCAGCTGGCGGGCTTTGAGCAGGCGTCTTTCCGCTTCCTGCCGGGCCTCCGCGATAATCGCACGACGTTCTTCCTCGCCTTCGGCCACCATGCGCTGGTGCAGATCGGCGGCCCTTTGCTGGCGGTCCTCCAGCATGGCGCGCAGGGATCGGATCTCTTCTTCGATACGGCCTTTCTCGCCTTCCAGTTTTTCCATCATATCCTTGACCGCATCCCGCTGGACGTTCAGGAAGTTTCCCAAGGGCTGGCGAAGCAGTTTGATGAGCACGGTCGTCAGGATGACAAAATTGACCCACATCATGACGGTGTCATAGGTCGGACGCCAGCCACCGGCGGCCAATGCGGCCGGGGCCTGCAGCAGATCCAACACGGCCGCCGCCGTGGCCAGCCCCGCGGTCATGACGACCTTTTCGTTGATGGTCCGCACGGTCAAGGCCTCCGATCGAGCAGGTGCTGGATGATGGCTGTGGTCAGATGCGACGCCTCGGCTTCGGTCTGCCGGCGCGCAACCATCAGCGAGGTCTTGAGTTGCTTTTCAGCCGCCAGATACTGATGCTTGATGTCGCTCAGGGCCTGGTCGACCAGCCGGTCGGCTTCCTGCCGCCCCGCCTGCCGCAGTTCTTCGACGGTGCGGCGGGCCGTTGCCTGCAACCGTCGTTCTTCCGCCTGGGTCTCCCTGAGAAGGGTCCCCATCTCCTCCTTCAATAGAAGGATCGCCCGCCGGAGAGCGGCGAAATGGTCTTCCCGCTCCGCCAGGTTGCGGCGCACCGGCCGGAACATGATCCGGTTGATCAGGAACAAAAAGATGAGAAAGATGATCATCTGAACCCAGAGGGTTTCATTGATCGTGATCAAGGCGTTGGTTTTGATGATCTCCATGGCGGTCTTGCGCTTCCTTGTCCCCCCCTACTCAGGGGGTTGGGCGTCGCGATGCTACACGACGAACAGGAGCAACAGCGCGATCACCAGGGAGTAGATCCCCGTGGATTCGGCCACCGCCTGCCCGACCAGCATGGTGCGGGTCAACAGCCCGGCTTCCTTGGGATTGCGGCCGATGGCTTCGCAGGCCTTCGCCGCTGTCATGCCTTCCCCGACACCGGGCCCGATGGCCCCCAGCCCCATGGAAATGCCGGCCCCCAAAAGCGCCGCCGCCTTGACCAGATCTGCTCCTTCAATCGCCATTGTACGTCTCCTTTGCCGGTTCGATCAGAATTTTTTGTTAAGTGCTCTCCGTCAGACGACAAAAATCAGGGCCAGGCTGACCACCATGGCATAGATGGCCGTGGACTGGGATACGGCCTGCCCCACCAGCATGATGCGCATCAGATCGCCGGCATATTCGATGCGCCGCGCCACCCAGCGCACCGCCCCTTCGGCGGTCGCCCCGTTGCCGATGCCGGGACCGATGCCGCCCAGCCCCATGCACAGGCCGGCGCTGAACAGAGCGACCGAAGCACTCAGGGTCGAGGACGCCGGGAAGGTGCGGAACATCAGGATGAAACTCACCAGAAGCCCGAACACGGACGGCGTCTGGGCCACGGCCTGGCCCACCAGCATGGTCGTCGTCACGGCCGTGGCGGTTTCCGGCTGGCGGGCGACCCCTTCGCAGCTGGCGCCGGCGGCCATGCCGCCGCCGTAGCCGGAACCGATGGCGGCCAGCCCCGTGCTCAGCCCGGCCCCGATCAGGGCGGCGCCGGTGGGAAAGGCCGCCATCCCGGCCGTGGGTTTGAACAGCAGAATCAGGGACACCACCATGGCAAAGATGGCCGGGGTCTGGCAGACGGCCGTGCCGATCAGCATATTGGTGGTGATGCGCCCGGAAATGGCGGGCTGGCGTGCGATGGCCAGGCAGGACCGTCCGGCCGGCACTCCGGCGCCGACGCCGGATCCGATGGCCCCGAAACCCATACACAGCCCGGCGGCCAGGAGGGAGGCGGCTTTGACGATGCCCGGATCCGGGATGTCCATGAACAGCAGAAGAATGGCGATGACCAGGGAGAAGATCGACGCCGACTCGGAGATGGCCTGCCCCACCAGCATGTTCTTGACGATGTCGCCGGCATGCTCACGGTTGCGGGCAATGGCTTCGGAGGCCTTGCTGGCGGTATAGCCTTCGCCGGTGGCCGCCCCGATGGCACCGAAGCCCATGGCGACGGCCCCGCCGATGTAGGCTGCGGTCTGCGTGAGGGTCAGATTGTCGAAGGCCGGCAGGGTCATTTCAATTGTACCGAGATATAGACTACTGTGAGCATGGTAAAAACGAAGGCCTGGATCGTCCCCACGAAAAGCCCGAAAAAGGCATTCAGGAACGGCGGCAGCAGGATGCTGAAGCACAGGTGGGAGACCACCAGAATAATGATGGCGCCGCCCATCATGTTGCCGAAAAGACGGAAGGAGATGGAAACGATCTTGGCCAGTTCGCCGATGACATTCAAGGGCATCAGGAAAAAAACCGGTTCAAAATAGGATTTAATATAGCTTTTGAAGCCTTTCTCTTTAATGCCCACGTAATGGGCGATGACAAATCCCAGAATTCCCAGGCTCAGGGGCGTGTTGAGATCCCGGGAGGGTTCTTCGAGGTGGGGCAGAATCCCCAGCCAGTTGGAGAGCAGAAGAAAGATGAACAAAGCGCAGATCAGGGGGGAATAGGTCTTGGCGTGGGTTTTCCCCAGGGCCTCTTCGGTCAGACCGTAGAACTGGGTCACCACCGCCTCGCCGATGATCTGAAGCGGTCCGGGCAGAAGGCCCTTTTTGCGGCCGGCGGCAAAGCCGAAGGATAGGGCCAGGAGGACGACGATAGCGGTCATCACCAACACTTCCAGGTTGATGGTGACCATGTAGCCGGGCAGCGGTATGATCAGCTGATGAATTTCACCCAATCGATCCAAAGCGCATGCCTCTTCAGGTGAGGGGTGACTTGGTGCCGCGTACGAGGCTGAAGACAGAATCCAGGATGATGCAGACGGGCACCATGAATATACCGGCCACCGTTGACGGCAGATCAACCGCGGGCCACTTCACCGCGACAACCACCGGGACGGCCCAGAGCAGATAGCGTCCCAGTTGGGCGGCCAGGGCGAGCAGCGTTCCCTGCCGGTGGTTGCCGGTCATCTTCCGGGTCAGGCTTTGGCCCAGCAGGACGAAATTGAGGCAACTGAACAGGCTGCCCAGCAAAATTCCCCGGGTCGCCGTCGGCCAGCCGGCCAGGTAGACGCCTATGCCGATCAGAATCGCGGCCGTGAGGGCGCCGCCGCAATAACGCCGCTGAAAGGGTTTAATCGCTTCCATGGTCGGATCCTGAATCCGTATCTGATGCGTCTGCAAAGGTTTCCATGATCTGTCGATAGGACACCACGCCCCCGCCGATGATGCCGAACAGGGTCAGCAGAACCGTCAGGATGCCGCGGCTGCCGAACCAGCGATCCAGATAGCGTCCGGCGAAAAAGCAGGCGACGATGCAGCCGGCCATGGTGAGCCCGACTTGCAGGACGATGGCGAGGTTTTCGGCCCAGGGCCGTTGTTGCTTGTAGTCCAGAACCATGGCGATCGGCAGCATCAGTTAAAAGATTTGATGGATCGCGCGTGAGGTTCAGATCGTGTGTCCGGTCCGCGACGGTCGCAGTGAACGGGAGAAGGGGGGGGATAAGCAATATTCATTTTTTAAAGAGCTTTTTGTCATTTGTCAAATGTTCACTATTCTAGTATAGAAATTTCCCAGGCACACCGCAGCCTGCGACACCGCTTTGCGAAACGTGCATGCGCATTAATTCCTCTTCCCGACCGATCCCCTTCCTGTTCATGGCTCCGCTGCCGATATGCACACCCCCAACCATCACAACCGTTACCACAGGAGGTTGCCATGGCCGTCCTCACCATTTCGCGCATGTTCGGGACCGGTGCCGAGGCTTTGGGAGAAACCATTGCGAAACGCCTGGGCTACACCTTTTATCACAACGAACTGATTCAGATGGTGGCCAAGAAGGCCAAAGTATCCACGGATTGGGTCAAGTCCATGGAAAAGGAGGCCGGCGGGGTATTTCAGAAGCTCATGACGTCGCTGGTTCCCAAAAGCCTGGTGGACAGGGTCCTCGATTCGGAGCGCGGCTATCTGGATGAAGAGATCTACACGGACATGCTGCAGCATATCATCACCAAGATCGCCGATACCGGTGATGCCGTCATCCTCGGCCGCGGCGGACAGTATATCCTGAAGGACCGCGTGGATACCTACCATATTCTTCTCGTGGCGGATCTCGACTACCGGGTGAAGTACGTGCAGGCGCAGTACGACCTGATCCCCAAGCAGGCCATGCTGCTGGTGGCTATGGAAGACAAGCGGCGCGTGCAGCTCTACCGGAAATTCGGCCGGGTCGACTACGACCAGACGGATCACTACCACGTGGTGTTCAATATGGCGCGCATGGAGATGGAAAAGGCCTGCGATATGCTCTGCACCCTGCTGGGAAGCTGCCGCTTCTGACGCCCCGCGTGACGGGACGGCACAGCTTAAAAATGATCCGGGGGCAGGCGTAACGCCTTGCCCCCGGGACACATAAGGTGAGGTTTTGAAATCCGGCAACTGACGGCAACGGCCGTCTCATTCCCCAATGATCAGCCCGATACCAAGTTTGTCAGCATATTGCCGGCGAGTTTCAGAAGAATGAAGCAAATAGTATGCCGTCGGGTTCCATCCCTGCAAGCCCTTGACCTCAGTATTTCTTCTGGATAAGGGTATTCTCAGCGTATAAACAGGAGTATTATTTTGATACGTCGCGGCACAAAAAAGTGTCAATTTGTGTACATGCGGAAGCGGGTTGTCGCGATCGCCGGCGATCGGCCCGAAGCACCGCCATCTGACACTTGAGCAGATCGCCACATCACCTTCCCTGGGGCGTGTTGAAACACAAAAGAATTTTTAGTAGGCTGCAAAGCCAAGATCCCGATTTGGCGCAGCGCGATAAGGGAAGGGCGCAGGGAATGAACCCTGGAGGGATGTCGGTGGCGTCTATCAAACAGCATTCGTGCCGATCCACTAGCCGGGCCTTCGTGCGCCTGATCGCCGTCGGACTGGGCCTGCTGATAGGCGTGCCGTCGCTGTGCGCCGCCGTCCAGGGCTATGGCCGCCAAGATTTCCAGAAGGCCATTATCGATTATCGCTCCCGGTTGAATCCCCGCTATAAGAAAGTCACGCGATCCCAAACGAAGTATATCATTGTCCATACGTCCGAACTGGGATTGCAGAGCACCCTGCGGGTAGTTTCCCAGGGCAAGCGATTTCCCAGCGGGCGGCGCACCTACGGCGGACACACCCATTACGTCATCGCCCGCAACGGCCGCTGCTACCGCATTTTGGACAAACACTATGTCGCCGACCACGCCGGACGCAGCATGTGGAATGGGGATACGGATATCAGCCAGCTATCCATCGGCATCGAGCTGGTGGGGTATCACTACGCGCCGATTACGGATGCGCAGTATCGGTCGCTGGGCCAGCTGATCGAAATTCTTCAGGGTGCTTACCACCTGGAGGATCGGGCGGTATTGACCCACAGTCAGGTCGCCTACGGGCGGCCGAACCGCTGGTTTCACAAGGATCATCGCGGCCGCAAGCGCTGTGCCAAGAACTTTATCCGCGCCCAGGCGGGTTTGGGGCCCACCTGGCATTATGATCCCGATGTGCGGGCCGGGCGCCTCACAGCCGATGCGCAACTGGCGGAAGTCTTCTACGGCCGTGACACGGGGGATGTCCGGATGGCGGAAACCAATCTCATTTCCAAGCGCAATACCGCCTGGGCGATTGCGGGGGAGGATTTCGACAGCGCGACCACGGTCTATCAGTTCCCGAACGGCCGCGTATACACCGGCGATCAGATCGGGGCCAAGGTGGGCTGGGATCGTATCCCCGCCCACGCCGTAGTCCTGCTCAACCAGGAAAGCGGCCTGGCACCGCTTGAAGCGGAGAAAGGCCCGGTAAAAACCATTTCAGACGGCATCACGGCCTGGTCGCTGGCCGGAAGGCTGTACAATCGCCACACGACCATTTACTTCCTGCCCTCCGGGCATGTCAAAACCGGCGCCATGATCGACGACTGGGACGATCTGCCGGTGCGAACCCGAGTGATCATCGGCTACCGGGGACCCTATGAGCTCCGCAAAGACCGTTCCGCCTACCGCATCGCCGGCCGGGACTACAATTCTCAGGAAACGATCTACTACCTGCCTTCCAACCAGCTGCTCCGCGGAGACGCCATCAAGGACTTCAGCCGGCTGAAAGCCGGCACCCTCGTTTTTCTACCCGCGCGCCTGATTCCAGCGCGCTTATAGCCCAACTGGTCGGCCGGAACAGGAACTCTCAGGAATTCCCCCCTTCGGGTCTCGGTAATGTCAGCGAATGGTCCATGGGGACCAAGATCCGCGCTCTTTCTGAAGCGCATCCCTTAGCCCTCAGGTGCTCCATGATTCAAAAAGACCGTGCCGAAACGACCCTAAGAATATCAAGCTGCGTTTCATATCCAGTACGGATTGCTTCTAAGCGCGCACTATCCCTTAGCACATCAGGCTCCGCCAACATGTCACAAGGGAGTCCGGATTGGACGAGACGATGGCCTGTGATATCCCTGCTTGTAAATTGTAGTGCTTTCCTCATAGGGTCCCCTGTCGATAATGATCGAAATCCGAGCAGAGGAATTGCAAGTCCGGAGAAGAAAATAGAACGGTCATAAGCTTATACCTGGCCTCGGTAACCCGCATGATCGAAGGCACACCTATGCCTGGGTTCTGATGCGATTTGTACGAAAATCGCACATAATCGCAATCCGCCCAAAAAAGCGCAAGCAACCCAGGCAACTACCTGAAATCGCACGTTTTTTAATTTATGGTGCCGAAGGCCGGATTCAGCAAAAGTGGTAATAAAAACAGTAGGATATTGAAATACTTGATGAAAATATGTGCTATTAAGTGATATTTTGTACCATTCCGGCAGCATAATCGCATATCGTTGTTGATTTGAATTTCCATATTTTTCTCGACTTTTATGTTGCCCAAATGGACAACATGCAAAAAATAGGCAACGATATGCGAGAGCAAGAAATCATCAACAACTTCAAAAATTCCCTGAAGCAACTCCTTCCGATCGATGGACTCAGCATCAAGCCTTTGCCGAAATCGAAATTGTCTGCCGGTGTCGATCTCGCAGCCGATGTCCGTTTTGAAAAACTCCAATTTGAGATGCTAATCGAAGTTGTGGCAGGCAATAGTCTTCCTATCCTGAGGAACAAGATCGCTAGGCTCAAAGCGTTCGCTGATCAGAAGAGGGATGCGGTGCCTGTACTGGTCGCGCCCTACCTGAGCCCCGAACGCCAGAAGCTATGTCGAAATGAAGGTGTTGATTTTATCGATCTTTCCGGGAATGTCCATTTACATTACAAGAGTCTTTATATCGACAAGCGCGGCTTGCCAAACCGGTTTCCGGAAAAACGCTATGGCCGGAATCCTTACTATAAAAATTCAATCTATTACGGCAGCCAAATCGTCGATGGCCTCCGCGTGGTCTCGGATATTCAACTTTACCTGGATCTTTATGGATACCCCATCCGGGGCCTTGAGCAGGCGGAACATATTTTCAACCATTGCATTAAACCCGACATGACCAGGTAGGATACAGATGCCCCGTCGCTTCACAAAAGGGCTGTTCAAAACGCTGTGGATTTTGCGGGATTATCTGCCCGAGATCGTGGTCGGTGGCGGGTGGGCGCCCTTCCTTTACTACCGTTACCTCGTCAAGGATACCGATAGGGATCTGATATTTACCCGGGCTATTGGCAAAGCCGAAGGTGCCGGTCATAGGGTCGCGGACAATCGACCAATTGCTGGAGAAAGAGGGATTCAAGGCGGTATTTGAAAGCAGAGATACGCCGCCAGTGATCCATTACGAAGGCGAATTTGAGGGCGAGCCAGTTGAAATCGAGTTTTTGACGGATCAGGTGGGTTTCGATAGTGACTTGGTTAAGAAGGTGCAGCCAGATCTTCATGCCGAGGCGTTGCGTTTCATTTCAATTGTCGTCGAAAATACGATTGAGCTGACGATATCGGGAAAGGACTTACCGGGGATGAATGGCCAGCTGAGCGTGAAAGTGCCAACATCAGCAGCTTATATATTCCACAAGGGATTGGTCTATCCTGCAAAATATGCTTTGTATCCCATGAGAGCTTCGGGTATAAAAATCTTCAGGCCTTTAAAAAACATGTCTTTTGGACTGTTTTTACTAAACGACGACATGTAAATTAAAAGGTGGATGCGCAATATTAACTGTATATCTTTTTACATTTTCTCCCGTTGAACTTAATTTTGGTGGATTGATATCAACTGACAATAGCTCTGTGCCGCTGATGTTCCTAAAAAAAAATCGCCGCTGGATAATTTATCTGATATCCTGCCTACTGTTCACATTTTCTCAGTTTTACCGATCTTCAATAGCGGTTATTTCTCCCAATCTTGTTGAAGATCTTAACCTTGATGCAGAAGATCTGGGGCTCATTTCCGCTGCATTTTTTTATGCATTTGCTGTGATGCAGATACCGGTGGGGCTTTATCTGGACAGGGTGGGGCCGCGGATCCTCATGGCAGTTCTTTCTCTGGTAGCCGTCGTTGGTGCCACCCTGTTTGCCTATGGCGAATCGGCCGAGGCGCTCATCATTGGCCGTTTATTCCTCGGCGCGGGAATGGCCTGCAATCTGATGGGGCCGCTGAAACTGATCACAACCTGGTTCTCTCCGCACTATTTTGCGACCCTTTCCGCCATATTCGTTTCAGTCGGGACCGCAGGAAATATAGCGGCGGCGACTCCGTTGGTATGGCTTACAGAGCTGTTCGGATGGCGTACGACGTTTCTTCTCTTCGCGCTCAGTAACCTGATTGTTGCCATACTATTTTTTTGGGTCGCAAAAGATCGTCCCGACGATATGCCTGTGAGTCATCCCGCCGATGCATCAGAGAGATTGTCTGTTGCACTGAGCGGAATCTTTCAGCTCTTTTCCAGCAAAGAATACTGGCTGATTTCGATGGGCACTTTTTTCCGATACGGCATATACGCATCGGTCCAAGCCCTTTGGGCCGGTCCATTTCTAATGGGTACCATGGATCTCTCTCCGATAATGACCGGCAACCTGCTGTTGGCCATGAGTATCGGTTTGATTCTCGGCAGTCCAATTTGCGGATGGCTATCGGATTCGATCCTTCGTTCAAGAAAATACGTCATTATTGCCGGATTGGCGATGATGGCGGGCATCCTGATGACACTTGCTGCGTTGCCGATCCATACAGAACTGCTGATGATGTTTGCATTGTTTTTTAGTTTTGGATTTTCTAGCAGTACAGGCCAGATCATGTATGCGCATATTAAAGAACGCATGCCTCTTGAAAATGCAGGGGCCGCCATGACTGGCATCAACTTTTTTACCATGACGGGTGTCGCCTTTTTCCTGCACGGTCTGGGCTGGGCGATCAAAGAATTCTATCCCGGAGGCTCGCTTTCGCCAGAGGTCTTTCGTGTAGCCTTTGTTTTATTCGGCGTCTGCCTTGTTTTAACAGGCTTGCTTTATAGTTTGACTATCGATGGCAAAAAGATCTTGAGGGAGCGCCTGGATGAGCCAAACTTAAACACCCGTTGATCACTACAATCGGGAAGAATAACGAAATTCAAAAACGCAAAGGCGCCTGAGCCTATTCTTTCTGCCCCGGCGCCTTTGCGTTTGATAGAGCCTGCTGTTGCTAAATTCTGTTGCCCGACAACGCCCTCTTTATCCTCGAATTACACGCGGCAGCAACATCTGATGATGCGGGCAGATGGATTTCGGGTTCTGGTAGGCAGCGCCTGAGAAAGCTGCGATATATTTGTGAAGGTCCTTGAGTGGAACAATCTCGTCCACCATGCCGGTTTTTGCGCAGAACAATGGACGAGATTTGTTATGATAGTCTTGGGCCAGGGCGTTCATTTTTTCGACGGTGGGCTCCAGCGGTCGGCCGGCTTCCTTTTCTTTTACCAGCCGACGGGCATAGGTGGCCACGGCAGCGGTTTCCCCGTGCATAACATAAATTTCAGTTGCGACCGTTCCCAACGTAAACGCATTGTGACGGTTAGCCGTTGGTCCGCCCAAGACGTAATGCGCTGCCGCCGTGCCCTTGCGGAGCACGATCAGCATCATGGGGATATCCGTCTGCTGGATGGAGTAGATCAGCGATTGACCCAGGCCAAGCAGCTCGGCCTTTTCCGCCAGGTCACCGACATCGATCCCGGTTGTGTCCTGAAACCAGACGATCGGAATGCGGTCCCGCCCGCAGAGGGATACGAATTCGTTCAGTTTTATCAGGCCCTGGCGATAAAGCTTACCCCCAAAGCCTGGGTAATCGGCATATTCCGGATAGTCCTTGCCGAGGTAGCCTTGACGGTTGCCGATACAGGCCATCAGAAATCCGTCAATCTTGCACAAACCGGTGTACATTTCAGGACCATAGTCCGGGCGGAATTCCATGTGCTCGCTGCCGTCGACAAGTCGGGCGAGAATTTGATCGAAATCATAAACCTTTTTGGGTTCCATCGGTAAAAGTCGGTAGATATCGTCATGCGTGAATTTTGGAGTCTGGGGGGAGGCCACCCGGAAGAATTTGGGATGATAGGCCGGAATGTGCTTCATGTAATCTTTGAGGCCATCCAGAACCCCTTTTTCTTCCTCGAAAACATAGCGGAAAAAACCGGTTTCGTCATAGTGGATTTTGACGCTTCCGGGAGGCTGGGCTTTGAAAGTCTTTGCTTTATCGATGAGGCCGTCGGCCATATCGAGGTCGAAACCGCCTTTGGGCGCCATTCCGCTGACAATACCGGCACCGCCCACGGCAATGTTACAGTCTTTATGTGCGAATAGAATCATGGGACTAATGCTTTGGTAGCCTCCGCCAGCCGGGTTGGTGCCGTAGATGCCGGCCAGCACGGGAATGCCAAGCTGCTCCAGTTCGGCGTGCCGGAAAAAGGTGCGCCGGCACCGCGCCGGTTGGCATAGAATTTTTCCTGTTCCGTGAGTTTGGCGCCGCTGCAGTTGACCAGCCAGACCAGCGGTATGTTGAGGCGCTTGGCCAGGTCCGTGACCCGCAGGATGTTCTCGGACTGCCCGGCCAGCCAAGCACCGGCCATTACTTTGTTATCGAATCCGATAATGACCGCCCACCGGCCGGATATTCGTCCCAAGCCGTCGATGACGTTGGTGGTGCCTTCGGCGTTGTCCATCGGATTGTACAGGGTGTGCAAGGGACACCATGTGTCCGGGTCGACCAAATAGTCCAGCCGCTGCCAGACCGTCATCTGGCCCCGGGCGTTGATCTTCTCGGTTGAAAATCCAGCATCTTGCACGCGTTCAACTTCAGCGGCGATTTGGGCTTCCGCCTGCTGGAAGTCCTCCAGGTTCTTATCGGTTTGCTTCAATTGACCTTTTTTGAGTTCACGGCCCAAATCCGCCATTTTTTCAAAATAGGGTCTCATACGTCATCTCCCATACCTGTAGCGAATGAACGGTGGTGCCTTCGTCCGGGAGGACCGGCATTGTCAATAGTCGCTTTGCGCTCCATTGTCGACACCGCTGTCTGTTTCGTGCCGCCAAGTGGCGCTCTTTATCACCACGCGATGGCCTCAGTCGTCAATAATAGCAAGGATATCGTCCTCCTCGACCTTGTCCCCTTTTTTGACCATGATGTCCTTTATTTTACCGCTGCACGGGCAGAAGACCGGGGTTTCCATCTTCATGGCTTCAATGACAAAAACTTCTTCATCTTCTTCGACCGTTGCACCAATTTCGATATTCACCTCAATGATTGTGCCGGCCAGCGGCGCCAAAATTTCTTCTGACATGATGATACCTCCTTCGATTTGCGCTTCGTTGTAAATGCCAATTTCCTGAATGGAGACTCACCCCGAAATGCAAAAAACACCTGGGGAGATGGCCGTGCCGATAAGCCAGGCCATATTAGGCTCCATGACGCATGTTTCCCCCGCTAACGGTTGGCCTTGCGATAGCCGAGCTGATCCAGGGCAATGATCCACTTGCAGATGTTGGCCGAGCCCTCCACCATGGTGTAGGTGGGCGCGTCCCGGTAAAAGCGCGCCACCGGGTATTCGGTGGAATAGCCGTAGGCCCCCAGGATCCGCATGGCGTAGTTGGCGCACTTGACGGCCGTCTCCCCGGCCAGGTACTTGGCCATGGCCACGTCCAGCCCGTTGTTCAGCCGGCCCTGGTCCTTGGCCCAGGCCGCCTTGTAGACCAGCAGCCGGGAGGCTTCGATTTCGGTGGCCATCTGGGCGATCATGTCCTGGTTCATCTGGTATTCGCCGATGGGCTTGCCGAACTGCTTGCGTTCGTTGCAATATTTGAACACCGTCTCCAGACAGGCCTGGGCCACGCCTACGGCGCCGGCCGCGGCCGACAGGCGGGTCTGGTTGAGGGAGCCGAAGACAATCTTGGCCCCGTCGCCCGGCTGGCCAATGATGTTCTCCTTGGGAACGCGGGTTTCCGTCAGGAATATTTCGCCGGTCGGGGAGGAATGCGACCCCATTTTCTCCAGTGTCGTGGTCTTGACGCCGTTGAAATTTTTCAGCTCGACCACGAACGCCGACAGCCCCTTGGCGCCCTTGGACTTGTCCGTGTAGGCATAGTAGATGACCACATCCCCCACGGGGGCGTTGGAGATCCAGGTCTTGGAGCCGTTGAGCAGCCAGTGGTCGCCCTTGTCCTCGGCCGTGGAACCCATGGCCATGACATCCGAGCCGGCATCCGGTTCGGTGATGCCGAATCCGCCGACGTATTCCGCGCGCACGAGTTTGGGCACGTATTTGGCGGCCAGGTCCGCGCTGCCGTAGTGATAGATGGTATAGGCGCATCCCAGGGTCTGCATGTTGATCTGGACCCGCAGGGAGCTCGACGCCCGGGCGATTTCCTCGGTCACGATCATGGCCGAGAGCCAGCCCATGTCCTCACCGTCGTATTTTTCGGGGATCACGGTGCCGAATAGCCCCAGTTCGGCCATGGGCCGCATGGCCTCCTCGTAGGGGAAGTGGTTCGTCGCATCCCATTCGTCCGCATGGGGGGCGATCTGTTTGTTGGCAAATTCCCGGACGGCTTTTTTCAACATCTCCAACTCTTTAGACAGTGCAAAATCCAAAACGACCTCCTATGGCTCGAAAAAGTATGGGGTTGCCTGAAATCGCAGCGTTCAAGTTGCCACGATCCGATCGATCTCTGCCTGTATCTTCTATAAACCGGCTTCTTTGAACCGAAGCGTCAAACCGAACCGAGGCATTGCCAGAAATATGCCTTGGTTACCATTGGGCATTCATCGCCAGGGTCCAGTCGCAATTTTACTATCATTCTCGTGCGACTTTTTATCGGGTACAACAAGCCACTAAGTGAATGAACCCTTCCGGCCACTTTAGCAGCCTTTTAGAAAAGGTTTTCATATGATCTAATGTTCGCCCGACCATGCGCCGGAAAGCTTTTTCAACAGGCTGTTAAGTGCCCGATGCCTTAATTACGTCTATCATGGAGAAAACCTTTCCTCGTGAGCCATATTCCAGCTTTTTTTGGAGAAAGTGAACGGCCTCAAGAATACCTTCTGCGTAAATATTGCGGCCGTTGATATGATGACGAATTTCGAACGTAGCCGTGCCATCCGACGAAGTCAACTTGTAGGTGTGCCAGCCGTGCCCATCTAAATAGGCTTCCGGAATACCCCAGACCGTCTGCTGAACGGCGGGATCGCGTTCTTTTTGAATTTGATCTTCTGCAAAGTCAACACCCATGGCATTGAAATAGGCGACCATTTTTTTGGCGGTGCCGCTCGTATCGGCCTTGCCCTGCTGATGGCTCTCCTGGACTTTCAGCCGGTATCCCTTAAACAACTCGGGAAAGTTTTTGGCACCGTAGTCCAGCATCGCCTGGAGGCCCACGACCTGCTTGGCCATGTTTGGGGCAATAACCGCCGATATCGATGATTTCGTAACCATATCTTGAAGCGCCTGAGGATCGCCGCCCGTGGTTCCCATGACGAAAGGAAGATCAAAGGTGCAGTAGAAGCGGGCATTGCGGTTTACCGCGGACGGGTGTGTGAAATCGATGCTGATAAAGTCGCCGTACGTGTCTTTGATGGTCATAATGCGCGTATCCCGCCAATCGGGTGTGATCAATGCAACGGTTTGATCTTCGATCGTGATTTTATCGATTTCTATTTCTGGGCCTGTAAGCGAGTAGGGAAGCAATGTTAATTTCGGATCCTGCAAAATATTTGCGGCGATCATCCGGCTAACATTACCGGGAAGACCATTGACCATGATCTGATTTGCGTTAACCATTATCGGGGACTCCTAGTGGGGTGTCCGATGTTTAATCCATGTCCCTGAAGATACTCTTGGGCGCACCGCAGCAGGCCATATTGATCAATGTCGGATGCAGATTTTACCGAAATGGGAGCCACTGACAAAATAATCCAAAGCTTCTCTTAACTGATCAAAGCTAAAAATTCGATCGACAACCGGCTTTACTTTATGCTGATCGAAAGCACGGGTCATTTTTTCGAAACCATCGCGGTTACCAACCGTGATACCTTGCAGCCGTACATAGCGGGTAACAATAAGGCCCAGCCGGACATCCATATTCCCGCCGGACAATACGCCAATCAAGCTAATAGAGCCGCCAGGTCGAATCGCCCGCAGGGATTGCGGTAACGTCTGGTTTCCGCCAAGTTCGATAATATGATCGACACCATCACCACCCGCTAAATCGCGCGCTAGTTTCCCCCATTCAGGTTTTTTGCGATAATTGATGCCTTCATCGGCGCCTAATTGGTAAGCTTTTTCAAGTTTTTCATCACTGCTGGAAATAATAATGACCCTAGCCCCTATCAATTTGGCAATTTGGAGCGAAAATAATGCCACGCCACCCGTTCCTTGCACTAAAACAGTGTCACCCGCATGCAGTTTGGCTTCGGTGACGATCGCTGTCCAGGCGGTCAGGGCGGCGCAGGGCAACGTTGCCGCTTCTTCGTTGGTGAGGTAGGATGGGACTCGAGCCACGTTTTTTTCGTCGACCACCATGGATTGCGCCATTACGCCGTCTCGAGGACCGCCCAGAAGATCACCCAGCCGCTTTTTCGTAGGCGGCCCACATATCCAGTGGGGATGAATCATCGGACACACGCGGTCCCCCCGCTCAACCCGCGTGACCCCTTCGCCTGCTTCGACCACTTCTCCAACGCCATCAGAAATCGGTATCAGGGGCAAAGCACCTGTCAATGCGCCATACCCTCTTTGCATAACGAGCAAATCACGGTAATTAAGCGATGCGGCTTTCATCCTGAGTTTTATCTGCCCGGGTCCAACTTGGGGTTCCCGTCGTTCGCTTATGACCAAATTTTCTACGGACCAGTCGTCCTGCAATTGAAACACTTTCATATCGTTTTCCTAATCCAGCCAAGCGGGCAGAATATTTCACCGATATCAATGTTAAAAAGCGGTGGTTATCGCGTGATTGCCAGTGCCACGGCTTCGCCGCCGCCCAGACAGAGGGAGGCCAGCCCGGTTTTACGGTCCTGGCGGATCATTTCGTGCAACAGGGTCACCAGCACCCGGCAGCCGCTGGCTCCTATGGGGTGCCCCAGGGATACCGCCCCGCCGTTGACGTTAACCCGAGCCGGGTCGAGATCCAACTCTCGCAATACGGCCAGGGTGGAACCGCTGAATGCCTCGTTGATCTCAAAAAGATCCACATCCGCTGCCGTGATGCCCTGTTTGGCCAGACATTTCGGGATGGCCCAGATGGGCGCCACCAGGACATATTTCATCTCGATCCCATAGGACGCCTGGGCGCCGATGCTGGCCATGATCCGACACCCGAGGGCTTCGGCTTTTTCGCGGGCCATGACGACCACGGCGGCGGCCCCATCACTGATGACCGAGGCGTTGCCGGCCGTCGCGGTGCCCGTTTTCTGAAAGGCCGGCCGCATAGCGGCCAGGGCTTCATAACTGGTTTCACGCACGCATTCGTCCTGATCGAAGATGACCGGAGCCCCTTTGCGCTGGGGGATTGCCACCGGCATGATCTCGTCATTGAATCGACCCGCTGTGATGGCCACCCGTGCACGGCGGTAGGATTCGGCGGCGTAGCGATCCTGATCCTCCCGGGAAACCCCGTATTTTTCGGCGCACAGGTCGTTGGAAATTCCCATGTGAAAATCGTTGACGTGATCCCATAAGCCGTCGTTGATCATGTGGTCCCGGAGAACGCCGTTTCCCATGCGGTAGCCGGTGCGGGATTTTTCCAGGTAGTGGGGCGCCATGCTCATGGTCTCCATGCCGCCGGCCACCACGACATCCGCATCACCGACCTGGATGGCCTGGGTTGCCAGCATGACGGCCTTGAGCCCGGAGCCGCAGACCTTGTTGATCGTGATGCATTCGACCGTATCCGGCATGTCGGCCTTGACCGCGGCCTGTTTGGCCGGATTCTGCCCGTAGCCCAGGGGCAGCACCTGCCCCATGATGGCTTCATCCACAACGTCTTTTTTGATGCCGGCGCGCCGGACGGCTTCCTCGATCACCAGCGCGCCCAGGGTGGTGGCGCCCATGTTGCTCAAGGTGCCGCCGAAACTCCCCAGGGGCGTCCGAACGGCACTTACGATCACTACTTCGCGCATATCTCCTCCGGTGGTATCGTCATGATCCGAATTTTGCCCTCTTATTATGCCGCAAATTTCTCAATTATAGGCGAATTTGAGGTTTTCTTTTTCAGTGGCGGCTTCCACGACGAAATCGGCCCGGGCCATGGGTGTTAAATCGGTGCTCGTTTTGATGCGGCCCAGGATCACGCCTTTTTCTTCTTCGGTCATGCGGCCCTTGGCGACACTGCGTGACAGATTGACGGCAATCGTCCGCATGCCGTTTTCGACAAATGCTTCTTTGATGTCGTTCATGATCACGTCAAGGCCGCTGGCGGCTGCTACCTGGGCAATACCGTTGCCCATCTGACCGGCGCCCACGACGCCGAAAATCATCATATCTGCTGCCATATATTTTCTCCTGGTTTTATAAAAGTTAGATTACCGAAGCGTGTTTCCTTGTTTTGGGTGGCCGCATGGATTAAGCGCCAACGGGACATCGAATTATTTCAGTAGGGTCAGAAAAATACCCGCAGCGATCACAGTGCCGATGACACCGGCAACATTGGGTCCCATTGCATACATCAGCAAGTAATTCTTTTTGTCTGCCTGTGTCCCAACTTTGTGAACTACCCGCGCAGCCATAGGGACAGCCGACACGCCGGCGGCGCCGAGCAAAGGGTTGATTTTGTTTTTTGAAAAGACGTTCATTAATTTGGCCAGCAAAACGCCAGTGGCTGTGCTGACCATGAAGGCAAACAGCCCTAAGAAGAAGATGAAAAGAACCTTAGGCTGCAGAAAGCTCTCGGCATTCATGGTGGCTCCCACCGGTAATCCTAGAAAAATGGTAACGATGTTTAGAAGCTCGTTTTGGGCGGCATTGGTGAGTCGCTCCACCACCTTTGCCACTCTGAACAGATTGCCCAGCATGAACATGGAGACCAGAGGCGCAGCGGCGGGTACGAGCAAAATTATCACTAAAGTAGCCATAAGAGGAAAGACTAACTTCTCGATGGCGGGCACTTTGCGAGCCTTTTGCATTCGTATGGCGCGCTCCTTTTCGGTGGTCAGCATCCGCATGATCGGAGGTTGAATAATGGGCACGAGTGCCATATACGAATAGGCTGCAACCGCGCAGCTTCCGAGCATGTGGGGCGCAAGTTTGGCGGCTAAAAAGATTGAGGTGGGTCCATCAGCACCGCCGATAATTCCGACGGTTGCGGCTTCCTTCAAGTCGAAGCCAACGGCAAAAGCAGCGAAAAAGGTCAAGTAAACGCCTGCCTGGGCACCGGCACCCAAAAAAATCAAACGGGGGCTTGCCAGCATGGGACCAAAGTCAGTCAATGCGCCAAGTCCAAGAAAAATCAGAGGGGGGACAATTTCCCACTGGATACCATAATGATAGAAACGCCAGAGTAATCCTTCGTGAGGAATCATCAGGCCGGCTAATGGGAGGTTCGCTACCAGAATGCCGAAACCTATTGGCAATAATAATAACGGCTCATAATCTTTGGCAATTGCAAGATAAATGAGGACAAATCCGATAGCCCACATGATCACCATGCCGGGGGTGAGGAAAAAAAAACCGGTGGTTTTAAAAACGGACGACAAACTGTTCATCGCCTTGCCTCTTTTTCCGCCATAGGCTGATCGAAAAAGCGGCCGGTTATGAGGGTTGTCATTCGAATGCAAACATAAAGCATTCCCATTCCCAGAAAAACGCCTCCGAGCCCTATGGCAAAAATCATTAAGACAGTATCCATTCTACAGCCCCTCAACTATTAGTGGATTTTCGGAACGACAGCAGGAACTATTGGCAATCTGCAAAGTTCTTGCCAAAAGTGAGGAATGGTTTGACGGCAGAGGAATTAATCGATGGCAAGACTACGCCTCTTCTTGTGGGAGAGTGAATAACGGTGAGGTTTTGAATGGCGTTTTAGGCTACAGAAGAGTCGGTCGATGTCTTACCGCTGATGGATAGCTGAAGGTTGTAAAATCAATCCGATAAGTGTCGACGATCAACTACATGTCTGTTCTTATAGGCAACAGAAAAACGTCGGGAAAAGAGGTTCAGAGTATAATATTGAATTTTTCAATTTTCTGGTAAAGAGCCGTTCGATGGATGCCGAGCATTTTGGCCGCCGCGCTTTTGTTGTTTCGGTTGAGCTCTAATGCTTGGATAATCGCCTCCCTTTCTGCGGATTCGACAACTTCTTTTATCGTTAGGGGCATTTCCTTTTTCCCGGATAAGAGGTGTCCGGGGCGGGTATGAATCATCGATGGTGGAAGATCATCGACTTCAATTCGATCACCTCGGCAGACCACAATCGCGCGTTCCAAAAGGTTTTTCAGCTCCCGGACATTACCCGGCCAATGGTATTTTTGCAGGATTTTCATGACTTGGCCGGATACCGTTTTAACGGGGTTGGGCCTCCCTGACTCCAGTTGCTTCAGGAAGTAGTAGACCATTCTCGGGATATCATCCTTAATAGCCCTTAGTGGCGGTACCGAGATGACAACGACATTGAGCCGATAGAAAAGGTCAAGGCGGAATGTACCCTTTTCGACCATCTGTTCGAGCGGTTGATTGGTTGTGCATATGAGTCTGAAATCAACATGTTTAGGTTTGCGCTGACCAATTTTATCAATTTCATGCTCTTGAAGAACCCGCAATAATTTGGACTGCAGTAAATACGGCATGTCACCAATTTCGTCGAGGTGGATGGTGCCGGTATCAGCCAACTCGAATTTCCCTATTTTCCCCTTTCTCAGAGATCCGGTGAAGGCGCCTGGCTCGTAGCCAAACAGCTCTGACTCAATTAATTCGTTCGGTATCGCTGTGCAGTTGACGCTTACAAAAGGTTTATTCCGTCTGTGACTGGCAGAGTGAATCGCATGGGCGAAGAGTTCCTTTCCAGATCCGGACTCTCCAAGAATAAGCACTGCGGAATCGCTTTGGGCGAACTGTTTGGCCAAATCCTTAGCGTTGCTTACAGCAGCGTTTTCGCCGATGATGTCGTCAAAGGTGTAGCGACTGCTATAAGCTTGCCTGAATTCTTCTTTGTAAACTTCCAGGTCCTGCTCCAGTGCTGATATTTTACGGGCAAAGTCTTGAAGGGCTTTGGGTGGCGCATAGATCACTTTGCCCAGTGCGCCGGTCAGTTTGCCATCCTTCCGTAGCGGAACTCTGATGACGATCTGGCTCTTGTCCTCGAGAATTTTGCTGGGACTCACAATTACTTTGCCGGTTTTTAGAACCTCCGGTAGCTGAGTTTCTGGGGCAATTTCCAATATATGGCGTCCTATGGCGTCTTCACGCCGGCGCGAATAAACCTGCTCGTAACTGTTGTTCATGAAGCGCACAATACCGTCAGCATCTACTAAAATGAGGCTTTCATAGGGATTGTCGATCAGGCTTTCAATGAGGTCAGCTGAAAAGTACTTTAGAATCGGACTATCTTGAAATGTTTCTCCTGGCTGCGGCGTACATGCCATTGACTGCTTTTTAACTTTTTTTCTCATGATCATTTGACCTGTGACGAATGCTTAGCACTGTTTATATGAAAATCAGGTAACTTAAAATTGTTTAATATACATACCACATTCAACCAAGGATAAAAATTGGTATTTAATGACATATCGCACCGAATGATCGGCAAGTGAATCGTGTTTTCAACTTCAGAATTAAACACCATAAGCAACGCCAACCAGAAAATCAGAGTATGCAAACGGATTCGATCATCCTTGATATGATCTCCAGATTGAAATGATAGAGTGCTCCTAATGACCCGAATGCGCGATCAATATTCAATATGGATCCGGCAAAATCCCTTTAGACCATACTTTTGCATGCCATTCGGACTGTTGTAGCTACAGCTCTACATGTCAATCACCGACGACAGACATGTTAAATACGATAACTTACTTAATTCATATGTAATTATACAATTTGTAAGATTCAAAGAGGCAACAATCGTCAAAAAATAAAAACACGACCGCATTCAAAAAAAATAAAATATTACTATAATTACAGCGTATAAAGAGTTGAAGGTTTAAAATCAAATTCATGTTGGCATGTTATGTGCTGTTATTTTGTGGGCAAAACATACCCTATAATCAAGTAATCAGAAACGAGAATTCAGGGAGCGAAAATAATGTCATCGGAAGATCTAAAGGTTGATGCTATCAGACCCATTGTAGACAACATCGTTCGGATTCAATTTGAAGATATTCCCAAGGACGTAATTAACAATGCGACGTTGTTTATTCTGGACACAATCGGCACCGCGTTGGCCGGTTCGTCTGCGCCAGGCGTAGCGGCTGTCGTAGACCATTTGTGCGACAATGGCGGAAAGGAAGAGACCACCATCTGGTCCTTCGGTCATCGTGTGCCCGCAGAAGCAGCCGCATTCGCAAATGGCGTGATGGCCCATGCGAGAGATTTTGATGACACTCATGACGAGGCCATCGTTCATGCCAATACGTCAGTTTTGCCGGCAGCCATGGCAGTCTCCGAGGCGCTTCACAGAACGGGGAAAGACCTGCTCACAGCCGTGGTTTTAGGCGTTGACCTATCCTGTCGCATGGGGCTTGCAGCGCCGTCTTTGGGCGGTTGGATCCATTCCTCTACTTTAGGCTATTTTGGATCAACGGCGGCTGCCAGTAAGCTGGCGGGGTGTAGCTCCGAGCAGATCCTCAATGCCATGGGCATCGTTTACAGCCAAGTTGCCGGCAATAGCCAGTGCCTCATCGAAGGAGCTTTAACCAAGCGGATGCAGCCTGCCTTGGGGGCTAAAGCCGGTGTTTTTTCCACCCGACTGGCCGAAAGGGGCGTTACAGGTCCGACCCAACCGCTTGAGGGGAAGTATGGTTTCTTTAACCTCTATCAGCAGGGAAAATATTCACGGGATCGCTTGCTTTCGAATTTGGGGACACATTTCGAAGGCATTAACTTAAGCATGAAGCCCTATCCTTGCTGCCGTTGCACGCATGCTCCCATTGACACGATTCTTGACATAATCAGCGAAGTAGAGGTTGCTGAGAACAACATTGAGGCCATAACAGTCTATGTGCCGCCGGTTGTCATGGATTTCGTAGGACGGCCGTTCACAATCGGGCCTAGCCCACAGGTAAGTGCGCAATTTTCCATTCCCTATACAATAGCCACATGCATTTTAAAAAAAGATATATTTATTGAGGACTTCGAGGATGAAGCCGTGAAGAATTCACAGGCGGCGAAACTTGCGGCTCAGATCCAGGTAGTGGAGGTCCCAAACGCAGAGAACCCAAAGGCATTTGTTCCAATAAAGATGGAAATTAAATTAAAGAACGGGCAAACCATAATTCGAGAAGCCCATCAGATAAAGGGAAGCCCGGAGTACCCAATGACTACTGAAGAAGTTATCAGTAAATTCAGAAAATGCAACGAGTACGCTCATCGGCCATTGTCGCTGGATAAAATCGAATCTTTAATAGATCAGGTATTTTTACTCGGTCGTGTTACTGATGTAGCGAGCTTTGGCGATCTGCTAGGATAAAAAAACCTTAGAGATCAAAAATTGTAACGCGTACGATGACAAAAGATGTAAATTATCTTGAATATTATTTGATCACAAGCCATGGAATTTGAAAAGGTGAATATTACTCGACAGGTCCGAATGTTAATAGAATCGTTTGATAATTAGTCTATCTCGGTTATCACGCCTTTTACTATCCTGACGACAGAAGAGCAACTAAAAGATTTAAAAGATAATAATAAACGAGGAGTTTATGCATTATGTCAGAAAAGAATCTGCCCCTCAGTGGAATTACTGTTATCGATTTAACAGTTGCACTCGCTGGCCCTTATGGCGCGACGCTTCTTGGCGATTTGGGTGCCAATGTCATTCATATTGAACGTGCGCCACACGGAGATTTTACCCGAAAATGGATACCAATCGATGGTGAACTGAGCTACTATTTTTCGATCGGCAACCGCAATAAAAAATCCTTGACGCTGGATTTGAAGAGCGAAGAAGGGAAAAAGATTTTCTACGAATTAGTTAAGCGTTCTGATGTAATCGTCGAAAATTTTGTTGCTGGTGTGGTAGACCGATTAGGCCTTGGCTACGACAAAGTGAGCGCCATCAACCCGAAGATTATTTACAGCCATGTTTCCGGTTTTGGTCAGGATGGACCTTATAAAGATCGTCCGGCTTTCGACCAGGTGATGCAGGGCGAAGCAGGGATTATTAGTTACACGGGTTTTGCAGACAATCCTTGCAAGGTAAATGTGCCCATCACTGACTATCTGGCCGCCATTCACTGTGCCTATGCCATCCTGGCAGCTTTGTTGCAACGCGGCAAAACAGGCAAAGGCATGGATTTGGACGTTTCACTTTTCGACTGCTCCGTTACCATGATGCTTAATCTGATGAACATGCATATCGTCGCAGGAATGAAAGATGAAGAATTACGTATGGGGTCAAAATATTTCCTTGGAACCCCATACGAGTTCTATCCGACTTCCGATGGTTCGCAGATCAATATATGCGTATTGACCGAACCGCACTGGAAGCAATTTTGTCAAGCGACAAAACTTGACCACCTTATTGATGATCCGCGGTTTAAAACCAACAAAGAGCGCCTCGAACACCGAGCCGAACTAACGAAGATCATCGAAGATCGTACACGCCAGAAAACGAGAGATGCGTGGGTGGAAATCCTGCTGGAAGCGGGCGTGCCCTGCGGAGCGGTCAACAGCATTGGCGAAGTAATCGATCACCCCCAGGTCAAATATCGCAAAACCATCGTGGATGTCGACTATCCAAACGTCGGCAAAATCAAGATGTTCAATAATCCGGTTAAATTTTCCGACTTCGAGGTCGAAGTGCGACGACCTCCCATGATGGGTGAGCATACCGATGAAATTATGGCATGGTGCGACTATTCAACGGAGGAGATTGAAGCCTTTCGCAAGAAAGGCGTCATCTAAGCTACTCTGCTTTTCGACCGCCAAAAAAAACGGTTCATAGGACTACATGGAGAAACTACCGCCATGGCTGATGAAAAAAAGTGCATTCTTTTTGCAACCGATCTTTCGGGAAAAGCTCGCAAAATATTCAAACACGCTGCACGCATAGCTGCGCGCGATTGCGCCAGATTGATTATACTTCACGTTCTACAGGAACCGCCAAAAAAAGAACCACTCATGATGATGATTACCAACCTGATAGGTGAGGAGCGATGGCTGTCAATTCGCGAACAGGAACGGCATAGGGCAAAAAATATCCTTATCGGGAAAATGAGCGAAGTTAATGAAATGCGCTCCGTATTGGGAACTTTTTGTGAACACATTAACGACTGCCATCCCGATATGCAGTTATGTGAAGATGATATGGTGGCTATTGAGGGACCTGTCGAAAAGACGATAATTGATGTCGCTCAACAAAATCACTGCGATTTTATCATCATGGGCTACCATGAACATAGTGGCCTGGTCGAGTCGGTGCCTGGGAGCATTGTGAAAAATCTGCTGCGCATTACCAAAATCCCTCTGTTGTTAATACCCGCATCGGAAATTGACACCTAAAATAAATATAGACCTAATAAGGTCAAATCTAAACTCACTAGGATGAAAAAGGAAAAATAATTGGATCGGTTAAAAGAACTACGGGAAAAAAAGACACGCATTATTGAGTCATCAAATTCTGAGGTCAAAGAACGCCACTTTTACAGTAAAGGTATGTATCCGCCTCGTGAACGGTTAGACAAACTGCTTGACCCGGGGTCATTTTTTGAACTTGATATGCTCGCAACCCATCATTACAGCGATTTCGGTATGGACAGACGTGAAATCCCTGCCGAAGGTGTTGTCACTGGTTTTGGCCGTATTAACGGTCGGAACGTAGCCGTTTACGCTCAGGACTTTGCTGCTCTGGGCGGTTCATACGGGGAAATGACTGGCAGGAAAATATGCGCCCTAATGGATTCGGCCGCTTCAGCTGGGGTTCCCATAATCGGTATTAGTCATTCCGGGGGGCTGCGGCTGCATGAGACTCTCGGACCGATGGAAATGTTCGGTGAAATGTTTCGGCGCAATACGATCTACTCCGGTGTGGTGCCTCAAATATCCATCATTTTGGGTGTTGTAGCGGGTGGCCAGGCCTATTCGCCGGGTCTGACCGATTTTATTCTCATGACGCGAGCCAGTTCGATCTATATTGCCGGACCAGCCTTTGTAAAAGCACAGACCGGGGTCACGATTTCCGACCAGGAACTGGGTGGCGCAAAGATGCACGCTCGTACCAGCGGGTTGGTAGATATAATGACAGAAACTGAGGATGAAATATTTGCCAAGGCTCGGCAACTGATGGATTTTCTGCCCCTCAGCTGCCATGAAAAAGTACCGGGAAAGGACTGCCAGGACGATCCAGGAAGGTGTGCCGAGGAACTGGATACCGTCGTTCCCACTGCGTCAAACAAACCATTCGACATGCACCGGGTGATCGAGCCCATCGTTGATTTTAACAGTTTCGAAGAATTGAAAGCAGATTTTGCCCGTAACATGATTACAGGATTTGCCCGTTTAAACGGGAGTACTGTGGGCATTGTCGCCAATCAACCCAAATACCTCGGTGGGTTGATTGATATCAATGCCGCTGAGAAGGCAGCACGTTTCGTGCGTTTCTGCGATGCCTTCAATATCCCCGTGGTTACCTTCCAAGATTCACCTGCCTATCTAATCGGTAAGAAAATGGAGCAGGAGGGCATCATCTACAATGGTGCCAAATTGCTGCATGCTTATGCTGAAGCAACTGTTCCGAAGGTGACGGTTATTGTCCGAAAAGCTTATGCCGGCGCCTATATCGCCATGGGAAGCAAATATATTGGAGCCGATTTTATTTATGCGTGGCCGAGTGCTGAAATCTCAAGCGTTGGTCCAGATACGGCGGCTAGCATTCTTTTCCGCAAAGATATTGCCGCAGCTGAAGATCCTGTAGAGACGGCGAAAAAACTATCAAAGGAATACTACGATAAATACGTGCAGCCATATCGCGCGGCTTCTCTTCGTCATATCAACGATATCATCGAGCCGAACCAAACACGACCCGTCCTAATACGTTCTCTGGAGTTGTTGAAGGACAAGCGTGAAGAGCGGCCGGACCGCAAACATGGCAACATTCCTCTGTAGGCAAAGGATTCACAAGTAGGAAAATTGAAAGGAGTCATACATGTTTGAATTCAATAAGGAAGTCCAAGCCATTCAGAAAGTGGCCCGAGAATTCGCACGCAAAGAGGTTTTGCCACGGGTTGCCGAAGATGAAAAAAATCACACCTTTCAACATGATCTGGTCCTTAAAATGGCTGATTTAGATTTCTACGGATGTCCAATTCCAGAACAATACGGTGGCAACGCAATGGGGTTTTTGGCCCATACCGTCATTACTGAAGAGATTTCAAAGGTAAGTGGTTCTCTACGGGCCGCCTTTAATATGCAGACGATGGGTACTGCCAGAGAAATTCTACAGTATGGTACAGAAGACCAAAAGAATAAATACATCCCAAAACTTGTTAGCGCCGAATGGCTTGGTTGCATCGGCATTACAGAGGGGGACGCCGGGTCGGATGTGGCGAATATCAAAACCATTGCCGTAAAGCAGGGTGACGTTTATGTGATTAACGGTTCCAAGAACTGGATTACTTATGCTCAAGTTGCCGATGTTGGAATAATCTACGCTTACACAGATCCAGAACAACGGTATAAGGGGTTATCCGCATTTGTTGTCGATATGCACAGCAAGGGCGTCAAAACGGGTGCAACTGCTGAAAAACTTGGCTGGAATGCTTGTCCGACTGGAGAAGTCTTTTTCGATGACGTGGAAGTTCCTGTAGAAAATCTATTAGGCGGTGTCGAAAATCAAGGCTTTAAGTTCGTCGTATCCGGGCTCAACAACACAAGGGTGACGGCAGCCGCCGGCGCACTGGGCGTGAGTCAGGCCCTAATCGATGAATCCATCAAGTATGCCAAGTCACGTGAGCAGTTCGGTCGACCGGTAGGAAAGTTTCAGATGATACAGGAGGAATTGGCCCGTATGGTCGTTGAAACCGAGGCAGCCCGATTGCTGGTTTATCGAAGTGCCATGCAGAAAGATGCAGGCATACTCAACAATACCCGGGAAACCGTTATGGCCAAATACTATGCTTGCGACGTCGCCTCAAGGGTGGCTGACAGCGCCCTTCGCATCCATGGGGCCTATGGCTATTCCACCGAATACCCTGTGGAAAGACTACTCCGTGACGCTAAGCTTTACCAGCTTCTAGAAGGTTCCGCCAATATTTGCAAAATGATTATCGGGACAGATGCCCTCGGCTACCGGAAAGCTAACCGATGATCGACTAATGGTGTCCATTGAGGGCTGCTTCACATTTGCTTGTGCATTTTGTTTAAGCAATAATTTCATTCACGTTATTGGGTGCGTCCGTGAGATCTTTTACGGCCGCTGGAATCAATCTAACATATAAAAAACCAAAAAGGGGGAGACGTGACAATGAAAAAGAATTTTATACGCGTAGCATTTGTGCTGATTGCGGCAGCGGTAGTGCTGGTCGGTGTTCAACCGGTCATGGCAGAAAAAGTCTTCATTTCCATCGGCACTGGCGGCACTGGCGGAACCTATTTCCCAACTGGTGGCGCTGTAGCCGACCTGATAAGCAGGGAGTGCCCTTCTATCAAGAGCGCCACGGCTGAGGTGACAGCGGCTTCGGTGGAAAACGCCAAGTTGGTTAACTCCGGTCAAGCCGATATGGGAATGATTGCCTGGGTTTCCATCGTAGGTGACAAGCTCACCGACAAGCTGCCGAACCTGCGCACCATGTGGTGGATCCACGGCAGCGACCGTCAGTGGATCGTTCCAGCCGATAGTCCCATAAAAAGTCCACGTGATTTCAAGGGCAAGAAAGTGGTTGTGGGGGCGCCAGCTAGCGCAACAGAAGTCTGCTCTCAACTTGAACTGAAGTTTTTCGGTTTGACCTATGACGACATCACGCCGGCCTATCTTTCCTTTAGCGAAGGAGTAGAAGCTCTTAAGGACGGCCGTGTTGACGTTGCTCTGGTGATGGCCGGCTATCCCAACGCTTCGGTTACCGATATCGCAACTTTGCGAAAAATTCGGCTTCTGGATTATTCCAAAGAGGATCTGGAGGGATTGGAGAAAGCATATCCCTTTTGCCCTCCGGTGGTGATTCCGGCCGGGACCTACCCGGGCCAGGATCAGGATGTCCATACCTTCACCACTCCTGGCCCTATGGCGGTTAACAAGGATATACCGGAACAAGCCGTCTACGAAATCGTCAAAGCGGTGCATACGAACCAGGCAAAGCTGATCAAATCCCACAAGGCCTTCTCGCTATGGCGATTCGATCCCTCCGTTGGAAAACTGGCGCCTCTGCACCCTGGGGCCGAGCGTTACTACAAAGAGATCGGGATGCTGAAATAAACTCGTGCTTGCCCGTTGAAAAGTAAGTCGAACAAGGCTCGCCGGTCTGTTGCCGGCGAGCCAAGAAAGTGGCCTATGCGAATACTTATCGTTCTATTGACGGCATCAATGCTGCTATTGTTAAACGGTGATAGGACATTTGCGGGTGAAATTGAAGTGTTGGTGGTGGATACAACAGCCGACAATACATTGCTCCGCCAACGATTGGAAAATGGCAACCGGTTCGCCTTGCGCTATCGCCACTCGGTAGAAAAATCCCCCGTGGAGGAGGTTTACGAAGTCGCCGCCGACGGGACGATTTATCTGGTAGAGACCACGGTGAGCGCTTCGGGATACGGGCTTCCGGAATGCTCACCCGGGCAGAATTGTATCACTCACGACGGGCAGGTGACTTTTCCCGGATTGCACCAACGAATCGACTACTTGGTGATGCGTGTGAGTTATCTTAACGACATGTGGTTGATTTTCGGCAACATGGACTTGAACCTTCGGCAGGTCGCACCGGGCGGCAACCGAATCGTGATAAAGACCCAACCGGCCGAGTAGCAGACCTTAATCAGCTATGGGTAAACAAGCATCAGGCTAAGAGCCGAAGCGTGGCCCTAATCGAAATACTCACCATCCTGCCATGGCGGCGGCATGGCAAACAGATTAGCGAGGACCTTAAGCCCGGATATGGGGGGACACCTGGGTCTAAACCGCGATGCATCCAAAACCTGATGGAGGACGAGAGAACTTTCGACGGATCATTCAGGAGACCATGACCATGTCAAACCTCCAGGGCACCTCCCAGAGGGACTTTTTCGGGAAACTGATTCTGCTGACCGGGGTAGCAGCTTCGCTATTCCACCTCTATTTCAGCACCATAGGCCTGATGTCCACGATTGCTGTGCGCAGCGGCCATCTTATCTTCGCCATGGTGATGATCTTCCTCACCTATCCGGCCCTCAAACAGTTTTCGTCCCGCGCCCCTGCCACTCGTTGGCTGGTACGGACTTTCGATTTGTTCTTAGCCGTCCTTGCTGTGGTTGCCGGCATGTACATCATCCTGATCTATCCGGAGATGAACCAGCACTTAGGGAACCTGACCTTCTGGGACAAGACTTTTGGGGTGGTGATGGTCGTTCTGACGCTGGAAATCACACGCCGCACCATCGGCAACACGCTCACGGTGATCGCTGTGGTCTCCCTGGCCTACGCCTATTTCGGCAGAAGCCTCCCCGACTTCATGGTCCATCGAGGATTCAGCTGGGAACGCATCGTTAGCCAAATGTATTGCACCCTGGAGGGGATCTACGGTACGCCCATCGGCGTCATGGCCACCTATGTCTTCCTGTTCGTGCTCTTCGGCGCCTTCCTGCAGAACACCGGAGCCACAGATTTCTTTATTGATTTGGCTTATTCCCTTACCGGCCAGTATGTCGGTGGGCCAGCCAAGACCGCCGTACTGGCCTCGGGGCTAATGGGCTCGGTTTCCGGTAGCGCCATCGCCAACGTGGTGACCACAGGCTCCATCACCATCCCCCTCATGAAAAGCGTAGGGTACAAAAGCGAGACCGCCGGCGGCATTGAGGCCGCGGCCTCCACCGGAGGCCAGATCATGCCTCCACTGATGGGGGCCGGGGTCTTCATCATGGCCGAGTTCACTGGCATTCCCTATTTGAAGATCATGCTCCTTTCCATCATCCCGGCTATACTCTACTATGCTACAGTCTGGATCTTTGCTCACAACGCGGCCGTGGCGCTAGGTCTGCAAGGGATGCCCAAGGAGCAACTCCCCGATTTCAAGTCCACTCTCAAGAAAGGTTATATTTGTCTGGTGCCTCTGGCCCTGCTGATCGCTTTGCTCGTCAGCGGTTTCTCCCCCACCCTCTCGGCCAGCTACTCCATCCTGCTGGTCTACCTGATGAGCTTCTTGCGACGGGAAACCCGCATGAGCTTCCGCAAGCTCCTCGAGACCATGGAACTGGCCGCCAAGATGGCGGTGAGCATCTCGGCCGCCTGTGCTGCGGCGGGTCTCATCGTAGGCGTGGTGGGCCTCACCGGGCTGGGACTGAAGTTCTCGGGAATGGTGCTTACCGTGGCCGGCTCCAATCTGTTCGTCGCCTTGTTACTGATCCTGCTGGCCTCCCTGGTGCTGGGTATGGGCCTGCCGGTGACCGCCTCCTACATCATGCTGGCGGTGTTGGCCGCCCCGGCTCTGCTAGAACTGGGCGTTCCTCTGCTGGCGGGCCATCTGATCATTTTCTGGTACAGCCAGGATGCCAACGTTACTCCCCCGGTGTGCCTGGCCGGATATGCCGCGGCCGGCATCGCCGGCTCCAATCCCATGCGCACCGGTTTCCAGGCATGGAAGCTATCCAAGGGGCTCTATTTGATACCGCTCCTGTTTGCCTACCAGCCGGAGATCCTTTTCACCAATGGATTCTGGCCGGCCATGGGTGTCGGCATTACGGGTCTGATAGCCTTGGCGGCCGGTGTCGGCGCTCTGGATGGCTACCTGGTGGTACGTCTGATTTGGCCATTTCGCATCCTACTGGGGCTTATCACGGTGGCCATTTTCTGGCCCAATCATTACCTGAGCCTATCCGGATCCGTCGCCTTCCTGGTTTTTTGGGTCCTGATGAGACAGCGCCGCAAAAAAATGCTCGCCTCCGAGCGACCGGCCGTGAACACTTCCCTCACCGCCCACTCATAACCGTCAAGGCACGTTTAAGGAGCCACAATGGACAAAACCATTCAGGTCGTCTTGGAAAGCTTCCCGCGGCTTCGAGAGATCTCGGACGCGGGTTTGCGCGGGCGGGTGTGCCAAGCCTGGCTAGAGGCGTGGCACGCCTCGGACTATGACCGCCTCGAGGATGTCAGCCAGTGGGAGCCAGACCGGGAAGCTTTGGGTATTTCGAATGTTGACCACACCAACGGGGTTGTCGAGTGTGCGCTGGCCATTGCCGCTTCCTTAGAATTGAGCCAAGCGGTGCAGATCGACCGGGATGTCCTGATTGCCGCCGCAGTGCTCCACGACCTGGACAAGATCTGCCTGTTCCACCCTGCCGATGGCCATCCCACCGAACTCGGACGGAAGCTCGGCCATGTGCTGGTCGGGGTGCATCTGGCCCTGGCGGCCAACCTTCCGCTGACTGTGGTGCACCCCATCGCCACCCACTCGCCCAACTATTCGACGGTACGCCCCCAAACCCCCGAGGCGTTCATTCTCAGACATGCCGACAAGGTCTTTACAGACATCTGGATTCTGCAACGCGGACGGAATGTCGCCTTTACCATCTGAGGGCCTGCGATTATGAACAATGATACCCCCAACGTCATCGCGTACCCCTCGCATCTATCCGATCTGCGCATGCGCGTCCGGGAATTTGTCGAGACCCAGGCCTTTCCGACCATCCTCCACCACGAGGAAGCCTCGACATTCCCTTTTGACCTCTTTCGTCAAACCGGCGCGGCCGGATTCTTTCGAGCCCACCTGCCACGGGAGGAGGGAGGCGACGGCCTCGGCGTGCTGGCTTTCTGCCTAGTAAGCGAGGAACTGGCTCGGGCTGGAGCGGGAATGATCCATAACGGACATTTTCAACTCATGGAAATGCTCCTCGAATTCGGCACTCCGGCCCAGCGGAAGCGCTATCTGATGCCCCTTGCTCAAGGCACGTCCATCGGTGCCATGGCGATTACCGAAACGGGTGTCGGGTCAAGCTTTCGCGGCATGCAGACCCGCCTGGAAGAAGCCGATGGCGGATGGGTATTGAACGGTGCGAAAGCGTTCATCAACGACGCCGCTGAGGCAGACTTGTTGGGTGTGCTGGCGCGCAGCCCGGAGGGCTTCGCCTTGGTCCTCCTGGAAAAGGGAACTCCCGGTTTCAGCGTCACGGGTAGGCTGGATCCCGTCGGACTGCGGAGTTCGCCAATCCACAACATCGCTTTTCACGACTGCCCCATCGGCCCCGACCGAATCCTGGGGTCCCCCGAAAAGGGCCTGGCGGTGTTCTTGTCGGCTTTCAATTTCAGCCGTTTAGGCAATGCCAGTGCCGCCTTAGGGATTGCCGAGGCCGCCTTTACCAAGGCCCTGACCTACTGCCGCCAGCGGCGTGTGGGCGACCATCTGGTGGTTGAATTCCAGGGACTCCGCTGGAAGCTGGCCGACATGAGCACCCGGCTGCTGGCCGTCCGCCTGCTGCGCGACCACGCCGCGCGGGCCACAGAGGCCAGCGGTAAAAGCAGCCTCCTTTCCTCGCAGGCCAAGCTGCTGTGTGTGGAAACCGCCCAACAGGTGGTCGGTGACGCCCTGCAGCTGACCGGTCGCTTCGGCTGTCTTCGTGATAGCTACTTCAACATCTATATGCGCGATGTGAAGGTTTTGGCCATTGCCGGGGGCACATTGGAGGTTATGAAAAACAATATTGCCAGGGAGATTATCGGATTCTGAAATGGATACCATTCGTACATTTCTGGCCGAGAAAGCCCTCCGAAACAGCGCTAAAACAGCTCTCTGGTTTCAAGGTCATCAGTTGAGTTATGCAGATCTGGAGCACCTGAGCAACCGGATTGCCAATACCCTCGTCGAAAGAGGTATCGCGGCAGGTGACCATGTGGCACTCATGCTGCCCAATGGACCGGATTATATCGGGTGCTGGTTCGCCTTGGCCAAGCTTGGCGCGGTAACCGTGGCGGTCAATACGGCCTTTCAGGGTGCGGCCCTGGCCCATTTGTTGCGCCAATCCGACAGCAGGTCCGTGATTCTGGCGGACTGTTTTCGCCCCGGGTGGGAGGCCATTGCCGCAGACTTCCCAAGCATGCAATGCCTTGCGTGGGACGGGAGTCCCGGCAGTCTGGCGGCGGAATATCCGAGCCGCGCTTCAACGTTGTCCGTCGATTGGCCTTTATCGGATATCCAACCATTGATCCTGACAGCGACATCTGGAACCACGGGGATGCCCAAGTTGGTTGTCAACAGTCACCGAGCATATTTGAAGGCGGCAGCGGATCTATCGCATGCCACGGCAATGACACCGGACGACCGGATTTTCACGGCATTGCCCCTGTATCACGCTAATCCCCAAGTATACTGTGTCCTCACGGCGTTGGCGGCGAACGCCTCCATGGCGTTGGTTCCGCGATTCAGCGCCAGCGCCTTCTGGTCGCAGGTCAGGGAAAGCGGAGCCACTGCATTTACATACGTAGGCTCGGTGTTACCCATTTTATTGACCCGTGATCCGTCTCCGGTCGACCGGGATCACAAGGTGAAAAAATGCTTCGGCGGAGGTGCTCCCAAGCCGGTTTATGAAGCTTTCGAGAAGCGTTTCAATGTCGAAATACTGGAGCTTTACGGCATGAGCGAGACCGGCACCTGGAACACCCTCAACCGCCCTGGTCAGGGGCGTCCAGGCAGTGTGGGTAAAGTCCGGGAAGGTTTCGATGTGCAGATTGTGGACGATGCCGACAACCCACTGCCGTCGGGTATGGTGGGCGAGATCGTCATCCGTCCCCAGATGCCCTTCATCATGTTCGACGGCTACTATCGCGATCCTGAAGAAAGCTTTGCCAGTTCACGCAACTGGTGGTTTCACACCGGCGATCTTGGTGCGGTGGATGCCGACGGTTACTATTCCTTCCACAGCCGGAAAAAGGAGTCCATCCGGCGGGGTGGTGAAAATATTTCCCCCGAGACCATCGAGTGCGTAGCCAACACTTACCCGGCAGTGGCCGAAAGCGCGGCGGTCGGCGTGCCTGACGATATTCTCTATGAGGAGATCAGGCTCTTTGCCGTAGGTCGGCCGGACCAGCGGCTGGACCCCGCCGATCTGGCCGAACACTGTGCCCGGCATTTGTCCAAATTTATGCGACCGCGTTATATCGACATTGTCAATGTCTTGCCGAAATCGGCTTCGGAAAAGACCCAGCGCTTGCGGCTCAAGGACCGTCCGTTGGATGAGGCTACATTCGACACCAAGGCCGCGGGTAGATCCAACCCTAATTGAACAGACAACAGAAGAGATATATTTTTTGCCTGCACGCAACCGCGGACCGTTTTTTGCTCAGTAGCGATATCCGGTGCCGTCGGGCGACGATGATGCTCTGGAGAAACCGATGATTCTAAAACATGAAACGGATGTCGTCATAATCGGTGGTGGTCTGGCCGGCATGACAGCGGCACTGGCAGCCCGGTCTCAGGGGGCCCGGGTGTTGATCGTGGACCGGACCGAACTGGGACTGGCCACCAACACAGCGCTATCGAACGGTGTATTTTCAGGACCGACAGCGACATACGATGTACAGGAATATGTCGATGACACATTGCGAATCGGGCGATCTTTAGGTCGCCCATGGATGGTCCGACAAGTGGCGGCCGATCTTCCCGGTGCCATCGATCGCGTCAGGCACCTTGGCCTGGAGATCGCTGAAAAGAAAAACCATTATTTCGTGGTTACAGGCGGTGGCGACGAATTTCCCGGCGCCCGGTTGGCACGGACTCTTGCGGGGCACCTGCGTGATGATGATGGCATTGTGTGCATGGGCGGCACCTGGGTTGACCGCATCCTCACAGCCGGTAACCGCGCGGTAGGTATTCACGGTTTTAGCCGAGACGGGCAGGCGGTTGATGTGCGCGCCGGAGCTGTTATTCTCGCTACAGGTGGTGCAGGCGGGCTCTATCTGCGGAATGACAATCAAAAATCGACTCTGGGCCAGGGCTATGCCCTTGCGGCCGATGTTGGCCTGGCTCTCTGGGATATGGAGTTTGTTCAATACTATCCCGTGGTGATGGCCCAGGAGCATTTGCCGGCCATGATGCTCAATTCACCCCATCCTGAAGGGAGTCGCATCCTGACTGCGGATGGTCGGGATCTGGCCAAAACCTACGGGATCGAAGATATCAACGATGCCATCCGAAACCGGCGGGATTGGTTGTCTGCAGTTTTGTTCGATGAGTGGCAAAAAGGGCCGGTTTACATGGATTATCGAGGCGTTGCTGATTCTCACTGGGATCGCCATCCTCTGGTATTGCTGAAAAAACGACGGTTCGACTTTCGATCGCAGCCCGTGGCCATTTCACCTGCCGCCCACTATATGATGGGGGGTGTGCGCATCGATCCTACCGGCGCTACGGATCTTGCGGGGCTATTTGCCTGCGGCGAGGTCGCCTGGGGGCTGCACGGCGCCTGCCGTAAGGGCGGCAACGCCCTGGCCGAATGCCTGGTGTTCGGGCAACTGGCTGGTGTGAACGCCGCCGGTGTGTTTGGCGCCGGCGTCCGGTATCAGAGATCGCCCGATGAAACGTTTTTCGCTGGAGCTTCATCGGCACCGGATCGCGTCGCATTAAGGGGGTTGCGCCGCAACCTGCAGACCATTGCCTGGCAACATGCCGGGGTTGTTCGCAACGCTGCCGGACTGCAAAAGGGCTTAAATTGCCTTGATGAACTGGTTCCCCGTATCCGGGAGTTGCCTGTTGATTTGCCGGACCAGAGAAAGGCCCGCACCGACCTGATGAGCATGTCGACGGTGCTAATGGTAATTTTGGAAGCCAGTCGGGCCCGGTTGGAAAGCCGTGGATGTTTTATCCGAAGCGACTATGCGGAAGAAAACGATGAACAGTGGTTGAAAAACAGTTGTGTCAAAGGGGGGGCCGGATCTGGAAGGCCGATGGTATCCCATCACCCAATCGAGACGGTCCAGGTTGGCTAACAAACGGTTCATACAACCCCGGAGAAAAAGACGCTTAATGCGAGGAGAATTCCAATGGAGATAGACCTGAAGGCCCTGGCCCGAGATCTGGCCACCATTGTCGGCACCGAATTCGTCCATACCGACCGGCCCACTGCAGTGGTTTACGCCAAAGACGTAATGCCTTACGAACTCGAGGACCACAACATTCCTTTTGCTGTTGTGCGGCCAGGCAGCAGCGATGAGGTCGCCGGGATCATAACCTATGCCAACCGCCACATGATCCCAGTGCACGTGCATGGATCGGGTACCTCCCTGGTAGGCCTGGCCCGTCCCAAAACCAATGGCCTGGTGCTGGACACCGGGCGACTCAACAGCATTCAAATCTACCCGGAACGGGGCTATTTTGAGTCAGGCCCGGGGTTGCACATCGCTAAGGTGCGCAAGGCGCTTGCACAGGTTGGGGCTATGCTGCCGGTTTTTCCGGGCAGTGAGCTGATTGCCACCATCGGCGGGGCTGTGGCGGTAAACACTAGTGCCCACGCTGTTGACGCCGCTCTCGGCAAACCCGGCGATTATGTGCTCGGCATGGAGGTGGTGTTGCCGACTGGAAAGGTGATCAACACCGGCACCGAGTCTCTTCGAAAACCCGCGGGTATTGAGGCGACTAAATTTTTGGTAGGTTCTGAGGGCTTGCTGGGAGTCATTACCCGAATCCGCATGCGCCTGTTGCCTCAGCCGATCCTGCTAAACATCGTGGCCGAATATGAGACCACCGAAGAAATACTGGCGACCGTCATGGCGATGTACAAGCAGGGGATTGCACCGCCGCTGTTTTTCGAATACTTGGACGAAAAGTCGGCCCGGGTTGGCTACGAGGCCGTTGGCCTGTCGCCGCCGTCCGGGGCTGTTGCCATGATGACAATGCATGCGGATACGTCTGAAGGGTGCCGCGCCAAGGCCGAAAATTTTCTATCATTCCTAAAAGAAGCAAACCCTATCGGCGCGCGCATTGTCGAGGATGAGGGACAATGGCAGCAGATCTGGAGCAGCCGGGCCGAGGCCGGCAACTACGTCTACCGGCTTGGCTCCACTTTCGGGAGTGAAATAACGCCGCGTATCGATCATCTGACTACCAGTTTTCAAGAGGCCAGATCGGCTATTCTCGGTTTGAAAAGCTATCCTGATCCGGAGTTTTATTCTTTCGGGCACATCGGCGCGCCTACTATCCACGCCTATGCCTTCATCCCCACCAAAGAGATCGACAGCGAGGTGAAAAAGGCCATCGTGCTGGAGGTGAGAAAGATCACGGAAAACATCAACATTAAATACGGCGGCTGCGGGGGGGAATGGGGTTTGACCGCCCAGCGGGTGGACTTTCTCCAGAAACGTTACGGTTCGGACTATTACGAGATGCTGGTAGCCCTGAAGAAAGCCTTGGATCCCAACAATATCTTGAACCGCGGCAATTTGGAGGGGTGGACATGATCACCGATGACGATCGGCGAAAGATGCTACTGAAAGAAATCGGCAAGTGTCGGGCCTGCCGCTTCTGCGTTGATGTCTGCCCTACCTACCAGACGACCGGCGGACTCGAGACTTGGTCGTCTTTCGGGAGGTTGCAGACCCTGCGGCACCTGCTGACGGGCATCCTGCCCATGGACGATGCCTTTGTCAAAACCCTCTATACCTGCCTGCAATGCCGGCGCTGCGAACGGATCTGCAAGAGCAAGGGGCAGAACATAGACATCTGTGACGTCATTCACCAGGGTCGGGTGTTCATATCCACGCGGATCGTGTCGGGAGGCAGTCATGGACCAATCTAAACGGCTGGTTGGGTACACCCTGACATCGCTGAAGGACAATTTTGTCCGAACCGGTGATCCCTTGGGACTGAAGGGTGCCTATTGGGCCGGATGGAGCGATGGTTGCGGGTTGCCCTTGGAAGGGGACACGGTGTTGGTAACCGGTCGAATGTACCAGATGCTGCCTTACATCCGGCAGGCCACGCGGATGATCCCGGTTGCCCGGCGGGTGCTGGCAATGGCTGGCGCCGATCGGATAATGTCGGCAGTCGGGCGCTGGATTACCGACCCGACCCTGCGGCTGCTGGCCGGTAGCCGGGGAGGGTTCCATCGGCGTGGGCGCCGCGTGCTGCGGGGGATTGCGGCCGGTTTAGGCTGCGTCGGCTGCCGGCCGGTGTATCGTCCTGAAACGGACGTATACGGTGGAGCGCTTCTTTATGACCTCGGACTGCAGGACGATGTCTTTTCCCATCTGGCGACGGTCCTAGCCGATTTTCGTGGGCGTGGTGTTTCCGAAATTGTGACAGTGGATCCTCATACCACGCTCATGTTCAAAATCGCCGCCCGCATGCAAGACGGGGAGGGGGGCATCCGTGTCCGGCATTATCTTGAGCTGTTCGACGCGTTACCGGCCGGGTCGCTTTCAGCGCGTGGTACCGGACTGCCGACCTCTTTTGTTATCCACGATTCCTGCGTGTTGACCCGGGAATTGGACATTGGCGACAGGGTTAACCGAATCATTGATCAGCTCGGCATTGCATTGACCCGCCCTGAAAGTGCTGGCCACGATACGGCTTGCTGCGGTGGACCGGTTGAATACGCCTTTCCGGAACTCAGCATGCAAGTGGCCGAACGTCGTGCGGTGGAGCTGGCCGAGGCCGGCAAGGATGTGCTGGTGGCATGTCCCATCTGTCTTCTCAATTTGTCTCGTTACGAAAATGACTTTGGTATACGGGTATGGGATATTGGTGAGGTACTCGGTATCGCGGCAGCCACTGGACCGACTTTACGGGAGGGAAACGGATGAACCAGGAAGTCAACTCACCGTTTTTGCGTAATATTGACGATTTATCGGTCTACGAGCCGCCCGGCCACTGGGGGACGTACAACAGGCGTCTGGTGGAAGGCAGGGAAGCCGGTGCCTATGAAATGATTCTCGGCACCATGGAACCGAAGGGCGGTTCCCAGCGCCACATGCATCAGCGAAACCATCAAGCCATGTTTATCATCAGCGGCGAAGCCGTCATCGAGTTGGAAGACGCATCGCCCCGACGCTGTCCGGCGGGTAGCGTGGTGCAGATTCCTCCGGCGTTGAACATCAGATCAACGCCGGCGGGAAGGAACCGTTGAAATTTATCCTGGTGTTCAGTCCGCCGCTTGCCACCGAAGAGATATAGAGCATAGCGCCGGGAGATGCGATCGAATTGGGAATAATGAAAACCGAAACGTTCAACTTCATTCACGAGCAAATGCTTGTCGATGGTCACACACCAGGCAAGCTGACATTTGGCGACTGCATCACTCTGGCGAAAAAGACCGACACGTCAGCTGGCATCGTGGTCATCGCAGAAGCCATGGCCGTTCACCGCATGGACGAGCAAGCCGTTATTGGCGGCTTGTTCAAGGTGTTCGGCCACAACCGCAAGGCGCTTGAAATTGGTCGAAACAATGGCGGCAGTCGCCTGATGGGCCATGTGGGTCAGGCTCTGAGCCAACCGGAAAGCCCATCCTTTACCGGGGATACCCTCCTGGACAGGGCCGTGGCTTATACACTGGCAACCCAGGTGGGCAACCACTGCGTGGGGTTGCAGCCATGTGCCGGGACCGGGGATGCCTGCACCTATACCGGCATGCTGCAGGCAATGGAAGAGACCGTCGAGGACCGACAGTCTATCGCCCGGGCCACCGCCGTAATGCTAAAATTGGGTACCCTGTTCCGTGAAGGTAAATCCACCACGGGTTGCAACATGGAAGGCTTCGGCGCCGGGGCCGCCGCTGCTGCCGCCGCCTTCACGGAGCTGGCGGGCGGCAGTCCTTCACAATCGGGGCAAGCCGTTGTCCTGGCTATTTCACCCACTATCGCTGTGCCCTGCACGCCGCGCGTAATGGTGCCCGGCTTGTGCGCCACCCATATCGGTGGCGGCGTCCTCATCGGTTGGTTGGCCAGCCATCTCGCCATGACCACCGATCTTCCGGTGACCGTCCCCGTCGACCACATGATGGCGCTGGCCGCGGCGGTGCACCCTATATCTGCTGCGCATATAGTGCCGGAGGTGACCCGGCACATGGCGCCCTTTTTTCCATCCTTGCCGGAAGTGGACGCCTTGGTGACAAGCGATCGCAAGGATAGCGAGGCGGCGGAAAAGGCGGCGGTGCTGACTGAGGCTGACCAGCGGATACGGGAGATGGCCGAACGCGCGCGCTCTATCTTGACCCCGTTCGATAAACCGGTGGCAGGCGGTAGCAGTCAGGCGGTGGGCTCGCCGGCCAACACGGCACGACTAACGCATTACCTGGCGAAAGGGCGCATTCGCGCCGTAGAAATCATGTTGACCCCGGAGTTGTTCGCCCGGCGGGCTATCAACATTCCTGCGATACTCGCAGCGGCAGTCTACGGCAGTGCCCCAGGCGATGGTGAGGCCCAGAAGGACATTTTCGAACGTCTCACAAGCGACGGCGTGGCCGTCGAGATTCGGTGTGTGGATCAGCCCGGCTTGCAGCAGGTCTCCATTAGAGCTGATGATGGTAACGCCATGGTGGCGACCGACAACCTGGGCGGGGCCCGGATCCGGCTGAGAAAGGCGCAACCGAGTCGTTCCGAAGCCTTGCGCCTTGCTGCGGTTATGGAAATCGAAATCGTTGCTTAAATGAAGAACATCGCAAGGCAGCGAAACAGCCAACGTGGAGGTGGTGAAAATGGGAACACGAATTATTGCCGATATGACATGGGAGGCGTTTCGGGACGCGATCGACGATAGAGCGGTCTGCGTTGTCCCTATGGGTTCCACGGAATTGGAGGGCACTCATCTGCCTTTGGGTGTCGACACAATCGTGGCCGAAGGAATAGCCTTGCAGCTGGTAGACGCACCAGGCGTTTTGGTTGGGCCGGCGTTGCCTATCGGCTATTCAGAGTGGTTCAATCCATTTCCGGGCACGCTGTCCCTCACCCATGATACGTTGCAACGCGTGCTTTTGGACTATTGTCGTGGATTGATTCGTCATGGGGTGCGACGACTGGTTTTCCTGAACGCTCACAAGGGCAATAATTCAGGCATAGAAGTCGTGTCCCGGATGCTGTTGGCTGAAGTGCCGATCAAGATCGGTATGGTAAACATCTGGAAGCTTGCGGGCGATCTTGCAGCTGGGCGGAATCTGATTGAAGAAGGGCGTTTTACCCATGCCGGCGAAATCATGACCTCAGTGCTCCTGGCCCTGAGGCCGGACACCGTCGTTAAAGAAAAAATGATGGCCGATACTCCCCGTTCGCCTGCCGATTCGGCGTTCAGTGTTAAAAATACTCTCGGTGACACCGGCTTCCGGGAGTCGGTGCAGACGATTTACCAGGACATCCGTGATATTACCGAGACAGGCACCATGGGTGATCCGCGGCCTGCAACGGCCGAAAAGGGGCAGGTGCTCATCAACCTGATGCTTGACTACATCAAGGCCTATCTGGCCGCTTTTCAAGAGTTACCGGCGGCAATACAACCGGAGGGACGGTAAGCCTTGAGCAGCAGCCACCCGAATCCAACCCGCATCGCGCCTCCAAAAATGAAGACATACGATGTCCGGCTGGTCAAGACACTCTTTGATGCCGGCGCCGCAGATTACGACCGGCATCGCCGCAGAGTTATCCCCTGTTTTGACGATTTCTACTCCGCTCTGGTCGCCCAGGCGCCTTTTGCACCGGGGGATGATTTTACCGGGCTTGACCTCGGCGCGGGAACTGGTTTGGTTAGTGCCCTGTTGTTGGAGGCTTTCCCAAAGGCCAGGATGGTATTGATAGATGTCTCCGAAGCGATGCTGGTGAAGGCCCGGGAGCGTTTTGCCGGGGATGACCGGGTGGCTTTTGTGGTACGGGATTACACCGCTGGGGCCTTGCCCGACAGCTATGATCTAGTGGCATCCGCCATGTCGATTCATCATCTTTGCGATGCCGACAAACAGCGACTTTATGAAACCATCTTTGCCGCCCTGAACCCCGGCGGTCTTTTCGTAAATGCCGACCTGATCCTTGGCGCATCCAAGGCGGAAGAGGCCATGTGGCAGCGGAATTGGAGAGATCATCTGGCTGTTGCGGGATTCAGCCATACGGAGCTGGCAGCCATGGTCGAACGAATGGCGCTTGACCGGCCGGCGCCGCTTGACGACCAGCTGGAATGGATTGCTACCGCTGGTTTTGAAACGGTGGCCTGCGTCTACCAGAACGCCAATTTTGGGGTTCTGACAGGCACACGGCCTGTTACCGAATCACAGACGAACAGAAAGCATGACGACAAAAAGTGCTGTTTGTGAACGGATGATTGTTTACCCTCTGAGCCTCATGACTGAAATTGTATATCGTTTCATCGTGGTATTCCATTGCCATCCAAGTCAGTATAACGATCTCCAATTTTAACGGATCTTTATTTACCGCCGGCCCGGAATTCGCGCTATATCCTTTCAGGGGTCACAGAGACGAGTATTGAGGATGTTGACACCATCAATACGGCTATTTTGCAGTTCAATGGCGCCTGTCATCGAATGTCTTCTTACAATAATTTAGTTTTTTCCCAAGAGAAATTGGATGAGCATGAATTGAAACTTTGACCTGTCGATAGAACAATCCCTAAAGGAGGAGAGAATGGATATAATTAACCTTAATGAAGTTCCCAGGAAAGCTTTTTCCAAATCAATATTTACAGCACCGGATGTTACCCTCCAGGAGCTGCTCCCGAAGAGCAATGAGTTTAAAATTAATAATGTCAATTTTGGGAAAGGAGTCCGAAATAAGCTCCATTACCACAGCACCGAACAGATATTGATCGTTACCGAAGGGGTCGGTATCGTCGCAACTGAACATCAAGAATATCTTGTTAAGGTTGGCGACATTATTCGCATACCTGCCAAGTTGAAGCATTGGCACGGGGCCATAAAGGACTCCACTTTTTCACATATTTATATAACGTCGATAGAAAGTGAAATTTTCCAGGTCGAAGAGTAGGAGATAAGGGGACATGACCGGTTCTTGCCAGGGGCTAAAGTCAAAGATGGAATACAATGCGGAAGTCTTTTATCTGATGCACATATGGGCCCAAAGGTTGTCATAAAGCGAATCATCACAAATTAGCCCAATCCACGGAGCCCAAAATACCAAAATCAGAACATCAAGGAAGGGTATGGACATGCTATATTTAGTCATCAGTACACCGCATCCTTCCAAGTCGGAAGATGTCAAGCCAGAGAGATTAAAATTTTGGTCTTGGATAAAGAACTTGAAATCAAAGAATACCATTATTTGCTGTTACCCAAGGGTAGGCCGGGGGGTTGTTGCCATTTTTGATGTCAGTTCAAATGATGAACTTCATAAACATATGACACAATGGACAAACATTGTCCCGGTAAGTTTCGACATCTATCCTCTGGCAACACCATCGGAAGCAGAAAAGCTTCTGAAATAGCTGTTGACCGCTACAGAGACGCCTGTTGATTGACAAGGGCCACCATTTTATGTCTCAAGTGACATAGGCAACGTTTAAGAGCTGGAAGGAGGAATGCCATGAAGGCAATTGCTATTAACGGCAGCCATCGGAGAGGCAAGAATACCGCTAACATGCTTCGTATGGTGTTAGAGGTGTTGGAGCAGGGTGGCGTCCATACAGAACTCCTGGAAGTATCCGATCTGCACATTGAATTCTGTACCTCCTGCAATCGCTGCCTAATGAAAACCGAGTGCAGTATCAAAGGCGATGATATGTCTTTGGTAGGGCAGAAGATGTTAGCCGCCGATGCCTTCATTATCGGGTCTCCGGTTTATTTCTCCAATGTGACCAGCAAACTCAAGGTCTTTATGGAGCGAACCCGCTGGATGCACATGACGGAAAATCTTCTGGATGGCAAGCTTGGCGCAGCGGTCACTTGTGCCGGTTTGCGCAACGGGGGCCAGGAGATGACCCAGCTCATCTTGGAACGCTTTCTTCAAGGGCATGGGATGCGCGTCGTAGAGGCCAGGGATCCTAAATCCGGCGTTTTAAACATTGGCCCTATGGCGACGCTTTTCGACGCCTTCGACGGTGACGCAATCCACTGGAAAAAAGGGGTTCTACAGGATGCCCTTGCAGTAAAGACTTGCCAGATTTTAGGACACAATCTTCTAAGGCATATGCGGCAGGTGCAGGCGTATACCACCGCAGAGGGCTAATATGAACGTCCTCCTGCCCTACGCTAATCGTTTACGGCGGTTGAATGCTGGGGAAACGCAATCAATAACCATAATGCTCTTGTCATCCTCATGAACCACGGCGCTGAATCGATATGATTTCTTGAATTGCACCTTAAATTGCAACTTTGAGTTTGAAGATATGGCGGTGGAATTGATCGATGCGGGCTTCAGATTTCTTGCGGGAATTGGAATTTTTATCGAATACGGTGGAAGCACTGTCGAACAGAGCCCACTTCCAGCGAGTAATCATGGCCGTATGCTTGCCCTTTCGCTGGGTCAGTTCAGCGATCGTTTCTGCATTTAATTTTCGACCTGTCTGATATTGGCTGATATTGAGATGACGGCAAGACGGTTTGATCGCTGGATCATTTCGATCTTTATTTCCCGCATAGCCCTGTATGCGAACTTCATGGTGTACGCTGCCTGTTTGCCGATCCTTCTCAATGAATGGGATATGTCGGCCACCCAGGCAGGGAGTATTTCGTCGGCTTTTATGTTTGGCTACGCCGCATCCCTGTTCGTGTTCGCTTGGCTTTCCGATCATTTCGGGGCGAAACGATTATTTCTTCTCTCCGCTGTTCTGAGCGCATCATCGGCTTTGGTTTTCGGCTTTTTTGCGCATTCCTATCTGTCGGGTCTCATACTGTATGCCCTTGCGGCAGCTACGCAAGGTGGCCTCTATACGCCCGCAATCATGCTTTTCTCGGAACGCTATGACGCGTCAAGACGTGGTGCGGCAATCGGCTATCTGATTGCTAGCACCTGTGTCGGATATGCGTTTTCGCTGGTAGTGTCCGGGCTGTGCATCACTTGGGGGGGGTACCGCGCGGCCTTCATAGTGACCGGATGTCTACCCTCAGTCGGTCTAATCATTTCTTGGCACGCACTGGGATCAACCGCCAATAATATCCATCCACGTGTCGAACGCCTTCGTGTAACAACATTATTGGGGCGCAATAGTAATGCGTGCCTTTTGATCGCCGGATATACATTCCATGGCTGGGAGCTGTTGGGTATGTGGTCATGGACTCCAGCGTTCTTTGCCGCCGCTATAGCCCTTTCTGGAAATAGCTTCGGTGAGACGGCCCAATTCGGTGCGTATCTTGTCGCCTCGATGCATCTCATCGGCGCACTGGCTTCGGTAACAATGGGGCGCTTGGCAGACAAATTGGGCAGGCGGGTCGTGCTGATCCAGGTTGGGGCGATCGGCGCCTGTTTGTCGTTGATGATCGGTTGGCTTACCACCTGGCCTATTACCCTCTTAGTGTTTATGGGGCTTGTTTATTATTTTTTCGCAATCGGCGACTCACCCGTACTGTCTACAGCTCTGACCGAGGCAATAGAGCCGAGTTACCTCGGATCCATCCTTGCTGTCCGGGCCCTACTTGGTTTTGGTGCTGGCGGCATTGCTCCAATAATGTTCGGTGCTATGTTGGATTTGACGAACCCACCGGACACTACACCTGAAACTTGGGGCTGGGCATTCATGGTCCTTGGATTGGGAGGCCTTACGGCTACGCTATGTGCTATGTTTTACCGAGAACCTTAAAAGATTTGTTAGCCCATTGACAATAAAGGATGGATTCGGATTTTGAAATCGGGTTAATCGACGGCTAAGGAAAACAATTATACGAATATTTCGAAATATGCGGAGGGATGGTGAGTACCCAACATTTTAATGATAAGGTTAAGCGCAATGTTGCTGATAATTTTGATCAAAGCATCAAAATTTACCAGGAATTCGAAAACAAGCACAGTTTCTTCAAAGAACTTACCTTGAAGATGGCTGAGAAGATTGACATCGGGACCGGTGGGTCGGTTCTGGACATTGGCTGCGGTTATGGAATCTCATCAAAAGCACTGAATGAACGGTTTGGATGCAGCGTTTTGGGAGTTGATTTGTCCCCAAAGATGATCGCTGCAGGACGTGCGTTTTGCAATGAGGGTGACATTCAGCTTTTTGTAGGTGACGGGGAAAAATTATCCCCCCTTGTAGGAGACCGCAGCTTCGATTATGTGCTCTACAATGCTTCGATTTTCATTTTTCCTGACGTTTCGAAAACCATTGGCGAAGCCTACAAATGCCTTAACATCGGCGGCAAGATTGCTTTTTCGTTCTATCCTCAACTTGTCGGAGAAGGAGAAGAAGATTTGGTTGCCTTGGCTTTTTCCCGATTGGGTCAACCGCTACCAAAATTCCGTGTGATTACCGATTATTCCAAGGCATGCAAGGCCTTGAACAATCGCTTCATAAATATACGCCATCATCGCTGGGTGCGTCCGCTTAACACCCAATTCCTTCAAGATTTTTTTTCCATACCAGCCCAATCCGCTTCACTTTTCCCAGCGTACGCGTATGAGGCCCGTCGTGATCTGGTGAACAGTCTTTTCTCCACCCTCGACGATATAATAGGGAAAGGTTATATCGTCTGGCGCATGGCAGAAGGCACTAAATCAAGAGAATAGTAGCTGCCATCTATACGCCGGTATATATAAAAATCAAACATAAACTCTGAATCAAAATTCGGAGGGCAGGGAACTACCCCGCAAAGTTAATTTTTTACC
>CAVSSY010000023.1:0-115123 GCA_963730675.1 uncultured delta proteobacterium | reverse complement strand
AATCGTACCGCCTTGGTTTCCAGAATCTTGCGCGTGTTGGGCAGGGCCGGCACCGTGAAAAAGGCATTGGCTTCCATCTGGGCCTTGGCGCTGGCTTGACCGTTCATATAAACGACGATATTGGCCGTACCGATATCCACGCCGATGGGCCGCCGCGACCCGCCGGAAGATGGGCTTGTCTTTTTCCCTGCCGCAATGGTACCAGAAGACATGGAATCACCTCGCAACAAATTGTCATACCGCCCGGCAAACCGCAGCACTTGGATAGGCATGGGCCGAAAAATGATCGGAAATAGTGATTAGCAAGATCCAGGCCATCTGGCACACGACCCTCGTTTCATATTAATTGCTTTATTTCCATATAGTTATATCAGAAATGACCAAACGCCACGTCCTGTCATAAGATCGCCCCTCGTCATGGAATTGACATGACGCTTGAGCGCTTTGAATACCTGGACCGGGGACCGCGCCATGAGCATCCGCTACAAAGTTTTCATCATTCTGCTGGCCTTCAGCCTGACACCGCTGCTGATCATCACCGTCACCAGCCGCCAAAGCGTCAACCATCTGGGAGCTGCTATCTCCAAAGACACCCGGGCCCACCAGACCGCCAGCCTCAGCCGGGAGCTGGTGCAAAGTGCCCGGGTATCCGCCGATGCCATCAGCCAGCATATCGCCAGTCTGCAGCTGTCCCTTCAATATCTGGCGGGCAGTACCGCGAATGCCCTGGCCTCGCCGGACACCCCGCCGGAGGAGCCGTATTATACCCCGCAAGACTTCGACCGCCCCGAAACAGCGCCGCCGGACTTGCAGATGTCATGGCGCTACAGCCGCGTTACGGCCGGTGGTGTCCTGATGCCGTCCGCCGTGAGCACCCGCTCCCCGGTGGTCGTGATACCGGCCGGCAAGAAAAAGGTCCTGGAGCCGCAAATTGTTCGCCTACAGAAACTCACGCCAATCATAAGGGATATCTTCAAGATCAACCAGGCCGTGGCTCACCGGGTGTACATCGGTCTGGAGAACGGGCTTCAGATCTCTCTGCCCGGACACAGCCACTTCGGAGCGGGATTCGATCCCCGAAAGCGCCCCTGGTATGTGGAGACCAAACAGAACGGCAAGTTGACGTGGCTGTCCCATAGGGACGGCTCCACGCAAAAGCTGGTGTTTACCGTGGCGGAACCCATTCGTGACGGACAAGGCCGCTTAATCGGCGTCACGGCCATCGATATGCTTCCCGGCGAATTCATGCAGATGGATCAGTTGCAGTCCCAGTGGTCCCGGGACACGCGGGCCTTTCTGATCATCCCCGAAACCGAGAACGACGAGGCCATCCGGAAGCTGGAAATCATCGCCAGCGGCAGTCCACACGATGGCAATAGCGACTTCCCGGATGAAAGCAGGGAGACTTTTTTCAGCTTTCCCAACCCGTCCCAGAATAAGACCCTGATCGACGCCCTCGGGAAGCAGGACAGCGGCTCCATGGAGCTGCCTTACAAAAACACACCGTCCATTTGGGCCTTCGCCCGTTTCCACCACCCGGTGGATACGACCTTATGGATTATCCTGATCGTCCCCAAGAGCTTGGTTTCTTCCCTCGCGGATCAGGTGGGCAAGAGCGTTCTCGACCACACGCATCACATCTATCGTGTGACCGGCATCATCGCGGCCCTGCTGCTGGTGCTGGTTCTCCTGGTGGCATGGATCGGCACGCGAACCCTTCTGCGACCGCTTTACATCATGGTCAGGGCCTGGAACAGGCTATCCACCGGGGACTTCACAGTCCGTCTCAACGCCCATACTGGCGATGAGCGCGATATCCTGATCAACGCTTTCAACGACATCGTACCCCGGCTCGAAGCCCACTGGCATCTCAGCCAATCCATGGAGCTGGCACGCCAGATTCAGCACAATCTGCTGCCGGCCCAAGCGCCCGAACTTCCCGGTCTGGACCTGGCGGGCGACAGCCACTATTGCGACCAAACCGGCGGCGACTACTATGATGTCTTCAAAACCGGGGGCGCCGGCGAATCGTCCTTTGCCGTCGTAGTGGGCGATGTTTCCGGCCATGGAGTGTCCTCGGCGCTCCTGATGACCACCGTACGGGCCATGATTCGCAGCATGTCGATTCTGGAAGCCGACCCGGCCCGGCGGATTGCCATCGTCAATCGGCTGCTGTTTCCGGACACGTCGAAAACCGGCGACTTCATCACCCTGTTCTACCTGGAATTCGATCTGGCGAACCGGCAGCTAGGCTGGGTGCGGGCCGGCCACGATCCGGCCCTGCTGTATGACCCCCATACCGCCCAGTTCACGGAACTGACAGGCGAGGGGATGGCGCTGGGAATTGAAGAAGACTACGCTTTCGTGACCTCCTCCAGGCCCATGGGTGCCGCCGGACAAATCATCGTCATCGGGACCGACGGCATATGGGAAGCCTTCAATCCCGAGGGGGAAATGTTCGGCAAAGACCGCCTGTGCCAGGTCGTCCGGGAGCATCACCGCTACGATGCGCGCACCATCCGGGATGCCGTGTTCAGCGCTGTGAAGGACTTTACCGGCCCCCACCAGGAGGACGACATCACCCTGGCGGTGGTCAAACTAATGTGACCAAATAATCTTGCCGCCGGTTGACAGAAAATGGTAATGAACGTTTTTATGCAACCCACCGCAAGGGCATCACATTGTGGATTATAACGACGTCATCCAGATCAAGCTGGAAACCCCTGAAGATCTGCGCCATCACCTCAAAACCAATGGCATGGCGCACCATATCGTTCATGACAGCGAATCGGATTGGTGGTGGTTTTGCGACCATCGCAACAAGCTGCTGGAGTTTGTTTTCAACTCGGGCAAGCCCGTGACGTTCCGGAAGGTCGAAAATGAAAACACACGGGAAACCACCTGGATTCCGGAATGCAACCTGATTGCCGACATGAAATGCTTTGAACTGCGCCCGACCTTCATTTACGCCACCATTACCGAAGAAACCCTGGTGGACCTATTCTGGAATGACTTTTTAAGCCAGGATCTGGGGCAATACGCCTACTGGGACAGCGACAACCCCCTTAACAAGCTCGACGAATTCATTTTCTACTGGGAAATGCAGGCCGGCGGCCTGCACATGGAACCCGTTCCCACCGAGGGGACCCCTACCGAAAACCCCGCATGATGCCTGCAATGTCAACTTGTTATCCGTTCAAGACGTCCTATAATGTTGAAGAGGCGTTGGGCAAGGTCCTCAATCCGCTGCAAAGCTGCTCGTTGAAGCGCATAACGATCAGGATAGCCTCGGGAAGGAGGCTTAAAGGCAAAGAAGGGGCCCGCCAATGCCGGAGACGACGGAAACTTGCGGAGCGGCCGAGTCCCGATTGGAAGGCTGTCATGCCCCGCACCCATCAGATGCTGGATGAATTGGAGGAACAATGAAGCGACCCTTAGATCTCACCCGACACGGGCTTGCCATGATCATCGCCATCATGCTGATCGCATCAGGAACGGCCATGGCCGAAGGCCCGCAAGACATGGGGGGCTGGGAAAAGGATTCCCCCTACAACAAACTCTATGACCCCCGCGAACTGGATTCTTTCAAGGGATACGTCAAAAAAATCTTTACCGTAGTGCCCATGCCGGGGATGGCGCCGGCCACCGCCATTTTGGTAGAAGAGGCCGAGGACAGCGTCAACCTGGTTCAGGTGTGCCCGGAGTGGTTTGCCGGTCCCCAGGATATCGGTATACGGCGCGGCGACCGCGTTAATGTTAAAGGGGTTTGGGCGGAAATTGACGGCGAGTTCGTCTTTATGGCCGCCAAGATCAAAAAGGGGGACTTCTTTGAATTCAAGGTGCGGGTCACCAGTGACGGCACCCCCTTCTGGACGATGTCCAAGGAGGAGCAGGAAAAGAATAGCAATTGATATGGATACGGGCGGCCGGCTTAAGAGCGGCCGCCCCTCCGCCGGGAAGTCGATCCCACCCCATCCCGCCGTTTAAAAAGCGAATATCTGCCAAAATTGACCGTTCCAAAATGGCATATCCACAATAACTTATTGCGATCTTTACCGATTTAATCCGAACCGTTCCAATTTGGGACAGCCCCGCGTGTCCATTGAGCCCTTTCCTCTCCATCGATGCCTGGTCAAAAACAATATAACTATTTGATATAAATGTTTTATTTATGATTGCCCGCCCCATGGTCCGTGCTGGCATAATGGTTGCTTTTTGGTCTCCCAGGAGTTCTTAGGCCCTTAAATACCAGTAGACCACCCTAGTTTGCCAGTGGTTGTAGACACGACTGAACTTGGCTTCCCGAGCATGATGGATTGGTCAGCGTGCATTTTCCAATTAAGGCGCCAGGCCGCCACCAGAAGTCTTCGCATCCCGAACCGGGGGAGGAACAATTCATGGCCACACCCGCTATCGACATCAATCCCGCTCAAACCCAACCCTTTCTCGCCGAGGTCATGGCGCGCTCCGGCCAGAACCTCAGCGCTTGCTATCAGTGCCGCCGCTGTGCCGCCGGCTGCAGCGTGGGGGATGAAACCGACTATTTTACCCCCAACCTGCTGATCCGGATGGTGGTCCTGGGAGACCGCGATCAGGCCTTGAGCAACCAACTCGTTTGGAAATGTGTCTCTTGTTACACCTGCGGCACTAGGTGCCCCAACGACATCCAGACGGCCCGCATCACCGAAACGCTGAAAAAGATGGCCAAAGAAGAGCATCTCGAACCGCTGCAGCCCAAGATCGCCTATTTCCACGATGCCTTCGTCCACTCCGGTCTGCGCTGGGGACGGGTGAACGAAATGGAATTCATGGGAGCCTACGAGATGAAATTCGCCCTGCGCAACATCAAAACCAGAGCGTTTGGCGCCATTTTCGATGAAATCAAGGCCCAGGCCCACCTCGGCCTGGAAATGACACGCCTGCGGCGAATGCACTTCGGCTTTCTGGTGGCCAAGGGCCGCAAGGAAATCAAAGCGTTGCAGCGAAAATCCAAACAACGTGCCGCTCATTAACGCACTGGGGCCGTTTGCAGAGCGCTTCAGATGGAGCGTTTTGAAAATGGCTCGGAGGAGAAGAGGAGCACCATGCAACTAGCCTACTACCCCGGATGTTCCCTGCAGCAGTCGTCGGCCCTCTACGACGTCCAGAGCCGGCGCATCTTCGCTGAGCTGGGCGCGGAACTCGTGGAAATCGAGGACTGGAACTGCTGCGGCGCCACTTCGGCCGGCAAGGTGGACGATTTCATGGCCACGGCCATGCCGGCCCGCAATATCGGCATCGCCCAGCGTGCCGGGTTCGCGGAGATGGTCATCCCCTGCTCGGCCTGCTACTCGCGCACCCTGGTGGCCCAGCAGCGCATGGCCGATGATGGGACCCTGAAGGCCGAGATCAACAGCGAGCTCGGGGCCCCCGTCAACGGCGCTCTCAAGGTCTCCTCCATTTTGGAAGCCCTCGAAGCCCGCATTGCAGCCGGGGCGCTGAAGGACCGCGTGGTCCAGAAACTCACCGGATTGCGGCCGGTCTGCTACTACGGGTGCATGCTGACACGATTTCCCTACACCGTGCCGGTGCCCGACGATGTGGAAAACCCCCAGGGGATGGAACGGGTCCTGGGGGCGCTGAAAATAAAGACCGTGGACTGGAATCACAAGACGGCCTGCTGCGGCGCCTCGGCCGCCGTGAACGACCCGGAGACGTCCCACAACTTGATGGCGCGGATCATGAAGGACGCCGTGACCCGCGGCGCCAACAGCTTCGTGACCACCTGCCCCATGTGTCAGATGAATCTGGATGCCCAGCAGGAGGCCTTCTGCCTGAAAAACGACATCGAAGAGCGCTTGCCGGTATTTTTCATCACGGAGATCATCGGGGCGGCCATAGGCATTCCGCCGGAGGAATTGCAGACCGATCGACATTTCATCGACGGCACAACACTCTTGAAGGAGTTGGAGCAAGATGACGAAAAAGGGAACTAGCACCAAACGCGGATCGGTATTGATTGCCGGGGGCGGCATCGGCGGGATGCAGGCCGCCCTCGATCTGGCCGACAGTGGCTTCAAGGTCCACATGATCCAGCGGGATCCCTCCATCGGCGGGACCATGTCCATGCTGGACAAGACCTTCCCCACCGGCGACTGCTCCATGTGCATGATCTCCCCCAAAATGGTGGAAGTCGGACGGCACCCCAACATCGTCCTCCATACCCTGGCGGAAGTGACCGCCGTGGAAGGCGAGCCGGGCGACTTCACCGTCACCGTGCACGAGAAGCCCCGCTATGTGGATGCCGAAAAATGCACCGGCTGCGGTGCCTGCGAGAAAAAATGTCCCAAGCTGGTGGTCAGCGAATTCGAGCAGGGCTTAAGCAAACGCAAGGCCATCTACTCCCTCCTGCCCCAGGCCGTGCCCAACACCCGTGTCATCGACCCCGACAACTGCCTCTATCTGCAGCGGGGCCGCTGCAAGGCCTGTGAGAAATTCTGCGACGCCGGGGCCATCAACTTCGAGGATGAAGCCAAGGATTATGACCTGCAGGTGGGCGCCATCATCCTGAGCCCCGGCCTGGATCGCTACAACCCGCAGGTGCGCCAGGAACTGGGATTCGGCCGCTGGCCCAACGTCGTCACCTCGCTCCAGTTCGAACGCATCCTGTCCGCTTCCGGCCCTTTTGCCGGCGAAATCAAACGCCCCTCCGACGAAAGACACCCCCGCAAGGTGGCCTGGATCCAATGTGTCGGTTCGCGGGACCCGCACAACGCCAATCCCTGGTGCTCGTCGGTGTGCTGCATGTACGCCACCAAACAGGCCGTCATCGCCAAGGAACACGACGGCCGCATTCAGCCCACGGTTTTTTACATGGAAATGCGGGCCTTCGGCAAAGACTTCGACAAATACGTCGATCGGGCCAAGACCCAATATGGCGTGGTCTACCGCCGCACCATGATCTCCGACGTCAAGGAAGACCCGGACACCGGCAGCCTGATTCTGCGATTTGCCGCCGAAGACGGGACCTTGATCGAAGAAATCTTCGACATGGTGGTGCTCTCCATCGGGTTTCAACCCCATGCCGACGCGGCCGAATTTGCCCGCGCCTTCGGGATCGAACCCAACATCCATGGCTTTGCCAAGACGACAGCCTTCGGGCCGGTGGAGACCACCCGGCCCGGGATTTACGTCACCGGCACCTACCAGGGCCCCAAGGACATCCCGGAGACCGTGGCCCAGGGCAGCGCTGTGGCCGGTCGCAGCATGGCCCTGCTGGGGGAGGCCCGGGGCACGGAAATCACCGTTCAGGAACTGCCTGATGAAAAGGATGTGGCCGGCGAGGAGCCGCGCATCGGCGTCTTTGTCTGCCACTGCGGGATCAACATCAGCCAGACGGTTGATGTCAAGGGCGTGGCGGAAGAAATGCGCTCCGTACCGAATGTCACCTATTCCGACGACTTGATGTACGCCTGTGCGCCCGACGGACAGGAGAAAATCAAAGCGTTGATCAAGGAACACAAGCTCAACCGTGTCATCGTGGCCTCTTGCACACCCCGCACCCATGCCCCCCTGTTTCAGGACACCATCCGGGAAGTCGGTCTGAACAAATACCTGTTCGAGCTGGCCGATATTCGCGAGCAGTGCAGCTGGTGCCATATGGGACAGAAGGAGATTGCCACCCAAAAAGCCACGCAAATCGTCAAAATGAACGTGGCCAAGGCCCGCTACCTTCAGCCGGTGCAAACCGATTCGGTACCCGTCACCCCGGCCGCCATGATCATCGGCGGCGGTGTGGCCGGCATGACATCCGCCATCGCTCTGGCCGATCAGGGATTCGATATTCATATCGTCGAAAAGGACGAGCGTTTGGGCGGGTTGGCCGGGAATGTCTACCGCACCTTGGACGGCAGCGATGTCCAGGCCTTTGTCAAAGAAAGAATCGCCGCCGTGGAAAATCACCCCAAGATCAATGTCCACCTGGGAACGGAAGTGGCGACCACCGGTGGATTTGTGGGGGGCTTTAAAACCACGCTGGTGAACGGCGATAAATTCGACCATGGCGCCATCGTGGTGGCCTCCGGCGGCGTCGAATATGAACCCGAGGAGTACGGCTACAAGGACAGCGACCGCGTCATTACCCAGCGTGAACTTGAAAAACAGATCGCCGAAGGGCTCGACCCGGGAGGGAAACACTATCTCATGATCCAGTGTGTCGGATCCCGCGAGGAACCGCTGAACTACTGCTCGCGGGTCTGCTGCCAGGACGCGATTAAAAACGCCATCGCCATCAAGGAGAAATCGCCGTCGGCCCAGGTCACGATTCTCTACCGCGACATCCGCACCTATGGCCTGCGCGAGGACTACTATCAGAAGGCCCGGGAAATCGGGAGTCCTCTTCGTCCGATTTGAGCCGGAGAACAAACCCCAGGTGGAGACCGGCGGCGAGCGTCTCCAGGTCACGGCCTTCGACTACGTGCTGAACCGGGATATTCGCCTGCACCCCGATGTGGTCGTCCTCTCCACCGGACTGCGGCCCCACCCGCTGACGGAAAAAATCGGCAAACAGTACAAACTCACCCGCAACCCGGATGGGTTCTTTCTGGAGGCGCATGTCAAACTGCGGCCAGTGGATTTCCCCAGTGAAGGGCTCTATGTGGCCGGTCTGGCACATGCCCCCAAAAATCTGGATGAGACTATCAGCCAAGCCCTGGCCGCCGCCGGACGGGCGGGTGTGCTGCTCTCCCACGACCGGCTGAGCGTTTCGGGCATCATCTCCAAACACAACCGGGATATCTGCATGTCCTGCCTGGCCTGTTTCCGGGTCTGCCCCTTCGGCTCGCCCTTTATCGACGAGGACGGCAAGGTGAGCCACAACGAGGTCATCTGCACCGGCTGCGGTATCTGCGCCGGCATCTGTCCGGCCAAGGCCTTCCAGGTGAACAACTTCACGGATGAACAGATCCATGCCATGGTCGATGCGGCCACGGAAGATCTCTTTGAAAAGGCCTGAATGAACAACCCTTAATCACACCCACAGGGAGAACGATCACCATGACCGTACAAGCGCAAGCGGCCGTCGCGGAGGAAATCCCCTCCATTGAGCCCCTGAGGGAGATCCCGACGGACTGGGACCCCAGCATTCTCGCGTTTGCCTGCCATTACTGTGCCTTTGCCGCGGCCGATCTGGCCGGCGTCATGCGGTTGTCCTACGCTCACAACGTCAAAATCATCCGCATGCCCTGCACGGGCAAGCTGGACCACAGCTATGTGCTGCGCGCATTTGAACGGGGGGTGGACGGCTTGTTCGTCGCCGGCTGACTGGAGGGCCAATGCCATTTCCTGGAAGGAAATCTCAATGCTGCCAAGCGCGTCAATTACCTGAAAACCCTTCTCCCCAAGGTCGGCATCGATCCCGAACGACTCGCGATGTATAATTTGTCGGCCGCCATGGGGCCGAGATGGGCGGAAATCTGCAACGAATTCACGGAAAGGATCCAGCAACTCGGTCCTTCTCCCATACGGCTTGCACTTCAGGCGCAGGAAAGGAGAAAACAGCCATGATCGTGGGCGAACAGAAACCTCTTGAAGAGCTATGGGAGACCATCAAAGGCCACAAAAAGGTCCTGGTGTTCGGTTGCAACACCTGCGTCGCCGTGTGTCAGCAGGGGGGCAACAAGGAAGCCGAAATCCTGGCGTCCCTGCTGCGCATGAAGGCCACCCAGGAAGGCGTCGAGATGGAAATTCAGGATTCCGGCATCGAACGCCAGTGCGAGCATGAATTTTTCGAAAAGACCGAAGCGCGCGTCGACTGGGCGGATGCCGTCTTGAGCACGGCCTGCGGCATCGGGGTACAGTTCATGGCGGAGAAATACCCCAAACCGATCTACCCGGGCCTGAACACCACCTTTTTGGGTGCGGTCGAGAAACTGGGACTCTATACCGAGCGCTGCCAGGCCTGCGGCCAGTGCATCCTGGCCCAGACCGGGGGCATCTGTCCCATTGCCCGCTGTGCCAAACGCGTCATGAACGGCCCTTGCGGGGGCTCCACCAACGGCAAATGCGAAATCAGCAAAGATGTGGACTGCGCCTGGCAGCTCATTGTGGACCGCTTGAAGCTATTGGGCCGCATGGATGACTACGAGAAACTCACCCCTATAAAGGACTGGTCTTCCGATCGCGCCGGAGGCCCACGCAAACTCGTCAGGGAGGATGTGCAGCATGACAGCTAAAACGCCGAGCAAACTAGAAAAGGTCCTGGCTGCGGGTCACTTTGCCGTAACGTCCGAATGCGGTCCTCCCCGCGGCAGCGATCCCACGGCCATCGTTGAAAAGGCCGAAATGATCAAGGATTATGTGGACGCCATCAATATCACCGACAATCAGACCTCGGTCTGCCGCACCTGTTCGCTCGCGGTCTGCATCCGCTTGAAGACCCTGGGGCTGGAGCCGGTGCTGCAGATGGTGACCCGCGACCGCAACCGCATCGCCCTGCAAAGCGACATTCTGGGGGCGGCCTCCTGGGATATCAACAACATTCTGTGCCTGTCGGGCGACCATCAGAGTTTCGGGGACAGCAGCCAAGGGCAGAACGTGCACGACCTGGACTCCATGCAGCTGCTGCAAACCGTGCGCCTCATGTGCGACGAGGGCAAATTCCTGGGAGGCGACGATATCAAACGTCCGCCCCAGATGTTCGTGGGCGCGGCCGCCAACCCCTTTGCCGATCCCTTTGAAATCCGCGTTGCCCGCCTGGCCAAGAAAGTCAAGGCCGGGGCCCAATTCATCCAGACCCAGTGCATCTACAACCTCGACAAGTTCGAGGAATGGATGAAGGGCGTCGTGGATCGCGGCCTGCATGAAAAGTGCGCCATCATGGCCGGGCTGACACCCATGAAATCGGCCGGCATGGCGCGCTACATGAAAAACCGCGTACCGGGCATGGATGTGCCCGACGAGGTGGTCAAGCGCCTGGCGGATACCCCCAAGGAGAAACAGGCCGACGAGGGCATCAAAATGTGCATCGAATCCATCCAGCGCCTAAAGGAATGTGAAGGCGTCCGGGGATTCCACATCATGGCCATCGAATGGGAAGAAAAAGTTCCGGGCATCGTCGAAGCCGCCGGTCTTTACCCCAGGCCTGAAGTGTAGGAGGCGACATGAAGACCTTTGAAGACCTGATTGAAGAAGTCCAGAAACCCGGACTCTGCCACCACTGCGGCGGTTGTGTAACCTTCTGCACCTCCATCAACTACGGGGCTCTGGAGTTGAGCGAGGAAGGGGTGCCGCGCTTTGCCGACCGCGATAAATGTATCGAGTGCGGGCTGTGCTACAGCATCTGCCCCGAAATCGACGAACTCCAGGAGGAGACCAAGAAAGTCGCCGGCTGGGAGCCTCCCATGGGGCATATCCTGGACACCACCGTGGCCAGGGCCAAAGACCCCGCCATCCGGCAGATGGCTACCGACGGCGGGGTGGTGACGGCTCTGCTGGCCCATTTGTTCGATCGGGGCCACATCGACGGCGCCATCGTTACCCGTCAGACCGGGCCGTTTGAACGCGATCCCTGGCTGGCCACATCGCGCCAGGAAATCATCGATGCCGCCGGCTTTTACCTGGACAGCTCCCACGGCATGAAGCATTTCGGGCACGACTACTCCACCTATGCCCCCACCGTGCAGGAGTTCCGGCCCATGGTGCAGCGGGGGCTGCGCCGGGTAGCCCTGGTGGGCACGCCTTGCCAGATCAAGGCCCTGCGCAAAATCGAAGCCCTGGGAATCGTTCCCTCGGACTCGATCCGCTACACCCTGGGTCTCTTCTGCTCGGGCAATTTCCTTTTCGATGCCAAAGAAAAAGAAGAACTGGAAACCATCGGCGGGTTCAAGTGGGAGGACGTGGTCAAAGTCAATCTGCGCAGCCACCTGATCATCAAGCTCAATACGGGCGAGAAAAAATTGATCCAACTGGACAAACTGGAATTCATGAAACGCTATGCCTGCCACTACTGCCCCGACTATTCCGCCGAATATGCGGATATTTCCTTTGGCGGGCTGGGCGCGGAGGAGGGCTGGACCACCGTCATCACCCGTTCGGCGGTAGGCCGGGCCATCATGGCGGACGCCCGTGACAAGACCATCGAAATCTATGACTTCGATGAGGCCGCAAACAAACCGGCCGCCATCTTCAAGGCCATCAAGGAGGCCTCGGACCGTAAGAAAGCCCACTCCCGCGACATGCATGACAAGCTGGTGAGGGGTCAGTCCGCCTGACCCAGGACAGCTTAGCGGAATTGCCGTAATAGCACCTGAAGGAAAAAGAATTCCTTCGGGTGCTTTTTGTTTGAGCCTCCCCGCAGCGTCCCGTCCTGTCTTGCACTCAGCATCTGGCCGCGCTTGAGCGCCTTCCTGATAGGGCAGGCTTTATCTTCACAAGGGCTTTCCATCGCCCTGGAAATTCAATTCCGGATAGGGATACGCTCTCTGACATGCTTCAGTTTTGTCGATTATGATCGTCGGGACTGCGCGCAAATCGAAAAACAATATAACTCAGGGACAACATCACCGCAGGAGGAAGGATGCTGCAACCGGCTATCGGGAATCGTAACGTTTGTAAAAGCAACCGACCTGATTTTCTTTATCGATTTTGGCAGGACAAAGCAAGACACAGCACGGACTTATTTGAGGCGAGACCCGGACGCAGCCGTGGATCTGCAGATTTGTCGTATTTTTGATGACGCCCCATGAGGGTTTTGGCGTGAGGGGCGGGGTGAACCATAAAAATAGCAGGAAGAGGTCGGGCGGTAGGGAGGAACAGACCATTTAGCGGACACTTTGCTTCGGCATCCGGACAGGTGTTCCAGTAGCCGGCCGGATGACATCTATCCGGTACCGTTTGGGAGTCCAACCTCTTCCTGCTGGTTGTCAGCCGGAAGAAACCCCTTGAGGGAGAGGGTTCGCAGGGTTTCAACCAGCTTTGACATCCTCATAGACGCGCTGGGAGAGCGTCGTCATGCATTGCTCAATATACTCAACTCATTTCCGGCACCGGCTTGCCAATCGGGGCACGTTTGGGACTCCCGGGACCGCCGGAAGCTACGGGGCTGGACGTATAGCTGGAGACCTCGAAATCCGGGTAGGCGGTCCCGCCGTGCTCGGCCCAGTCGAGCCCTTCCATTTCTTCTTCAGGCGATACGCGCAGGCCGATGGTCACATCGATCAATTTGAACATCAGAAGGGCCAGCGGGAAGACCCACAGGAAGCAGGCCCCGATGCCCACCAGCTGCACCCCGATCGTCTTCAGGGAGAAGCCGGCCATATCGAAGATCCCGGCCGCCAGGGTGCCCCAGGCACCGCACATGCCATGGACGGAAACCGCCCCCACAGGATCGTCGATCCTGATCTTGTCAAAAAACACCACCGAGTAGACCACGATAACACCGGCCACCGACCCGATGATGATCGCACTGCCGGGGGTCACATTGGCGCAGCCGGCTGTGATGCCCACCAGGCCCGCCAGTGCGCCGTTGAGGCTCATCCCCACTTCCGGCTTGCCGAACTTCATCCAGGAGATGACCATCGCCAGAATCGCGCCGGCCGCTGCCGCCAGGTTGGTGTTCACGAAGATCATGGCGATGCTCTTGTCTGCCGTGGTGGTGGAGCCGGGGTTGAACCCGAACCAGCCCAGCCACAGGATGAACACCCCCAAAGCGGCCAGGGGCATGTTGTGACCTAAAATCGGACGGATCTTGCCGTCTTTGGTGTATTTGCCGATGCGGGGACCCAATACCATAGCGCCGGCCAGGGCGGCCCAGCCGCCTACCGAATGCACCACGGTGGAGCCGGCGAAATCGATGAAACCCAGGCCTTCCAGCCAGCCATCGCCGTTCAGCAGGCTGCCCCAAGCCCAACTGCCGAAAATCGGATAGATAATAGCGCTCAGGACCACGCTGTAGCACAGATATCCGACAAATTTGGTGCGTTCGGCCATGGCGCCGGAAACGATGGTGGCGGCCGTGGCACAAAACACCACCTGGAACATCCAGAACGCCAGGATCCATTCGGTGCCTTCACCCGTGAAGTCGCTCAGGAAAAAGCCCGACGTCCCGAACCAGCCGGTGGTGGTGGCCCCGAACATGAGCCCGAAACCGATGGCCCAGAAGGCGATGGAGCCGATGGAAAAATCCATCAGGTTTTTCATCATGATATTGACGGCGTTTTTGGCCCGGGTAAAACCGGTCTCCACCATGGCGAAACCGGCCTGCATGAAAAAAACCAGGGCCGCGGCCACCAGGGTCCACAGAAAGTTGGCGTGCACCTGCACGAGATCGATGGCGTCCTTGTTCGACAGGGCGGTGGGCGCATCGTCACCCGCCCAGCAAAGCGATACGCCTGCCAGAAGAAAACTCATCACGGTCAAAAGTTTTTTCATAATCTGTTCCTCACTCATTCTATCGGGTTATAGGGTTGATCATCATTGTTGCGTCCGGCCGGCCTCTTGTTCGGCGATGGTCAGGACATGCTTGTTTTTTGTCAGAGATATACTGGCAAGGGGTGTGCCATGCCGGCCATAAGCCTTGATAAATTTTTCAACTGTTTGTTATTCAAATCATTTTCTATTTTCATGGCCCGGTGCAGCGGCCGATAATCCAAAAAGTAAAATACAATTTTGTTGTTTATAAATATTTGAAATACGTTTTTGTATTTTTATTGCGAACTTCTAACGAAAATGACAAAACCACTATCTGGAATCCGACAGCCGGCCTGATAACTGGTACGAAGGGCGCTTGCTGGAGATCGAATGGCGATCGAAACTGCATATAAGGACAAGGTGTCGATGGCATGAAGTCGTCATGCCTTCATTCCGGATGTCGCGAGACGCCGATCAGGGGATGTGGGGATAGGGATTTCCGACGCCACGCCAACTCATGCGAGGACTTGCCCGAAACATAATCCCGGGCGCTGGCCGCGTGCAACTTTTGGGTTGACGCGCGCAAATACTTTACTCTAAGGATTGGGTATAAGGCGGAGAGGCTTCTCTCCGCCTTTTGTTTTGGCGTCACCCCACCGGCAGGTTTTCCAACTGGACAACGTCCCGCATTCCTCCTATCATCCAGGCAAAAATCGAAACCTTGCCGGTGATTTAATGCCGACGAGGCGCAGGCCGATGAAAACAGCCCCATGCGAGTCTCACATGCAATGAGAGGACAAAAGGCCAGTTGGATTCCAAGCGGCGCAACAAGCCGTATTCGCAACCTAAGCTTTGGAAGGCGTCCGCAATGACATCTCTCCCGAGAAGCGCCAACCGACCTTCTGCCGGCGAATCCGGACCGCTTCCTGTGTGGCGCATCCTTTTTCTGGTGCTCTGTGTCTTAGGAATTTGTTTCAGTGCCGAACTGCTGCGGCTGCATGTGAAGATCTACACCGACCCCGCCTATCACGCCCTTTGCGCCGTGAACCAACAATTCAACTGCGAAACGGTTGCGGTAAGCCCCTATGCGGTTTTTGCCGGCCTTCCGGTGGCCCTGTGGGGTCTTGTCGGCTACCTGTTCATGGGCGGCCTGGGCCTGTGGGGGTTTGTCCGCCGGGAACAATCGCCCGCCATCTGGCCCTTTGGGTTTTTGTTCTGGCTGAGCCTTTTTGCCGTTCTTGTCAGCGCGGTCCTGTTTTTCATTTCCCACCAGGAAATCCACTCCCTGTGCCTCCTGTGCGTCGCCACGTACGTCATCAATGGCCTGCTTTTCGGCCTCACGATCCTCGAACTGCGCCGATTGAAATTGGGACCGTTCAAGACGCTTGGAATGGACACCAGGGCTGTTTCCGGAAAAAGGTTGGCGTCTTCTTTATATCTGGCGATTTTTATCGCGGTACTGGGTGTCGTATGGGTCACCCTGCCCGCCTACTGGGAGGCCAACATCACGACCGGTCCCGGAGGGTTGCTGGTCGGCAAGACAGCCGGGGGATCGGACTGGATAGGCGCCCGCAAACCGGTTCTCGAGATCATCGAATTCAGCGATTACCAGTGCCCCTATTGCAGCCGGGGCCACCACAACGTTCGATCGCTGGTCCGTCAGCACCCGGACCAAATCCGTCTCATCCACCGGAACTACCCGTTGAAGAGCCACAGGTTTTCGTTCGCCTATGCGGTCATGGCCCACTGTGCCGGCGAACAAGAGCGTTTTTGGGAGGCCAACGACTATCTTTATAAGAACGGCCGACGCAAGAATCCGGTCCTACCCGAAGAAATGGCCGGAGCCATCGGCATAGATGCCGAAGCGCTGCGCACCTGTATGGTTGGCGAGGACGCCAAATCGGCGGTTCTCGAAGACATCAATGCCGGCCGTGAATTGAAATTGAGCGGAACACCGACCTATGTGATAGGCGGTCAGACCTACCCCGGCAGCATACCGGAAAGAGTCATCGCGGAGGCACTTGAACCAGCACCCAATGATTGAGCGGCCTTAATCATTCAAGTTTTCCGGCATTTGACCGTTAATGCCTATGAAAGCCGCGTCATAAGGCTATTGGGCAGGCGCCGTTGTTCAGACCGGCGGCAATACCAAGCGGCAATTGCCGAAAAGGGGGCGTTACATGGCAAACCAACCGCCACACAGGGATACCCGGAATAAGCTCTATCAGCTCATCCTGGAGGAGAACATCGACACATTCAATGCCCGATGCGCCCAAGAGGACTGTTGTGATTTCCGAAACCTCGATTTCCGCAGCCAGAACCTGCGGCAATTCAATGTGAAAGGGATGGATTTCTCGGGCTGCTATTTTCGCCAGGCGGACTTGCGGGGGCTGGACTTGAGCACCTGCTGTCTCGAGGGGGCCAGCATCCACGGCGCGAAAATATCCGGCGTGTATTTTCCGCCGGAGCTCTCGCCCCAGGAAATCCGTCTATCCCTCGACTACGGCACCCGCGTGCGCTAGGGGAATTACTGATCAAGCAAGAGGCCACCTGTCGGCCGCGTCGGAATTGATCAGGAGCAGCCGACAATGGTCCGGTAACGGCCCGCTCTCAGGTGAACCGGCAGCCACCGGCTTTCAGCGCCGCCACCGCCGCTGGCAGCCGGCCCGTCTTCACCAGCAGATAGTCCGTATCAAAGGTCGAAATGGCAAACAGGCTGATCCCGGCCCCGGCCAGAAGGCCTGCGAGGTGCGCCAGGATGCCGGTCAGGCTGAAATCCAGCGGCCCCACGACTTTGATGCCGGACCAGCCCTCTTCGCTGCGGGAACCGCTCAACGCAAGTTCATCCCGGCACACGACGGAAAGTTCCTCATCCGTCCTGGTGATGCTGAAAAAGGTGCTGGACAAAACCGCCTCCGGCAAAGGTGTTCCAGGAGCAAAACGGTGGATGGCGAATTCACCTGACAATACCGCCAATTTCAGTTGCACCTTATGATCCATCGATAACCGGTCCTCGAAGTTTGGTCCTCAAAGAAGTCGCTTTAGCAGGCATGTCTTTCCGCCTCCCGACGCCTTAGGTCGCATAGAGCCATTCTTCCGGGGATAGCGATACTCACCACTTGAAGGCCACCGCCCGCTTGCCCAGGATAGGGTCATCGAAAATCACTTCCGCGGGATTGCCGGATAGCCCCAGGCAGACATGCAGGGGGAGGAGATGTTCTTCCCGCGGGTGGCAGTAGCGGGCATGGGGGGCTTTTTCCCATTCAACCAATCGCTTTTCGCGCTCCTCTCGGGAATGGGAGCCGGTGCATACGTCGATGAGCCAATTTTGAAAGGCATCGTTCTGGGGATCGGGCTCGACAACGCCCTGCCAGGAAAAGGCGCGCATGTTGTGAAATGAAAATCCCGATCCGACCACCAGAATCTTCTCGCTTTGCAGGCTGCGCAACGCGCGTCCCAGGGCGATATGATGTGCCGGGTTCAGCCCCCGGATGAGGGAGAGCTGGAGCATGGGGATGTCGGCTTCAGGGTACATCATGGCCATGGGGATGAACAAGCCGTGGTCGAAGCCCCGCTCGCCATCGATATGCGCGGCTATACCGCTATTGCTCAATAGCGCCGTAATCTCCTCTGCCAAATCGGGATTCCCCGGTGCCGGGTATTTGATCTGATAGGCTTCCGGCGGGAATCCGTAATAATCATAAAGCATGGTGGGTGCGCGATGGCCCAATACGGTGGCAACGCGCTCCTCCCAATGGGCGCTGATCACCAGGACCGCCTCCGGTCTTTCCAGCTGGTCCGGCAGGGCCCGCATGAACGCTATCATGGCCTGGTGGCTCGCGTCCCCGAGAATCGGCAGCGGCCCGCCGCCGTGGGAGAAGTATATGATGTCCATCGGGTTATTCCTCCTCGCGCCAATGGATCCGCGGGTGCTTCGCCGTCCATGCCGGTGCAGAATCCAGCGATCGATAGCGTTGACTCATTTTTAAGGCGGGGCACCTTCCCGATGCCTGTTCAAATCTTCGATGTGCCGGATCGCCAGGGCCGTCCAGCCGGTCTGATGGCTGGCGCCGAGGCCCCGGCCGGTTTCGCCATGGAAGTATTCGTTGAACAGCACCAGATCGCGCCAATAGGGGTCGTCGCTCCAGCGGGCGGCTTCACCGAAGCAGGGACGGCGCCCTTTCTCATCCCGCAGAAAAAGCGTCGCCACGCGGCGCGCCAACTCCCGGGCGACCTTGTCCAGGGTTACCACCTGGCCCGAACCGGTCGGGCATTCCACCGTGAAGTCGTCGCCATAAAAGTGGTGGTAGCGTTCCAGGGCTTCGATGAGCAGATAGTTGATGGGCAGCCAGACCGGACCCCGCCAGTTCGAGTTGCCGCCGAACAGCTCGGTGGTGGATTCGCCGGGCTCGTAATCCACCTGGTGGGTGCTGCCGTTGGCCTCGAAAATGAAAGGGTGCGCGCCATGGAACTTGGAAACCGAACGGATGCCGTGGGGGGAGAGGAATTCGTTTTCGTCCAGCATGGTGCGCAGGATGCGCTGCAGCCGCTCGCGGGATGGCAGCGCGATCATGCGACGTCCGCGGTGATGCTCGTAATGGGTGATATGGTGGGGCAGATCCCGGCGAAAGTTGCGGAACCACACCAGGCGCTTGTAAAAGCCGGGCAAACGTTTGAGGGTTTCCTCGTCGTAGACCTCCACCGTGATCAGCGGCAGCAGGCCGACGATTGAACGGATTTTGAGCGGTACGCTGGAATGGTCGAAGCGGATCTGGTCGTAGTAAAACCCGTCCTGCTCATCCCACAGGCCGTCGCCGCACAGGCTGTTGATGGCATCGGCGATCTGGATGAAGTGCTCGAGGAATTTCGAAGCCATGTCCTCATAGGCCTGATGGATCCGGCCATCCATGTGCGCCAGCTCCATGGCCATGCTGAGCATGGTGCCGCAGTAAAACCCCATCCAGGCGGTTCCGTCGGCCTGCTGCAGGACGCCGCCGGTGGGCAGGGGTTTGGAGCGGTCGAACACCCCGATGTTGTCCAGCCCCAGAAAACCGCCGGAGAAGATGTTCTTGCCCTGAACGTCCTTGCGGTTCACCCACCAGGTGAAGTTCAGCAGGAGTTTTTGAAAGGCGCTTTCCAGAAAATCACGGTCGCGGTCGCCCCGCGCGGCCGCGATCTTGTAGACCCGCCAGGCGGCCCAGGCATGGACCGGCGGATTGACGTCGCCGAAGGCGAACTCGTAGGCCGGCAGTTGCCCGTTGGGATGCATATACCATTCGCGCAGGAACAAAATGAGCTGGGATTTGGCGAAGTCCGGATCGATTTGGGCGAAGGGAATCATGTGAAAGGCCAGATCCCAGCCGGCAAACCAGGGATACTCCCATTTGTCCGGCATGGAGATCACGTCGCGGCTATAGAGATGCCGCCATTCGCTGTTGCGGACCCGTCGACGGCCGGCCGGCGGGGACGGCATGGCCGGATCGCCCTCCAGCCAGTCCGCGACGATATGGTGATAAAACTGCTTGGTCCAGAGCAGGCCCGCGTAGCCTTGGCGCACGACGTTGCGCTGGTCGTCATCGAGGGTGGCCGGCGAAACGGCGTCATAAAAGGCATCGTTTTCGCGGATGCGCGTCTCGAAAATCTGGTCGAAGGCCGCCCCGAAGGCCGCCGCGGGCGCCTCGGCTTCGGAAAATAGCCGCAATTTTACGGTCCGTGCCTCGCCGGCCGGAATGTCGAGGATGTAATGGGCCGCCGCCTTGGTGCCGACGCCCCGCCGGTTGACCGCCGCCTGGCGCCCCGCGATGACGTAATCGTGGAAGGCGTCCTTGAAAAACCCCTCTTCGCCGGAATCCCAGAGGCGTTGGGTGTTGCTTTCGTTTTCCGTGAAGAGCAGCGCCGGCCGGGAGCCGTCGGGATGGGATCCGAGCGCCAGGTGGAAACGGCCCAGCGATTCATGGCGGACCGCGATCATCCGCCCCCCTTGTTCGCCCTGCAGGCGCGGTTTGGGCCAGATGCATTCGTGGAGGCAATGCCACGACCAGGTGTTGCGGAACCACAAGGTGGGCAGCAGATGCAGGCGGGCCGCCTCGGGGCCGCGATTGGCCAGGGTGAGGCGGATGAGAATATCATCCGGTGCCCTTTTGGCATATTCCGCGAACACATCGAAATAGCGGTTGTCGGCCAAGGCGCCGGTATCCACCAGTTCGAACTCAGGCTCGCGTTTGGTCCGCCGGTGGTTTTCGTCAACCAGCCGATCGTAGGGAAAGGCGCTTTGCGGGTATTTGTAGAGCCCCTTGAGGTAGGAGTGGGTAGGCGTCGATGCCAGGTAGAAGTATTCTTCCTTGACATCCTCCCCGTGGTTGCCCTCGGGCCCGGTCAGGCCGAAAAGCCGCTCCTTCAGGATCGAATCCTTCCCGTTCCAGAGCGCCAGGGCGAAGCACAGCCGGCACTCCCGGTCGGTGATGCCCAGAAGGCCGTCCTCGCCCCAGCGGTAGGCGCGGCTGCGGGCATGGTCGTGGGGGAAGTAGTCCCAAACGTTGCCGTCGGCCGAGTAATCCTCCCGCACGGTGGCCCATTGCCGCTCGCTCAAGTACGGCCCCCAGCGCTTCCAATTGGCCGTGCGTTGGGCATCGGCGATCAATCGCGCCTGCTCGGCGGTCATCGTTTCTGATAATGCCACAACAGGCCTCCGTCGACAAAAAGCGTCGTACCGATGATGTAATCGGCGTCCCGTAATGCCGGAAACACCACGGATTGTCCGATGCCCTGACTGGCGCCGATCACCAAAGCCGTTTGGCCCGATAGAATTTCATTCATGACATTCTTCTTCATGGCGCCGGCGGCGCCGTTATGGCCTATGGGAATCCGTCACTTTAGATGGCAATCCGCCTGATCGTTCCCATGATGGTCGATGCAGCCCATATGCCAGGCATGATCCTCGCGGGCCAGCAGGTCATCGGCGGCCTGCGGGCCCCAAGAGCCGCATGGGTAGGTGACCAGGGGCGGCGCCTCGGGCGCTTCCCAGCCCTGGAGCACGGGGTCCACCAGCCGCCAGGCCCACTGGATTTCGTCGCTGCGGGCAAACAGGGAGGCGTCGCCGTGAATGGCATCCAGCAGCAGCCGCTCGTAGGCCTCGGGCAGTTGGTTGTGCGCGAAGGCCTCCCGGAAATGGAATTGCATCTCCACGGATTTGATTTGGCGGGGTTCGTCCGGCACCTTGGCCTCCAGTCGGAAATGGATCCCTTCGTCCGGCTGCACGCAAAAGGAGAGGCGATTGGGGGTCGGGCAGTGAAAGGCCTGAAACATGGCATACGGCGGCCGCTTGAACTCGATATTGATCTCCGAGGCCTTGTGCGCCAGGGCTTTGCCCGAGCGCAGATAAAAGGGCACCCCCTGCCAGCGCCAATTGTCGATAAACAGCTTGAGCGCCGCAAAGGTGGGGGTTTGCGAGCCGGCCGGCACGCCGGGCGTTTCGCTATAATCCGCATATTGGGCGCGCACCGTGTGGGAAAGATCGACGGGGCGGATGGCGCTGAGCACCTTGACCTTTTCGTCCCTGAGAGTGGTGGGGCTCAACGGCGCCGGCGGTTCCATGGCCACCAGGGTCAGCAGCTGCAGCAAATGATTCTGAAACATGTCGCGCAGCACCCCGGCCTGGTCGTAGTAGGCCGCCCGATGCCCCACATCCACGCTCTCGGCAACCGTAATCTGAACATTGGAAATGTAGTTGCGGTTCCAGACGGGCTCGTACACCGCGTTGGCAAAGCGAAAATAGAGGATATTCTGGGCGGTTTCCTTGCCCAGGTAGTGGTCGATGCGAAAGACCTGGCTTTCGTCGAACACCGCGTGCACCGAGCGGTCCAGGGCCGTAGCCGAGTCGAGATCCTGCCCGAAGGGCTTCTCGATCACGATGCGCCGCCGGCCGCCGGATTCTTCGGCCATGCCGTTGGCCCCCAGATGCTTGACGGCCGGGACGAAAAAATGGGGGGAGACGGCCATATAATAAAGGCGGTCGCTCTCGCCGGGTGTCAAGGCCCGCAAGGCCCGGTCCAGGGCGGCCACATCGGCGTCCGTGGTCAGGTCGCCGGCCTGGAAATGCAGACAGGGCGCAAAGTTTTCCCAGGCCTGCGGGTCGACCGCCCCGTTGAATTCCTCCAGGCCCTGCCGCATGGCCGCGCGAAAGGCGTCATCGTCCCACGTGGTGCGCGCAAACCCCATGATGTGGAGATTTTGGGGCAGGCGGCCCTTGCGAAAGGCATCGAACAGGGCCGGCATCAGCTTGCGGCGGGTCAAATCGCCCGTGGCCCCGAAGATTACGATGATGGTTGGATTGCTTGCGTTCGTTTTCGGAAACCCATTTCTTTCGTGGATCAGGTTCTCGTCGGCTTCGCGACATGCCCCCCGGCGCGATCCCACGGATCGCTTTCCACGCCATTTATGACGGGGGGGTGCTCCTTAGTCCCGGTTAAAATTAGAAATAAGCTGGCTACCGAAGTTGACCCTGTCAAGCCGGATTCCCCCGAATTGCCGGGCTAGCGCATGCCGCTTTGTGGCGCTGAAGAACTGGTTACAGCGGAAGAAATGATCAGCCCATTTTTCTGATACGTTCCGGATCGAAAGCATTGATTCTTTAAGTTTATATGCGCATAACGCTTTTGGGTAAAGCGCTGACGGTTTGACAAAGATCTGAGAAACGAGGACGCAAAGCCGATATGCATACGGAAGAAGTGGACACCATCATCATTGGGGGCGGTCTCAGCGGGATTTATGCGGCCTTTCTGCTGGCGGCCAAGAAAACCTCTATCGTTTTGCTTGAAGCCCGATCCCGTCTTAGGAGGCCGGATTCTAAGTCCGGAGCATCGAGGCTTTTTTGCTGACCTGGGGCCATCCTGGTATTGGCCCATGATCAACCCCAAGGTCAACGCGCTGGTACAGACCCTGGGCCTTAAAGGCTATCCCCAGTTTGAAACAGGCCTATGCCGATTCCAGGCCCGGGATGGCCATACGGAAACCATTGAAGGCTATCCCATGGAGCCGCCCGGATGGCGGCTTGGCGGTGGGATGATCGCTCTTGTCGAGGGGCTTTGCGCCCGGATTCCCCAAGCTGCCATCCGGCTGAATCATCCGGTCTGCGAGATCGAACGGCGGGACAATGGGGTTCAGGTTACGGTGGGGCGTCTTGACCAGGAACCCAAGTGCCGGTTGAAGGCCTCCGGGATCATTCTCGCCATGCCGCCCCGGCTTGCCGCGAGCTCCATTTTGTTTACGCCCGATTTGTCCTTCGATCTTACCCAGGCCATGCTGAAATCAAGCACCTGGATGGCGGGCCAGGCCAAATTCTTCGCCCTTTACGATAAGGCGGACTGGCGGAAGGTCGGCCTTTCCGGCCAGGGGTTCAGCCTGTGCGGCCCCCTGGGGGAGATTCATGACGGATCCGGTGAAGCCAACAGGCCCTATGGCCTGACCGGATTTGTCGGCATCCCGGCCTTGCGGCGCAATAATAGCGAAAGCATGATCCAGGCCATCCTCGCCCAGCTGCCCCTGCTTTACGGACCGGCGGCCGGGCAGCCCGTCCGAACTTTTTATCAGGATTGGGCCAGGGAAGAATTTACAGCCACTGAATATGACCAGCGGGCGGCCCACAACCATCCCGAGTTCCAGCCGCCTTCCGGTAAAACAAGCATCTGGGACGGCACCTTTCACTTTGCCGGCACAGAAACCGCAGACCATCTGCGCGGATACCTTGAGGGCGCCTTATCCAGTGCGGAACGAGCTGTTTTAGCGGCAACCCGGCCTCTATAGCCCCAGCGGATGCCCTTTTGTATCCTTCGGCATCGCTTGTGTAACGGGTGGCGTGACCGGTGAACCAGCGCCGCATTACAGTGGCGACGGGAACGGTTCCTGTGCGCAGGTGAAGGTAAAATGGCTGGCCTTTGGGCCTCGATCAGCGTTTTTGCACCCCCTTGAAGAAACGGCGCATCGATTGCGGTAGCCTGGCCGTTGACCGTGATAGTATCGTATGATACTATCACTGTGATGAAACAGACATTATCCCCTTACCGCGCAACCACCGATGTGATTCACCGCTTGACGGATATCGCCAAACGGATTGGCCAATTGGAAGGGATCAATCTTCAACGGCCCGCGCCAAAACTTCGTCGGGAAAATCGCATCCAGACCATCCAGGCCTCCCTGTCCATCGAAGGCAATTCCCTTACGCACGATCAGGTAACCGCATTGATCGATCGCAAACGCGTCATCGGTCCCAGCCAGGATATCCTCGAAGTCCGGAATGCCATTGCCGTTTATCGCCAGTTGGCCGCCTTCGACCCGTGTTCGATCGATGCGCTTTTAAGGGCCCACCAGATCATGATGAAAGGCTTGATCCCGTCGGCCGGCGCTTTTCGGAAAGGGCCGATCGGGGTTCTCCGCCCGGGCAGTCGTTTTCATGAAGCTCCCCCTTGGCCGGAGGTGGCGCCCATGGCCCAAACCCTTTTCGACTACCTCGGGACGACAAACGACCACCTGCTGGTTCAATCCTGCCGCTTCCATTATCAACTGGAATTCATTCATCCGTTCATGGACGGCAACGGGCGTATGGGCCGGCTTTGGCAAACCCTGCTTCTGATGCGGTACCACCCGATTTTCGAATTTCTACCCGTTGAAGCGTACATTAAAAACCGCCAGCAGGACTACTACCGTGAACTGGCGGTTGGCGACGACACCGGCGACTGCACGGGCTTTGTGGTCCTGATGCTGGCGCTGATCAGCGAAGCCCTAAACGAGTTAATACATCAAACCGGCCCCATTTCTCTCAACGCCTCGACCAGGCTTGAGCTGGCCCAAAGCACCTTTGGGGGTCAATCCTTCACAAGGAAAGCCTATCTCTCCATTTTCAAAACCATCTCCACCGCCACGGCCAGCCGCGATCTCCAGTTCGGCGTTCAAACGGGGCTTCTTAAAAAAACCGGCGATAAGCGGACGGCCACATACGGGTTTACCTGAGCGTGGGGCAACACCCTAATGCCTCCGCCAATTTCTGCCGGACGCCTTCAACTGTTTTTTTTACGCCTCTATAACGGCCGCTTCGGTGACCCTCAGGCAGCCGGCATCGGCGTCGAGGATGGCCTCGGCCCCCAGGGGCAAGGTCGCCTTATGCGGCCCGTGGCCGAAGCTGAGATTGCTGAGGATGGGTTTGGAAAGGGGCAGCAGGATGCTGGCCAGAACCTCGGCCAGGGGCATCCGCTTGCTGGCGTCCCGCGGCTCGCAATCGGTGAACTGGCCGATGGCGATACCGGCGGCCTGGTCCAGTTTGCCGGCCAGACGCAGCTGGGTCAGCATGCGGTCAATACGGTAATTGGCTTCATCGACGTCCTCGATGAGCAGGATTTTCCCCCGGGTGTCAATTTCAAACGGGGTTCCCATCAGCGCGCAGATCAGCGCCAGGTTGCCGCCGGTAAGGCGTCCTGTCGCCACCCCGGGCGAAAGCGTTTCCACCGCAGACGCATCCTCGGGCTGTCCGATGTCCCCCATGGGGTCGGCACCACCGATGGCGTTGAGCAGCGACACACGTTCATACTCCCCGAAGCCGGGCCGGATAAAATCGGATACGGGCATAGGGCCATGAAAGGTCATGAAACCACAGCGCTGGTTCAGGGCCAGATGCAGCGCCGTAATGTCGCTGTACCCCAGAAACACCTTGGGGTGCCGGGCAATGCCATCGTAATCGAGGCGATCGAGCAATCGCGGCGCCCCGTCGCCCCCCTTCATGCAGAAGATGCCGTCGATGGCCGGGTCCTCGAAAACCGTCTGGATGTCGGCCACCCGCAACGCCTCCGGGCCGGCCATATAGCCCCATTTGGCATAACAGCTTGGCCCGGCCACCACCTTGAAGCCGAGCGCCGTGACAGCGGCCACGCCCCGTTCGATATCATCCGGGTGGCGGGCCGGCCCGGAAGGGGCAATCAGGCCGATGGTATCGCCAGGTTTAAGTCGTTTGACCGGTCGCATGGATCACCTCCGATGACAGTGGGAAATGGCAGGCCACCCATCGCCCCCCGTGGTCCGCGAACGGCGGATCTTCCTGCTTGCAGAGGGCCTGGGCGTAGGGGCAGCGGGTGTGGAACCGGCAGCCGGTCGGCAGGTTCATGGGGCTGGGGATATCGCCCTGCAGAATCATGCGCTCCCGGTCGCGGCAGTGGGGATCGGCAATCGGCACCGCTGAAATCAGGAACCGGGTATAGGGGTGACGGGGGGTTTTAAAAATATCGTCCGTGGCGCCCAGCTCGACGGTTTTGCCCAGAAACATCACACAAACCCGATCGGCGATATGACGGACCACGGAAAGGTCGTGGGTGATGAATAGATAGGTCAGTCTCAGACGGTCCTGCAGATCCTTGAGGAGGTTGAGGATCTGGGCCTGGATGGAAACATCCAGGGCCGAGACGGCCTCGTCGCAAACGACAAATTCGGGGTTCATGGCCAGTGCCCGGGCAATGCCGATACGCTGCCGCTGTCCGCCGCTGAACTGATGCGGGTAGCAGCGCCGGGCGTCGTCGCGCAATCCCACCAGGCGCAGCAGTTCCCCCACCCGCGCGTCAATTTCCGCCCGGTTGCCGTAGCCATGGGCAACGAGAGGCTCGGCAAGAATGCTGCGCACGCGCATGCGCGGATTCAGGGAGGCGTAAGGGTCCTGGAAAATGATCTGCATGGTTTTACGCAGGCCGCGCAGGTCCTTTTCGCTGAGGTCATGGATATCCTTGCCGCGAAAACGAACCGTGCCGCCGCTCTTCTCTTCCAGGCGCAGCAGCACGCGGCCCAAGGTGGTTTTCCCACACCCCGATTCGCCCACCAGGGCAAAGACTTCCTGCTCTTGGATGGCGATGCTGACGTCATCCACGGCACGGATATGGCGGTCTCCGGAAAAGGGTCCCGACGCCACCGTAAAAACCTTTTTCAGATGGCGGGTCTCGATGATCGGCGTTGTCATGCCGGTTGTCCGTTCGTTGAATAAAGCCAGCAGCTGACCTGGTGCCCGTTGCCACAATCGAAACGGCCGGGCGGCCGCCGCCGGCACAGATCCATGGCCCGGTCGCAACGCGGATGAAACCGGCAGCCGGCCGGCAGCCGGTGCAGGCTGGGCACCCGGCCGCGGATGTTGACCAGGCGTCCGGGCCGGATGTCGGCGGTGATGCCTGGCATGGAATTGAGCAGCCCCCGGGTGTACGGATGCAGCGGAAGATCGAAAAGGTCGAAAACATCGGCCGTCTCCACGATCTGCCCGGCATACATTACGTTGACGTCGTCGCACACTTCGGCAATTACCCCCAAATCGTGAGTGATCATAATAATGGCGGTATTCAGCCTGGCCCGCAGGTCCAGCATCAGATTGAGAATCTGGGCCTGGATGGTCACATCCAGCGCCGTGGTGGGTTCGTCGGCAATCAACAGCGCCGGTTCGGCGATCAGGGCCATGGCGATCATGACCCGCTGCCGCAGGCCGCCGGAAAGCTGATGGGGATAGGTGGCATAGCGCGAGGCCGCTTCGGGAATCCCCACCAGGTCGAACATTTCGACCACGCGCGCACGGATCGCGGACCGACTGAGACGCTGGTGCACGGCAATGGCCTCGCCCACCTGCCGGCCCACCGTGAGCACCGGATTCAGCGCGGTCATCGGCTCCTGAAAAATCATGGCGATCTTTCGGCCGCGGATCGCGCACATCTCGTCGTAGGACAGGGGTGCGAGATTGCGGCCGTTGAGCAGAATTCCCCGGCTCTCGACCGTTCCCGGCGGCGAGGGAACCAGCCCCATGACCGACAGTGCGGTCATGCTCTTGCCGCACCCCGACTCCCCCACCAGTCCCACCACCCGTCCCTTGCCCACCGCAAAAGAGATACCGTCCACGGCATTAACGACACCGCGGCGGGTGTGAAACCGTGTCGTCAGATGGTCGATTCGCAGGATGGGAGTATCGTTGCCGTGCACGGTTGTTATTCAGTCCTTCATGTAGGGATCCAGGGCGTCGCGCAGGCCGTCGCCCATGAAATTGAACGCCAGGACAGTGACCAGAATCGCCACGCCGGGAGCGATCGCCACCCATGGTGCGGAAAAGAGAAAAGCCTTGCCGTTGGCCACCAGAAGTCCCCAGCTCGGCGTGGGCGGTTGGGCCCCGACGCCCAGAAAACTTAAGGTCGATTCCCACATGATGGCCTCGGGGATCCCGAGGGAGAACAGGACGATGAGGGTCGGCAGCACATTGGGGAAAATATGTCGGAGCATGATCACCGGGCGGCGCACGCCGTTGGCTTGGGCCGCCTCGACAAACTCCTTGGTCCGCAGGGACAGGGTCTGGGAGCGCACCACCCGGGCGATCCCGGCCCAGCCCACAACACTCAGGGCGATGAAAATATTGATCAGACTGGCCCCCAGCGTGTACATGACCACCATGGCCAGCAGCAGCGACGGGAAAGCGATCATCACGTCGGCCAGGCGCATGATCGCGAAATCGGTTTTGCCGCCGTAAAACCCGCTGACGATCCCCATCAGCGTACCGATCAGCATGGAAAGAAAACTGGGCACCAGCCCCACCATCAGCGAGATCCGCGTGCCGTAGAGGATCCGGGTCAGCAGGTCGCGACCGAATTTGTCGGTACCCAGCCAGTGGGACCACGACGGCGCCAGCAATCGCTGGTCCAGATCGACCTGAAAGGGATCATGGAGGCTGATCCATGGGGCCAGAAGGGCCACCAGCATCAGAGAACAAACCACACCCAGGCCCAGCATGGCCATCCGGTTGTTCCGGAACGCCTGACCGATATCATCCAGGAGTGTGTCCGCCGGATCGGCAGGCGGCTCTGTTTCCAGCATGGTTTCAAGAGGTTCCACGGGCGGCCCTAAAAGAGCTATTTCTCCTGCATCGCAAAGCGAATACGCGGATCGAGAAACGAGTAGAGAATATCGGCAACCAGGTTGCCGGCAATCACCAGAACGGTTGAAAACAGAATCGCCCCCTGCAAAAGGGGCATATCCCGGGTTTCGATGGCGCTTACGGCAATCCGTCCCACCCCGGGGATACCGAACACACTCTCGGTGATTACGGCGCCTGAGAGCAGACCGGCCACCTGGATGGCCATGATCGTGACCACAGGCAGAAGGGCGTTTTTCAGGGCGTGCCTGACGATCACCGGCGCCTCGCGCATTCCCTTGGCCCGGGCCGTACGGATATAGTCGTGGCGCATCACCTCCAGCAGGCTGGAACGCGTCAGCCGGGCGATCACCCCGGCGGAACTCCAGCCCAGGACGACGGCCGGCAGGATGACGTATTGCACCCCGTAAAAGCCCGATACGGGCAGCAGATGCAATTTCCAGGCGAAGACATACTGCATCAGAAGGGCCGACCAGAACACCGGCATGGAGACGCCCAGCAGGGAAAAGCCCATGAAAGAATGATCGATGAAACCGTGGCGTTTGACGGCCGAGAGCACGCCGGCGGGAATGCCGATGGTCCAGGCCACCAGGGCGGCGCAGAAGGCCAGGATCAACGTGTTGGGAAAGGCCTGCATGATCAGCCCGGTGACCGGCCGGTTGATCTTGTAAGAGATACCGAAGTCACCCTGCAGCGCCCCGCCCAGAAACCGGAAATAGCGGGTGATCGCCGGGTCGTCCAGATGCATCTGGGCCCGCACCCGGGCGATCACATCCGGGCTGGCATGCTCTTTCATCATCAGGGCCACCGGATCGCCGGGGATCACGTTGAGCATGATGAACAGCAGCAGCGTGATCCCCACGAGCACGGGAATGGAAATGAGGATCCGGTGAAGGATGTATTTCCGCATGGTTTGAGGCTACTCGACTTCCATTTCAAAGTAGCACATATCGCTCCATCCGTTCCAGGGCACCACAAAGTTCTTCACGCGTGGCTGGATCACATAGGTGTGATCCAGGCTGAACAGGGGCACCCAGGCGGCATCCTCGTATACGATCCGCTCCTCAAGCTGGCGATAGAGCGTACAGCGCTGCGCCGGATCGGTCATGGCCCGGGCTTCGTCGAGGCCCTTGAACACCACCGGATCAAGGTTGTTGAACGAGCGCACCAGCGTGCCGCGTTCGCTGAAAAAAGTATAGAGGAAGTTGTCCGGATCGTTGAAGTCGGCCGACCAGGACTGGGTGTAGCTTTCGGCATCACCGACCTTGCGGGTGGCGTAATAGGCCGCCTCGTCCACCTGCTTGATGGTGACGTTGAAACCGGCCTTTTTCACCATGGACTGGACAATCAGGTTGATGTCCTCCCACTTGGTGCTCCAGCTGTTGACCTGCACAATGGTCATGTCGACACCGTTCGCATAGCCGGCTTCGGCGAGCAGGGCTTTGGCCTTCTCCGGATTGTATTCGATGGACTTACCGCCGGGGGAATAGCAGACCAGACCCCGCGGGATAATGGCATTCTCAATCTTTCCCCGGCCGTAGAACTGCTTCTCCAGGATCTGCTCGCGATCGATGGCCATCTGGAAGGCCTTGCGCACACGCACGTCATCAAAGGGTTTGATGCGCTGGTTCATGCTGAAGTAGTAGATCCCCACGCGTGGTCCACTCTTGATGTGCGTCTTCCACTTCTCACTCTGGTAAAAGTAGGGAATCTGGGTGATGGCGTAGTCGCAGTCGAAGACATCCAGTTCGTCGGTTTCGAACAACAGGCGCATGGTTTCCGGATCGGGCACCACCCGCACAATGATGCGGTCGAGTTTCGGACGGCCGCGGAAGTATTTCTCGTTGGCGATCAGCTCCTGACGGTCGTTGAGCACATATTCCTTCAGGATGAAAGGGCCGGTGCCGCAGGTGGTTTCCGGAGTCAGGCCGAACTGGTCGCCGGCGGCCGTCGTGAACTTGCGATTGAAAATGGAGGCCTGGGGGCTGGCCATCACGGCGATAAAGGGCGCGTAGGCTTCCTTGAGCCGGATTTGGACGGTGTACCGGTCAATGGCCACAAGTCCCCCGACCGTATCGGCTTTGCCGTCAAGGCGGTCGGTGGCCCCGTCAACAAAATCGAGGATGTCGGTACTGAGCGCTTTGGTGGCCGGATCGAGCATCCGGTCGAAGGTGTAAACCACATCGTCGGCGGTGAGCTCCTCGCCATTATGGAACAGCACCCCCTTGCGCAGATGGAAGGTGTAGATTTTGCCGTCAGCGGAAATCTCCCATTTCTCGGCCAGCCCGGGGACCAGTTCCGATTTCCCGGGGCCCACGGTGACGGCCTCCACCAGCCGGTCGAAGACATTCAGCGGCAGCATATAAAACTCGCTGGTCATCTGGCAATCAGCGGTTTTGGGGTCCTCGAGGCTCGGGATCCGCAGCACCTTCTGGGCCATGGCCGGTCCGACGGAAAGCAAAACCATCAGCCCCACGGCAACGAGACCTTTCAATGATTTAACCATTTGTTTTCCTTCCTTTGATGAGTATTCGTCAGGATGCATCCGGCATCGCCATCGATGCCGGCTCTGATTTCACAAGACCTGTTTGAAAAAACGCAGGAAATTTCCGCCCAGAATGAGAAGAATATCCGCATCGGCATACCCACGGCGGATCAGCGCACGGGTCAGCTGATGCAGGTTGCGATGGCCCGCGATAACGTCATAGGATTCCAGATACGTCGGCATCTGCAGATAATTTCCCAGATCATCGCACAGGTCGAATCCCAGGCCGACGTGCCGGACGCCCACCAGCCGGACGATATGATCGATATGGTCAATCAGGTCATCGGGACCGAGGCGCCCCTTCCCGGACCCCTCGTCGCCGATAAAAATGTTGAGAACATCATGCAGATCACCCATCCTTGGCGGCAATCGCTTTGATCTGTTCGTCGGTCAGATTGCGCGGGGTTTCCTTCAGGGAATGGCAATTGGAATGGGAGGCGATCACCGGTTGACGGGAAAATTCCATCACATCCCAGAATCCAGCCGTGTTTAAATGGGAAACATCGATAAACATGTTAAGCGCTTCGGCAGCCTGCAACAAATCACGGCCAAAGGGTGTCAGGCCGCCCGGCTGCCCGCCGGACTCCGCTTTAAAGGGCGCTCCGTCGGCCACATGGTTTCGCCGGCTCCAGGTCAGACCCACCCCACGCACGCCCAGCTCATAAAAAATGCGCAGCAGGTTGATATCGTTTTGAATCGGGTCTGCCCCCTCGAAAGAGAGCAGGATACCGATCTGGTTTTTCTCCCGGGCTTCCAGCAAATCCTGGAAATTCCTGCATAGCCTCAGCGCGCCGGGGAGGGAATCGATCTCCGCGTAGAGGTAGCTGATCTGGTCCAGGGCCTTGCGCAGGCCCATTTCAGGCAGGAAATAATCGTTGATAAAAATGGAGAAGACAATCAGATTGAAGCCGCCCGCCCTGAATCCATCCAGATGACAGGTCTCGATGACCGCCTCCTGCCCCCGGTCCCTTCGATTGGCCACATCGTAAGCCAGATCGAAATGGGCATCAATGGTAAACGCCTGGCGGTGCAGTTCGCGGACATGCGCAGAGAGGGCGTCGTCAGTCATGGGGATGGGCCTTTTCTGCACGATACGGTTTAAAAATCGATCTCATCAATACCGGGCTCCTTTTGTTGCAACGCGGCCATGGTGTCACGGTAGACGTTGCGGATATGGTTACGGATGGCCTGACACAGGGCGGATTCATCCCGGGCCATTACGGCTGAATAAATTTCCCTGTGCTCCTGTCCGGCGGCATCATCAGGGCGGTAATAGATCAGCCCCGGCGCTGAGCGCAAATAGGAAAAATCGAACAGATAACGCAAAATCCCGACGGTCAGGCTGCGGCCGGACAGCTCGGCCAGGGTGAGGTGGAATTTAAAATCCTTGGCCATCCGGAGTTTCACATGTCCGTTGCGGCTCACCTCGCAGTATTCGTCAAGGGCCTGTTTGAGCCGCTTGGTGCCCTCTGCATCGAGGTTGGCAAGAATTGCAGGGACGATTGACAATTCGAGGGATTCCCGGACGGCGTAGGCCTCCTCCACCTCCTGGGGCGTGATTTCGATGATGAAAAACCCGCGATTGGGCTCATGCCGCACCAGCCCCAGCAGCTCCATGTGCTTGAGCGCCTGGAGCAGCGGCGTCGGGCTCATATTCATCTCTGCAGCCATTTTGCGGTAATCGAGTTTGTGGCCCGGCGGATAGTCGTTCAGAAAAAGGGTCTTGCGAATCTCGTCGTAGACCTCCCGCGTCAGCGGTTCACGACCGGTGGCCTTGGCAGCGCTTTTTCTTTTATTCATTGAAGGCATTCCGGCATCAAGGCAGGCAATCGTCATATAAAAATGGATACAATATTGAATTCACTATTTTATGATATAGAACAGGAATAATGTCAATATACTAGCGCAGGGCGATTTGCAGGGTTTCCTCCAATCATCAAATCATAAATGGTTTAGTGGGGACATTCTATATTATCTGTCGCAGTGATTTTTCACACCACAGCCGTTAAACAATTCAATCCTTGCCCATATTAGGCTGCCGCTACTAATGCATAGCACTTTTCAGTGTATTCAGTAGAAATCTTTCCGTAGTAACGATCGCTATTATTTGAGCCTTCAATATTGATTGCAACAACTTGATTTCCTGTATCGCTTGATAAACCAACGAGATCTTCAATAATTCTTGGGTTTACAAAACCATTATTAATAAATGAAAATTTAGAGCGTTTAGATCTCTTATCAGTTTAGCTTTAGGGCGAGAGAAAAAAGATTTCTACCGATAAAACCATGAATATCATCGCGGAAAAATCCGCAGCAATCGTCATCAATAATAATAATAAACTGGTTCAGGACTTGGGCTACCATGAGCCAAATTATACAACCAATGAAAGCTAGCTCGTGTTTAGTATTTTGAACAATTCTCAATTTTCCTTAAGTGGAGCTGGGAATTAGGGCAGCAATATTTTCCTGCCTCTCTTAGTATCGTTGCTTTACGAATAAAAATTAATCCACTCTGTATTGAATTCATGCTTAAATTCAATTTTCATATTTGATTTCATTCCATAAACGATCAATCTATCTTCCAATCTGACAGAAATTATATATAAAGAGTCCGGTCTTTTCCCTAATATACCCTCTCCCCATTCCACCGGCGTAAATGGAACAACTTGTACTGATATACTTGCTCCATTCTGTAGATTCATTTTCTTTAAATCATTTATTACTAGAAGTATGGCTGCATATTCATCCACTCTCGCTGGCTTCATTTTCTCTATTAATTTTCTAATTTTTTTTCCTATCTCAATCCAAGCATCAATATTCTCGTTTATTTGTTTTCCCAATAGGAAAACTCCGCCTACACCTGCAACCGTAAAAACCTGTGACCAGTCGACACCTTTAAATAATTCGACAAGAACCACTGGCCAATCTGCACCATGACCAATGTTTGTATCTGTTACTGATGCTTCTGGATCAATTTGAACTATATGCGAAAATAATTCCTTAGAATATTTTCCTTCTTCCCAATCGGCAGTATCATATAAGGCATCTGAGAAAATGAGTTCCATTTCTTATCCTTCTTACATTGACAACCAAGATAACTTTCTATCATGAGGGTGACAGTATAATCGCCGGCAAATATAGAGAACTATATCAGCGCTTGCGCTTTCAATATTATTTAAAATTTTGGTCAACCGTGGTGCTCCCAAACTCATTTATTCCAAATAAATATTCTTTGGCATGCAAAGCAACTCCGCCTAACCCTTGGAACATATGCTTTCCATCTATATTCATTGTCAAAAGTTCTCGTGAAATTGATGAGCGTATTTTTCGAATCAAACTCAAATTTCCACAAATAGTCACATGTGTTTCCAATAAAACAGTCTTCAAGCGATTTTTCGAGTTCAAATCAACAAGAAAAGCCGTCTATTGCCAGCCTCAATAGGAGATGAATGGTCTTATTATTAAGAGGAATTGGGAACGTTATTTCGCCCCTCTCTAAATGTCCAAAAACACGCTTTGGTATAACTTGGAGAACGCTACCATCATAGTCATCCAAAATGACATTATCCCTAACAAGAGACTGATATTTTGATAAGTATGATTGCAAAAATAGCACCGATCCGTGATAGATCTTGGATGGCAAAAAAGGTTGCAATATATGGAGACTTACTCCAATCGAGCATACGTGTCGGGCAACCATAGTGTTGCATCAGCATGAGTATTTGTGATTTATGCACCAAGTTAAATTTCGCATCTGGTGAATTATTTACGTAATCTACAAAAAACTGCTCGGCTTGATTTTCTCGCTCGCGTCTATCTTCCTTTAAGATATCTTGCGTTTCGAAAAATCTATAGATACTCGACTTGAGTTTCCAGGTAGAATTGCTTTGGCCTCGCCACAGAAACTCATCACCACCATCTTGAAGTTGCTCTATCTGTCTTTTTAGTTCCGCCCAATTTTCGTGTTTATTTACGTTCATAGAACAGCTCTTTTCCGTATCCCAACAATATATGTTATGTTGAAATTATAGCTTTGACATTACGATAACAAAATTTTTAACCCTATTATAAGTGTACGACCTACTTTGAAACCAACTCTCAGTATCTATAAAACTACATGAATCTGGAATTCATTACTTTACATCTCGAATTGGACCGTTTGCACGGTAAAGCGGGGATGCCGACTTGATATGGTGAGGAATACTCTTCTCTACCAAAAATCAATTTACGAGTGCAACGTAAGGATAGATTGTTTTTCGGATATCGTGTGGGGATTACTGTGGGGAATAACAAACATAAAGCAAAAGGGTTATCCGAAATAATCGGATAACCCCTTGATTTTATTGTGGCGTCCCCAAGGGGATTCGAACCCCTGTCGCCGGCGTGAAAGGCCGGTGTCCTGGACCGGGCTAGACGATGGGGACGCAATGTGAAATGGTGGTGGGGGGAGGATTTGAACCTCCGAAGGCTTGGCCGGCAGATTTACAGTCTGCTCCCTTTGACCACTCGGGAACCCCACCATGTTTTGCTGATTGCTGTCCGTTCGCCGGGCCGGGGGCCAAGCGAAAGGTGAAGCGTGCTTTAGCAAGAGTCCTCCTAAATTTCAACCCCCTAATTGGACAATCGTACGATTGTCCAATGAATCGCCTCCAGCGAGGCGACCGATATCCATCCGGAGTCGGCTTTCGTACTCCGATCCCGTGGAAGCGTGTCAGTGTCCGTCCATAAAGGGTAGATTTTGGTTCAGGCCAAGGCCGCAGTGATTCTTCCCGCTGTGCGGGACTTCCCGTCTGATCAAACCCCGCTGTGGGTGGAAACCGGAGGCGTAGCTGGGCTACGGCGAGGATTTCAGAAGAGCGAGAACGCCGGCCTGAGCCAAAAGATGCCGTTTATGGATGGGCACTATTTTTCATTCCGCCGAACGGCCGCACTCCTTGCACTTGCCGTCCGGGCCGATGACGCCGATGCAGTTGCCGTCCGGGCAGAGGCGGCGGTTGGCCCAATCGTCATCGTCTTCGGGCGCCTCGGCCTCGATCTCCCCGGCGGCGGCATCCTCATCCGCGGGGTCGGGGGCTTCGGTCTCGTCCTCGGGCGCCGCTCCGGCATCGGAAGGCGGGGCCTCCTCCTTCCGGGGAATCTCGACATTTTCACCCGGCCGGCCGCATTCCGTACAAAGACCGTCCGGGCCGATGACGCCGATGCAGTTGCCGTCGCTGCAGAGCTGCCGGTTTTTCCATTCCTCGTCGTTGATGGTGTCGTCACTGCTCATGGTTGTGTTTGTCTCCTCTGATGGTCACGGCCTGCCGTCGTCGTCCGAGTTCGAAGGATCTTCGGCTGCCCGGTCAATATCGATAATGCGCACCCCCTTGAGATAATCCTTGGTCTCGTAACGGGTGATTTGCATGAGCTTGCGGGTTATGACCCCCATGCGCCCGGCCAGATCCAGGACGCCTTGGGCCCGGCCGTGGGCCGGGCTGCCGGGGGCCAGGTGGTTCAACAGGCTCTCGGCATAGCTGGAAATGCCCTGGATCGGCTGGTTCAGCTCGTGGCACACGGCCCCGGCCATTTCCAGCGAAACCTGGAGGCGCTCCTTTTCCAACCGTTCCTCTTCCGAACGCATCTCCTTGGTCACGACGGTCAGATGCCCCACCGAAAGGCAAATGCGATCGGCTTCGAAGGCCTCCACGACAGCCTGGTCCTTGAGCCAGACAATGCCGTCGGGCAGCGCCTCCAGCTTGTAGACGGCATCCACCTCGCCCTGGACGATCCCCTCGCGGCGCAGGTGGTTGCGGTCGTGCTGGAGCTCTTCCTGGGTGCGCTCTTCCCGCTCGATGGCCGCCTCCATATCGACCCATTTGTAGACGCGCTGGTCCACGACCCGGCTGCGGAAAGTTTCGGCCAGTCCCTCGGCCCGGCAGCGCAAGAGATCAAGGAAGCGGCGGCCGGCGAATTCGTACCAGATGTCGTCATGATCCCGCCAGGCGGCGATATAGGGGATGGCCGGCGCCCCCGTAAGGTCGAACAGGCGGCAGGCTTTGATGAGGGCGGCCACCCGGGTCTTTAGGAGGCGGGAATAGGGACCCACCAGAATCCGGCCCGGATAAGGGTTCACAGGCTGCTCGCTGTCTGCGTGACGATTCATAGGCGCGGTCCGGTCTCCATATGCTTGGCTGTTATTCGGGCCGATGTCCAAAGGGCGAGGCGGGTATCCGGCACGGCACCCCGGCCGGAAGCCCAGAGGCCGCAAGCCTCCCCCACGAACCTCAATGGCTTGTTTAAAATATGGCGCAGATGGGGTCAAGAGGCGTCTTCCCAGCCGGTTGTCCCCTAAAATTTTTTGGTCATATCGAGGTCCCCTCCATAAATGCCCCCTTTGACGACATCGGCGTTGCGCGCAAAACTGAATCCGCGGCATATCAACCAGATGCCGGCGGTTGATTTTTTTTCGCGCGCCTTGATCTCAACCCAATCTGCCACCTTCGGGGTGGGCATTCAATAGGGACGGACCGGAGACCGCCCATGGGAGGATACCGTTCATAAATTCTGCAATCCCCCCCTTACATTTTTCGGATTTTGTGATATAGGCCTCTGCTGAATCGGACCGACCAGCCGATCATGCTGCCGAACCTGGGATGACATGCCCGATTCCCGCCCCACGCCCGGTATCTTCACGGGACGAACGGGATGGACAGCGGGCCCGAAAATCGCATAGAAGAGAGGGGAAAAAGATGGTCAACAAAAAACTGTTCATCGTGTGCATCGCAACGTTTTTCATGCTGGGCGGAACGCTGATGGCTGCAGGCCAGTGGGTTGAGTGGATCGATGAGGAAGACTCTCTGTGCTTTCCGGTGGGAATGCTGTCAATAGGCGCCCCCGACGGTGTTGAGCAGGAGCGCGCGTCGGTCGATTTTCCCCATTCGCGGCACATGACCTATAGTTGCGACACCTGCCATCATAAATGGCAGCACCACGCCGTCCTGGATTCCTGTGCGACATCCGGATGCCACGATCTCACCGAACCCCCTGACAAAGCGATTGTAGACGGCAAATACACCGTGGAAGGCATCCGGTACTACAAATATGCCTACCACAAAATGTGCCGGGACTGTCATCGCGAAATCAACACCGAGAATCGCCAGAAGGCCCGCTTGACCAACCTCAGCAACGACATCGGGACGATCCAGAATCTGCCGATGGGCTGCATCGAATGCCATCCCGAAGAATGATGGCTTCACGCACGAAAACAATATAGAGCCGCTAAAAGGCATCTGATTTAGAAAAGGCGGGGATCTCATCCCCGCCTTTTTTGTTGCTGCCGACGCAATCCGCCCTGCGCCCGTCTCAGCCTTTCAGCCACGCGAGCGTGCGCTTCAGAATGTGCGCGTACACCTCCTCCTGAGGCGTCTCCGAAGATTTCGGAAGACGGAAGGAATGGTCACCGCCCTCGATCATCTCCAGGGTGGCGCGCTTTCCCAGACGATCGACGACATTGCGCAACAAGTCCATATCGCAGAAGGCATCCCGGGTACCCGTGACAAACAGCATCGGTTTCCGGATCGGATCGAGGTGCCCGTCCCGTATCTGGCTTTTACGCCCCGGCGGGTGCAGCGGGTAGCCCCAGAACGCAAACCGGTCGGCTTCCAGACGACCGGCACCGGCCAGTTGGGAGGCGACCCGCGCCCCCATGGACTTGCCGCCGGCCACCACGCGCGCCACCGGAAAGTCTTCCTGGCTCAGCAACCAGTTAACCGTCTCCAGCCAGGCGGACTCCAGTATGCGCTGGGAGTCCGGCCGGTTGCGGCCTTCCGTGCGATAGGGAAAATTGAATCGCAGGGCCAGAAAACCGGATGCGCAAAGGCCTTGGGCCAAATAGTGCAGCAGCGGTTCATGCATGTCGTTGGCGGCCCCGTGCGCCATGACCACCGCCGTGCGTCCGGCGCCGGCCTCGCCCTCCGGTATGTCCAGGCGTCCTTCCACAAACCGCTGCCGCTCAATGGGTATACGGATCTGATACTTGCTCATAGCCCCTAGCTCCCCTTCAAGATCGTCAAAAGGCCGCTGGCCCTCAATGGAGAAGCGGCCGGACGGCAGCACAAGCGACGGAATATCCCGCAAGGCCATCGTGCATGATGGCCGGTATTTCCGGCCCGGGTGCCGCCGGTGGATCTATATCTTGTAACTTGATTGCCTAGTGTCCGTCCAGAGGTGGCCGCTTTTGGTTCCGGCCAAGGCCGCAGCCGGCCGCCCCCCCCCGATGCAACGCGGCTGCGCCGAGGACCGGCAGGCGGCGAGAACGTCGCCAAGGGCCAGAAGATGCCATTTAGGGATGGCCACAATTCAAGGATGGACTCTACATAGGGAACCCCCATCATGGCAAGTCCTTTCCCCGCAAGCCGCCATCGTCCATAGGGATCGGAAACAGACTTGATTATCCGCTTGTCATCCCATAGGATGGCGGCAGTGAACAGCAGGGCAACCGCTTGACAAAGGAGGCAAACATGGCCGCAGCAATGACGATGGATTCCAAAGCCTATCAGGACGCATTAAAAATCGGTCGTCCACCGAACATCATGAAGTTGTTTCCCGAATCCCGGGCGCTCATCGTGAGCGGCAAATACATCGACCTCGCCATGCTTGCCAAAGGCAAGGCCATCGCCATGGCAGCCAACGGACGCAGCCATCTCATCATCCGCGGTGCGCTGCTGGCCGCCCAGCAGGCCAATGCCTGCCTGATCATCGAAATCGCCCGTTCCGAAGGCGGGGCCAATGCCTACTGCCCTGTCAACTACTGGAACATTGCCCGCCAGGTGAATGCCGTCTGCAACGAGTTGGACATCACGATCCCCGTGGCCATTCACGCCGATCATTACGGCATCAAATCGGAAAGCGATATCGGGCCGGCCCAACAGGAAATTCCCACCCTATTCGAAGCGGGAATGACCTCCATCGCCATCGATGCCTCCCATATGCCCGACCATCTCAATCTCCTGGCCAATCTCGACCTCAATTCCTATATTCCGGCCTGGGCCGGGCGGGAAACCGAGGTCGGGGAAATCAAAGGCTCGGAGGGGCTCTCCACGGCCGAGGAAGCCCTGTTCCTCATCCGGGGCCTGAACGCCCATGACATCTTTCCCAACTGGATTGCGTTGAACAACGGCTCGACCCACGGCATCGAAGCCAGCGGCCAGGGCATCCAGGTCGAGCTGACCCGCTCCATTCACGAGGCTCTGGCGCCTTACAACGTTTCCGGGGCCCAGCACGGCACCTCCGGCAACAATTCGGACCGCCTGCGGGAAATCGCTTCCCGTACGCGCACCACGAAGGCCAATGTGGCCACGGCACTCCAGATGGTATCCTGGGGCCTGGAAGTCAACGATTACGGCAACGCCATCCTGGACGCCGACGGCCATTTCCAAAAAGTGCCCGGCGAGGGGGTCATGAATGAGGTCTGGGAGCGGATGGTGGCCTACGCCGCCCAACAGGGCTGGAAGGCCGGCAATTACAAAAAGCTGAACCTGCCCTTTGAAAACCAGCTCCTGGGGCAGCCCCAGGCCATACGGGATCGCATGGTCAACCGGGTCAAGGATTTCGTCTACAACATGCTCGTCAATGTATTCAATGCCCAGGACACGGCCCCCCTGGTGGTCGAGGCCATCCACAAGACCGGCGGCTACGATCCGGGGCCCAAGGCCACGCGCATCGAAGCGCCGGAGGAGTGGACCGCCGCCAAGATCCGCGAACGGGCCACGGCGATCGACAGCGACAAGGGGCCGGAAGGCGATTTCGACGACTAGCAGGCCGCGGATAAACACGCATCGGGTCGATCGGCGGAACCATTTTGCACGACTCCGGAACCAGCAGCCACCTTTTGGATGACGCGAATTTCCCGGGTTTGGACGCCAAAACCCATTGCCCCTTCTGTGGGAACCCGGTGGACGAGCGCGTATGGGAAGGAAGGCGGCGGCGCTATTGCCGGCACTGCCGGCTGCCGCTCTATGAAAATCCGGTGCCGGCCGTGTGTGCCGTCGTGTGTGACGAGGCCCGCCGGATCCTGCTGGTCCAGCGCAGGATCCCCCCGCGCCAGGGCGAATGGTGCCTGCCGGGCGGATTCATGGAATTGGGGGAAACGCCGGAGGAGGCCGTTCTGCGGGAGTTGGCGGAGGAAACCGGTCTGAGGGGGAAAGTCGCCGGACTCCTGGGTCTGGAGGCGACCCCCAACCGCATTTACCGGACCGTTCTGGTGGCAGGCTACCGCGTCATACCCTTGAATGAGGGCATCAAAGCCGGAGATGATGCCATGGCCGTTGACTGGTTCGCCCCCCGGACGCTGCCGCCCATCGCCTTTGGCAGCCACCGCATCTTTATCCGAACGGTTGTGGGCGAGGACATGCCGCCTGCACCGGGCTCTGTCAAGCCAAGGAACTGACAGGCACTCTCAAACGGATAGTGCTTTTGAGCCATCGCAAAATTAAAATTTTGGTTCCTGGCAAGGCCCGAGCGTGTTTTCCCGCTTAGCGGGACTTCCCGTCTGATCGATTCCCAACGGTGGGTGTCAACCGGAGGAATAGTTCGCTATTTATAGGATTGAAAACAGGCGCAGAACGCCAGCTTGTCCGCCAAAGGTGGATTTGGTCCACCGGCGGCGGGCCAGGGACAAAAGATGCCATTTATGGACGGACACTGATAGGAAAGCGAAGACCATGTATATTCCCAACTACCAGATTCACAATATTCTCAAAGATTTTACCCACCACTTAAAGAACGGCCGACGGCGGCCGGACGCTGGTCGTCGGTTGGAAGCCGTGGTCAACAAGGTGGCCGGGACGATTATGAACCGCGTCACCCGTATCGGCGAAGAGGAGGCCCGTCGCCGCATCCGGCGCACCGGCACCGGCCGCCCCCAGTCGCCATCACCGGTGGACAAGCACCAGCCCACCACGTTTCACTACCACACCCTTGACCAGCACCACCGGAAGTTAAAAAATCATCTCTGCGTCGAGGACTCCCGCCAGCTCATCGACCGTTTTTTCAGCCTGGTCGATCCCGCCGCCGATGATGATGCCTCCGATGAGTGATGAAGCGTAACGCCGAGATCGGTCTTTTGGCGAAACCGTCGATTTTGAGAAGCCTTCATGTCAGGGGTCTTCCTCCGCGGCTGTCTGCGCTTTGGCGGCTTCCCAGGCACGATCCATTTCGTCACGGGTCGTCGCTTCCAAATCCTGCCCCTGGCTGCGGAAAGCGTCTTCCATGAAACGGAAGCGCTGCTCGAACTTGTTGATCGCAGCGGTGAGGGCTGTCTCGGGGTGGAATTTCATGAAACGGGCCACATTGGACAGCGTAAAGACGATGTCACCGAATTCGACCGCCGCTTTGTGGCGCGAGGGCTCATCGTCGGCCATTTGAGCGGCCTCTTTAAATTCGTCCCATTCCTCTTCCACCTTGGCCATTACTTCGGTCAGGTCGTTCCAGTCGAACCCGGTGCGGGCCGCCCGTTCCGAAACCCGATAAGACCGCATGAGGGCCGGCAGGCTGGCCGGAATGGAATCCAGCAGGGAGCCCGCTGCGCGCTGACGGGCCTTCTTTTCTTCTTTTTTAATGGCGTGCCAGTTCTCCCGTATATCCGCCGTCGAGGTCACCTTGGTATCCCCGAAAACATGGGGATGTCTTCGGATCATCTTGGCGAGATTGCGCTGTACGACCGCATCCAGATCGAAGGCGTCCTTTTCGGCGAACAGCTCGGCTAAAAACAACACCTGGAAGATAACATCCCCCAGCTCTTCGCACACGGCCTCTTCATCGCCGGACGTAATGGCATCCACCAGTTCGTACATTTCTTCGATAAGGTAGATGGCCAGGGATTGCGGGGTCTGCTTCCGGTCCCAGGGGCAACCGTCTTCTCCCCTGAGGCGCCGCACGAGGGTCATGACGGCACCTAAAGTATTGGGTGCCGGGGTCAGGTCTTCTTTTTCCATTCCTGTTGGACTTCCTTGTATTTGTCGCTGAAACGTTTCTTGAGCTTATGGGGGATGATCTTGACCAGGGTTTCGGTAACCACGGCCACGTGCGGCGCCAGGCGCGATGTTTTGATGAGGGGGCTGCCCCCGGGCAGAAATGTCGTCAGGGCAAACAGCAGAACCGATGCGATCAGGACCCCTTTGATGGCACCGAAAGCGGCCCCGCACAAGCGGTCGAACCAGCCCAGCGAGGCGATGTTGAGAAGGTATTTGATCAACACCCCCAAAACGCTCACCAGGATGAAGATCAGCCCGAATATCACCAGAAATCCGATGATATTGGCATAGGCCGTGTCGGAAATCCAGCGCCGTAAAAAGGCGGCCGCGTCGCCGTAGTAGAACACCGCACCGTAGATACCGCCAAATATGCCGATTATGGAGGAAATCTCTTCCACAAGGCCGCGGAATATCCCGCGCACCAGACCGAATACCAAAATGATGCCGATGACAATGTCCAGCGCATTCATGTCCGTCTCATACCTTTTTAGCCACCCTTCAATGGGAATCGTCCGCGATGGCGCGGCATTCCCGGTGGCCTCTCGCCTGGGTGACGGGCGACCGAAAGGCCAAATGAATCAAGTGGTTGACTTAACAGAGGCATTATAAGGGGTCAAGGGTTTTCAACCGCTGGAAGAATCCCGCCGATTTGAGGTTTGCATTCTTGAAGAGCCGTATGATATCGTTTGAAATTGATATTTCAGGGTCCCGTACCGGAAGCGCTGCCCTTGTCAGTGCCGCCGACTTTGATCCCTAATAGAGTAGAATTGTATTTATGCCGGAAAATCTTCAAGAACCGATACGGCGGGTGTCATTCGATGATGTCGAATTGACCCGCATGCTTTTCGGGGAGCACAACAGCCATCTGCAGCGCATTGCCAGTGCCCTGGATCTGCAGATCAATACCCGCGGCAGTGACGTCCATATCGGCGGAGATGCCATCGCAGCGGCCCTGGCCGAGAATATCCTCACGCAGCTTTATGGGCTTATCCAAAAAGGCTACCCCGTCTATCTCAACGATATCGACTATGCCGTCCGCATTTTGAGCGCCGACCACCGTGTCCACTTGAAGGATATCTTCATGGACACCGTCTATATCACGTCCAAGAAACGCTCCATCACCCCCAAAAGCCCGGCCCAGAAAAACTATATCGACGCCATGCGGCGTTTCGATATGGTTTTCGGCATCGGCCCGGCCGGCACCGGCAAGACCTATCTCGCCATGGCCATGGCGGTGGCGGCATTAACCAAAGGGGTTGTCAACCGGATCATTCTGACCCGGCCGGCGGTCGAAGCAGGTGAAACGCTGGGATTTCTGCCCGGCGATCTGGCCGAGAAAATCGACCCCTATCTGAGACCCCTCTATGACGCCCTTCATGACATGATGCGCTTTGAGAAAGTCAACAGCCTGATGCAGCAGGGTGTGATCGAGGTGGCCCCCATCGCGTTCATGCGAGGCCGCACGCTGAATGATTCCTTTGTCATCCTGGACGAAGCCCAAAACACCACCTCCGAGCAGATGAAGATGTTTCTGACGCGGATCGGCTTCAATTCCAAAGCCGTCATCACCGGCGATATCACTCAGATCGATCTTCCGGCGGCCAAGACTTCGGGCCTGGTGGAAGCCAACCAAATTCTTCGGGATATTGAAGGGATTGGATTCGTGTTCTTCTCGAACACGGATGTCGTCCGCCACCGGCTCGTGCAGGATATCATCCGGGCATACGAAACCGTGGAGAAAATTCGCTCGGCCTAAAACAGGAGCGTTTCGAACAGCGCGCCCCAAGCGTCATGGGTTCATGGCCAGGGACCGCCATTGGCCCTATCGTTTTCTAATTGCCGAAGCAGACGAGCGCATGCATTCCGATCGAATCAAATATACCGCGTTGAAACATATGGTTTCCGAGCATCGGGTACGCTGGCTGATGCTGCTGGTGGTCATTCTGGTATTCACCGCGCTTCTTTATCCCGGCCTTGTCGTGACGGACCTCACCTACCGCGTCGGCGACGTAGCCGAAAGAGACATCAAGGCCTCCCGGGATTTTCTGATCGAAGACCGCCAGGCCACCGAAGCCAATCAGCGCAAGGCCGCCGAGCAGACCCTGACCGTCTATGATTATGACGTCCTCCTATCCCGCAACCTGACGAACACTATCGACCAGGTCTTCCGCGACATGCGCAGCAGTCTGGCCGAACGCGAGGCCAAGGAGAAATTAAACGCCGCCGCGGTGCAACCCGCCAACAACGCCCTCACGCTGAACCATTCCCAGCCGGCAGCGTCTTCGCCCCCGGCCCCTCCGCCGGCCGGAGAAAAGAGCGGACGGACGGTCCCAAAAGCCATCCTGGAGAAGCAAAACGAATTTGGCGAAAAGCTCGGCATCAGCGTTCCGGACGACGTCTACCGTCTGTTGGTGGAATCCCGGTTCTCCCAGAATATCGCCGATCGCATGGTCCAAATCCTCTTTGAAATCCTGAAAACCGGCGTAGTCGCCAACAAAGAGATTCTGCTGCGCGAGTCGGATAAAGGCATTGTGCTGCGCACGGTAGGAACCGATAAGGAACGGATCGTCCGCAATCTTCGCCAGTTTTACGATCTGGAAGAGGCGCAGATGATGGTCCGCATCATGGGCCAGCCCGTGCTGAAAGATCTTGGCTACCGCGATGCGGATCTGATCGTCGATCTCACCCAGGAACTGCTGCAGCCCAACATTACCCTCAACCGTCGCGAAACGCAGGAAAGACGAGAGGCGGCGATCGCCGAGGTCAAGCCCGTTTTCCATAAAATCAAGGCCGGCGAAATGCTGCTGCGCGAGGGGGAACGCGTAACGCCCGTCCAGCTGCTCAAGCTGCAAGCCATACAAGAAGAACACCAGAGCCAGCGTATCGCCTTGAGCAGTTTAGGCGCCGCGCTGATCATGCTGTGCGCCCTGCTGTCCATTTATCTTCTCCACTATCGCCGGCATACCGACCCGTCCCCATCGGTCAACCGCGATATTATCTTCTCTTCCGTGGTGCTGTGCGCTTTTTTTGTGCTGGCCGAGGTGGCCGGGTCGCTGTCGCGCACGCTGGCCCAAAACGCGCCTTTTACGTTTGACGCTCTTTCTCTCTTTTACGCCACGCCCATCAGTTCGGCAACCATGCTGATCTGTCTCTTCATGGGCCTGGAAAGCGCCCTTTTACTAGCCGTCATACTCGCCATCGGGACGGCCATCGTTTTCCACGGCAGTTTCGAAGCCCTGGTCTTCTTCATGATCAGCGGCATCATGGCGGCCTACTGGGTTCAGAATTGCCGGGAGCGCAGGGTCTTTATCAAGGCCGGGCTCATGACCGGCCTGCTCAACATCGCGCTGGCGGTTGCGATCGGTATCTATGCCGGCTTCGAGAGTCCGACCGCCATTCTGTGGGGCTGTGTCTTCGGCTTTATCGGCGGTATGGCCTCGGCCATTATCGCCACCGGACTCGTTCCGATCATCGAAATCCTCTTCGCGTACACGTCCGACATCAAGTTGCTGGAGTTGGCCAATCTGGATCAGCCGCTCATGCGCAGGCTGATGATCGAAGCGCCGGGGACCTACCATCACTCGGTCATCGTGGGCAATATGGTAGAGGCGGCCGCCGCGGAAATCGACGCCAACCCCTTGCTGGCAAAAGTCTGCGGCTATTATCACGATATCGGGAAAATCCGCAAGCCGGCCTACTTTATCGAAAATCAAAGCGACGGGCGCAATCGGCATGACAAATTGGCGCCTTCCATGTCGGCCCTTATCTTGATCGCCCATATCAAAGACGGCATCGACATGGCCCGGCAATATAAACTCGGCCAACCGATCAGCGATACCATCCGCCAGCATCACGGTACCAGCCTGATTCATTATTTCTACGACAAGGCCAAACAGCTCAAAGGCGAAGATGCCGTCAACATCGACGACTACCGCTATCCGGGCCCCAAACCGCAAACCCGCGAAGCCGGTCTGGTCATGCTGGCCGATGTTGTCGAGGCGGCCTCCCGGGTGCTCGACAATCCCACCCCGTCGCGTCTTCAGGGGCTCGTGCAGAAGCTCATCAACCGCATTTTTTCCGATGGGCAGCTGGATAACTGCGAGTTGACCTTGCGCGATCTTCACAATATCGCCAAGACCTTCAACACGATTTTGAACGGCATTCACCATCACCGTATCGAATACCCCGAAAAACGTGTCGGTACCCTTGCCCGGAAAAGGGGTCGCAATGGAAATTCTGATCGACAATCAACAAAATCAGGTATCGCTTCCCAGCGCCGAACTGAAGAAAACGGCCAAGGCCATCTTAGACGCCTTGGACTGTCCTGACGGCGAACTGTCGCTTCTGATCGTCGACGATCCCGGCATCGCCTCCCTCAATCAAACCTATCGCGGTCGTTCCGGTCCGACCAATGTCCTGGCTTTTTCCATGAAAGAGGGCGCGTTTGGCGACGTCGCCCCCCACCTGCTGGGGGATGTGGTCATTTCGGTGGAAACCTGCCAGCGCGAGGCGGAATCCAGCGGCGTGAGCTTCGAGTTCCATTTCACCGAATTGCTGATTCATGGTATCCTGCATTTGTTCGGCTTCGATCATGAGCAATCGGAGGCCGAAGAACACCGCATGCATGCCAAAAGCGAAGAAATCCTGCGCTGCATCGCGCCAACGCCTAAACCATAGAGGGCCCGATAGGTGCGCCGCCGGATGCCTCCCATGGCCCTGGCCCGGCCGCCGGGATAGGGAAGCGGGCAGGCGATAGGAAACGTTTCGAGGAGGAACCATGCCGGATCTCGTCGTCAATGTAAATCACGTGGCCGCGCTGCGTCAGCGCCACGGCCGCAATCACCCGGATCCCGCCGCCGCCGCCGTTCTAGCGGAATTGGCCGGTGCGGTGGGCATTGCCGTCCGATTTACGGCCAACCGCCGCTACGTCAACGACCGGGATATCCGTGTCCTGCGGGAGATCGTTCAGGGACGTTTCGTCGTGGGAATGGCGCCCACGTCCGAAATGATGGGCATGGCCCTCGACGTCAAACCGGACGAAGTCGTTCTGGTTCCCGAGCGTCCCGATGAAGCGTCGGCCGAAGGAGGGCTCGATCTGGTCCTCGATCATGCCGACGTCAAGGATACGATTGCCACCATCCGAGACAGCGGTATCCCGGTATTTCTGCTGACGGATCCCGATCCCGAACACATTAAGATGGCCCACCGCCTGAATGTCGACGGTGTGCAGCTCCATACCGCCGCCTACGCCGGCAACGTTCAGCCGGCAACCCGCGAACGCCTCCTGGCCCGGCTGGTGGATGCGGCCAAAATCGCCGCCAAGTTGAAGCTGCGTGTGGCGGCCGGGGCCGGTCTGCATTACGCCACCGCGCGCGCCATCAGCAAACTGAGCGAGATTGAAACCTGCATCATCGGGCACAGCATTATCGCCCGGGCCCTTATGGTGGGCATGGAAACCGCCGTGCGGGAGATGATCATCCAACTCGAAGGTCACTAAGAGCGTCTCTTCCCGCACAGCGGGAAACCTCAGGTAGCCTTCTGTAAATTTGGCTTCCTTTTCTTTCCCGTGAAAGAAAGGGAAGGAACCATTTATGAAAAAAACACCATGGACACCAAGCGACTGACACCCCAACCAACCATCACCTCATGATCGATCCGATAAATCGTCCAACAGATCGTCCACTAGATTGCCAAACCATGAGCGCACCGCCGACATGCTGCCTTTTGTCCGATTCGCCTGAACGCACGCGCGCGATCGCCGCTCACATCGGCCGCCTGGCCAAGCCTTCTCTGGTGATCGCCCTTACCGGTGATCTGGGAAGCGGTAAAACGTGCTTTGTGCAGGGTCTGGCCCGGGGTCTCCTGGTGCCCGCCGACCACTATGTGACCAGCCCGTCCTACACGCTCATCCATTCCTATCCGGGCCGTCTCACCCTCCACCACGTCGACCTCTATCGCCTCGCCGGCGGTGACCTGGAAGACATCGGCCTTTTGGATCTCATGGAGGATCCGGCGGTCACGGCCATCGAATGGGCGGAGCGCCTGACGGCCGACTGGACCCGGGAACACCTGGCGGTGGACCTCCGCTTTGTGGATGAAACCTCCCGCCGGATCACCATCACTGCATATGGACTTGCGCCAACGATTTTGTTAAAAAGGCTCCCGAACGTTATCTGAGAGGAAATTATGGGCCTAATCGTGCAAAAATACGGCGGCACCTCGGTTGCGGATCTGGATCGCATCCGCAACGTCGCCAAACGGGTTGCCCGCACCTATGACAGCGGCAACGATGTGGTGGTCATCCTGTCGGCCATGGCGGGCGTCACCGACAACCTGATTCGCATGGCGCATCAGGTCACCGATGTACCGGAAAAACGGGAGTTGGACGTCCTGCTGGCCACGGGCGAGCAGACCACGGCCGCCCTGCTGGCCATGACCCTGCGCTCCATGAACTACGTGGCCGAATCGGTTCTGGGCCACCAGGCCAGGGTGGTGACCGACTGCGCCTTCGGTAATGCCCGCATCCTGGATATCAGCGCCGACACTATCCGGACCCTCGTCGGGAGCCACAAGATCGCCGTGGTGGCCGGATTTCAGGGCAGTGATATCAACGGCAACATCACCACCCTGGGACGCGGCGGATCAGACACCTCGGCCGTTGCCATTGCCGCCGCCGTCAAGGCGGACAGCTGCGAGATCTACACCGACGTGGACGGCATCTACACCACCGACCCGAATATCTGCCCCCGGGCCCGCAAAATGACGCGGATAAGCTACGACGAGATGCTCGAAATGGCCAGCCTGGGCGCCAAGGTCCTGCAGATCCGGTCGGTGGAATTCGCCAAGAAATACAACGTGCCCGTACACGTGCGATCGTCATTCCGTGATGAGGAGGGAACAATGGTGGTCAATGAAGACGCCAGCATGGAAAAACTGCTGGTATCCGGTGTAACATGCGACAAGAACCAGGCCCGGATCACACTGAAAAAGGTCCCGGATCAGCCGGGGGTGGCCGCCAAAGTGTTTTCCCCCATTGCGAAGGCCGGTATCGTCGTGGACATGATCATTCAAAACATGCGCTCCGGCGGGCAGACGGATCTCACCTTCACGGTGCCTGAAACGAGCTTCAAGCAGGCCCTGGCCATCGAAGAACAGGTGGCCCGAGAAATCGCGGCGGAGGAAGTATTGGGCGACCAGAACATCGCCAAGGTTTCGGTGATCGGGGTCGGTATGAAAAACCACTCCGGCGTCGCCACCAAGATGTTCGAAACCCTGGCCAGCGAGAATATCAATATCCGGCTCATCAGCACATCGGAAATCCGCATCTCCTGTATCGTGACGGAAAAATATGCCGAATTGGCCGTCCGCGTCCTGCACACGGCCTTCGGCCTGGACCAGTCCTAAGGACAGGTTCGAACGATGCGATCCTTTTCCCGCGATCAGCTCGTGCTGGTAATTCTCCTGACCGCGGTGGTGGCCGTCCTGACCCTGGCCCGTTATCTCTGCTGGTATTAACCAGTGAGTCTCCTTCCGCATGGCGGGAAGCTTCAGGAAGCCCCCGCGAAGGGGCTTAAATTCGGTTTCTGGGGTTTTGATTTCCCTTTGTCCCGCGCCGAGCATTGGCGGAACGGACGGAATAAAGCGCGCGGACTGATTGAGCGAAGCGGGTTTCCGCGTACTCCGGTTGCCGCAACCGGTTCATGAAGCAAGCATCGTGCTGTCAGATAAGGCGCCAGGCGAAGCGAGACGCGCAGGGTTGAGCGGGACACGGGCGTTTTCTTTTGCTTCGTTATCTTTTCAAGTGAAAGAAGATGAAGAATCCATCTATAAAAACACCCTGGATCGGTAAAACCTCCCCGGGGCCTTCCACCAAAGGCCGAGGCTTAGATCTAAACAAATGCCGGACCATCGCCCAACCTAATGGGCTATCCTTGCGACAACCCTACCGCGATCTCGTCGGCCACCCGCCGGGCGGCCTGCCCGGGATCGGCCGCTTCACGGATGGGCCGCCCGATGACGATATAGTCCGCGCCGTTGTGCACGGCTTCCGCCGGTGTCATGACACGCCGCTGATCATCGGCGCCGGTCGATTCCCAGGCCGGTCGAATACCCGGTGTTACCGCTAAAAAGTCCGGCCCCAAATCCTCTTTGATCGTCCCCACCTCCCAACCGGAGCAAACCACGCCGTCACAGCCGGCGGACCGGGCCGTCCGGGCGCGGTGCCGAACCAGCGCTTCCATGTCCCCGGCCAGGGCCGGCGCCAGGCCCGCCTGATGCAGCTCTTCGGGGCTCACACTGGTGAGGACCGTCACCGCCAGAATTCTGGTCCGCCCGCGGCCGGCGTTCACCGCCGCTTCCAGCATGCGGGGGCTTTCACCGCAATGGACCGTGGTCAGCGCCACCCCCAGATCGCAAATGCCCTCCATGGCACGCGCTACGGTGACAGGGATGTCGTGCAGCTTGAGATCCAGGAAAATGCCGGCCGCCCCCTGGGCCTGGATCCATCGAATCAGATCCGGCCCGGATCGGATGAACAGTTCCAGCCCCACCTTGAACAGCCCCACATGGCCGGTGAGTTGTTTGACCAGTTGTTCCGCCTCGGCGCGTGTAGCCACGTCGAGGGGGAAGACGATGTAATCCTGCGGCTGCCGCATAGGCCTCCCTCCGGCCGCCGGGCATCCCGGAGGCTCTGTTATGGGCAATAAATAGATTGAAATATTTAGCTTTTCGATGCTAAAAAGTAAAGTTTGAGATGCTTATTTTAATCCCACGGCAGGCCCTGGCGGTACGCGCCGGGCCGTTGAAGGGGAAGGATGGACGACCAGACCCAGATTCTGCTGCAGGGCCTGCCTGCAGTCGACCGTTTGCTGGAACTTGCCCAAATGTCCGTAACCCTGCGGGAGGTTCCGCATGCCGTACTCCGCAATGCGGCCCGCACCGTTCTCGAAGCGCTGCGCCACCAACTGTTGCAGGACAAGGGCCTTGTAGATGCCGCGGATGTGGCAGAAGCGGCCGTCATGCGTCGCATGGAAACCCTGGTGGCCGCCGCCATGACACCCAATCTGCGGCCGACCATCAACGCCACGGGCATCGTCATCCACACCAACCTGGGCCGCTCCTTGCTCTGCCAGGAGGCCGTCGACAACCTGACCCTTATCGCCCGCCGCTATTCCAACCTGGAATTCAATCTGGCAGAGGGCCGCCGCGGCTCGCGCTACAGCGCGGTGGAAGATCTGCTCTGCGAAATCACCGGCGCCGAAGCCGGGCTGGTGGTCAACAACAATGCCGGCGCCGTCCTGATCGCCCTGGAAACCCTGGCCAAGGGCCGCGAGGTCGTGGTTTCCCGGGGCGAACTGGTTGAAATCGGAGGCGCTTTCCGCATTCCCGACGTCATGGCCAAAAGCGGGGCGGTGCTCAAGGAAGTGGGCACCACCAACCGCACCCATTTGAAGGATTACGCCGGCGCCATCGGCGAAGCAACCGGGCTGCTGCTCAAGGTTCACCAAAGCAATTTCGCCATTACCGGGTTTACCAAGGCGGTATCGGTCAAGGAGCTGGTGGGCCTCGGCCGCCGGCACGAATTGCCGGTCATGGAAGATCTGGGCAGCGGCACTTTTGTGGATTTCAGGCGCTATGGGCTGCCCTACGAGCCCACGGTCCAGGACGCGGTGGCCAGCGGCGCCGATATCGTCACCTTCAGCGGCGACAAATTGCTGGGAGGGCCCCAGGCCGGCATCATCGTCGGTCGGCGCGCCTATCTGGACGCCATCAAAAAGAACCCCATCAACCGGGCCCTGCGCATCGACAAACTGACCCTGGCGGCCCTGGAAAGCACCCTGCGGCTCTACCGCGAGGAGTCCCGGGCCGTGGCCGCCATTCCCACCCTGGGCATGATGATGGCCCCCGACAAGGTTCTGGCCGAACGGGCCGAACGTCTGCGGGAGCGCCTGCAGGCCATCGGAGCCCCCCACCTGACCTTTGAAAAGGTTTCGCTCCAATCGCGCATCGGCGGCGGCTCGCTGCCACGACTGGTACTTCCCAGCCACGGGGTGGCCGTCGCTTTTCAGGAGGGTTCGGCCCAGCGTACGGAAGCTTTCCTGCGGCGTCACAACCCACCCATTGTCGGCCGCATCGAGAAGGACCGCTATCTCATGGATGCCCGGACCCTGCAGGATGACGACCTGCCCCACATCGAACAGGCCTTCCGGCGCATGCTGAAAAAGGAGTCCCCATGACGTCAGCCCCCAGCGGCGCGGCCCGCGACTTCGCCGCCACACAGCATTTTCTCTACTCCAAGACATCGGCCGAGGGTGGCCGCGCACGACCCGGCGAGACCCCGCTGCCGGGCATGCCCTCCGGGGCCGATGACCCCCTGCGCCGACACTATCCGGTCCTGCGATCGGAGACCGCCTACACGACCTGGGCCGCCCAAAAGGCGGCCGGCCACCCCCACTTCACCGCGTTGGCCCTGCGCATCGACAGCAGTGCCCGCTACGCCGGCGACCTGGAACGGTTTCAACAGCTGCGCCTGGCCGTGGCCGAAGCCATCGACCAAAAATGTGCCGCTGAAAACGGCCGCTGGGGCCTGGTGACCACGGACGTTTTCGGCTGTGTTTTCCCCGGCAAAGACGTGGCCTCCGGTCTGGCCATCGCCAAAGCCCTGCAGGACCGCCTCAACGCCGCCGTCGGTATCAGCCTGACCATCGGGCTGTCCGCCTTTCCCTGTCTCAAGTACGCCGCCGAGGATGTCCTGGCCAACGCGCGCAAAGCGCTGGACCACGCCCTTTTCCTGGGACCCGGGGGACGCGCCTGCTTTGATGCCGTGAGCCTCAACATCAGCGGCGACCGCTGCTACGATGCCGGCGACATCGACGGCGCCATTCAGGAATTCCGCAACGCCCTGCGGCTGGATCCCAAAAATGTCAATGTGCTCAACAGCCTGGGGGTATGCTTCGGCGTGCAGCAGAACTACCCCAAAGCTTTGACGGCCTTCGAAACAGCCCTGAAAATCAATCAGGCGGAAATTCTCTCCCTATACAACGCCGGGCTCGTCAACCTTCTGATGGACCGGCGGGACAAGGCGTTGATCTACTGGTTGAAAGCCGCCCCCCTGGGAAAGGACGTGTTCGAACTCAACTTTCAAGCCGGCAAACTTCTGCTGGAAATGGGGCAGCCCGAAAAGGCCCAGGGATTGATCCAATGCGCGGTGATGCTCAAGCCCGAGTCCGCCGTGGTGCAGCGCTTGCTGGGGGATACCTACCTGGCCCAGCGCCTTGTGGACCAGGCCGTCGCACCTTACAAAAAGGCGCTGCGGCTGCATCCCAACGATGCACCGGCCCTGTCGGGATTAGGGCGCTGCTATGAACTGAAAAATGAAAATCTGGATATCGCCCTTGCCTTCTGTCAGCAAAGTGTCGAAATTAAGCCCGACGAAGGACGCTTTCATATCCGCCTGGCACGCCTGCTGAAAAAAACCGGACAGTATCAAAAGGCCCTGGTCGCTTTCCAGAAAGCCGAGGCGTTAGGCGAAAACGTTCGGCAGTCCATCCAGGATCTGGAAGAGCGCTGCATCAACAAGGCCTCCTGAGGGGCCCCGGGCCGGCTTCGGCCTTGCGACCGGCGGAAATCAAGATCAAAGGAAAACAGCCCCCCCATGAACGATTTGATTAAGGCCATTCTGGAGGACAGCCTGGCAACCAAGCGACAGGCGGTCACGGCCCAGACGAAAGATTTGATCAAGGCGGCCGATCTGCTGGCCACCTGCGTGGCCTCCGGCCATAAGATCCTCCTTTTCGGCAACGGCGGCAGTGCCGCGGACGCCCAGCACCTGGCCGCGGAGTTCGTCAACCGCTTTCAGATCGAGCGCCCTCCCCTGGCGGCCCTGGCCCTGACCACGGACACCTCGGTCATCACCAGCATCGGCAACGATTACGCGTTTGACCTGATCTTCGCCAAACAGATTCAGGCCCTCGGAAGACGGGACGACGTGGCCTGGGGCATCAGTACCAGCGGCAATTCGCCCAATGTCGTGGCCGGCCTGCGAAAGGCCCGTGAAATGGGGTTGCACTGCCTGGGAATGACCGGGAAAGGGGGGACCCTAGAGGAGGTGAGCGACCTTCTTTTGGCGGTCCCTTCGGCCACCACGGCCCGGGTCCAGGAAACGCATATCCTCATGGGCCACATCCTCTGCCAGTTGGTGGACACGATACTGTTCCCGAAAGGGTCCTCCGCGCCTGCTCAGAAATGAACGCCGACGGTCGTATCGATGCCGCGTGTGTCTTGCCAAAACGGGGAAAGCTGTGTAAAGAGGGGCACCGGTTGAGTCGAAATCCCGAGGGGGCAGCGCGCCCCTTCCGCCGTTTGTGATAGTAAGGCCGCACAATGTACAAGGAGATGCTCCATGCCGATTTACGAATACCAATGCCAAGACTGCGGCAAGACCTTCGAATATCTGGTCATCGGGAAACCCGAGCCGGAATGCACCGAATGCCAAAGCAAGAACGTCTGCCGCCTGATGTCGACCTGCGGATTTTACAGCAAGGGATCCGGTGGTGAAACCGTCAGGTCTTCGGCCGCCACATCTTCCTGCGGCGGCTGCAGCGCCTCGAGCTGTGCGGGCTGCGGTCACTGATGGGATCTACGGTTACCATCGGAACACGGGGCAGCAAACTGGCCCTGTGGCAGGCCAACTGGGTCAAAGACCGTCTGGAAACCCTCCATCCCGGGACCCGGGTCGCCCTGCACGTCATCAAAACCAAGGGGGATAAAATTCTGGACGTCCCCCTGGCCAAAGTGGGCGGCAAAGGTCTTTTCGTCAAAGAGATCGAGGAAGCGCTGCTGGCGGGACAGATCGATATTGCCGTCCACAGCATGAAGGACATGCCGGCCGAGATACCGGCCGGCCTATGCATTGGCGCGATTCCGGAACGGGAAGCGCCGCTGGACGTGTTGATTGCGCGTGGAGGGTTGACCTTGGACAAACTGGGCCAGGGCGCGCGCATCGGCACCAGCAGTCTTCGGCGGGCCGCCCAGCTGAGGCATGCCCGGCCGGATGTGGCGATCGTTCCCCTGCGGGGCAACCTGGACACGCGCCTGCGTAAACTGGCCGAAGAGCAATTGGATGCCATCGTGCTGGCCGCCGCCGGTGTCAAACGCTTGGGTCTGGCGGATCGCATCACCGAAATCCTGCGTCCGGAGGTCATGCTGCCGGCCGTAGGCCAAGGCGCCCTGTGCGTCGAGACACGCGCCGCGGACCCGGCGATGGCGCCGCTGATGGCCCCTTTGGATCATGCCGCCACCCGTCAGGCGGTTCTGGCCGAACGGGCTTTCCTGGCGCGTCTCGAGGGGGGATGTCAGGTGCCCATTGCCGGTCATGCCACCCTAGACGGCGATCGTCTCAGCATGACCGGACTGGTGGCCGACCTCGACGGCCGGACCATGGTACACCACACCCTGGACGGGCCGGCCGCCAACGCGGAAGCCATCGGGCTGGCCGTAGCGGAGCAACTCCTCGAACAGGGCGCGGGCCCAATTCTGGACAGTCTACAGACGGAACTCCCTTCATGAAAACAGGCAAAGTCTACCTCATCGGGGCGGGCCCCGGGGATCCCGGATTGATTACCGTCAAGGGGCAGGCCTGCATCCAGGCGGCCGACGTGGTAGTTTACGACTATCTGGCCGCACCGGCCCTGCTGGCCCACGCCGCACCGAAGGCCGAAATGATTTACGTGGGCAAAAAGGGGGGGGATCACACCCTGCCCCAGGGCGGCATCAACCAACTGATTGTCGACAAAGCCCGTCAGGGGTGCGTTGTGGCCCGCCTGAAGGGCGGTGACCCTTATATTTTCGGACGGGGCGGGGAAGAGGCCGAAGAGCTGGTCGCCGCAGGCATCCCTTTCGAGGTGGTGCCCGGGGTGACATCGGCGGTGGCGGGCGCCGCCTATGCCGGAATTCCTCTGACACACCGGGATTTCACCTCCACCCTGGCCTTCGTGACCGGCCACGAAGATCCCACCAAGACCAGTTCCAGCATCGACTGGAAAGCGCTGGCCACCGGCATGGGAACCCTGGTCTTTTTCATGGGCGTCAAAAACCTGCCCATGATCACGGCCCAGTTGCAGGACAACGGCATGCCCCCTGAGACACCGGTGGCCTTGATTCGCTGGGGCACGACACCGCGCCAGCAAACCGTCACCGGCACCCTGAACACGATTGTGGCGATTGCGCAACAGGCCGGCATGAAAGCCCCGGCGATCATCGTCATCGGCAAGGTCGTAGGCTTACGCGAACGCCTCCAGTGGTTTGAAACGCGCCCTCTGTTCGGCCGCACGATCGTCGTAACGCGGGCCCGGGCCCAGGCCAGCGACCTGGTGGAGCGGCTGACCGCTTTGGGAGCCCGCTGCCTGGAATACCCCACCATCGAGGTGATGCCCGCCGAAGACAATACTTCCCTGGACCGGGCCATCGCAGCCCTGACGACTTACGACTGGCTGATCTTCACCAGCGTCAACGGGGTGGACATCTTTTTCGACCGGCTCTTTGCGCAGGGTCTGGATGTAAGGGCGCTTGCCCAGATACGTACCGCCGTGATCGGTCCGGCCACGGCCGAACGCCTGCGGCGGCGGGGCCTGTGCAGCGATATCCTACCGGAAAGCTACCGGGCCGAAGCGGTGATCGAGGCTTTCAGCAGCGAGGATATGACCGGCCGGCGGATTTTGCTGCCCCGGGCGGCCGAAGCCCGGCCGATATTGCCGGAAGAACTGCGGCGCCTGGGCGCCCAAGTGGACGAAATCGCCATCTATCACACCCGGCCGGTCACGACCGGGGCGACCGAGCTGATCGCGGACCTGGAAAACGGCCGGGTCGCCATGGTGACCTTTACCAGCTCTTCCACCGTCCGGCATTTCAACCAGATGCTGCCCCCCGACCGCCGGAATCAGCTCATGGCCGACGTACACATCGCCAGCATCGGCCCCATCACCACCGAAACGGCCGAATCCTTGGGATTTCAAGTGGATATTACGGCTGACGAATATACCATCCCGGGACTTTGCCAGGCCATCGAGGCTTTTTTTACCGCCCCCTGAAATGGCATTGGCGGCTGTAAATTGGCCAAAAGACGGGATGCGGCCTGGACCGCCCCGCGCCGCACGTCACCACAACGCGATCGTGGGCTTTGGGGCTGACCCGACCGATGGCGCGCGTTCCCGCGCGTCCTTGTCTGACAGCGTGCCGAGCGAGGCATTGACCTTCCGTACCCGGCGGGTGTATTCCTTCACGATAGATTCCTGAAGATATCCATGACCTGCGCTGGTTCGGCCGTTCGCTCCGCGGCCCCTCACACCCAACTGCCGCCCGATCGACATATCGTGATATCCAGGGCGTTCAACGGACGAAGCCTTAACCAGGGCGAACATGCCCGAAGCGAGGGGTCCCATTTCGGTAGTGCATGATGTTTAGGCGATCACGCTCGCCCATGTCACCGTCCCTGAACCTATCGGCTTGAGACGCCGTGAATGGAGCCGCGGAAACCTGTGCCGACAGGAGAAACCATGCCGCCTTACCTCAAAAACCTTGCCACCTATAGCGATGCTATTCGCGGCATCCGCGAAACCATTATCGCCAACATCGTATTCCTGGGCCAGATCCCCGCTCCCACGTTTCATGAAAGGCAACGCGCCATTAAGTTCATGAACCGCCTGGTGGAAAACCATGTGGACGAATGCACGACCGACGGCTACCAAAACCCCATCGGCATTATCCGCGGCCAGAAAAGCGATCTGCCGCCCATCATGCTGCTGGCGCACCTGGATACCATGTTCCCCAGAGACATCGACCACAATTACACGATTACCGCGAACACCATCCGGGGCGCCGGTGTTCTCGACAATTCGGTCGGGGTGGGGGTCCTGGCCTCGCTGCCCACCATTTTCAAACACCTTGGCCTGACCTTCGACTCGGATATCATCCTGGCCGGCGTCATTCAGTCCCTGGAGAAGGGCAACCTGCGGGGCATGCGCCACCTGATAAAAACCTGGCCGACCCCCATTCGAGGCGCCATCTGTTTGGAGGGCGTCGAACTCGGGCGCTTGAGCTACTATTCCGAAGGGATGATCCGCTGTGACATCACCTGCCACATTTCCGAGGAGAAAGGGATCGCCTACCGGTTCAAACCCAATGCCATTCTGATCCTGCACGAGCTGATCAACCAGATCATGGCCATCCGGCTGCCCCAAAAACCCCGCAGCCGGGTCATCATCGGGAAAATCAGTGGGGGCCAAAAACATGGCATCATCGCCTACGAAGCCACCTTAGGGCTGGAAATCCAGAGCGACACCGATTGGATGGTCAAAGCCATTTTCGAAGACATAAAGGATATGGTAACCGGTATCCGCCACGAATTCGGTGTACGGATGGAGCTGGAAACCATCAGTAACGCCACCGCCTCACGGCTGCGCTACAACCACCCCCTGGTCAAAGCCGCCGGCCAGGTCATGCAGGCCCTGGACATCCATACGGTCGGCCAGCCCAGTGAATCCGAGCTCTCCATCCTGCTGTCCCGCAAAATCCCGGCCGTCACGCTGGGCCTGACCCGCGGCGGCCAATATCACCAACCCGAATCGCAAATGGAAATCGAACCGATGTTTACGGGCATCGCCCAGGTCATCGGTGTCCTTCATGCCATCGACAGCGGGGTGTGCGATGAATAAGTCCTGGCTGGATTCCCATACCTTTCACTATAGCCGCTTCAGCGATCTGGGCCGCCTGGTGGACGAAAAACTGCGGAAAAAGCTGAAAATCTCTCTCTGCCTGCCGACCTTGAATGAAGAAAATACCATCGCCAAAGAAATCATCATCATGAAGTCCGAGCTCATGACGCGCTATCCCCTCCTGGATGAAATCGTCGTCATCGACTCTGGCTCCAGCGACCAGACGGTTAACATCGCGGAATCCTTCGATGCCAAGGTCTACCTGGCCGATGAACTGCTGCCCGCCCACGGCAGCTATCGCGGCAAGGGTGAAAACCTGTGGAAGGCGCTCTATGTCACCACCGGGGACATCATCGTCTATCTGGATGCCGACATCAAAAATATCCACCACCGCTTCTGTTACGGTCTACTGGGGCCGCTGCTCACGGATGACCACATCAAATACACCAAGGCCTTTTACGATCGGCCGATCGCCATCGGTAAAAGCAAAATCCGCCCCACCGGAGGCGGCCGGGTCACCGAGCTGGTCATTCGCCCCCTCTTCTCCCTTTTCTTCCCGGAACTGACCCAGATCCTGCAGCCCCTTTCGGGCGAATATGCCGGTTATCGGGAGGTATTTGAAAAAATCCCCTTCCCCATCGGCTACGGGGTGGAGACCAGCATGATTCTGGATATCTGCGAGAAATGGGGGCTGGATGTGATCGCCCAAGTGGATCTCGAGCGCCGGGTTCACCGCAATCAGGATACCAGGGCCTTGGGGCGCATGTCGTTCGTGGTGATCAAAACCTTCCTCAAACGGCTGGAAAATCTGGGCCTCATCGAGCTGAAAAAGGACATTTACGATGAGATCATCCAGTACCGGCTGGTCAAAAACGATATCACGCCGGATGTGTTGAAAATGGTCGGCATCGAGCGGCCGCCCATGATCAGCATCCCTGAATACCAGGAAAAATTCGGTCCGGCCGCAAAAACCCCGCCCATGCGACTTGCACCTGAGGAAAAGACCGCTTAGTATGGGCCAGAAAGGCTGCGTCACTGAGCGTCGCCATAGCCTCCGGCGACTTCAAGCCGGGTTGACCGATCGAATGGCCAAAAAAGGAACGGGGCCGCGCCCGTCCGCAAGGAGACCTCTTGTACAAACCGGTTCTGCACGATCAATTTCGTCGCCGACTCAACTATCTGCGCGTGTCGGTCACGGATCGCTGCAATCTGCGGTGTGCCTATTGCGTTCCGCGAGAAAGCATCCCCCGCATGGCCCATGGAGAAATCCTGCGCTACGAAGAAATCCTGCGTATCCTGCGCATCGGCATCTCCCTGGGAATTACCAAAATCCGCATTACGGGGGGCGAACCCCTGGTCCGTCGCGACCTGCTGCCTTTTCTGGAGGCGCTCCGCCAGCTGGAAGGCCTCACCGACATGGCCCTGACCACCAATGCGGTGCTTCTCAAGCCCTATCTGGAAGCCTTGCAGACGGCCGGTATCCGACGGCTCAATATCAGTCTCGACACCCTGCAACGCCAGCGTTTTCAAAAAATCACCGGGGGCGATCATTTCGATCAGGTCTGGGCGGCCATTGAAGCGGCCCAGGCCAGGGGTTTTCGCCCCATCAAACTCAACGTCGTGGCCATGCGGGGCATCAATGACGACGAGTTCGAAGACATTGCCGCCCTGACCCTTACCCGTCCCCTGCACGTGCGCTTCATCGAATATATGCCCATGGGGAATCCCAATCTGCCCGGTGATCCCTACATGTCCAACGACGAGGTGCGCCGCCGGATCGAACGGATCGCCCGTCTGGAACCGGTGCCGCGCAGCGGCAACGACGGGCCGGCCCGCCGCTTCCGCTACCCCGCAGCGCCCGGCGAAGTGGGTTTCATCAGCCCCATGAGCCATCATTTTTGCGACACCTGCAACCGGCTGCGCCTGACGGCCGGGGGCAAACTGCGCCCTTGCCTGCTTTCCAACCGGGAATACGACCTGCTCGGCCCGCTGCGGGCCGGTGCCTCCGATGCCGAACTGGCCGCGATCTTCCTGGAAGGCGCCCGTCTCAAACCCATGGCCCACGGCCTGGTGGCCGGCGGCCAAAAAGTAGACGCCCGCATGTCCTCCATCGGCGGATAACCTTGTACCCGCTCCGGAAATGGTCTTTTTAGCCCTGATCTTCGTTCTCCTCGGGTTCTGCGGCTGCGGCGTACTGGCGTACGCCTCACCACAAACCCTCGTCGGGCCTTGATCAGAACTAAAAATCCTCATTTCTGAAGCGGGTACACTATTCCTCTTCTTTCGGGATTACACCCACCGCTGAAAGTGGATCTGTTCCTTGCGTTCCCGTTAACCCCAGAAAAAAGACGGGTTCGTAAAACGGCCAAGGTCAAGGCTTGCGGTGTTTTGAATTGTGAGGCGTACATCAGGTACGCCGCAGCGATTCAAAATGCCGCGTAACGCGGAGATTGGCTGTTTTACGAACCCGTCTAAAAAAGAGAGCCCGAACCGTTCCGTGGAGGCTACCAATTGCTCGCACAGGTCGAAGAAAACGGTTCGGGCTCACATCGGTCCCGGATGCCCCGCCGCAACCTGCGGGCCGGGCTTCAGTTTAAAATTTATCAAACGTCCCTATCAGCCCATAACCATCCCATCAAGCTCTTTTTGATATTGGCCCCGAACCTGATGCGCCTGCCGCAAATCCATCGGGTTTATTGCAGAAGGTTCGGCAGAAAGGTGACGATCTCCGGCACCATCATCAAGATCAGGATGCAGACGATATAGGCCGGCAGGAAATAAGCCACCCCCCGGAAGACATCCTCCAGGGGGATATCACCGGCCATGCCCCCCACAACGTAGGTCGTGGCCCCCACGGGCGGCGTCACGGCCCCCAGGGTCGTCACCACCGTAATGGTCACACCGAACCAGATGGGATCATACCCCAGTTCGGCGGCCACCGGGAAAAAGATCGGTATGGTAATCAGAAGCAGGGCCAGGGCATCCATGACCGCACCCCCGATGATATAGATAAAAAAGATAATGCCCATCACACAGACCTTGGGAACCGGCAGGCTTACCACCCAGTCGGCAATGTCGAAGGGAATGCGGGTGACGGCCAGAAACCGGCCGAACACCATGGCGCCCGTTACGATGACGATCACCATGCAGGAAATTTTCAGCGTATCCATGACCGATGCCAAAAACCCCTTCCAGCTCAGACGGCCCTGGACCCCGGCGATCAGAACCGCCAGCAGGCTTCCCGCCGCACCGGCTTCCGTGGGCGTGAACACGCCGAAGAACAGGCCCAGCATCACCAGCAGAAATAATAGGACCATCTCCAAAGCCCCGTAGAGCGACCGCCAGCGCTCCCCCCAGGAGGTGGGGGGGCCCACCGGTCCCCAGTCCGGATGGCGGCGGCATATCAAGATCACGGCGGCCAGCAGGGTCAGGGTCAGCAGGATTCCGGCGCCGACACCGCCATAGAAAAGGCGGGCAATGGACTGCTCCGTGGACAACCCGATGACGATCAGGACCACGCTGGGCGGTATCACCACCCCCAGGGTGGAGCCGCAGGCAATGGCGCCGGTGCTCAATTGGGGGTGATAACGGTATTTGCGCATCTGGGGCAGCGCCACCGTGGTCATGGTGGCGGCCGTGGCGGCATTGGAACCGCATATGGCGGAAAAGGCGGAGCAGGCCAGCACCGTGGCCATGGCGATACCGCCCCGGATATGGCCGACCCATTTGTACGCCGCCCGGTAAAGCTTCTCGTTCACGCCGGAATAGAAGGCCACCTGCCCCATGAAAATAAAAAGGGGAATCACGGTAAGACCGTATTTGGAAAACGTATCCCAGAAGACCGAGCTGAGCATGTGGAGCCCCGCGTTGAAGGACACGAGATAGCAGAAGCCGCCAAAGCCGACCATGGCCATGGCAATGCCCACCGGCATGCCCAGCAGGAACAACACCGCCAGCAGAATAGCAATGCCAAGCAACCCCACGACGGCGGCGCTCATTGCGGATATCCTGGGCGGGAACGAAGCGCCTGGAGCAGATCCACCAGGAACACCAGGGCGATCACCCCGCAGCCGGCGGCCACCATATAGGTAAAGGGATAAAAAATCACCCGCAGGGTTTCCGATACTTCACCCGTCTTCATGAACCCATGGGCTTTCACCCCGATCTGCCAGGCGATCATGGCAAAGAAAAGGCTACAGGCGGCATTGTTGAAGGCGTTCAGGCGTCGGCGGGTCTTGGGGGAAAAGCGGTTGATCAACACATTGACGGCGATATGGCCGTGGTTGAGCTGGGTAAAGGCCAGGGCCGCAGCCGTGGCGACGGCACCGAAATATCCCATCAGTTCGAACGTGCCCCGAATCGGCTCCCACACCGCCCGGCAGGCGATATTGGCGCAGGTGAGCAGGATCATGCCCACCAGGAACATGCCGCCGCAGAAAACGAGCAGCCGGTTCAATAGACGGGTGAAGCGCTCCAGAACGGCCATGGTTCCCCCTCAACAGAAGGGCCGCAATCGCCGGTAACGATTGCGGCCCCGGTTGCCAAGCGTTTCTATTGGTACTGCTGGGTCAGCTTCCGGATGTCGGTCACGATTTCTTCGGCGGGAAAACCCTTGGCCTTGGCGTCGCTCACCCACTGATCGGTGATGAACTGCAGCTTCTGATCCCAGGCGGCCTTGGCCTTGGCATCCAGCCGGATGACGTCCACCTTATACGTCTTGACCGACCAGTCCATGGCGTCCTTCACGTGCTCATCCATGTAAGCGCCGGTCCATTCGGCCTGCTCCGTGGCCAAATCTTCCATAACCTTTTGGACATCCGGCGGCAGGGTCTGCCAGCGATCCATGTTCATGACCACCGCAAAGGGATAGATGACGGTGTCCGTCATGGTGACATAGCGGCAAATTTCCGCAAACTTCAGGTCTTTCATCACTTCCAGGGAAGAAAAAAGCCCCTGCACGACACCTTTTTGCAGGGCTTCGGGGGTTGCCGACATGGGCATGCCCACCTGGTTGGCGCCCCAGGCTTTCAGGATCTGGGCGGCGCCGCCGGAGGCGCGCAGGTCCAGCCCCTTGATATCCTCCAGACTGCGCACGGGCGTTTTCGACATGATATTGGCCGGGGCCGTGGTAAACATGGTCAACACCTTCACCTGGCGGAACGCCTCAGGCTGGTATTTTTTGTAGATTTCCCAGAGAACCCGGCTGCCGGTCCGGGCGTTCGGGATGCCCAGGGGCAGGCTGGTGGCGTTGGTCACGATGAAGCGGCCGGGCTGGTAGGCCATGCACAGGTTGCCGATATCCGCCTGGCCGGCAATCACCCCGTCCATCATTTCCTTGGCGCCCAGCAGGGTTCCGCCAGGGTACGTTTTAATAACCACCTGCCCGTTGGTGCGCTTTTCCACCTCGGTCTTCCAGCGCTCCATCTGGACACAGGGAAAGGTCGGGGCCGGCGGGAAATTGGCGTAGCTCAAGGTGATCGGCCCGGCGCTGACCGCCGCCGGCATCAGCACAAGCGTCATCAACGCCACAACCAGGCCCAGCGTCGTCCATGCAACAGATTTTCTTCTCATCGTTCGCTCTCCTCCACCCTTTCGGCATGCCGGTGCAGGGCACCGGCGTCTGCAATTAGTGATGGGCACTCGCGGGCTCTTCCCCTTGGGCAGGTCCGTCAGGGGGCAACCGCCTGCAACCCCGCCGCCAGCGCCTTGCGGGACATCTCCAGCAAATCCGGTTGGGCGGCCAAGCGCGCCGCCAGAACCGCCTGAATGTCGTTCGATGTGCAAAATAGCGGTAACGGCGCCGGCTTGCCCAGCGCCCCTCCCAGGACCACTAGGTTGACGGCCCGCGGATTGCCGATATCCTGCGCCAGGCGATCGGCATCCAGCCGCTGCCAAAAACCCGCGTCGGTGTCCGCCTCACGACGGGGATCATTGACCAACGCCCACCCCTCGTCGTGCAGATAATGGCCGTGCTGAGCAGCCCCTTCGGCCTTAAGCGCCAGAAGGACATCGGCATGACCGGTGCGGATCAGGGGGCTGGCAAAAGCGCCCACCTTCAAATGGGAGATGACCGTGCCGCCCCGCTGCGCCATGCCATGCGTTTCCGATGTCAGGACGGGCAACCCTTTGCGAATGGCGGCTTCCGCCAGCAGGCGCGTGACGAAAAGCACCCCCTGACCTCCCACGCCACTGATGACCACCTGCTGGCGCATCGTTTCCTTCATAAGACGTCCTTCCTTGTCGCCTTTCTCCTGTCAAACCGTCCACCGGCCCTAATCACCAAAACGGATGGCATGCTTCGGGCAGACATACGCGCAAACACCACATCCGCTGCACAGCACGGGGTCGATCGTCACATGGGATTCATCTTCGGCCATCATGATAGCGGGGCACTCGAACTGCTGGACGCAATACCCGCAGCCGTCACACGCATCGCTTACAACGGGAGGGGCGCCCGTCGTTTTGGTCAGCGTCGCCTGTTTGTCGATCATACAGGGGGCGCGGGAAATGACCACCGCGGGCGCCGCGGTCTCCCGGCTATGGGCCAGGGCTTCCTTGAGGACATTGATCAGCGTCTCGGTCTGGTAGGGATCGGCCACCCGCACGAAGTCGACGCCGCAGCCGCGCACCAGCTTTTCCATGTTGACGGCTTGCAGCGGCTCGCCGCAGGCTCCCCGCCCGCTTTCCGGTGTAGGCTGATTGCCGGTCATGGCCGTGGTCCGGTTGTCGAGGATGACCAGAACCATCTTGACCCGATGGGACACCGCATCCACCAGGGCCGGCAAACCGGCATGGAAGAAGGTGGAGTCGCCGATTGTGGCCACCACGTCCCGTGGTTTGGCCTGGCCCTTGAAGGCGTGGTAGAAGCCGGCCGCCTGGCCGATGGCGGCTCCCATGCACAACACCGTATCCACGGCGCCCAGGTTCAGCCCCAGGGTGTAACAGCCGATATCGCTCGTGTAGATGGCCCGGGGGGCCGCCTTTTTAATGGCGAAAAAACTGGCCCGGTGGGGGCATCCGGCACACAGGGTCGGCCGTCGGCCGGCCACGGCCGGCGGTGGGGAGGCAGCACAGGATTGTCCGCTGAAACGGCACAAGATCCCCTCGATAGTCTCCGGCGTCAGCTCGCCCACCCGGGGCACGGCCCCGCTTTGTTTGCCGGCCACCCGATGGCGGTCCCCCAGCTGCATCTCGATCATACCCGTGGTCTCTTCGATCACCAGGAGCGAGGCATGGGCGTCTTCCAGCCGGGCCATAAAGTCGGTATGCAGGGGATAGGGCTGGCGCACCTGGTAGATGGGCAGGGTATCCCACAGCCCCAGATCCCGCATGATTTCCACCGTGTGGGCCAGGGCCACACCGGAAGCGACGACGGCTTTGGGGCCTGCAACGTGGGGGTTGAGCTGAACCGGGGCGGTGGCCTCATAGGCCGCGATCTTCGCCAGCTTGTCTTCCAGCTCGCCGTGCAGATGATGCCGGAATTTGGGTGTCGCGGCCCAGCGGGCGGGATTGCGCTCGAACACCGGCTGACGCTCGAGGGATATCAGGGCATCTAGGGCGATGTCTTGGCGGGCATGGCATACCCGGGTGGTGGGCCGCACCATGACCGGGATTTCAAAAGCCTCCGACAGCTCGAAGGCCAGCGCCACCATGGTTTTGGCCTGTTGCGGGGAATCCGGATCCAAAACCGGGATTTTGGCCATCATGGCCATCATGCGGCTGTCCTGCTCGGTCTGGGAAGAGTGCGGGCCGGGATCGTCGGCACTGATCACCACGAAGCCACCCTTGGTGCCCATATAGGCGGCGCTCATCAAGGGGTCCGAAGCCACGTTGAGGCCCACCTGTTTCATGCTGACCGCCGTGCGCAAACCGCTCATGGCCCCGGCATAAGCGATTTCGAAGGCCACCTTTTCATTGACGGCCCACTGCACATGCATGTCGACCTTCTCGGCCGTGCGCATGGCCGCCAGGGACGCCAATATTTCCGAAGCGGGTGTACCGGGGTAGGACGTCGCCATGGCACAGCCGTTTTCTAACAGTCCCCGTGCCATCGCTTCATTGCCCAACATCAATCGGCGCATATTTCCAACTCTCTTCGTTCTTGTCTCCGCGCGTGGTTTGTCCCATCGACAACGCCGGCGGTTCGCGGGAAGCGCTGATTCTGTTTGTCTTCCCGAAAAAGCAATGCCGATGGGTTCTGCGAATCCGCCCGTTTTAGATGCCGTCAAAAAAAAGAGCCATGAACTTCTCCAACGCCTCACGCTGAAGCCGCTCACAGCCCTGTTCTTCAAAGGATGTAGGGTCAGGTGGCGAGCTGCTTCAAACCGCCGGCCACCACCAGTTGCCATAGCCCATGTTCATTCGCATCCAGATTCCTCTCGAGTCATTTGGCAATAGCCGAGGCCGCCCTGTTTGTCAAGCATCCCGGCATCTCGCGAGCCCCTTTTCCCTTGCTCCTTCAGAAGTTTGTCTGGTAGGGGAACTCATTGGCATCAAGGCATAGCGACGGGCATTTCCAGGCCCACCCACCCTACCGCCTCCAAGGACGACACGTTATGAAAATCGCTACGGTTTCCCAGATGCGCGCCATGGATCGCCGCGCCATCGAAGACTACGGCATTCCCGAAACCCTCCTGATGGAAAATGCCGGATTGGCGGCCTACCGGGTCCTGCAGGACCGCTTCCCGGTGAACGGCCGGCGTATCCTGATCCTCTGCGGCAGCGGCAACAACGGCGGCGACGGCCTGGTGGTGGCCCGCGCGATCCTCGCCGATGGCGGAAAGCCGCAGGTAGTGCTGCTGGGGGATCCGGAACGCTACCGGGGCGCGGCGGCGGTCAACTGGAAAATCATCCTGGGCCTGGATATTCCGGTGCAGTCCTATTCCTCGCCGGAGGCCCTGGACGAAGACCTGGCCGCCTGCCAGCTTGTGGTGGATGCGATTCTCGGCACCGGTCTCTCCAAACCCGTGCGGGGCGCCTATGCCGAGGTCATCGCGCGCGTCAATGCCAGCCGACGGCCGGTTATCAGTCTGGACATTCCTTCGGGCATCCACGGTGACACCGGGCAGATCATGGGAACGGCCATCCACGCCGATCTGACGGTCACTTTCGGATTGCCCAAAGTCGGCAATCTGCTCTATCCCGGCTTTGGGAACGGGGGCGACCTCTTTGTCACCCGTATCTCGTTTCCACCGGCCGTGACCCGGTCCTCCGAACCGGCCATCGCCCTCAATGCGCCCCCGCCGCTCCCGGCCCGCGATCCCGCCGGCCACAAGGGCTCCTTCGGCGACGTCCTGTTCATCTGCGGGGCTGCCGGCTACTTCGGGGCGCCTTTCCTGGCGGCCATGGCCCTGCTCAAATCCGGCGGGGGGTATGCCCGTCTGGCCGCACCGGCCGCCATCGTGCCGACCATCGCCGCCCTGGGACCGGAACTGGTCTTCCTGCCCCAGACCGAAACCGCTGCCGGCAGCCTGTCCGTCAAGAATCTGGATCGCCTGATCGACGCGGCCCGATCCCGGGACATGGTGGTCATCGGTCCCGGCTTGTCGCGGGAAGAGGAAACTGCCCGGCTCGTCCGGCACCTGGTGGAAACCCTGCCGCAACCGCTGCTCATCGATGGCGACGGGTTGACCGCCGTCAGCATGTCAACGGGAAACCTGCCGCGCCGGCCCGGTGAAACGGTGTTGACGCCCCACATGGGCGAGATGGCCCGCCTGACAGGCCTGACAGTAGCGGCCATCCAGGAAGACCCGATAGGCATTCTGCAGAACACCGCCGCCCGGCTCAGGGCCTATGTGGTGCTCAAGGGCGCCCACTCGCTCATCGGCTGCCCGGACCGGCGGGTCTTCATCAACACCACCGGCAGCCATGCCATGGCGACGGCCGGGGCCGGCGATGTCCTGACCGGGGTCATTGCGGCCATGCGGGGGGCCGGTCTGCCCCTGGACATGGCGGTTTGCAAGGGCGTCGCCCTGCACGGTGCAGCGGGCGACATCGCCGCCGAGGCCAAGGGGGCCGACGGTGTCACCGCAAGGGACATCCTGGAAAGCCTGCCGGAAGCCATACGGCGCGACCGGTCGATCGGTGAAAGTGCGGCCGCAACCCCTCGGAGCCTCACGATTCTCTGACCCGCACAAGGCCGGTCGGCAGGACTCCGCCTGCAAAGTAGGTCTCATCCCCCATCGACACCGCTAATTGACAGTTCCGGCGGGTCGCCGCATATTGTAAGGGTATCGATAGGACTAAACCCATACCCCCAACATGGAATGAAGGCACGCGATGAAGACCAAGACGGGAAAATCGATTCGATGGGCGTCCCTGTTTTTGATAGGGGGACTGCTTCTGGCCTGCGCCGGGAAGGCGCCTCGGCCGGAGCCGCCGATGGCCATCCACCAGCTGGTCGACCGGGTGCAGCAGGCGGTGGTCACCATCCGCACCTTCGACCCGGACATGAAGCCCGTCGCTCTGGGAACCGGCTTTTTCGTCAACGACCAGGGCCACTTGATCACCAACTACCACGTGCTGGAAGGGGCCTACGCCGCGACCGTCAAGACCCGGGAGGGGCAGTCCTATCCGGTGATCTCCGTTCTGGCCGAAAACAAGGCGGTGGACCTGATTGAACTGGCGGTGGATATACCGGTCGAACAGCGCCGCTGGCTGCAGGTCACCGAAACCCTGCCGGACATCGCCGACCCCATCATGGTGGTGGGCAGCCCGCTGGGACTGGAGCAGACCGTCAGCGAAGGAATCGTATCGGCGATACGGGAAATCCCCGAAGTGGGCACCTTTTTCCAGGTTACGGCCCCCATCTCCAGCGGGTCCAGCGGGAGTCCGGTGGTCAATCGGCGCGGGGAGGTGCTGGGCGTCATCTCTTTCCAGTCCCGGGTAGGGCAAAATTTGAATTTCGCCATCTCCAGCACCAACCTGCCGAAACTGAAAGCAAACGACGAAAAACCGTCTCTTGGGGAATGGGCTTATGCCCGTATCAAGGACAACCCCCAGAAAGTGCAGAACCTGTGCCGGGAGGGCTTCAGCTTCACCATCCGCGGGGAATACAAGAAGGCTCTGAACTATTTCCAGGAAGCGGTCGCAACCCGCCCGGACGACACCAACGCCTGGTTCGGACTGGGCAACTGCTACATCGGCCTGGAAAAACCCGAGGAAGCCATCGCCGCCTATCGGCAAGTCATTCGCACCGACCCCTCCAATGCCAACGCCTACTACAATCTGGGGCTCTACTACCGGCAACTGGGACGCTATGAAGCGGCCGTGGCGACCTTTCAGGACGCCCTGGACGTGGACCCCAAGCATATTCCCTCCCGCTTGGAGATGGGAGAGGCGCTGGGCCAGATGGGCCGATCGGAGGAGGAAAAGCGGGCCTACACCGACATTATCGCCCAGGCTCCCGAATTCTATCCGGCCTACTTTCGCCTGGGCCTGGTCTGCAACCGGCTCGGCCGGTACGAAGAAGCCCTGGCCGCCCAGAAGAAAGTGCTGGCGATCAAGCCGGATTTTGCCCCGGCCCATTTCGCCCTGGGGCTGATCTACGCCAACATGGGCAATGACCGCCAGGAGGCCAACGCCTACAAAGAAGCGCTGCGCATCAATCCGGACTTCGTCGAGGCTCATTACAACATGGGCCTTAATTTCCTGCGCCGCGGCGAGCGCGATGCCGCTCTGGAAGAATACAAAATCCTCAAAAAACTGGATGCGGAGCAGGCCGATCAGCTCTTCGACCTGATCTATGGCGAACGCTGACCCCCTGGCGCCCGGTTCGCCGCCCTCCTCCCGGGTTGACAATTTCGGACGTCTTGTGAAACCATGCCCCGCCCTGAAAAATCGCACTACCGATAAGCATTGAAACCATGCCGCCTGAAACACCCGACGCCATTTCCGCATTCCTGCGGCAGCCCCTCACCCTGCGGGGCCGCCGGATCCCCGGCCGCCTATTCCTGGCACCGCTCTCCAAACTGGGCAACACAGCCTTTCGCCAAGTGGTCGCCGGCTATGGCGGCTATGGTCTGCTGTTCTCTGAAATGTGCTGGGCCCGCTCGGTGCCCTGCGGCAACGGCCACGACCAGGGGGGCTTCATGTGGCACGCCGGCGAAAAACTCCAGGAGCTGGTATGCCAGATCTTCGGAAACGATCCCGACGCCATGGCACGGGCGGCCGCCATCATCGAAGCGGAGGGCTTTTTCGGCGTGGACATCAACTTCGGTTGCTCGGTGGCCGCCGTCTGCCGCAAAGGCTGCGGGGCGGCCCTGCTGCGGCAGCCGGAGACGGCCGCAGCCATCGTTGCCGCCGTACGGCGGGCGGTGGAGATCCCCGTTTTCGTGAAATTCCGCACCGGTTGGGAAGATCGGCCCGCGGCGGCGGTGGCCCTGGCCCGGCGCTTCGAGGACGCCGGGGCCGATGCGCTGACCTTCCATCCCCGGGTAGCCCCGGACCGCCGCACCCGGCCGCCCAAATGGGCCTATATCGGCGAAGTCAAAGACGCCGTGGAAATTCCGGTTATCGGCAACGGCGACGTATTCGACCGGGACGACTGCGAACGCCTGGTACGCACCACGGGCTGCGACGGCGTGGCCCTGGGCCGCCTGGCGCTGGCCAAGCCATGGGTCTTCGGCGAATGGACCGGGCGCCTCGCCCCGCAGCCTGATATCTACCGCGACTGCGCCCGACGGTTGACCCGGCTGCTGGAGCGCTATTACCATCCCGCCACCGCCCTGCGGCGGTTCAGACGCTATGCCGCTTACTTCTCCGCCAATTTCCTGTATGGACACACCCTCTACGCCCAATTGATGCGGGCGCAGGACATGGATGCCGTGCGGGATGCACTGGAAGACTTCTTCGATAAGGCACCGGAGGTGGCGCGACGCCCCAACATGAACCGTTTCCGCTGACGGTTGCGTAATTTGTCCGATATCGACGTTACGCGGCACCCCGCGTCACTGCGGCGTACAAAGGTACGCCTCGTTCCCCGGGAGTGCCGCAAGCCTTGATCTCGAACAAATTACGCAACCGTCCCCAGATGGATTTGAGGGTAACGTACGCCTTGTATTTCCATATCTGTTTCTGATCGGACCCTTCGCAGCATAGGATTCGAAGAGGTTATGAAAACCGTAACGATACCGTTTACCACCTATGACGAGGCCGTCCCGCAGCCCTGGACCGGATCGGCGTCACCACAGTCCTGGGGAAGCAGTCCCGAATTCTGATCAAAATCGAGAAGTCGGCGGCCGGTTCACAAGGCCGGTCTACCGGTCAGGAAAGCCCCTTGGCGGAATGAAACACCACCTTGTCGCCAATAAATTTAACATCGATGACGTTAGGGTCCTTCCCCCAAACGCAACTCTTGGCGCCCATGACGTCCTGCATTTCATCGGGCGCCCCCAGGATATCAACGACCTCCTGATAGGTCATTCCCATTTCGATCTTATCGTAATTGGCCTGGGTGATTTTGCTGCATCCACCCAGCACAAGCCCCAGAATTACCAATAGGGACACTGCGGCAAACCGGACGCGTCGGGTCATAGCCATTGTCCTTTCTTGAAAAAGGTCACGTTTGGGTTCATCACAGAGGCGGTGATCCGTGGGCCTCCCTATAGCCAATCCGGTCGTCTTCCGCAATGGGTTTTAAAGACGACCGAAGGCGGTCAATGCCCATTGCCTTGGGGTTGGGTCCACTCGGTGCAGAAGCCGTTTCGTGGGAAACCTTCGGGGGAAGAATTAAATTTGTGGGGTGTCAGGCGGTCCTTCAGTCGGCAGGAACGGAACAAGGCGTTCCACGCATCTCCCACCACCGGCGTCGGTCATTGTCCTTCCGGCGCTCCCTGCTCTGGCGCCGTTCGATCCCGCCGTTGGCGAAATAGATCAGGCTATAAGCCCGCCGCCGGTCAAAACCCGAGCGACGGTCCACCAGGCAGGTTTCACGCTGCTCATCGTTGATCAGCTCGCCATCCAATGGCCACTGGGTTTCATGATGGTCATTCACGACGCGCTCCCTGTCGGATGATGTCCCCCGGCGTCACAGTGCGGAAGGTCGCCACACAAGACCCTTCGCACTCACGAGAAATCCGGCCGCAGGATCGATCATCTCGGTATTCGTTGGCGGTAATGGGAAGAGTGAGCGACTATTTAAACGAAGGTACTATAATCGATACTATCGCACAGATCGCCCATCGTCAAGCGATCGGCCGTCACGAGAAGCCCACGGATAGCACGCGGTTGATCCGTCAATGGCATTTGGGGAAGGGTATCCGGCCCGCGCGGATGGCCGCCGCTGGAACGGGCCGGATTTCGATATCGGAACCGCTTCAGAGATGGTCCGCATTGGTTCGCAAATATTCGGAAACACCGGCCGCATCGGGTTTCATGGCGGTTTCCCCCTTGTGCCAGCCGGCCGGGCAGACTTCACCATGTTCTTCGGTATACTGCAGGGCATCCACCATCCGCAGCATTTCATCCACATCGCGCCCCAGGGGCAGGTTGTTCACCACCTGGTGCTGGACGATGCCGTCCCGGTCGATGAGAAAGGATGCCCGCAGAGCAACGCCGTCCGGATGCTCTATTCCATAGGTCCTGGTAATCTCGTGTTTCACGTCGGCTACCATGGGAAAGTCGATGGACCCGATGCCGCCCTCCGCGACAGGCGTGTTGCGCCAGGCGAAATGGGTGAACTGGGAGTCGATGGACACCCCCACCACGGCCACATTTTTTTCCTTGAACTGGGCCATTCGCTTGTGGTGGGCCAAAATCTCGGTGGGACAGACAAAGGTGAAATCCAGGGGCCAGAAAAAAAGCACCACGTATTGCCCGCGCAGGTCGGACAGTTTGAAATGTTCTTCGATCACGCCGCTGGGCATGACGGCCGGCGCCTCGAAATCCGGCGCCGCTTGCGCGACCAGAATGCTCATGGGACCCTCCTTGGTTGCGTATCATGGTGAATCGACGCCGCATCAGAGCGCCGGTCTATTTTAAGCCACCAAGTTAATGCCGTCCGTAAAAATGGCAACCCCCACCGTCAGGGGCGCCGTCGATCGGCGCCCTCTCCCGACCTCCGGCTGATGCGGATGCCGGTCTGGTGCGCAACCTTACTACTTCTTTTTACCTTTTGAACCGCCCTCTTCTTCCTCCACGATGGTATCGAGCGCCGCGGCGGCCGCCGTGGTGAGCACCTGGTCTTTTTGTCCGGTTGTCAGCTTACCGGAGGCCTTCTCGCCGGCGCGCTCCGTGCGGGTGGGGCCGACATCCATCTTCTCGGCCAGTTCGGGCGCGAGATCCACGATCACCTTGCGGTGGGCATAGTGGATGCCCGCTTTTTCAAGCGCGGCGGTGATTTCCTTGTAGGCCTCGCGGCGGATGACGAAATGGGTGCCCGGACGTGCCGTGAACTTGGCCCGGAAGGTCATGACCGAATCGCCCACATCGCGCACGCCCTGGGATTTGAGGGGTCTGATGAAATCGGGACCCAGTTCCTCGTCCAGCAGCATTTTCTTGCCGACCTTTTTGATAATCCTCCGCACTTTGTCGATATCCGTGTCGTAGGGCAGCTTCAGATTGAATTTCACCACCATCCCGCCCCGCATGAAATTGGTGATGGACTTGAGATCCCCCAGGGGGACGATCTGCAGCATGCCCCGGTGATGGCGCAGCTTGATGGTGCGCAGGGTGATCTGTTCCACCGTGCCGGAAACGCCCCCGGCATCCAGGTATTCCCCCACCCGGAAAGCGTCGTCCATGAGAAAGAAGATGCCCGAGAGGATGTCGCGCACCAGTTTCTGGGCACCAAACCCGATAGCCAGCCCGATCACCCCGGCACCGGCCAGCAGGGGGCCGATATCGACGCCGAGGGAGGAGAGCACGATCAGCGTCGTCATCACGACAATGACGACCCCGATAAATTTACGCAGCATGGGCAGCAGCGTATGGGAGCGGTCCTGGGCACCGCCGGCCCCCCATTCGTCTTCATCATCCTTTTCGGCCTCCTCGACAAAACCGCCCTGGGCCAGCTTGCGGCTGATGGCGGCACTGATCAGCTCCCAGAGGATATGGGCAAACAGCAGGGTGACCAGGATATTGAAAATGGCCTCCACCGCCGCGTCTCCGAGGGGAACATGGAAACCCCAGACATCCAGGAACCAGAGGGCCACGGCCGCGAACACCACCAGGCGCACCACCCGCCGGACGATGACGAGGTAGTTGCCTTCATTTTTCGATAAAGCGTTATCATCCGTCGGAGCATCGTTATCGGCTCCTTCATCATTGACGGTCGGCGCAATGTTTTCGATCTGGGGCGCCACGGTGGAGTCCAGGCACCAGAGGGCCAACCGGTCAAGCGCCAGATAAAGGGGCACGATGAGGAAGCTGATGACGAACGTCCCACGGATCCGCAGTTCGTCCACCGTCACGACGTTGACGAAGCCAAGCCCCCACACCAGGAAGAGATAGGCCAGGGCCAGCGTGTGCCACATGCCGGCAAACTGGCTCCGCAGCCAAAGACTCCTCTCACCGCTGAGCGCCTCCTGCCGCAGCAGGTGGTCCCGCACGTTGTGGCGTTGGCGCCAAATCATGCCGGCGAAGATCAGGATGATCGCCGTCCCAAGTATGAGCACAACCCAGACACGGCTTGTCAAGGTGGCCCCCAGACGTTCGAACAAGAGCTGCAGGATCATGCCGACCGCCAAAATACAGATCACTATCAGCAGCCGCCGGTAGAGGTAGCGGGCTACCGCGTCCGACATCTGGACAAACCGCAGTTTCTCGGTCTTGGGGGAAAGAATCAGGCGCAGCAGAGCCGCACACAGGCGAATGGCCACGGCGGTCAGCAGGAAGGCCAAAAAGAGCAGGCGCAGCCCTTTGTCCTCCTTGCTGACAGTCATGAAAAACAAGAGGAAGGGGATCAGGGCAAAAATCAAAATCCCCAGCAGCTCGGGGATGAACCGCATGAGAGCTCCCCAGAATTTCAGAATGCCGTCCATCCCCGGCATGGTGTCGATCTGTGCGCGGAATGCCGCGGTCAGGCGATAAAATAGCTTCTCCGCCCCGTAGCCGACCGCCAGAAAAACCAGGGCGATCAGCACCATAACCGAGAACCGTCCGGCCCCCTCATAATCCGTCAACTGGCCAATGGCCCGGCCGAGATCGCCGGGGATGTCGGGCAGGCTGGCCCCCAGCCGGTAGACCCTGGTGAAGAGAAGCTCGGTCCGGCTTTCAAACCACTGGATGAGCCGACCCAGAGCGCCTACCTGCTGCGCGTTCCCCGCCTCCGCGGTTTTTTGGGCCTCGGCCTGCAGCTGGGCGATCAACAGGCGCCGCACCTGATCGTCATTGAGACGGGCCATTATCGCGTCGATATCTTTGGCTTGCAGATCTTTCGGCAGCTGGACCGCTTCGGCGACCGGCGCCCCTTTGCTCTTAACCGTTTGCTTGAGCAGCATCGGATTGACGGCCAGCGCCTGTGAGGCCCAGAACAACAAACCGATCACAGCGAGGGACAACAGGTGTTTTTTCATGTCGACAGCTCCCCGTACGGTTGCGGCCACGCATCGCGAAAGTACGCGCGCCGCCGGAAACGTTTATCCGGTGGATCGTGTCAGGCAGCGCCTGGTTTCATCGTGTCAAACGATTGCTAAAGCCTCGGAATCCGGGATGAGGTAGAAACGCCATAAAAAAAGGTTTGTTCAAGGGGTGACCCCTGAGCAAACCTTTAAGAGATTCAGTCTGTTATTGCAAGTGAAGATCCGACGGCGCTAGTCGTCGGCATCCTCCTCGATCATATCGCATGTCATCCAGGCCCCGTCGTATACCGTAACGGCACAGTCGGTTTCACCCGTGTTGTCGCGTGGGGTTTCTTCCATGGTGATGTCTCCTTTGTGAAAAATGTCATCGGTCCGTCTGGTTCCCGATGCAATATCAACCTAAGTCTCGTGGGCTCCGCTGTAAAGTCATACAGGCAACAAACTGCCTTGTCCGCCGGGGGAAAAAGCCCTATAGTCGGACAGGACTACCCTTCCGCAACGCCGTTTTGGCTGGTTTACCGATCTGTGGGACATCGCCTATGAACATCCATGCCCCCATGCCGCACCACCAATTCGAATCCCTGTCGCTGCCGGCCGCCATGTGGCTGAAAACCCCCGCGGCACCCGAAAAGCGTAACGGTACCGATCCGGAAAGCGCGGTCGAAACCGAAGAAAGTGAAGAACGTTTGGTTCTCTGCCGGGAATGTCTTTTCCCTATCACCCGCGAAGAGGCCCGGACATCAATGGCGGGGGACTTTCAGCACACCTTCGCCAACCCGGCCGGTATCGTGTTTACTATCGGCTGCTTCCAAACGGCCGAAGGGTGTGCCCAGGTGGGGCCCGCCTCGGATGAATTCACCTGGTTCAATGGATTTGCATGGCGGGTGGGGGTATGCCGGGGCTGCCTGACCCATTTGGGCTGGTTCTTTGCCGCGCCTTCCGGGGCCGCCTTCTGGGGTCTGATCCTGGATCATCTGATTTTCCCGCCATGAATTTCCCCACCTTCGCGGGAAAATTCATAAATTCCTGAAGGCAGGGAACGTCGAACGCGCCGAAGGCTTCCAGCGCTTCAATCGCTTACGCCTCGCAATCAATTTTCAGGGCCGATTGAAGTCCAGGTCACACCGCGAGCCGCTTGCGCGTGTCCACCGCGGGATCGTAATAGGTGATGCGGGTCTTATAGGTCCGCAGGTCCACGTGCAGGGTAGTCGTGAAGTTGTCCTTGCGCCAGGTCAGGCCCACCTGATCTTCCGGCGTGGCTTCGATTTTAAACACTCCGTCGAAGGCCGGGTAGTAGGAGCGAAAGGTCATCAACCGGAGCAGGCGTTGGACCACCGGACGCTGGACTTCCCGGTCGATTTCATCCAGATCGTAGCCGTGCCGATTGATGTCCCGCCCGTTCTTGGTCCGCTCCACGAGTTCGATATCGTTGCTGCCGGCCAGCAAGCCTACGTAATAGACCTGGGGGATCCCCGGACAGAAGAATTGCAGCGCACGGGCCGCCAGATAGGAGTCGTCGTTGTTTTCCAGGGCTGAATAATAGGTACAGTTGGCCTGATAGATGTCCAGGTTTTGATAGTCCTCTCCCGAATAGATGCGCTTGACGTTGGAGCCCTTTTGATAGAGTCCTTCGATGGTGTGGTCGATCTCCTCCTGCGTCATCAACTCGGCCACATCCACCACGCCCAGACCGTCATGGGTGTCGAGGGTGGTAATCTGTTTGCGGGGACAGATCCGCAGCCATTCCAGCAACCGCCGGTTGGTATGGTGATAGAGGGTGTGCAGCATGATCATGGGCAATGCGAAATCGTAGGTCCAGTAATCCTTTTCGGCCAGCTTGAGCTGGTAACGATGGTGTTCGTGGACCTCGGGCAGGATTTCGACATCGAAAGGCGCCGTAAACCCGCTGAACCATTCCAGGAGCTCCCACACTTCCGGTTCCAGGAAAAAGCAGTTCGTTCCCAGTTTGAAGGTCGTGTAGGCAAAGGCATCCAGCCGGATCATTTTCGGGCGGCTGCGGGCCAGACGGATCAGGAACTGGCGCACCACCTCGCGGGTCACCGACGAACGGTAATCCAGATCGATCTGTTCATAGTCGAAGGTGCACCAGATCTTTTCACGGGAGCCGTCCGGTCGGTGGATGACGGTATAGGGCGGCCGGGGCTTGCGGGTGTAAACCTTGGCCAAATCCTCCTCGGGCAGTTCCCCATCCGGGCTTAGTTTCCGAAAGCTCAGAAACATATCGGCGTAAGGGCTCTCGTCGCCGCGCTCCATGTAGTCCTGAAAATAGGTGGACTGGCGGGAAATATGGTTAACCATGAAGTCGACGATCAGATCGAAATCCCGGCCGATGTATTCCACATCCTCCCAGGTGCCGAAAGCCGGATCCACTTCATCATAGGTGAGCGGGGCAAAGCCCCGATCGGCCGAGGACGGGTAAAACGGAAGAATGTGGACCCCGCCGATGGCGTTGCGCAGATACCGGCGCAGCACGTAATGCAGCTCGAGCAGGTTTTTGCCTAAAGAATCCGGATAGGTAATGAGTTGAACCTTGTTCTTGAGGGTCATGGGTCACGCGTCGCCTTTTCGAAAAAACGGTATTTTTCAAGCCCTTCCCGTATCCCGCCGGCAAAGGGCTGGGTGGCAAAGTAGACATGTTTGCTCTTGCGCAGCGCGTCCAGCTCCCGGCTGTAATTAGCCACCACGATGGCCAACGGTTCCCCCCGCAGCATTTCTTCGTCATTGCCGGAATCCCCGGCCACTGCGATATGGCGCAGGGGAATTTCCCATTTGTAGGACAGAAACCGGATCGCTTTGCCTTTGGAGGCCCGGTAGGGGAGAATATCCAAAAACTGATCGTGGGAATAGACCAGATTGTATCGGCATTTTTGGGAAAGCAGTCGGTTGTGGATCTCGGCCAGGCGGTCCTTCCCGGGATTCATGTAGTAGCTGATCTTGAAAGGCCGTTGGGTGTCCTCTTCCTGGTCTTCCAAATAGGGCAGATCCTGCAAGGCCCGGCGGATCTTGTCCGGCTCCCAGCTCCCGGCGATATGGGACTCCCAGCTGCGGCTGGGTTGCAGCTGGGGTCCATAATAGATTTCGGCCCCCACCGACGTAATCAGGATATCGACCCCCTCGACACCGTGCTGCTTCAAGTGGGCCCGGGCCGATGCGACGGTGCGCCCCGTGGCCACCACGAAACCCACGGTGGCGCGATGGTCGTTGAGAGCCTTCAGCAGCTCGGGCAGATGGGTGTTGTCCTCCCCGATCAGGGTATGGTCGATATCGGTGACGAATAAGGCCTTCAAACCCGTAAGGCGCCGGCCTATGGCATCCGTGGGGCGGGCGGTCGCCATATCGGTAGTCTCCGCCATGGCGGCCAGCTTTTCGATCTTGTCCATGTAAGTGCGGGCATGGCTCTCCCAGGTATAATGCTGGCGCACATTCATAATGCCGTTTTTGGAAAAGGTATCCCATTTTTCCCGGTCGGCGATGATCGACTTAAGCGCGCCTGCAATTTTGGCGGGTTTGGACGGATCCACCAGAATGCCGTTTTTGCAGTTCGCCACGATGTCTTTGGGCCCCCCGTCCCGGGTTGCCACGAAGGGGAGTCCCGTGGCGGAAGCCTCCAGAAGGGTCAGGCCGAAAGGCTCGGTCAAAGCCGGATTGACAAAGACCCCGCCCTTTTCGGCGGCAATCCGGTAGAGCTCCGGGACCTCCGATTCGAAGTCATGCTTTTTGGGGATGGCCATCTTGCCGTAGAGATCGTAGCGGTCCAGTCGCAGGAGCATTTCGGTGAGCACCTCCCGCTCGTTGTCTTCCATGCTTTCGATATCCTTCCGGATGCCCGCGAAGACGGCCAGGTTGGCCATGGCCTGCAAGTCCAGGTCTTCACCATAGGCGCGCACCAGCCCGGAAATATTCTTGCGCTTGTCCGGCCGACACAGGGCCAGGATGAGCGGCTTGTCGGGGTAGCTGAAAAACCGGTTCAGCTCCTGCATCAACGATGCCCGCGCATACATGGCCGCTTCGTCCTTTTCGTTTTCTGGCAGCATGTCGCGGTAATAGGGGTGAAAACGCTCCACATCCAACCCCGGCGGGATCACCATGAACTCCGGACGGTCTTTATTGCGGTAAAGGCCGTACTGTTCCTTGATTTCCTGGCGCGTGCTGGTGACAACGAGGTCGGCTTGGCTCAGGAGTTCTTCTTCCACGCGGATGCGATGGTCGATCTTGTAGCGCCGGTTGAGATCGGTGGCGGAAATCCCGTCGTTGAGCAGCTTCTGCTTTTTGACCCGGCCCAGGGAGTGGCCGGTGAAGATAATCGGTACGCCGAAAAAGCGGGCCAGTTCCATGGCCACGTAACCCGCATCCGGATAATGCCCGTGGACGATATCGGGTATGGCCTGGTCACGCTTGATAAACTTGACCGTCTTGTCGATGAACTCATTCAGGTGCGGCCACAGCAATTCCTTGCGCAGATATTTGCGCCCCCCGCATTGAATCCGAACGATCCGGAGCTTGTCGTTCACCGTCTCGACAGCCCTGGCGTAGTCGCCCGATACGGTTTTGTCGGCAATCAGGCGCGTAAACAAGTCCACCCGTGCCACGGCATCGAGGGTGCTGAGCTGCCGGGCCAGCTCCAGAACATAGGTCACCTGGCCGCCGGTATCGGCGTCGCGGCCGAGTTCCAGGTTGTCGGCGCGAATCAGACCGTGAAGGCTGAACATTTGGATATAAGAGGATCTACCCATTGTTGTTCTCTAACACGAGCACTCGTTGGAAGGGCTCATAGAAACGCGCATCGGTGGGAACCGCGCCCGCGATGCCACACACCGCCGTTGCAAAACGGTCGGCCAGCGACAGGATGCGTGCGGTCGGCCACCCGTGCAAATAGCCGATGGCCAGCATGGCGGCAAACGCATCGCCGGCACCCACCGTATCCTTAATCGCAATGCCGCTCAGGGGCTCGATGTCGTGACGGGTGCTCCCCGCAAAGAGCGAACTGCCTTGAGCGCCGCGTGTCAGAGCCACCATTTCGATATCGAAGCGCTCCATCAGGCCTGCCACCCGGTCCGCGGTGGGGCCTTCCAGGCCCTGCCGGGCGGCCACGACGTCGAGCTCCTCCTGACTGAGTTTGAGAAGGTCGGTTTCGCGCAGGGAGGCCGCCAGGATTTCGTCGGTATAGCAGTCAGGGCGCAGATTCACGTCAAATAGACATTTCGTGCGGGGTCCGCGCTGCTGCAGGATCGCACGCACCGTCCGGGCACCCTGGGCCGTGCGCTGGATCAGACTGCCGAAATAAATCAGGCGGCAGTCTTGAGCAACAAAACGCTCGATGGCGGGCGTGGTGGTGATAAAATCGTAGGCCGCACCGGTCAGAATCTCAAAACGGGGGCTGCCCTGATCGTCCAGCGTGACGCGGACCCGCCCCGTGGGATGAACAGGATCCCGCTGCAGATCGTGGCGGGGGAAGTGTTGCGCAGTCAGAAATTTTTCGATGGCGTGGCCTTCCGGATCGTTTCCAATACGGCTCACGAACCGCAGCGGCCCATCAAGTCGGTGAATATGGTAGGCAAAATTGAAGGCGGCACCGCCCAGACGCCGCCCCTGGGGGAACATGTCGAACAGGATTTCACCGATGGCCAGGATCAAACCCAATATCCTTTTGGAAACAAATCAAATGCGATGCAAAACATCGCCTGAGGGAATAAGATCGACAGTGCCTTTCAGATCTCTTCGCCCAAGGGGGATCACAATAATATTTTGTGGTCTAAATATTAAAAAGCAACATAATCGGGCCCCCTGGGAATGTCAACAGATCGGCTTTGCCATAAATCTTCCATGGGGGTCGCCCTCATTTGGCCGGGCGGCTTACGTGTACCACGATGAGGGGATTGCTTCGCCCAATGGGGTATCCTCCCCGGGGGCTGGCACGGTGCCAATGCGCTTGTCAACCGTGTTTAGAAATGGCGAGAGGTCTGACGAACGACCCCGCCGCAAAGCAGCGGGGTGCCGATAAAGGTCATGTAACGCCGCAAGCGGCGGGGAATTCAACCCGTGTCCGCCTTTGACGGATTAAACTTGACCCAAAAAATGGATAGGGACACCGCCCGTTTTTGCTTTGACAAGCAGGGCCTGTTTTGCATATGGTACCCTCCAGTCGCCCGATTGCTGCCCGAGACCGCACCGCCACGCACCGGAAAGCACAAAAAACGCCCTGTTGCCTTCTGTCCTCCCATATCGTGAGAGCGGGACGCTTGCGCGACCCATGTGCCTTGCCCTCCGAGTTTCGGCAGGCGTCTCCCGGAAGAGCGTGCATCTTTTCCGACGGAGATCCTACTTCCACAAGGCTTTCACCGGGACGAAAATAACGCCTTCGCGAGAGCGCCTGCCGAATCTATTTAACCAGCGGTGGGGATTGCCGTACCTGCTCCGCGGCAACGGCATCCAACCGAGCAGCGCCCCGGGCCGACGGCACCGACATCGGCTTTACACTCACCCTCCAAATCCCTTATTATGCATTTCCGGCGCCGACCGCGCGCGCCGCGTCTGCGGGCGTAAGCCGGCCGGTCGGCGGCCGTTGTGTCGTGCTAACGATGATCGGCAGCCTGCGCCTTGCCGCCGACCGCTCAATGTCGTAAGACAACAACCCAACCGTCTGCCGCCCTGGCGACGCCAACCCCACGCCGCAGCAGTGGCGCATCCCACTGCGCGTGAAACAAGGAGCCCCCTAATGGCCCAACGCATTGCCGATCGTCGGGATATCGATTTCGTTTTGTTCGAACAGTTGGGGATCGAATCCCTTTTTGAAACCGAGCGCTACCGTGACCTCAACCGCAAGTTGACGGATATGGTGATAACGGAAGCCCGCCGTCTGGGCATCAACGAGATTCTTCCCACTTACGTAGAAGGCGACCGCACCGGCGTCGCCTTTGAAAACGGCCAGGTCAAGGTGCCGGTCTGCTTCTATCGACCCTACAAGTACTATGTCGATGGGGACTGGATCGCCATGGAAGAAGATCCCGCCGTGGGTGGCCAGGGGCTGCCCCAGGTCGTCGCCCAGGCCGCCCGGGAGTATATCGTGGGCGCCAATTTCGCCTTCGCCGCTTTCGGCATTCTGGCGCACGGCACCGGAAAAATGATCGAACTCTTCGGGACCGAGCAGCAGAAAAAGCTGTTCCTGAAGAAGGTCTACACCGGCAAATGGGCCGGCACCATGCTGCTCACCGAACCGGGGGCGGGCTCCGATGTGGGCGCCCTGACCACCACGGCCCGGCGCAACCCGGACGGCACCTACCATATTACCGGCAACAAGATCTTCATTACCTGCGGGGACCACGATGTCACGGAGAACATCATTCATCCGGTCCTGGCGCGCATCGAGGGAGCCCCGGCCGGCACCAAGGGCATCTCCATTTTCCTGGTCCCCAAACGCTGGGTCAACGAAGACGGCTCCCTGGGAGAACCCAACGACATCCTATGCACCGGCATCGAAGAAAAAATGGGGATCCACGGTAGCCCCACCTGCAGTATGGCCTTAGGCTCGCGCGGAACCTGCCGAGGCATGCTCCTGGGGGAAGAAAACCGGGGCATGGCGATCATGTTCCACATGATGAACGAAGCACGCCTCGGCGTAGGCCAGCAGGGCTATCTGCACGGCTCTTCGGCCTACCTGCATGCGGCGGAGTACGCCAAGCAGCGCATCCAGGGACGCGATCATCTCCGACGCCCGCAACCCCCAGGCGGCCGGCGTGCCTATTATCCGCCATCCCGATATCCGCCGCCAGCTGATGCGCATGAAAGCCCTGGTGGACGGCATGCGCAGCTTCACCTTTTATGTCGCCTATCTCTTCGACCTGGAAGCCACCGCGCACGACAGCGATGAAAAGGCGAAGATCAAGGGACTCATCGACTTTCTGACCCCGGTCGTGAAAGCCTACTGCTCCGATCGCGGCATGGAGATTTGCGACATGGCCATGAATGTCTTCGGCGGTTACGGCTATACCCGCGAATATCCGGTGGAGCAGCTCATGCGGGACTGCAAGATCGCCACCATCTATGAAGGCACCAACGGCATCCAGGCCATGGATCTGCTGGGCCGCAAACTGGGCCTCAAAAGGGGCGAGGTGTTTATGCAGTTTCTGCAAGAGATCCGCCGGACCATACAGACGGCGGAAACGATCCCCGTGCTGCAGGGCCTCTGCGGCCGCCTGGAACAGCTTCTCAATCGTTATGGCGAGACCGCCATATTCATGGGCAAGAAGGCCATGAGTCCGGCTATCAAAATCGCCTTTACCCAGGCACAGCCCTTCCTGGATGTTACCGGTGATATTATCATGGCCTGGATGCTGCTCTGGCGCTCCGCCATAGCCCATCCCCGCCTGGCGGAGCTGCTCGGCGATGCCGAAGATCCGACCGCCCGCATCGCAGACCATAAAGAGGCCGCCTTCTATGACGGCCAGATCAGGGCCGCCACCTATTTCATCCGCAGTCAGCTGCCGGTGACGGAAGGCAAAATCAACGCCATCTTGGACAGCGATGCCGCCGCTATCCTGGAAGCGGCCGAACTTTCTTTCGGGGGCTGATGGGCGGGCCCCGCATGACCGACTATGATGCCGGGCCGGCCTCACCTGAAGCGCCGGCCTGTGAATGACGGAATCTGTGAAAGGAGCTTTTAATGAAAGACGTTGTCATTGTATCGGCCTGTCGTACGGCCATCGGCACCTTCGGGGGCACCCTGAAGGATGTCAACGGGGCCACCATCGCGGCCACCACCATGAAAGAGGCGGTTCGCCGGGCCGGAATCGACCCTGCCCTGATCGGCGACATCCGCTACGGCTGCTGTCTCGAGCCGACCGACACCCTGAATGTTACCCGCATTGCCGCGCTGCTGGCGGGCATCCCGGACAGCGTGCCGGCCGTCACCATCAACCGGGTCTGCATTTCCGGCATGGAAGCCACCCTCTCCGGAATGGCCATGATTCAGGCCGGCCTGGTGGATATCGTGCTGGCCGGCGGGGTGGAACACATGTCGGGCGCCCCCTATACCGTGGAAAAGGCCCGCTGGGGATGCCGGCTTCAGGACCAGGTCTTCGTGGATCGCATGATACGGGCCCTGCACTGCGGATCCCATGTGATCCCCCATCCTGAAGACGGCCCGGTGGATGCGGAAAAACCGCCTTTGAGCTATTTCAAGGGCAAGCCCTATATTATGGGCCACACGGCGGAATTCATAGCCCAGCACTACGGCATCAGTCGGGAAGCCATGGATGAAGTCGCCTTGCGCAGCCACAACAACGCCGAACGGGCCACCCGGGAAGGGGATTTTGAAGAAGAGATTGTTGCCATCGAGGTGCCCCGCCGCAAAAAAGACCCGTTGGTGTTCGACCGCGACGAGCATTACCGGCCGGGCATGACCATGGCGGATCTCAGCAAACTGCCGCCGGCCTTCGTTCCCGAAATCGGCAAGGTGACCGCCGGCAACTCCAGCGGACTCAACGACGGCTCGGCCGCCATGGTGATCATGTCCGCCGACAAGGCCCGGGAATTGGGCCTCACCCCCCTGGCGCGCATCGAGGCCGTGGGGATGGGCGCCTGCCACCCGTCCGTCATGGGCCTGTCGCCGGTCCCGGCCGTGCGGAACCTGCTGCAGCGCTCGGGGCACGGCCTGGAGGACTTCGAATTGATCGAGGTCAACGAAGCCTTTGCCGCCCAGTATCTCGGCTGCGAGATCGAGCTGGGGTTAAACCGCGAGATCACCAACGTCAACGGCTCGGGCATCGGGCTGGGCCATCCTGTGGGGGCCACGGGTGCCCGCATCATGGTGACCCTGCTGCATGCCCTCAAACGGCGCAACAAGACCCTGGGCATGGCCACCCTCTGCGGCGGCGGCGGGGTCTCCATGGCCTGTGTGCTGGAAATGCTCTAGTGGACGGCACGCCTTGGACCAAGAGCAGACATCGAAAGAGCAACCATGACCGGAAGTGATAGGGCCGTGGATGGCCCGCCTATCTGGGTCGAGATCGATCTGGAGGCCATCGCCCACAATGTGCATGAACTGCGGCGCATCACCCGGGCCCCGGCCCGGATGATCGCCGTGGTCAAGGCCGACGGCTACGGTCACGGGGCTGTGGAGGTGGCCCGCACCGTTCTTGAGGCCGGGGCCGACATGCTGGCCGTGGCCCGCATCAACGAAGGGCTTACCCTCCGCAAGGCTGGAATTAAGGCGCCCATTCTCGTCTTCGGCCACACCTTCCCTGCTGCGGCCGAAGACCTGATCACCCACAACCTAATCCCGAGTGTAGGCGGGCTGGAGGCCGCCCGGCAGCTGGATGCCGTGGCGCAGGGCCGGGGCAAGGCCATCCCCATTCACCTCAAATTCGATTCCGGCATGGGCCGTTTGGGGCTGCTCCCGGATGCCCTGCGGTTGGACGCCTCGCTGTCGGCCTTAGACGAGGCGGCCGCCATCAGCCGCCTGCCGGGGCTGCGCCTGGAGGGCGTCTACACCCATTTTGCGGCCGCCGACGAAAAGGATAAAACCTATGCCGGCCGCCAGTTCCAGGTGTTCCAGGATTTCCTGCAAACCCTGAAGACAGCGGGCATCGACTGCGGGCTGCGCCACGCCGCCAACAGCGCCGCCCTCATCGATCTGCCCCAGACCCATCTGGATGCCGTGCGGCCCGGCATCGCCCTCTACGGGCTCTATCCCTCCCGGGAGGTGGACCACGCCCGGGTCACCCTTAAACCGGCCCTTACATTGAAATCACGCCTGCTGCAGGTCAAAGCGGTTCCGGCCGGGACCAAGGTCAGCTATGGGATGACCTGGGAAGCCCCGCAGTCCACCGTGATCGGCACCGTGGCGGCCGGTTACGCCGACGGCATCCAGCGCCGCCTTTCCAACCGTGGCGTCATGCTGGTGGGAGAGCGGCGGGTTCCCATGGTGGGACGGGTTTGCATGGATCTGATCATGCTGGATCTGGGCCCGCAAGCGACCGATCAAGCCGGTGACGAAGTCGTCATCATCGGCCGTCAGGGCGGGGCGGAAATCAGCGCCGACGAGGTCGCGGACCTGCTCGGTACCATCAACTACGAAGTGGTGTTTACCAACGCCACCCGGGTGCCTCGCCGCTATCGGCCCTGATGGTCGGATAGAATGCCGACCAGGGAAATTATCTTGGTCTATCTTCCCGCTTTCTGCGTCCCCCCGTCGAAACCATCGCGAATCAGATGAATATCTTCGGGGGCGATCGTTAGATAAACCGTATCGCCGTGGGTCACGGCCGAGCGGCCAAGGTCACGGCGGCTGTCGATGGCATGCCAGGACACCCCGTCCACGTCAACCAGGATATCCGCATAAAAGCCGCGGTTCAAAATGCGGCGCAGCCGACCGGTCAAATGGTTGACCCCAGGGGCGTCCTTGGGTTGCCGGCTGACACCCACATTTTCCGGCCGTACGGCAATCGAACGAAACCCGCCTCCCGGGTTGCGGCATCGCAGCCGAAGGTTGCCGACTTTTACCGCATCCCCGTCAATTTCCGCCGGAAATAGATTTTTCATGCCGACGAAACCTGCCACGAAGGGTGTTTCTGGATGTGCAAAAACCGCCTCCAGCGATCCGGTTTGTTCGATACGTCCGCTATGCATGATCGCCGTGCGCTGGGCCAGGAAATGGGCCTCGGCGAAATCGTGGGTCACCATCAGCAGCGTAATGCCCGTGTCCTGATGCAGGGTTTTGATCAAATCGCGAAGATCTTCGCGGAAGTTCGGATCCAGCGCGGTCAGCGGCTCGTCCAGCAGCAGGACGGAAGGCGCCACGGCCAGGGAGCGCGCCAGGGCCACGCGCTGTTTTTCGCCGCCGCTCAGGGAATGGATGCGACGGGCCAGAAGGCGCTCCAGGCCGAGGCGTTGGATCAGGGCGTCCAGGTCCGGAAGTGGGCCCGCACAATAACGCTGCCCATAGACCATATTTTCCTTAACGTTCAAATGGGGAAACAGGGCGTGATCCTGGTAGACGATCCCGATTCTGCGGCGCTCGGGGGGCAACCCGGTCACATCGCGGCCATCGATCAGGATGCGGCCCTGTTGCACCGGTACCACCCCCATGACGGCTTCCAGCAGAAGGGTCTTGCCGGCACCCGTGGGCCCGAGCAGGGTAAAGGCTTCACCGGGCGCCACATGCAGATGGATGTTCGCCAGGGCAAAGCCGGGCAGCGCCACGGTCAGGTCTTCCACCCGTATCATAGGATGGACGCCTTCCGGGGCGACACCCAGCGCAGGAGCAGAAAAAACACCAGGCAGACCAGAATCAATCCCACCGCCACCGGCTGGGAATACTTCAGGCCGTAAGCGGTAAACCGCTCATAGATCATCACCGAAGCCACCATGGGATGATAGGCCACGATCACCACGGCCCCGAATTCACTCACCGCGCGCGCCATGCACATGATCAGCCCCACCAGCATGCTGCGCCAGGCCAGGGGGAAGGTGACCCGCATAAAGGTTGCTGAAAACGAGGCCCCCAGGCTGCGGGAAACCGTCTCCAGGCGGGGCGGAATCGACTCGAATCCGGTTTTGACGGCATTGATGTAAAAGGGCAGTCCGACGAAGGTTAGAACGCTGACAATCCCGGTAACAGTCCCCATGATTTGAATGTTAAACGCTTCCAGGATTCGCCCGAACCAGTGATGGCGGCCGGCCAGACTCAGCAGGGCAATACCCACCACCGGGTGGGGGATCATGATGGGCAGATCCACCACACTTTCCACCAGGCGCTTGCCGGGGAAAGATTTGCGGGCCAGCAGATAGGCAAACGGTGTGCCGAAGATAAAGGAAATCAGGGCCGCCGCACCGGCGGTATAAAGGCTCATGCCGATGGCCCGCAAGACATCGGGGTCGCGCCAGGAATCGACCAGGTCCTGCAAAGAGGGCTGGACCACCATTTCCACCAGCGGGAGCAGAATAAAGGCGGTGATCACGGTGGTGGCGGCCAGGGCGAGACCCCAGAAGGGATCCATCGCCAGACGGCCGCCGGTCTTTTGGGTGCTGTTATGCAATGACGCATTCATTGGCGGCATAGCGGTGGCAAAAACGAGGCCGCCCCTGTCGGTGTTCGCCATCCGGCACACACCGGCAGGAGCAGCCGCAGCGGGTCGTTATTTCGTGTCGATCCATAAATGGCATCTTTAGCCCTGGCGCCACCGCCGGTGGGCCGAGTCCCCGAATGGGGATAAATCCACCTTTGACGGACAAGTCGGCGTTCGGCGCTTTGGAAATCTTCGCCCTAGCCGGGCTGCGCCGGTGGTTTTAAAATCGCGGCGGCCTTGACCTTAGCCAAAATCGACCATCTCTGGATGGACCCTATTCAGGGCGCAATGACAACCAGCGGCTGCAGGGCATCAGGCAAGGCCTGCTTTTCGGCCTCCGAAGCCACCCGGCAGGGAATGAAGGGCGGCTGCCCCATGGTGTCCAGGACTTTCAAGCCCCCTTCGGGATCTAACAAATAAGCCATGAAAAGGGCCGCGCCGTCAGGATTGGGGCCGTCCTTGGTCATGGTGATCCCGTAGGTGCAGCTCTGGCCGGTACGGGTCATCCATGTGCCGGGCTTCTTGCCGGTCACCTTGACCTTAGCTTTACTGTAATACATCATCATAGGCATAATTGCCCAGATTGATGTGATCGTCGAGTTCCAGGAATTTCAAGCCATGCTGAACGGCGACTGAACGGTATTCCCAGGCATAGTCCATATGACCGGTCTTGAGCAGGGACACCAGCTCCACCGACTTGGGCCGCACGTTGGCCTCCGGCCGGTTGGCCAGCAGGCGGTCGTAGAGTCCCGGCTGGTTGTAAAACTGCTCGGCCAGTTGCAGGACCATCAGGCTGCGATACCCGCAGGGATCCAGGTTGGGGTCCGAATGTCCCCAGATCACACCTTTGCGGGCCAGAATGTCATACCAATTATCAGCGTTCAGCTCGTCGGCAAAACGGCTCTGGGGCGTGTAGCAAAGCACCAGGCGGTTGGTGGCAAAACGGATATTCCAGTCGGCATACAGGGGCATCAGGGTCTTTTCAATCACCTTGTAATCCGCCGAGGCCATGATATCGGCCGGTTTGTGCAGTTCCGAAATCATGCGGGCCATTTTCGTGCTGCCGCCGGCCTCGCGCTGGATATCGATATCCGGGTGCAAGGCTTCGAAATCCTTTTCGATCTGGGCCAAGGGCACCGTCAGGCTGCCGGCGTGAAACACGATGACCGCATCCTTGGCCACGGCCGCACCCGCCATTCCGGCCAGCAGCAGCATTCCCACCAGCAAGATGCGAAGCAATTGCATACGTTTCCGATTCATAGGAGACTCCTTCCTATCCGTCCTGTGGTCGATCCTCGTTGGGGTAAACCATTTTTCCGCTGGAAGAAACGTCGTAGCCCTCCAGCGTATCCGCCAGCTGGCGGAATTCCTCATCCGGCAGCAGTCCCAGAAAAAGCTGAACACCGGGGTCGAAAAACCGTTCCTTGGTGATCAGAAGATCGTATCGCTCCCAGCGCAGGGGCACGAAATCCAGCCCCAGCATGCCGGCCACGGCCCTGATGCCCGGTCCCACATCGGCTCGCCCGGCCAGAATTTCCAGTCCCACGTCCAGATGGCGCATCACCGTCTGATGATAGCCGGTAATGGCCTCGCCCTCGATGCCGGCCTTGGCCAGTTCACGGTCCAGGAGCAGGCGGGTTCCGGTGCTATTGGGCCGGTTGACCAGGGTAAGCCCCGGTTGGCCCAAATCGGCCACCGCGCTTATGCCTTTGGGATTCCCCTGGACTACCAGCAACCCTTGCTCCCGGCGGCAGAAATTGACCACCGCGGGCTGGCGTTCGAGTTCGCGGTCGGCAAATTCGAAATTGTAGTCCGCCTCATCGTCCTGAATAAGATGGCTGGTGGCCAGATGGCACAAATTGCGACGCAGGGCCCGCAACCCGCCGAGGCTTCCCAGATTGCCCAATACGCCGATATGATCGGAATAGCGCCGGTTGAACAGCGAAAGGGTCTTCTCCAGGAGGGGGTCATTGCTGCCGGCCACGATCAGCAACCCCTCATAGGGCGGCAGATGGCGCTGGGGCTCCGGATAGTTGATGGTGTTGGCTTCGACCCACTGCTCCACCAAATTCTGGGGGAAAAGCCATTTGCCGGTAATTTTGGTGGCCGGCAGGCCTTTTTCAGCCACCAGGGTATAGACCATCTTTTCGTTGACACCCAGAAACCGGGCCACTTCTTTCGTCGAAAGTAAATCACGCATAGCGATCCGCCTTTCGCCCCAGGGGATGGTGAGTGGCAGGCCTCATCAACCGGGTGGGGCCGATACACAATGAGATATGTATCATAATTTAGGGGTATAGGTTTGCCGTTATCGGTTGTCAATATAATTTTGTCAAAGGGAATAAAAGCAGTTAAAGCAACCTAAAACAACCTAAATATCCATTCACGGGGATAGGAGGAGGCGGGTTCGGAATGTTTAGGAATGCGATCGAGGGCCTGCTAAATCGCAGGGGCCTTGCTCTGAAGCCGGACAGGTCCCATTAAACAGATAAGGGTCGGCCGCGATACCAGGCCCCGAAGCCTCAGAGCTCTTTCAGGCGGCGGTTGCCGGGCGACTGGCGCAAGGATTCGCGCAACTGGTTGAGGGCCAGTGCCAGGGCGGAGGTTTCCTGACCCTGAGGCCAGGGGATCTCATTGACGCCCCGGGTTTCGAGAGCTTCCAGGATATAACTCAGGGTAAATTGGTCCACGTCCCGCGCCGGAACATAGGTGGGGACCTCCGTACTCTCAACCTGGACTTCATTGAGGATGCCGCCCTCCACAAGTTCCCCCAATACCCGATGGGTCAGACGGGGAGGGCGTTCCACCCCGGCGGCGATGGCTTCGGCGCTCAGGGGCGGCGCGCCGTCGACAAACTTCTGGACCACCAGGCGGGCGATCTGGAGAGCCACCATTTTGCGCAGCCCGGGGCTGGCCTGCTCGGTATCGGATTCGAACTCATGGTCCTGGGCATGCTGTTTGGCAAAGGAGATTTCAGCACCGAAGAGCACGATGGTCCAGCTGACCTGGAGCCAGACCAGGAAAAGCGGCAGGGCCGCGAAGCTGCCATAGATGGCGTTGTAGCGCGCGGCCCCCACCTGGAGGGAGATATAAAACCACTGGAACAGCTGATAGCCGGTGCCCGCGATCACGCCGGCAATCAGCCCGGAAGAGAACTTGACCCGGGTATTGGGCATGACCAGGTACACCATGGTGAACAGGACCCAGACGATGACGTAGGGAATGAGTTTGAAGGACAGGGTAATCAGAGGGCTGAAGTAGCCGATCAGGGCGATCCGTTCGGCGATCTGGCTGAGCTGGGTGGTGATGAACACGGTGGCGCTGCTTTGCAGAATCACCAGCAGGGGGCTGATCATCATGATGGAAAGATAGTCGCTGAATTTGCGGATCATGGAACGCGAGCGTCGAACCCCCCAAATACTGTTGAAGGAGGCTTCGATATTGCCCAGCACCTTCACCACGGTCCAGAAGAGCAGCACCAGACCGATGCCGGCGATGACCCCGCCCTGGGTCGTCTGCAGCAGCGATTGGGCGAAAAGGACCACCTTGCCGACAATTTCCCTCTGGCTGGGGAAGTTTTCAAACAGCTGCTGCTCGAGGATTTTCTGGAAGCCGAAGCCCTTGGCAATGCCGAAAGCCATGGCGGCCACCGGCACGATGGAAAGCAGGGTGTAGAAGGTGAGCGACGTCGCCCGCAGCGCACAGAAGTCTTCCCGGAAACCGCGGATGGCCAGCGAGAGCACCCGCAGCATGCGCACGATGGCACGCTTCCAGGGCGGCAGATCGGCCGGGCGTGTGCGCCATATGTCGTCCGTGACGAATTGCAGGGTTCCGGACAGTTTGGCCTTGGCGGTTTCGATCGCTGGCGAGGGATCGGGCATGATGCTTTCCTTATGTTGGGGGAGGCCGTCAGCACAAGGCGATGGCGCCTTCGAATAGCAAGAAGAATAACAATATTCGCCTGCCGGCGCAAGCGGCTCACCGGTAGTCGCCGCGGTGGGGGATTCCATTGCCTATTTATTTTTCGGCGCCGATCCACTATGGAAGGAATCATCCATCAGACGTTTCAGCGCGGCCGACATAGCACCCCAAACGTCGTTTAGAACGTCCTTCACCGCCGCACCTCAACGAAAGGCCAGTTCGAATGAAAACATCTTCCATGGGCAGTGCCCTGGTTCTCGGTCTGCTGCTGTGCATCGGGCTTATCGGCCTGGGGTTTCAGATCGGCAACAGCGTGGTCGCCTTCCGCGCGCTGGAAAGGACCGTAACGGTCAAAGGCTTGTCCGAACGCGAAGTGAAGGCCAACATCGCGATCTGGCCCATCACCTTCAACGAAGCCGACAACGATCTCAATCGCCTGTACGCCGGCATCCAGAAGAAAAACGCCCTGATCACGGCCTTTCTGGCGGAGCAGGGTTTTCCGGAAGCGGCCCTCTCAACGGGGCCGCCCAGCGTCATCGATAAGCAGGCCCAGGGCTACAGCGGGTCGAATGCCATCAAATTCCGCTATTCGGCCCAATCGACCATCACCGTCTATACGGAAGACGTGGCCCGCGTTCTTCAATCCCGCAAACGCCTGGTGGACCTTGGCAAGGAGGGTATCGCCTTCGTCGGCCAAGGCTATCAGACCCAGACCGAATTCCTGTTCACGGAATTGAACCGCCTCAAACCGGAAATGATCCAGGAGGCCACCCGCAACGCCCGGGAGGTTGCGGATAAGTTCGCCAAGGACTCCCAGAGCCGGCTGGGCAAGATCAAGCGGGCCAGCCAGGGCCAGTTTTCCATCAACAACCGCGACAGCAACACGCCCTACATCAAAAGAGTCCGGGTGGTATCGACCATTACCTACTACCTGGCAGATTGAACACCATGTAGACCGGATGCGGTGCCAAACGCCTTTCCCGCCGCAATCCCGCACCCCGCAAGGGATGATTGACATCACCGGTCATATCCGTTAGGGTCTTCTGACGCACCCAAAGACGGCCGGCTGGCCTCCACCGCAAACGGCCGCGCCCATTACCCCCCAACGCTCGGGACGTTGCCATGATCATTGGTCTTGATGTCGGCGGCACCCACGCCGATGTCGTACTGCTCGGAAACGAAGGCGTCATCAACGAAATCAAGGTCCCGACGGATCCCGACGATCTTTTCCATACGGTCCTGACCGCGCTTGAAAGCATCACCGCCGACATCGATCCGGCCCGGATCCTCCGCATGGTCATGAGCACGACCCTGACCACGAATGCCATCATTCAGAAAAAACTTCCCCAGGTTGGCATGATCGTCGCGGGAGGCCCCGGGATCGACCCCCGTTATTTTCGCACCAATGACCACTTCGCCTGCCTTTCAGGCTCCATCGACCACCGGGGGCGCGAAGTCGAACCGGTGCGGGAGGCCGAAATCGACGACATCCGCGACCGGTTTCTGGCGGAAGGCATCCGTCATGTCGGGGTCGTCACCAAATTCTCCGTACGCAATGCCCAGCAGGAACTGACCATTGCCCGCCGCCTTGAAAGCCATTTCGAGAAGGTCTTCCTGGGCCACCGCATTTCCGGCAATCTCAGTTTTCCCCGCCGGATCGCCACCACCTATCTCAACGCCGCCGTTTACCCCATTCACCGCAATTTTTTCGAAGCCGTCCAAAAATCGCTGGTGCGCAAGGGCTTACAGGTGCCGATTCGGATTCTCAAGGCGGACGGCGGCAACATGAACTTCGAGGCTTCCATCGACTATCCGGCCCAGACTATTTTTTCCGGACCGGCAGCCAGCGTCATGGGCTCCATCGCCTTCGGACCTGAAAACGGCGACGCCCTGGTCATGGACATCGGCGGCACCACCACCGACATGGCGGTGCTGGTGGATCAGGTGCCCCTTCTCGACCCCCAGGGGGTGGAACTGGGGGGCTACAAAACCCTCATCCGGTCCCTGAAAACCCATTCCATCGGGATCGGCGGCGACAGCGCCGTACGGATTGAAAACGGCCGCATCCTGATCGGCCCCCATCGGGACGGTCCGGCCATGGCCCATGGCGGCCCGACCCCCACCCCCACCGATGCCCTGGTTATCATGGGCAAGGCCCGCCGGGGATCGCCGGAGCTGGCCGCCCGGGGATTCGGTCCCATCGCCGAACAGCTGGGCCTGACCGTGGAAGAGGCGGCTTTCCGGGTCTTTGACCACACCTGCCGGCAAATCCTGGATGAAGCCGAGCAGATGATCGCACGCATCAACCAACAGCCGGTCTATACGGTCCATGAAATGCAGGAAGGCTATGAAGTGCGTCCCGCGACGATCCTGGTTCTCGGAGGGCCCGCCCCTCTTTTCGCCGAGCACCTGGAAGCCCTGTCCACCTACAAGGTGGGCGTCGTGCCGCGCTGGGCGGTGGCCAACGCCATCGGGGCCGCCCTGGCCCGCACCACCTGCGAAGTCGTGCTGTATGCCGATACGGAACAGGGCATCGTATCGGCGCCGGAGGAAAATTATACGGAGCACATCGAGCGCTCCTTCGACCGGGTTCAAGCCCGCCGGTTGGCGCTGGACCTGCTGCAACGCAAGGCTGTGGATCGGGGGGCCAACCCGGAATACCTCGAAATGGAAGTTACTGAAGATCTGCAATTCAATATGGTTCGGGGCTTCCATACGACCGGCCGCAATATCCGCATCCGCGCCCAGGTTCAGCCCGGTCTGATTCACGGCTACGATCCGGTGGCGGGGCGCCTGATGTGAGCCGCTGCAGTCGGTAGAGGACACGCCATGCTGAAAGCCAAACACAAAACGGGCCTGGTTTTTTTCCCGGCCTTCGACTGGGCCATCGACCCCACCCATCCGGAGCGCGAAGAGCGCCTCCTCTATACCCAGGATCAGGTCATCGAGGAGGGTCTTTTGGACATCGAAGATCTGGTGGAACTCAAGCCGGATCTGGTCAACGTTCCCGATGTCCAACGGGTGCATTTCTGCGTTCCCGACCCCCTCAGCGTCATGACGGAATCGCATTTCATCAGTGCCGGCGGCGCCAAAACCATCGGCTGCGCGGTCATGGAAAAACAAATCGAGCGGGGCTTTGCCCTGGTGCGCCCCCCCGGCCACCACGCCATGCGGGTCGTCCACGGGGCCCGCGGCTTCTGCAACATCAACATCGAAGCCGTGATGATCGAACATCTGCGCCAGGTCTACGGCGTCCGCCGGGTGGCCATTGTCGATACGGACTGCCATCACGGGGACGGCACCCAGGACATCTACTGGCACGACCCGGACACGCTTTTTATCTCGATCCACCAGGACGGGCGCACCCTGTATCCAGGCACCGGCTTTCCCAACGAGCTGGGAGGGCCCAACGCAATTGGCACCACCCTGAACATCCCCTTGCCCCCCAACACCTCGGATGAGGGCTTTCTCTACACCATCCGCAACGTGGTCCTGCCGATCCTGGAGGATTTCAAGCCGGATCTGGTGGTCAATTCCGCCGGGCAGGACAACCACTTCTCCGACCCCATCACCAACATGAATTTCACGGCCCGGGGCTATGCCGAACTCACGGAGCTGCTCAAGGCCGACATCGCCGTCCTGGAAGGTGGCTATGCCATCGAAGGCGCGCTGCCCTATGTGAACGTCGGCATCATCCTGGCCATGGCCGGGCTGGACTACAGCCAGGTACGTGAGCCCAATTTCAATCCGGAGAGCATCCGCCAGTCCAAGGACGTCACGCGCATCATCGGCAAGGTGGGGGACCTGGTGCTGGCCTACTGGCAGCGGAGAGCGTGAAATTCAGGAACAGGTCCGCGCCAAAGAGGGCTGCGGCCAGCGCTCGCGCCAGCTCTACTACGACACCGCCGGGATCACCGAATTCCAAAAGGAAACGGTCCGGATCTGCGATCAGTGCGGCGGCGCCTGGCGAATCGACTCCACCTCCGACCGCGGCCGGCACCTCCTGGCGATCCACATTCCCCGTCATGCCTGCGCCGACTGCCGCCAGGCCGGCCAGGACTGGTTTAGCGAGGCCGATGCCGGCGAATTCGACTTCGTTGCCCTGCAGGATCAGCGTACGGACAGCTATACCGTGCGCAAAGCCTGATCCGAGGCAACCATGCGCCAAACGACTGCTCAAAGCCGCCCTGCGGTTAAGATCCCAAGTGCAACAGGCCATACGCGCTTTTTTCGAAGCCGACACCTACCTTGAAGTCGAAACCCCCATTCGGATACCCGCCCCCGCCCCGGAGGCGCATATCGACCCCGAGCCGGCCGGCGAGGCCTTTCTGCATACCTCGCCCGAGCTGTGCATGAAGCGGCTTCTGGCGGCCGGCTACCCGCGCCTCTTCCAGCTCTGCCGCTGCTTCCGTCGGGGAGAGCGCGGCCGGCGCCACCTCTCCGAATTCACCCTGCTGGAGTGGTACACGGCGTTTCAGGACTACCGGCACATGATGGACCAGACCGAGGCCCTGGTGAAGCACGTGGCCCGCGCCCTGGACCGGGGCGGCCGTTTGTCCTTCCAGGGGCGGCCCATTGATATAGCGGGGCCCTTCGAACGGCTGGAAGTCGAGGAGGCGTTTCGGATATTCGCCGATACGACGCCCGAAGATGCCCTCGCCGCGGGCCGCTTCGATGAAATCGTCGGCCTTGAAATCGAGCCCCGCCTGGGCTGGGAGCGCCCGGTCTTCCTCTACGACTACCCGGCCCCCTGCGCCGCCCTGGCCCGCCTGAAACCGGACCGTCCCGACCGGGCGGAGCGTTTCGAGCTCTATATCGGCGGCATCGAGTTGTGCAACGGGTTCAGCGAATTGAACGATGCGGCGGAGCAGCGGCGGCGCTTTCAGCAGGAATTGCAGCTAAGGCAACAGGCCGGCCGCCCGGCTATCCCCCTGCCGGAGCGCTTTCTGGCGGACCTGGAAATGATGCCTCCCGCCACGGGCAACGCCCTGGGGGTGGACCGCCTGGTGATGCTCTTGGCCGACACCCTCAATATCGATGATGTGACCGCCTTCGTTCCCGAGGAACTCTGACGGCCGATGGGCAGACGCCCGACAACGACCTGCCCGAAGCATTATTACCCTGAAAGGCCGTTCAATAGGACCGGATTGGATGGAGTTTGTTCTTCGACCTCTTCATATTCTTCATGCCCTTCATGGTTAATCTTTGTTTTAACCATTCGCGGAAGCACGATGAGATCATAAAATGACACAGGCCCTGATCCACTTCGACCTGCCGGACGCCCATCTGGAAAGGCTCGTGCGGCAATACCCGCAAGTAGAATGGGTGCGCTGCACGGATCGCGATAAAGTCTTCGAATATTTGCCGCAAACCGAAATCCTGCTGATGTTTCTGCACGGCGACCGCGCAATGATCGACGCGGCCCCCCAACTCAAGTGGATTCAAGCCATCACCGCCGGGGTGGACGACCTGCCCCTGGCGGAAGTGGACGCGGTCTGCGGCCCCAATGCTATGGCCCGTGTATTCCAGCAAAGCGATTATGTCATCAACCTGCTGGGGGGTGGGCGTAATTTGTTTAATAATTGATCCAAATGTAGACCCTGAGTTTACAAATTTCATTTTTTGCAGCGAATATTTATGCAAATTCATTATTTTTTAAACCAATAGTTTGCCAAACGTCTTAAATGCATATATAATTTATGCATTAGTAAGGTTTTATAAACTATGTCCCCTCAACCTGACCCATCTTTGGAACAAATCCTGCCTGAGGGGCAGTTGGTCAACCGTGCCTGGCTCAGGGCTCAAGGTTTCGGCCGCCCCAGGGTGGACTATTTCCTGCGGGCGGGCAAGCTGACGGCCGTGGCCCGTGGGATCTATCGAAGGCCAGGCCCCCCTCTCAAATGGGAACATGTGGTTTATTCTCTGAACCAGATGGGTTGCCCGGTGAGGGTGGGTGGCCGTAGCGCCCTGGAGTTGCAGGGCATGGCCCACTACCTGCCGTTAGATGATGTGCAGCGCATCGATTTATACGGGTCCGCCAAGGTGCCCATCATGGTTACGGGATTTTCAGAAATCATTTCAATTTACCGTTCATACCCGGCGGCTGTTCGATTCGTTGCCCCAGGCGGCCGCGCACCAGCGGCCCTTCGGGGCCTGGGATTGGTCCATCCCGTTCAGCCGCCTCGAACTGGCCATGCTGGAACTGCTGGCCGAAGTACGAGATGAGGCCGACTTCTCCATGGCCGACAAGTTCTTCGAGTCGGCGGTAAATCTGCGGCCGGCATTGCTTCATGACCTGCTGCGAAGTTGCAGCCAAGTCAAAGCCAAACGGCTTTTTTTATGGTTCAGCGACCGCCACAACCACGCCTGGTACCAAGCCCTTGACAGGGAAGAGATCAATCTGGGCCGGGGCAAGCGCATGATCATCAAGGGCGGTTCCTTTGATCCTGCCTATCAAATAACCGTACCCAAGAAGATGACCGTTGATGAAGATCCCCCACTATACTGAACAGGTTCAGCTATTAGTGGCGCTGCTGCCCAGCGTGGCCAAGCAATCTTGTTTTGCCCTCAAGGGTGGGACCGCCATCAACCTGTTTATACGAGACATGCCGCGCCTTTCGGTGGACATCGATCTGGCCTATTTGCCCGTGGAAAATCGGGATGCCAGCCTGACAGCGATCGATGCGGCCCTGGGAGAAATTGCTGTGGACATCGTGCAGCATGTGCCCCGAGCTATTGTAAAGGCCTCAGTGCTCAAGGGCACGGACCAACGTTTCAAGCTGGTAATTTGGCGGGGAGAAACCAGCGTTAAGGTCGAGGTGACACCGGTCTTGCGGGGCAGTGTCTTTCCGGCCGTGGCGCGCCAGCTCAGCACCCGGACGGCCGATGCATTCGGGTTTGCAAGGATGCCGGTACTGAGTTTTGCAGATCTGTATGCCGGGAAAATCTGTGCGGCTTTGGACCGCCAGCATCCTCGCGATCTCTATGATGTCCATTGGCTGCTGCGCCGAGAGGGCATTGACGAACGGCTGAAGAACGCCTTCCTGGTTTACCTGATGGGTCATAACCGGCCCATGGCTGAACTGCTGGCACCCCGGGTACAGGATATCCAACCCCAGTATCGCGCGGAGCTGGCAGGCATGGTTGAGGAACCGGTGGCGCTTGACCAACTGCAAGAGACGCTTCCGGAATTGGTCCGTGCGATCCATGCCGCAATGACCGATAGGGACAGACGTTTTTTGCTGGCCCTGAAACGCGGAACCCATGACTGGCGCGATTTTGTTTTGCCTGAGGTGGAGCGCCTACCGTCCATCCAGTGGAAGATGCTCAACCTGACTCGCATGCAGCCGGCCAAGAGGCGGCAGGCGGCAGGCAAACTGGAAAAGGTCTTGTTCGGATAACACGATGTCGGAATAAGGCTATAGGACGTCAGCATTCGCGACCTAAACTACCGATGGGCTTCGTGCAGCACGGACGGCAAGCTGGTGTTTCACTGGAAATGCATGATGGCGCCGCCAAAGATCATCGACTACATCGTCGTGCACGAGCTTTGCCATTTACACCATCGCGATCACACCCAGGAATTCTGGAATGAGATCGACAAGGTTATGCCGGATTATCAGGAAAGGAAGTCCTGGCTGCGTGAGAATGGGGCGTCGCTGGATGTTTAATGCTGAGAGTCGATGGCACATCAAATCCCGTTGAGACAGGTAACTTATGGCCAAGAAACCTAAAAGGAAGGATGCGTTAAGCCAATTGCTGGGGGCAGCCCCGCAACAAGTGCTGTCCAAGTTGATCGCAAATCTTGCGGCGGAGTACCCCGATGTTCGTCGGGAGTGCTTCGATTTTTTAAAATCCAACGTTGTCGTTTCCAAGTCCCTAAAGAAACAGTCTGAAGGCGAAGCCGTTCTGGCTCTCTGGTCCGAGTTGGCACCTGATCTGGAAGAATTGGATATGTATGGCGGCGGCGATTATGGCACCCAGGACCTCGTGGACGAACTTTTGGGTCAGATTCAAGACCGCCTGGACGCAAAAAAAGTCGATGCCGCTTTTCGACGCGAGCTTCTCGATTTAGTTCTGCCATTCATCAAAAGCGGAAACGCCGGCATGGATGATTCACTATACGAGATCGCCTACGCCGCCTGCTATGATGATGACGACTTGCGCGGGCTGGCCCAGGCGTTTGAAGCGATGGGGAACGAATGGCAGGTGAAGAATGCACGTGACATCTACTGCCGCCTCGGGGACCGGGACAAATACCTTGAGCTGCGCTTGCGATATATGAAATATGGGGCTGATTACCATGACCTGGCAACGTTTTTCTGGGAATCCGGCGAAAAGGAAAAGGCCCTGCAGGTGGCTGAGAGGGGACTGCGCCGCGCACAGGGCCGCATGGATGAGCTGCGCGGTTTTGTTGCCAAGCGTGCCAAGGAAGCAGGCGATCGCGATAAATACATGGCGCTTCAGTTCGCTCAGACCACTGACGGCCTGACCTTTGAGAAATACAAAAAATTCAAAAAAATGTGTTCGGTCACCGAATGGGCACTGTTCGAACCGAAGCTCCTCGCGCATTTAAAAAATGCCTGGGAATCGGAACGATTGAAAATTCGGATGCACCGCAAAGAATATGACCAAGCTTTGGCAATTTTGTCCAAAGGTCGCTATCCCATGTCGCCCTGGGATAGCGACTATGAAATCAAGGTGGCCGCAAAACTTGAAAAGCGGTTCCCGGAAGAGGTGTTAAAATACTACCTGTCCGGCCTTGGAAATTTGAACCGCAATGCCCAACGCAAGGAATACGCCCGCAAAGCCAAGGTGATGGCCAAGGTGCGCAACGTTCTCGTCAACGTGCTGGGCGATGAGCCACGATGGAAGAAATTTGCGGTCAAGATAAAGCAGGATAATAGGCGTCGTCCAGCCTTTCAACAGGAATTCGCCAGTGTGGTACCCGGTTGGGAGGCATTGAACTGATATGGTTGGGCGTTAAAACAGCCTAGCGTTTCGAAGGCATCGCCGCCCATCGCAGTTATGCTGGTATAGGCCAGGGCCTGATCCTCTCATCGGTCATTTCTAATGACCGATTACCCCACAAACGGCCGCCGCAGAATGGTGTCCTTCTGCCAGCGCTGGTCGTCCCGTTCGGGGTAGAGGATGTTGTAGTGCAGGCCGCGGCTTTCCTTGCGGTGGGAGGCGCTGCGGATGATGAGCTCGGCCACCATGGCAATGTTGCGCAGCTCGATGAGATCGGCGGTCACCTTGAAGTTCCAGTAGTAGTCGCGGATTTCCTGCTGGATCATCTCGATGCGCCGTCGGGCACGCTCCAGGCGCTTGTCCGAACGCACGATGCCCACATAGCTCCACATGAAGCGGCGGATCTCGTCCCAGTTCTGGGAAACCATGATCCGCTCGTCGCTGTCCGATGTGCCCACCTCATCCCAGCCGGGCGGCTCCGGCATGGCCGCAAGAGCACCGGACAGAAATTCCTGGATGGCCTGGCGGGCCGCCCGGTGGGCATAAACCAGGGCCTCCAGCAACGAATTGCTGGCCAGGCGGTTGGCGCCGTGCAGGCCGGTGCAGGCCGTCTCGCCCACGGCGTAGAGCTGACGGATGTCCGTGCGGCCTTCGGTGTCGGTCACCACGCCGCCGCACATGTAGTGGGCGGCCGGAACGACGGGTATGGGATCCCGGGTCATGTCGATGCCGAATGTCAGGCAGTTCTCGTACAGGTTGGGAAACCGCCTTCTGATAAAGTCGGCGTCCTGTCCGGAAATATCCAGAAAAACCGAATCGTCCCCGCTCTTTTTAAGCTCGGTGTCGATGGCCCGGGCCACCACATCCCGGCAGGCCAGCTCCCGGTCGGGATCATAGCGTTCCATGAACCGGTTGCCCCGGGCATCGATAAGGATGGCGCCCTCGCCCCGCACGGCTTCGGAAATCAGGAAATTCTTGGCTTCGGGGTGATACAGGCAGGTGGGGTGGAATTGCACGAATTCCAGGTTGGCCAGGGTGGCCCCGGCCCGGTAGGCCATGGCCAGCCCGTCCCCGGTGGCGATATCGGGGTTGCTGGTATAGAGATACACCTTGCCGGCTCCGCCCGTGGCCAGCAGCACGATGCGGGCCACGAAAGGACGCACCTGATGGGCCTCCCGGTCTAAGACGTAGGCGCCGCAGCAGTGTTCCTCGTGGGTGGTGGTGATCAGGCCGCGTTTCATGCGGGTGGAGTGGGTGATGAGGTCCACGGCGATGTGGTTTTCGAACAGCTCGATGTTGGGATGTTCCCGGACTTGCTCCAGCAGGGCCCGCTCCACCTCCCGGCCCGTCATGTCCTGGGTGTGGACGATCCGGTTGCGGGAATGCCCCCCTTCACGGCCCAGATCGAAGGCTTCCGCCGCGGCGTCGGGGCGCCGGCTGAAGGAAACCCCCCGCTGGACCAGTTCTGCGATGCGCGCCGGCCCTTCCTCGACCACCAGGCGCACCACCTCGGGATGACAGAGGCCGGCGCCCGATGACAGGGTGTCCTGGATGTGGAGATCGAAGGAATCGCTGCCGTCGAGGACCGCGGCGATACCGCCCTGGGCATGGTTGGTATTGCTCTCCATGGCCTCTTTTTTGGTGACCAGGGCCACCCGGCCGACCTGGGCGGTATCAAGGGCAAACAGAAGACCGGCAACCCCACTGCCGATAATCAGGAAATCGGATTGATGTGTTTTCATCGGAAGTCACGACCGTCAGTCAGGGGGATAAGGTATGCCGGATGCAACGCTCTTGGAACGGAGCCGGCCCGGCGCCGGAGAAGGCGGCTGGGCGCGTCCGATTTAGATCATATACATGGATTTACGCCGCTGGCGCTTCATGACCAGACCCAGCAGAATCCCGATAAACAGGATGCCCCCGCCGCTAAAGAAAAAGATCAGATACTTGCGCATCTGAAACGAGCTGGCATCCGATGATTGCTTGAGGTCGTTGTACTCCTTGGTAACATCGGCCAGAGCTTTGGTCTTTTCCTCCAAGGCCGCGTTGACCTTCTGGTTGGCCGCCTTGAGCGCCTCGTTTTCCTGCGACAATTCATCCGCTCGGGAGGTAAGGCTACTGTTCGCTTTCTGAATCTCCGCAAGCAGCATCCGGCTGGGCTTGGACTTCGTTATGTACTGTTTCATGACCCAGCCTTCCCGGCCGTCCGGCATCCTCACGAGCGCCCACTCCTCGCCATCTTCCAGCAACTCCATATAGTCACCCGTCGTCAGATATTCCAGGATCTTGCGGTCCATCCCGGGACCGCTGCGGAAGGTGATGGTCAGTTTATCATCCACATATACCGTTTCCGCCCAGGCGACCGTTGCCGAAAGAAACAACACGATGACGATTCCGAAGATCAGACCCGCCGCCCCTCGGCGCCTTGTGTGTGCTATGCTCCGATTAAGATGACCTCTCAACATACGTCTAAGTTCTCCTTGTTGCCGATTCCCACCAGCCTGGCGCTGCCCATAGCCGCCGCTGGCCCTTCTGACAGGATAAAGGCGGATATCTCCTTATCCAAATATCTCCTTATATTGATTAGAAAATATCCCATATGTCAATAATTACTTTAATTTTTTCCGCCCCTGTGATAGGCGTCGGGACTATCCGCACCCTGCGTGCACCGCACAATGAAGAAAGAAACACCAAGGCCATAATGCCATGATTGCTTACGACTTGATATGCCCCAATGGCCACACCTTCGAAGGCTGGTTCGAAGATGCCAAAGCCTACCAAAAGCAGAAGAAAAAAGGGCTGGTGACCTGCCCGGTCTGCGACGACGCGGGCGTATGCCGCCGGCCCTCGACCTTCGCCATCAAATCGCGCCCCACCTCGGATACACCCGCTCCGGACATGGCCGGCCTGAAGGCCTTGGGTCGTCAATTGCATGAATTTGTCGATAAAAATTTCGATAATGTCGGTCCGGATTTTGCTAAAGAAGCCCTCAAAATCCACTACGGTGCCGCGGAACCCCGCAACATTCGGGGCGTCAGTACCAAACAGGAAGAAAAAACCCTGCGGGAAGAAGGCGTCGATTTCGTCAAGCTGCCCATCCCCTCCCCTCCCGAGGACGACTAGGCGGGAGGCCCGCCGCCGTTTGGGCTTCCACCGGAGACCAGCCGCTGCCGCAGATGGGACAAGCGCTGCCGGGGGCGATCGTTTTGCAGCGCGATCTCCAGGGCCCGCCGGCTGCCCACGATGACCACCAGCCGTTTTCCCCGTGTAATGGCCGTGTAAAGCAGGTTGCGCTGCAGCATGACATAGTGCTGGGTGAGCAGCGGCACGACCACGGCCGGATATTCCGACCCCTGGGATTTGTGAACCGATATGGCGTAGGCCAGGGTCAACTCGCTCAAATCGGAAAAATCGTAGCAGACCTCCCGCCCGTCGTAATCTACGCTCAAACGCTCCCGGGCCACCGCCACATCCGTGATCCGGCCGATATCGCCGTTAAACACCTCTTTGCCGTAATTGTTGCGCAGGTGCATGACCTTGTCCCCCGGGTGAAACCCCGCGGGGTTCTTCAGCCGGTCTGGATTGAGGTGTTTCTGGAGGACCTGATTGAGGTTGATGGTGCCCGCTTCCCCCTTGTGTACCGGGGTCAGCACCTGGACGTCGTCAATGGGATCCAGCCCGTACTGGTCCGGAATCCAGTGGGTGCATAGATCGACGATAGTCCGGACCACGATTTCCATGCGGGCCGCTTCAATAAAATGGAAGGGGGCCAGGATATCCGATTCACGGCCGGCCTCCAAGTCCGGCTGCTTGCCGTCGCGGACCCGATGGGCGTTGAGGACGATGGGGCTTTCCTCGTCCTGACGAAAAATCTCCTTGAGATGGTAGACTGCCGGACATCGGGAAGCGATGATATCCTGGAGAACATTGCCCGGTCCCACCGAGGGCAGTTGGAAGACATCCCCCACCAGAATCAGGATAGATGTCAGGGGCACGGCCTTGAGAAATTGTGCCATCAGCAGGGTATCCACCATGGAGGCCTCATCGACGATGAAGACATCGGCATCGATGGGATCGTCCTGATCCTTTTCAAATCCCCCGTCCGCCGGATTATAGCCCAACAGCTTGTGAAGCGTGGCCGCCGGACGCCGGGTCACCTCGGACAAGCGGCGTGCGGCCCGCCCGGTGGGGGCTGCCAGGCAAACCGACCGGCCCTGCGCATGGTAGAGGGTGTAGAGGGAGCGAATCAGGGTGGTCTTGCCCGTGCCCGGCCCGCCGGTAATCACTGCCACACGATGGCCCAAAACCCCCTGGAGGACGGCCTGCTGGGCGGACGAGGGGTGAATGGCCAGGCGTTGGGTGACGGTGGCCTCAATCCTATCGGGAGCGATCTCGGCCGCCGGCAGGGGCAGCGCCAGCATCGCGTTCAACCGCTGCGCCAGCCCCCGCTCGGCTTCGTAGAGGGCCATGGTGTAAAGCCGGCGACCGGTTTCATCCTCGTCTTCGCTGGCGTGAAGGGCGCGATCCCGTGCCATGGCATCCACCACGGCCCCCAGATCCTCCGGAGTGATCGCGAAAAGGTCGCGGCTGCGCTCCAGCAAATCCCTTTCCGGAACGAAGACATGCCCCTCGCCCGCGGCCTGCTCCAGCAGATAGCCGATGCAGGCCCGGATGCGTCGCGGATCCTCGGCCGGCAGCCCCTGATGGCGCGCTACGGCATCGGCCACGATAAACCCGATGCCGGGCAGTTCATCCACGACGCCGTAAGGGTCCTCCTGCAATAGCGTCAGGGCGTCCTCGCCCAGGGCCTTGAGAATCCGTCCGCAATAAGCGGGCTTCAAGCCGTTGTCCTGTAAAAACTGCATCAAAAGGCGGGCAGCATGGTGGGCTTTCCAGCCCTCTTCAATGCGTGCGGCGGTTTGTGGGCCGACCCCCCGCACCCGGGTCAATTCCCGGGGGCGCGTTTCGATCACTGCCAGCAGTTCGGCGCCGAAATGCCGCACCAAACGCTCCACGAGCTTGGGGCCAACCCCGGGGATGACGCCCGAGGCCAGATAACGCCGGATGCCGTCAATGGTATCCGGCAGCAGAATCCGATACCGGGCGACCTTCAGCTGGGTGCCAAAGCGCGGATGCCGCTCCCAGTGCCCGCTCACCTCCAGCGTTTCCCCGCGCCCGGATAACAGGAGGTGACCCAGGATCGTCACCCGGTGCCCGTCGGGGTCCGTCCGCAGACGGGCGATGGTGAAATGGGTGTCCGGGTTCTGGAAGGTGATGTGCTCCACACGGCCCCGGAGAGTCACCGGGTCGGGGGCGGGTGTCATGGGGGCATCGCTGTCGCCTGGGAGGTGCATCATGGGCGTCACGGCCGGGCCAGCAACCAGTCAACGGCGGCTGCCAGATCGACGGCCACATAGTCAGGCGCCAGGCCCAAAGTTTGCAGCTGAGAGCGATCGTCGTGCAGGCCCGACTGGACCAGGATCGTCCGGCCGCAGCCGGCGTTGATGCCGCACTGGATATCCTTGGCATGATCGCCGATCATGGCCGCCGAGCCCAGCTCCAGTCGAAATCGGCGCTGGGCTTGGTGAATGAGGCCGGGTTCGGGTTTGCGGCAGTTGCAGCGATCCGCGGGATGATGGGGGCAGTAGAGGATCGCTGCGATCCGTCCGCCGCACGCCGCAACGGCCGCGCGCAGGTTCCGGTGTATGGCATCCAGGGTTGCGATATCCATCATGCCGCGTCCCACGGCCGACTGATTGGTAATCACAATGACCGTCAGGCCGGCCCAGGTGAGGCGGGCGATGGCCTCCAGACTGCCCGGCAGGAAATCGAATTGTGCCCAGGAAGTGATGTAATCCGCCGAATCCCGGTTGATGACGCCGTCCCGATCCAGAAAAACCGTTTGTCCACTGGGGCCGGAGACCATGTCACTCCGCCACGATGAAGACATTGAAACCCTGGCGGATGAGGGCCTGCTCGTATTTGTCGGCTTCCTGCAGGGTGGTGGCGTGACCCACCCGGACGCGGTGGAAAAGACCGTCCCCCCGATCAAAAGAGGACACGTGGACATGATGGTAGGTGCGGGAGAGTTTGGCGGCCAGGCGATCGGCATTGTTGCGGTCCTGGAAGGCGCCCACCTGAAACGTAAAATTGCCGTGGGTGAGGTCCACCGGCACCAGGCGTTCCTGCCCGCCGGGTTGCTGCACGCTGCGAGCCGGTGCCGCCAGAACCACGATTTCCACGGGCGCCGTTCCGGGGCCCACCACCCCCAGTTTTTGGGCAGCCCCATAGGACAGGTCGATAATGCGGTTTTTCACGAAAGGGCCGCGGTCGTTGATGCGCACATCCAGCTGCTGGTCGTTGTGCAGATTGTGAACCCGGACCACGGTGCCGAAAGGCAGCGTCTTGTGGGCGGCCGAAATGCCGTACATATCGTAAACTTCGCCATTTGAGGTTCGGCGGCCGTGAAATTGGCGGCCGTACCAGGATGCCGTTCCCTGCTGCCGGAAGCCGTCGGCGTCCGGGATGGGCTGATACCATTGCCCGTCCACTCGGTAAGGCTTGGGATAACCCGTCGGGACGCTGGGCGTGTCGCGGGGCGGCGCTGTGGTGGAGACCGACCGGCATCCGTGCACCAGCAGGCACAGCCCCCCCACGACCACGGCCCATCGGCAGACCGCCCGCCATGTTTCGCGATGGGGAAGCAGCCTCGTTGGCATGCTGAAACAGTGCTGCACGCGTTTCATCGATAACCTAGTGCCATGGATCCAGCGGTTCGCAACATCAGGTCCCGAGGGCAATGCTGAGGACATCCTTCATCTTGGAAACGAAGTGGAACTGGATGGTCTTGCGCACCTTTTCCGGCACGTCAACCAGATCCTTTTCGTTGGCGGCCGGCAGAATTAGGGTCTTGATGCCTACCCGGTGGGCCCCCAGGACCTTCTCTTTGATTCCGCCCACAGGGAGCACCTGCCCCCGCAGGGTGATTTCCCCGGTCATGGCCAGGTCTTTTTTGATCCGCCGGTTCGTCAAAAGGGATACCAGCGCCGTCAGCATGGTGACCCCTGCGGAGGGGCCGTCCTTGGGGATCGCCCCGGCCGGTACGTGAATATGGAGGTCGTGGCTGCTGAAGAAATCCTCGTCGATCTTGAGCTCCTTGGCGTGGGAACGGATATAGCTTAAGGCCGCGGTGGCCGATTCCTTCATCACCTCCCCCAGCTGCCCGGTAAGGGTCAAGCCCTTTTGCCCCTTCATGGCGGTGGCCTCGATGAACAAAATTTCACCGCCGGTGGGCGTCCAGGCCAGCCCTATGGCAACGCCCGGGGTGGCCGTGCGCGCTTTGGCTTCCGAGGTAATCTTGACCGGCCCCAGGTATTCGGCGACCTCGTCCATCCCGACGGACACGGCCTCCGCATCGCCCTGGGCCACCTTGGCGGCCACCCCCCGGCAGATGGAGGCGATCTCCCGCTCCAGGTTGCGCAGCCCGGCTTCCCGGGTATAGCCTGCGATAATCCGTTTCACGGCGCCGGTGGTAATCTTGATCTGGCGTGCCTTGAGTCCATGGGCCTCCCGCTGACGGGGAATCAAAAAGCGGTTGGCAATCTTGATCTTTTCCTCGAGGGTATACCCCACCATCTCCAGCACTTCCATGCGGTCGAGCAGCGGCGGTGGAATCGTGTCGAGGACGTTGGCCGTCGTAATAAACATGACATGCGACAAATCGAAGGGCACATCCAGATAATGGTCTGAAAAACTGAAATTTTGTTCGGGATCCAGGACTTCCAGCAGGGCGGAAGAAGGGTCGCCCCGGAAATCGTTGCCCAGTTTGTCGATTTCATCCAGCATGAATACGGGATTGTTGGACTCGCAACGACGTATGGCCTGGATGATACGCCCGGGCATGGCGCCCACATAAGTGCGCCGATGACCCCGGATTTCGGCTTCGTCGCGCACCCCGCCCAGGGAGATCCGCCAGAATTTGCGCCCCATGGCGCGCGCCACCGAACGCCCCAGGGAAGTCTTACCCGTTCCCGGCGGCCCCACGAAGCACAGGATCGGGCCTTTGGTATCCGGATTGAGTTTGCGCACCGCCAGGTGTTCGACGATGCGCCGCTTGGCCTTTTCCAGTCCGAAATGGTCCTCGTCCAGAATCGCCCGGGCCGCCTTGATGTCCAGATTGTCTTCCGTGCCCTTGTGCCAGGGCAGGGCCGTTATCCAGTCCAGATAGGTGGTGGCCACCGTGTATTCCGCCGAAGAGGGGTGCATCTTGGCCAGGCGGTCGAGCTCCCGTTCGGCCTCCTTGCGCGCCTCCTCCGGCAGGTTGCCCTCCATGATCTTGGTGCGGAATTCTTCCAGCTCCACATTGGTGTCGTCGGTTTCGCCCAGTTCTTCCTTGATGGCCTTGAGCTGCTGCCGCAGATAGTACTCCCGCTGGCTTTTCGCCATGTCGCCCTTCACCTGGGACTGGATCTTGTTGCCCAGTTCCAGGATCTCCAGCTGCTCGTTCACCATCCGCACGACCGCCCGCAGGCGCTTTTTCACATCGTCGCGCTCCAGGATGGCCTGTTTTTTCTGGGCATCCACGTTCAGGGTGGAGGCCACCATATTGGCTAAAGTGCCCGGTTCCTGGATCGCCTTGGCCATGGCCGCAATCTCCGCCGGCATGCCCGGAGAAAGCTCGACGACCCGGCCGAACGTATTGACCAGGTTGGTCATGAGCGCTTCGACTTCCTTGCCCTCGGCCTTCTGCTCCTTGAGATGCTCCACCGTTGCGATCAGATAGGGTTTTTCCTGTACGAAATCCTTGACCCTGAAACGGCTAATGCCCTGGACCAGCATCTGGGTTTGGTTGTCCTGGGTTTTGGCCATTTTCATGATCATGGCGCTGGTGCCGATGGCGGAAAGATGTTCCCGGGGGTCGAAAGCGGTTTCTTCGGCCTCGTTTTCCGAAGCGGTCTCTTCGGCCGCCTGGTCGCCTGCCGCCGGTGCATCGGCTTTGGCCACCAGCATACCGATGATGCGGTCCTTCTGCATGGCTTCGTCCACCAGCTTGATGGAATCCCCCTGCATGACCACCAGAGGCAGTACCATTTTAGGGTAGAGGGCGGTTTCATGCAGGGGCAGGATAGGCAGACGCTCAGGAAGCTTCTCGGCCGTAAGATCCTCCGGCGAGCGATGTTGTGTCATTTTTTACCTCCCAGTGGGGTCAATCGATTGCACAGTGACGCATTCCGTCGAGATCAAAGAAATGGCTATTCTTCTGCGATGGGTATTCGACGGGGTCTCGTGGACAGTGCTTTGGCCAGACGAAGTTGGAGAAATCCGTTGGTATAGGTTGCGGACACGACCTCGGGATCGATGGCGGTCGGCAGGTACAGCACCCGTTCGAAATTGCCGTATTGAATTTCGGCCAGACGAAAGGAGGCGCCCGCCGCACGCGGCTGGGCTGAACGCCGTCCGCTGATCTTGACGGCCTTGTTGTTGATCTCGACACCCAGATCTTCCTTGTTCACACCGGCAATTTCAGCGGTTATATAGAATTCCTCGTGGGTTTCATAGACATCCATCTGGGGATTCCAGGGTTGATCGCAGTCTGCAAACATCGGATTGACGGAGCGGAAGATGGTGTCGAGGGTTCGTTCGAAACCCGACTCCCGTTGGCCCCAATCTTTGCCGAATCGAATTTTGATGTATTCCATAGCCGGCTCCCGGTTGCTAAGACAATTATATTATTATAAATCAGTCAGCCTAGCAGTGTCGGCAAGGTACCATTTCGGGTTTTCTTTGTAAAGCGGCATCACCGCCGCCGTCACCGTTGCCACGGGTCAGAGCGGACAGCCCATGCCTTCGTCCAGGATCATCCTGAGGTCCCAGTATTTCGTCTATTTTGGTATCCTAGGACTGTATCTGCCCTATTTCAACCTCTACTGCTATCATTTGGGCTTCAGCGGGGCCCAGATTGGATACCTGGCGGGCCTCCGCTCGGCCACCCTGGTCCTGTTCCCCTTCGTTTGGGGTGCTTTGGCGGACCGCTTCCTCAAGCGTAAATTCATCTACCTGCTCTGCAATGCCGCGGCCTGTGCGGCGTGGGCCGGCTATCTGATGACAACCGCCTTCGTGCCCATGCTGCTCATCGCCGTTGTATACGGCATTTTCTACGCGCCCCTGATCGCTTTCCTGGAAGCCTATGCCATGGACCTTCTGGGCGAAGACAAAAAGGCTTACGGGCGTATCCGTGTCTGGGGCTCGATGAGTTTCATTCTCATCGTCACCGCCCTGGGTCCTCTGATCGACCGCTACGGCGTCGCGGTGATCGTCCCCATGATCCTGGCCGGTTCCCTGCTGCAAACGCTCTTCGCCACCGCCCTGCCGGCCGGCCCCGCCACGGGAAAACCCCATGCCGCGGCAGCCGGCATCCGGATCGATTGGCCCCGCGTGCTCGTCTTCCTCGGCTGCGGCTTCCTCATGCTGGTCAGCCACGGCACCTATTATGGCTTCTTCTCCATTCATCTGGAAAATATCGGACTTTCGCCGACCTTCATCGGTGTTGCCTGGGCCGCAGCCGTACTGGGGGAAATCATGGTCATGCTCAACTCCCGGCGGCTCTTCCGGTGGGCCAGTCTGGAAGCGGTCCTGCAGGCCTCTTTTTTTCTGGCCGCCCTGCGCTGGCTGCTGCTGGCAATCTTTCAAACGCCCATTGTAATTCTGGCGTCCCAGATCCTGCACGCCTTCTCCTATGGCACCTTTCACATGGCCAGCATCCTCTACATGGACCGGCTTACCCCGGGACCGGCCAAGACCTTCGGCCAGGCGGCCAACAATGCCGTTACCTATGGACTGGGACTGATGGTGGGCTTCATGGTCAATGGCGCCCTGTTCGATGTCTGGGGCGCCCGCGACCTGTTCCTGAGCAGCAGCTTGCTGGCGCTGGGGGGCGGGGTACTGTTTAGGTGGCATCAGCGGCGGCAGCTTCGCGCCTCCCGCAGCCCGCATTAGCGCGCCGGAGATGGGTCAGATAGTGGATTGCCGGCAGGAGAGAAAGGACGAGGTGGC
>CAVSSY010000022.1:0-83667 GCA_963730675.1 uncultured delta proteobacterium | reverse complement strand
ACGGATGAGGCGCTTCCTTTTGCTCCGCATGACTACTCTTTTCCTTTACAAATCATTCACAACAAGCGTCCCAAAGGCTACGGTGCCAATCACAATTTTGCTTTCAAACAAACGCGAGGGGACTTTTATGGCGTGCTGAACCCCGACATCCGTCTCATTGGCAACCCGTTCACCATCCTTATGGATTGTCTCAAGCTGCACGGCAACGGGGTGGCGGGCCCTGTGATCGTCAATACCGCCGGATTGCACGAAAACAGCGCCCGCCGTTTCCCGACCCCTTTGAGCATTCTGAAAAAGGCCATCGGTGGATCATCCCGGACTTGACTACCATCAGTCCGAAACCGTCTTTGAACCCGACTGGATTGGCGGGATGTTTATGCTTTTTACCAGAGAATCCTTCGAGATGATCCAGGGTTTCGATGAACGCTATTTCCTGTACTATGAGGATGTCGATATCTGCGCACGCCTGAAGATGGCCCACATGCCCGTACTTCAATGCCCGGATGCCAAGGCAATACACGACGGACGCGGCGACAGCCATCGCAATCTTAAATATTTGCAATGGCATTTCCGCAGCATGGCGCGTTTTTTCATATCCAAAGGGTTCTGGAAATTGGCTGTACTGCACCGGGTGAGAGGTTGAGATCCATGCGTGCTTTGGTAACAGGCGCAACCGGGATGATCGGGCCGGCTCTCGTGAATCAATTGCTGGCGGAAAACTGGACGCGTCAGAACTACTGGCCCGCCGTGCATTTGATCCGACGCTTTTTGCGGTCCGCGGTTGAGCGTTTTAACGGTGATATTGTTGACCTTGATTCTCTTCGACCGGCTATGGACGGCGTTGATGTCGTTTTTCACCTGGCGGCCAAGCTACATCTCAACAATCCCTCTCCCAACCAGTCGGAGGAATACCGCCGGATCAATGTTGATGGGGCCATGAACGTGGCCAGGGCTGCTCTCGATGCCGGAGTTAAACGCATGGTGCATTTCAGTACCATCAGTGTTTACGGCCCCAGTTTTGGCAGTACTCCCTATACGGAATCATCGACACTCAATCCCCAATCGCTATATGCCGAAACAAAGATGCAGTCGGAAGAGGGGATTCGCAAGATTTTTATGGGCAGCTCGCATTCTTCGGTCGTCTGTACTGCGTCTTGCCGCTGTTTACGGCCCGCGGCTGCAGGGCAACTATCGAACCCTTGTAAAGGCCATCCGCCGTGGACTATTTTTGCCGGTCGGCGACGGCCAAAATCGTCGCACCATGATTTACATCGACGATCTTGTGCAGGCCGCCATTCTGGCAGCCGAACATCCCAGCGCGGCAGGCGCCATTTTCAATGTCACCGATGGCCGAATCCACACCCTGAACGAGGTCGTTACAGCCATTGCCCATGCTTTGGACAAGACGGCCGCCGCGCTTGCGCTTGCCCCGCCGCCCGGTGCAAACAATGGCAGGCTTGGCCGATCGATTCACCGAAACACTCCAGCTGCCAGCCCCCAAATTGCGTCTTCTGGTGGATAAGGTCATGGAAGATGTTGCGGCTCGGGGCGACTTGCTATGCCGCCAGTTAGGCTTCCACCCCCAATACGATCTCAAGCGTGGCTGGCAGGCTGCAATCATAACCGGGAAGCATCATACCATTTGATATCAGGTAGTTTTATCGATAGTGGAGCAAAGGTCGCTTTTGGGTATGAGCGGATCAAGTGATTTATAATCAAGCTGTTGTCCAACGGCGGATGTTGATTCGGCCAGAACGCCCCTATGGAAAATCGGATAATGGAAAACCCAACCATTGAATTGGCCACGCATGAAGACATCGATCAGATTATTGCCCTGCGGCAAACCTGCATGCCCCATGTACCGACGACAAGAAGCCTTGTCGAGTGGCAATTTTTCAAAAACCCCTTGGGGACGGCAAACGTCTATGTGATCCGCTCGGACAACAGGGCTTGTATCCATGATTGCGACCTTGCCGACGGGCGATTCGGGTCAACGGCGAAGTTCAGGAAAGGCCGCACCATGGTGGATATCATGACGGATCCTGCCTACCGCGGACAAGGGCCTTGCCCACCAGCATGGTTTTCGCTGCTGGCAGGACATGACCGATGCCGGTGAACTGGCCTATATCCTCCCCAACCAGAATTCGGAAAAAAGCTTCCGCCGAGCCGGCTGGACCGAATTGATGCGGGTCCCCTTGCGCAGTGCCACGGTTGTGGAGCGGTACCCGCAAGCCGTTTCGCCACAGCTATCAAAACGTCGAATCCTTCGATGTCCGGGCCACCGACATCTGGAATCGTTGTTCCTTTCCAGTCGGTGTGCATCGTGACGCTGATTACCTGAATTGGCGCTACAGCAAGCCGGATTGCACGTATCACCGTTTTCTGGTCGACGGCGATCAGGGCCTATTGGTACTCAAATTTTATTCCGAGGGTGACAAACGTTTGGTTCATATCTGCGAGCTGCATGTCGCCGATACCCAACCTTCACTCGTAGAGGACGCACTGCGTTTCTGCCATGATTTCGCTGTACGTTCAGGTGCCGATACGCTTACTTGCTGGCTGTCCAAAGGCCACATGGATGAATCGGTTTATTCGACCTTTGGATTTCAGATCGAACACCCGGAACGCTTTATTTTCTTCAAGCCCGCTCATTGAATCGGATAAAACCCTTAAAGCGATCCCCTGGCATTTCAGTCAGGGCGACAGTGACGTTTATTAAAGGCTAAAGGTGAGAACATGAGAGACACGCCGCACCTGTTGGTTATCGCACCCCATCCGGATGACGAGGTGCTCGGAACAGCCGGCACCATGGCGCGTTTTGCCAAGCAGGGCGGCGATGTGACCGTTGGCACCATTGCCGCTCATATGCCGCCCCTTTATCCCGAAGAGGTTCATGAACGCACGGTTGAAGAAGCCAAACAGGCCCACCGCCTGCTAGGCGTCAAAGAATCGATTTTCCTGGACAACCCGGCTGTCTTGTTGGGTAAAATCGATGTGCCGGAATTCAACGGCATGGTGTTCAAGATCATTAAGAAAGTATCTCCGGATGTCCTCCTGATTCCCTACGTGGACCGTCATGTGGACCATCGCATGGTTTTCGAGGCCTGCATGGTGGCCTCCCGTCCGGTGGATGTGGGGCGTGGTATCAAAATTTGCGCTGCCTATGAGACCATTTCGGAAACCCACTGGAACGCGCCGCATCTCGAACCGAATTTTACGCCCAACTGGTGCATCGACATCTCGGATTACATCGACCTAAAGGTCGATGCCATGCAGTGCTATCAGAGCCAACTGCAGACGTTTCCTCAATCCAGATCCATCGAGGCGCTGAAGGCGCTGGCCTTGTTTCGGGGAAGTCAGGCCGGGATGGGCTATGCCGAGGCTTTTCATGTCCTGCGGATGTCGATGGCGCCTGATGAGATGTTCCCTTTGTGAAAAACCCCTTCCGCATGCGCTTAGAAAGTAACCATTGGTCCATCTGAATGAACTGGCTTTTCTATAGTCTGTTATCCATGTGCCTGGGCGCGTTTGGTGCATGGATCGTGATAAAGCTTGGCGGCAGCTACGGCCTGATGGATCTGCCGGGTTACCGCAGTTCCCATAGGCGTCCCACACCAAAAGGCGGGGGCGTGGGGATTGTTTGCGCTTTTGTCTTGGTCAGTCTGCTAAACGCCATTCCGATCACGCTGTGGGGTCCCGCCAGCATCATTTCTTTAATCGGCCTGGTGGATGACCGCATGGAGTTGTCAAAATCCAAGCGTTTGCTGATGCAGCTTGGCTGCGCCATCGTCGTGCTTTTAGGGGCGAGTCCGCTTTTCGGTCCGGCCGCCTTGCCGCCGCTGTTGAGCATTATCATGGGAACATTGTTTATTGCGGGGACGGCCAATTTTTTCAACTTCATGGACGGCATCAATGGGATTGCCGGTATCTCCGCCGCCGTGGGCTTCAGCTTACTGGCGGTATACGGCGTTTTGAAGGGCGTTACCGCCACGTTCATTCTTATCGATCTATGCATTGTTGCAGCCTGCATTGGCTTTCTCCCCTTCAATCTTCCCCATGCCAAAGTCTTCATGGGGGACACGGGCAGCGTATTCCTGGGATTTTTATTTGCGGCGATTGCATGGCAATCCAATGCGACTTTTCTCGGGGTTGCAACTTGTGCGTCTTTTTTCTTTCTCATTTATGCGGACGCCGCGACAACCTTCGGGATCCGTATCGTGGAGGGCGATCGGATTATGGTGGCCCATCGTCGCCACCTTTACCAAGTACTGGTCAACGAATTGGGCCTGCCCCACTGGAAAGTTTCCGTCGGTTACGGCATTATACAAGTTTTGATCGGCGCCATTGTGATCGCACTTCAAAATTTCGGCATGGCGGCACTCGTGGCCGGGATCATGGTAATTGGATTGCTTTTCGTCGCCACCAGTGTCATCCTGCACCACAGAGCCGATCGGGTGCACTTCCTCGGATTCACTATAACCGCTATGAAAAGACCATTCTTTCTATATCGCAATCTCGTCATCGTGATGGCGGTCGATGTTCTGCTTTTTTCGGCCTCGCTTTACAGCGCGCATCTGGTTCGTTTCGATTTCAATATTCCGCCCTATTTCCAATCCGCCTTCTGGCGGATTCTTCCGATTGTCATCGCGCTTAAATTGGTCCTCTTCTACTGGTTCGATCTTTATCGGGGCATGTGGCGCTATACCGGACTTGCCGATCTATTTAATATCATAAAAGCTTCCAGCTTGAGTTCCCTGACGATCATTACGATCGTACTTTACAGCACGCGTTTTCATAGCAGTTCAAGTTTTCAGGGATTTTCGCGATCGGTGTTCATCATCGATTGGTGCTTTACGATTTTCCTCGTTTCCTTATTCCGGCTGACGGTACGATTGTTTTATGACTATTTTGAGGACAACGAAACCGGTCGCGTATCAATGGACTTTATGCATTTGTTGCACAAAGAACAATCCGGTCAGAAAAAACTTCTCATCATTGGTGCCGGCAATTGCGGCGAAAAAATCTATCGCGAAATAAAAAACAATGCCTCGCTCCGCTATCAGGTCGCCGGATTCATAGACGACAACCCTGCCAAGCGAGGTCTTAAAATTCACGGCATCCCGATTCTCGGGGACCTGAAAGAAATCGACACGGTCATCAAACGCCTCAAGATACAGGAACTCCTTATCGCCATTCCCTCAGCCACTTCAGGCGTCATGCGGCAAATTGTCGCTACCTGTAAACAAACCGGATTGCCGTTCAAAACGATACCCGGCTATGGCGAACTTATTGACGGACGGGTAACCATTAGTTCCATCCGCGAGGTGACCTACCGTGATCTGATGCGCAGGGAAGCGATCCATTTGGAGGAAGATCGGATTGGTGCCTACCTGCATGATGAAACTATTCTGGTAACGGGGGCCGGCGGTTCCATCGGATCGGAATTGTGCCGTCAAGTTTCAAGATTCCGGCCGAAGAGTTTGATTCTTTTCGAAAGGGCGGAGAGCCCTCTGTATGAAATCGAATTGGAACTCAAAAGACTCCATCCCGAGATCATCTATCACACCGTATTGGGGGATATTCTCGATGAGGAACAATTGCGCAATGTCTTTCATCGCTTTCGTCCCCAAACCGTTTTTCATGCCGCTGCATACAAGCACGTTCCAATGCTTGAGCTCCAGCCCTGGCGGGCCATTGAAAACAACGTTATCGGCACTTCCCGGATCATCAGCATAACGCGCGAATATAACGCTGAGCGTTTCGTTTTTGTCTCCACCGACAAAGCCGTTCGCCCCACCAATGTGATGGGCGCCAGCAAGCGAATTGCGGAACTCTTGGTTCAATGTCAAAATGGACCCGGTATCAAAACCAAATTCATGATCGTTCGTTTCGGAAATGTGTTCGGCAGTGTAGGCAGCGTTATTCCCTTGTTTAAAAAGCAGATTGCCCGAGGGGGGCCGGTCACAGTGACCCACAAGGAGGTCACTCGGTTCTTCATGACGATTCCGGAAGCCTGCCAATTGATTCTTCAAGCCGGTGCTATGGGGAATGGCAATGAAATTTATATCTTGGATATGGGGATTCCCATCAAAATTGACGATATGGCCCGCGATCTAATCCGTTTATCCGGGTTTGAGCCGGATGTGGACATCAAGATTGACTATATCGGGCTCAGACCTGGTGAAAAGCTATATGAAGAGTTGGTTACGGAAGGGGAGGGCGTCTTGCCGACGCCCCATAATAAGATCCTTGTACTGGAGGGAACCACCTGCGATCTGACGACTTTAAAGGAAAATATTGATAGCCTATACGGACTAGCCAAGGCCCAAGATCCCGCTGGTATTCGCCAGACCTTGTTGCAGATTCTTCCGGATTATCACCCGCAATCGGCCGAAACCGTGAACTGACAAGACCGATACGAAAAGTACCTCCGATTCCGTAAACGGTTATCGCTATTAACGATCATGACAACTCAGCGGACTGAACAACCAAATCAGCTAAGCCAATGGTATCCTCTCATGGGGATTATGGTATTATCCATGGCGCTCAAGCTTTGGGTGTTCGGTTCCGATCATTTCATCAATCCGGATGGTGTGCGCTACATCGCCGCCGCGCAGCAAATTGCATCCGGCAATATCGGTGAAGCTCTCAGACTTTACCCCATGATCGCCTATACCGCGCTATTGGCATCCGTTCACTATCTCATTCCGAACTGGATTTCAGCCGCCCAGGTCATCAATATTCTCGCTCTTGTCGGCGCATCGATTCCTCTCTATGGTATCAGCCGAATGTTGTTCGGGCGTCAGGCCGCCGTGTGGGCCACCCTCTGCTTTGCCTTGACACCGCAAGCCAACGAACTGGTCCAAAACGTACTCCGGGATCCTGTATTTCTGCTAACGACCTTTGTATATGTTTTATGCATGCTGAAGGCGTTGCGCCAGGCAAGCATCAAGCAAATCTTGTGGGCCCTGTTTTGGGCTGGCGTATCGTTCCTGTTCCGGATAGAGGGAATTGTTTTCCTGCTGGTGCCGATACCATTTCTGGTTGTAAAAAGTTTTATGACGAAAAGCAGAGCGGAAAGACAATTTTTCCTGCAAGCTTCGATCATTTGGGTTGGTGTTCCTTTTACTATTCTTTTGGTTATCGGCATTCTGTTTGGCCCGCAATTGCTGGCCCAAAACCGCTTATGGCAGTTTAGGGATGAACTCTACAAGATTGTCACATTCTCAGCCTTTGCTAATTATCAGGAGATCTACCGCTTCTTTAGAAACCCTCGAAAAGCATCCTCCTTTTTCGCCATTTGGCAAGTCGCTTCCAACCCTTGTTCGGCACTGGATGCCCCTGATTTACTTGATCGGGCTTACGGAATATTTCGTCAAACAGTTATTTGTCATATACCTGCTGCCCTTGCTGGTAACCGTCCGTCACTACTTTTCTAACCGCGATCACAAAATCACAACTGAAAAGAAGTTCCTTCTGTTGGTCTGTCTGGCCTATATCCTTCTGATATACTATGCTTATTTGGTCAGGGATTTTATTCAAGGGCGATTTTTGCTAACTCCGGCCGTTCTTCTCTATCCATGGGTAGGGCACGGTATAACCCTGCTCATAAAAAGGCTGCAAGGTGTTCGGTTTGCCCGCGCGATGCAGTTTGCCCTGGTCATCCTTATGGTTGCCCCCGCATTTAGACAAAGCGCCGGTGCGTTTATGGCGAGTGACGATGCCGAACTGGATGTGGTGCGATTCCTTCGCCATGACCAGAAATTGAAACATGCCAAAATCATGTTTTCCGACCAGCGTCTATGGATTTATTGCCCTGGAAAAACGGCCTATAACGAGATGGATCGAGCGGCCCAACGGGTATCAAAGGACTTGGCAAAGGGGCAGATAACCGCCATCGAAAAACAAGCCGAAGAATATCAAGCCGAAGCGATCATACTTACCGTCAAAGATAAAAACGCAGACCGTGTCCCCGAGTTGAAAGGCTATCGCATTTACCGAAAATTCCCTTATCCTAAGGGAATTGATGTTATCTATATTTTGAAAACCGGCGGAATAACCAAACCGAATGACCAAAGTCGAGGTTAAATTTTCATTTTTTCATGATGCGAATGATCCCCCGGAGTCTGAATGCCCACACCCCAAATAATTGAAGATTTAATGTTGCGCGGCATAGAGATTCCCTGCCCCCATTCGATCGAAATCGGCTCCGAAATCAACCCTGATCGATTGTCCGGCAACAAAGTTCGCCTTCATGCCGGTTGTCGTCTTCGCGGTTCGCAAACCTTCATTGCGCAGGGGGCCTGCATTGGCTCCGAAGGCCCGGTCACCATCGAAAATTGTTATATCGGTCCCGACGTGGAGCTGAAATGCGGCTATTTCGAGAACGCGGTATTTCTGGAAGGCGCTTCACTCGGTTATGGATCCCATGTAAGGGAAGGGACAATCATAGAGGAGCAGGCCAGCACGGCCCACTGTGTCGGTTTGAAGCAAACCATTCTGATGCCTTTCGTCACTCTGGGCAGCCTGATCAATTTCTGCGACTGCCTCATGGCGGGCGGAACCTCCCGCAAGGATCACAGCGAGGTGGGCAGTTCGTTCATTCATTTTAACTTTACGCCTAATCAAGACAAGGCTACGCCCTCTCTCATAGGAGATGTACCGCGGGGCGTCATGCTTGACCAGCGTCCCATTTTCCTCGGGGGACAGGGAGGACTTGTAGGCCCCTGTCGCCTCGCGTTTGGCACGGTAAGCGCAGCCGGAACGATCGTACGCAAGGATGAGCAAAAGGCCAACCATTTGATATTCGGCGGAGCGGGGAAGGGCGGACGTATTCCCTGGAAACCTGGTGGGTTGGGATTATCAAGCCGTATTGTAAAAAACAACCTTATCTATATTGGCAACTTGATGGCCTTGCGGGAATGGTACCGCCATGTTCGCCGATTGTTCGTCTCCAAGCGTTTCCCGGAGACCCTGCTTCAAGGTTTGATGGACACGTTGGATCTAGGACTGAAAGAGCGCTTTAATCGGCTGCGAAACTATATTGAAAGACTTGAAAATCAGATTTACGCGGCGCGTTATGGACATTTTGAAACCATGCTCCGTGAATCGAACAGGGCATTGGGCGACTTGAAAACCAGGGATGCCTTTATTCAGGAGGTGACGACCCATCGATCGTCACAAGCCAGCTACATCGAAACCATTCCAACGCTTCCTTCCGGGACACGCGTGATCGGCACCCAGTGGCTCCAAAGCATTGTGGATAGTGTTGTTGCAGAGGGCGGCGGTTTGATAAATCCATCGGATTAAATCCTGCATCGAAAACCACCTTGGGAGAAAACCGCAAGCATGGGCGAATTCTTTGGAACGGACGGCATCAGGGGCAGGGCCAATCAATATCCCCTCACGGCAGAGATGGCGGTTCGCATTGGTCGGGCCATCGGGATCGTTTATGGGGATGCCAACGGCGGTCCCCCGATCATCATCGGGCGCGATACGCGCCGGTCGGGTCAGATGTTGGAATCCGCCGTTGCCGCCGGTATTTGTTCAACCGGCACCAACGTGCTGTTGGCCCGGGTCATTCCCACACCCGGGGTTGCCTTTTTAACCCGCCATCAGGGCGCCGCGGCCGGAGTGGTGATTTCGGCCTCCCACAATCCCTTTGAAGACAATGGCATTAAATTGTTCAATCAACAGGGCGTCAAACTCTCGGAACGTGAAGAGGCCCAGGTTGAACAATTGCTGCGCGAAGAAATCGCCGCTTCACCAAGTGAAGAAGGCGATGGGCCGGTAGGCGCCATCCAATTGATCAAGGGGGCCCGCCACGGCTATCTTACTTTTTTGCGTCATGCCCTTCCTTCCGAATTCAGTTTGGCCGGGATGAAGATCGTGTTGGACTGCGCCAATGGCGCCGCTTCGGCAGTTGCTCCGATGCTCTTCGAAATGCTGGGGGCCGATTTGACGCTCCTGCATTATGAGCCTAACGGCACCAACATCAATCATCAATGCGGGTCGGAACACCCGGATGCCCTTCGTCGGAAAGTCGTGGAAACCGGATCCGACGTCGGCCTGGCTTTCGATGGTGACGGCGACCGGCTGATTGCAGTGGACGAGTCAGGAGCCCTTTTGACCGGAGACCAACTTTTGGCCATCGGCGCACGCTTCCTCCACCGTCGCGGACAGTTGTGGAATGATGTCATCGTCTCCACGGTGATGAGCAATATCGGGTTGAAGGAAGCGCTGCGATCCATCGGCATCCGCCATGTCAATTGCGACGTAGGGGATCGTCATGTCATGGAAAAAATGGTGGATTGCGAGGCGGCCTTGGGGGGCGAGGATTCCGGTCACATCATATACAAAGCATACCACTCGACCGGCGACGGGCTGCTCAGCGCCCTCAAGCTAGTTGAAACGATGCAGGACGACCAGCGCCCATTGTCCGAAATGGCCAAATTCATGACCGTGTACCCACAGACCCTGGTCAACGTGCCGGTCGTTGAAAAACCGGCGTTGATTTCCATTGAAACCATCCGCCTGGCGATCCATGAAGCGGAACAGAAACTGGGCAAGCGGGGCCGTGTGCTGGTTCGCTATTCCGGCACGCAGCCGATTTGCCGCGTCATGGCAGAAGGCCCCACCCAAGCGGTAGCGGAAGACTGCGCCCATAATATTGCCGTGGCGATTGCAGACGCGATCGGCGAATAGCTGAGAACCTCGGGCCACTTTCCCTGATGGATCTTTTTATCTGGCAGACAAAGCAAAATCCCCTGCTCCGGTCAAATTTGATCGGGGCAGGGGACTCAATTATGCTTGCAGCCGATTCTGATACGCCCCTAATCGCGGCGTCCACCGAAGATATAAAGAAGCATCATAAACAGGTTGATGAAATCCAGGTAAAGCGTCAAGGCACCGATAATGGATCCCTTGCGAACCACAGCCGCGTCGAGATCGGCAGGCTGGGCAAGGGCCATAGTTTTCAGTTTCTGGGTGTCATAAGCGGTAAGACCGACAAAGACAATCACGCCGATATAGCTGACGACCATGGCAACGGCCGGGCTGCGCAGAAACATGTTCACCAAAGAGGCGATAATGATGCCGATCAGTCCCATCATCATAAATCCGCCGATGGAGGTAAGATCCCTTTTGGTGGTCCACCCGTATAGGCTGCACGCTAAAAAGGTGCCGGCGCAAATAAAGAAGGTCGACACAATGGACGCCTGGGTGAAAATGATGAAAATGGAACTCAGGGTGGCACCGTTAAGGGCCGCATAGGCCAGAAATAACGCGGTGGCGGTTGAGGCCTGCATGCGCTGCACTCGGGCACTGATGGAAAAAACCAGAACCAGTTCGGCAATGATGGCGCCGTAAAACAACATGGTGGGACGCAACTGATTGCCGGCAACCTGAAACATGAGCTGAAACAGGTTGGCATTGTGTGCAAACAGGTAGGCAATCACGCCCGTAACAGCCAGCCCGGCACCCATCCAATTATAAACACTGCGGACAAAAGTGTTCACTTGCGTAATCGCTGTTTGACTTTGCATCGGAACGGAACGCTGCATCAATTTTTCCTCCTTGAAGTGTTATCCAACGCTTAAAATCTTGTAGAATATAACACAGCCCAACGAGATTTCAATCACCAACCATCCTCATTGAGGTGAAATCCGTGAAAGCCGATCGTTTGTATCAGGAACTCAAAGAAGTGGCGGAAAAAATCGGCATCGAAGTTGCCGAACAAAATTTCCGTGCCACCGGGGTCAATGCGGTCAGTGGATTGTGCAAGGTCAAGGGGAAATCACTTTTTTTGATTGACAAGCACAAAAGCCTGCACAAGAAAATCACAATTCTTTCGGAATTTTTAGGAAGCATGCCCTGTGGTGATGTCTATATGCTGCCGACGGTACGCGAGCATCTGAGAAGGTTCAGTGAAGCCGATCGGCTCTTTGCTAAAAAACGCCCCCAGAATTCTGACCCTCCTGCATAAAAGTTTACATAATATATCTTATCAGACGTTAGGATAATGTATTGGCCATGCCGACCGCCGATCAGCCGCGCCCCGTATATACGGTCTCCGAACTCACCCGCCAGATCAAGGCGATTCTGGAACATGAGTTCCCTTTAGTATGGGTGGTCGGTGAAATTTCCAACCTGCGGATACCCGCATCCGGCCATTGCTATTTTACACTCAAAGATCCGAACGCCCAGTTGAATGCGGTTATGTTCAAGGGGCCGCTAAAACGCCTGAAATTTCTTATCACCGACGGTCTGGCGGTTGTCGGTTTAGGACGGCTATCCGTTTACGAACCCCGCGGAACTTACCAGATTATTTTTGAACATCTCGAACCCAAGGGCGTTGGTGCCCTGCAACTGGCCTTCGAACAACTTAAAAACAGACTTGCCGCCGAGGGGCTGTTCGATGCCGCACACAAAAGAGATCTGCCTGTTTTGCCCCGCAAGATCCACATTATCACATCGCCCACCGGGGCTGTGGTTCACGACACCATTCAGATCATTCAACGACGATTTCCGAATATGCCGATAACCGTCATTCCGGCACGCGTACAGGGCGGCGATGCAGAGGCGTCGATCATCAGGGCCTTACAATGTCTTGGCAGACAGGCGGACGCCGAAGTCGCCATTCTGGCTAGAGGCGGCGGATCCCTGGAGGATTTGCAGGCCTTTAATTCGGAAAACCTGGCAAGGGCTATTTTTGAAACCCCTGTTCCGATCATAGCGGCGATCGGTCATGAAACGGATTTCACCATAGCCGATTTCGTGGCGGATTTAAGAGCACCCACGCCCTCGGCGGCGGCCGAATTGGTCGTGCCGGAAAAACACCGCCTTCAGCAACAATGCCGCGAAATGCAGACCCGCCTGAAACGGGAGATGAATGCGGCGCTCTCCCGGCACCGAATAATGCTGCAAAACACCCTCCGCCGTCTCCGTGATCCGCGACGCCGGGTCCAGGAAGCACGCCTCAGACTGGATGACGGTGAACTCCGACTGCAGCGGGCCTGGGGAAATTACATCGGCAAAAAACAGGAAAGTTTGGGTCGCATTTTGATGAGGCTGCGTCGTATCCATTTGCGTAGTGCCCTTCAAGTTTGGCATCACAGGCTTAAACAACTGCATTACATGTTATATCATAATATGCAATATTCATTATCAATAAAACGTGCCAAGAATCGGGAGTTAACGCTCCGTTTGAAGGCCTTAAACCCTGCCAATGTATTGCAGCGGGGTTACAGCATTACCCGCGAGATCCCGTCCAAACGAATTGTCAAGACATCCAAACCTATCAAGATTCACCAGCAGGTCGAGGTCCAGTTGGCCTCTGGCGCCCTGCTCTGCCGCGTCGAAGGAAAGTACCATCATGGCGAAGAAAACGTTTGAACAGACCCTGAATACCCTGGAAAAAATCGTCGATGAACTCGAGAGCGGCGATTTGCCCCTGGAAAAAGCGTTGAAAAAATTCGACGAGGGCATGACTCTGTCCCGGCAATGCAGTGCCATGCTCGATGAGACCGAAAAAAAAGTGACCCAACTATTGGGGAACGACGAAACCGACCCTGTCGAAGGGCTTTTTGAAACGAATCGCAACGGTGATACCTAACCACCGCATCTGAAATCGAGATTCGATGACCCAATGTTCCCGCGATAATGCCATCGCCAATGGCTTCGACCTGAAAGTCTATCTGGCAAAGCGTCGTCAATTGGTCGATCAGGCATTGCAGCGCTTTCTGGAAGGCAGCCGCTTCCCGGAAGAATCCCGTCTCGTTGCCGCAATGAAATATTCCATCAATGCCGGCGGCAAGCGCTTGCGTCCCATTATTTGCATGGCATCTGCCCACGCCGTAGGTGGCAAGGAGGATGACGCCCTGCCGGTGGGATGCGCGATGGAAATGATTCACACCTACTCGTTAATTCACGACGACCTTCCGGCCATGGATGATGACGATGTCCGTCGCGGCAAGCCGACCTGCCATAAGGCCTTCGGTGAAGCCACCGCCATTTTGGCGGGTGATGCGCTTCTGACCAGGGCGTTTCAGATCCTTGCCGAATACGCCCTTCACCAGGAACATCAACAGGCGGTATGGATCCAGGCAATGGCCATGATTGCCAAAGCGGCCGGCCATGAAGGCATGATCGAAGGACAAATGCGGGACATGGCTGCCGAAGGCCAAGCGCTTTCCGCAGGCCAACTCGAGGAACTCCACGGCCTCAAAACCGGAGCCTTGATTACAGCTGCCATCAAAACCGGCGCTGTTATTGGCGGTGCTGATGAAACCGCTCTATTCGGCCTGGAAGCTTACGGTCGCCGTATCGGCCTGGCGTTTCAGGTTGCCGACGATATCCTAAACGAAACCGGTGATCCGCATGTCATGGGGAAAGCCGTAGGAACAGATCAAATGCGGCAAAAAAGTACCTATCCGGCATTAATGGGCCTGGAAGGGGCCCGGCGCATGGCTGCCGAATTGGTCACAGAAGCCTTGCGCAGCATCGAGTTATTTGATAGCAAAGCGGATCCTTTGCGGGCCATTGCCCGCTATGTGATCGAAAGGCAGCGCTGAAGGAACCAACATCCATTGGGCTTGCTCGACAACATCAACAATCCTGAAGACCTGAAACGCATCCAACGTTCGGAACTGGATCGCCTGGCTAGGGAGATTCGTCAAACCATCATCGAGGTGGTGTCGAAAAACGGCGGTCATCTGGCGCCGAGTCTGGGGGCCGTCGAACTGGCCATTGCCCTCCATTATGTTTTTGACACCCCTAAAGATAAAATCATCTGGGATGTGGGGCACCAGTCCTACGCCCATAAGCTGTTGACCGGCCGCCGCGATCAATTCGCAAGCATCCGTCAATTCGACGGGATTTCCGGTTTCACGCGGATGAGTGAAAGCCCATACGACGCCTTCACCACGGGGCACAGCAGCACTTCGATATCGGCAGCGCTGGGAATCACCACAGCGAAGCAGATCAAGCAGGAACGCTCCAAGGTCATCGCCGTCATCGGGGACGGATCCATGACGGCCGGCCTGGCCTACGAGGGACTCAACCAAGCTGGTGATACCCATAAAGATAAAGACCTGATCGTCATCCTCAACGACAATGACATGTCCATTTCCCACAATGTGGGCGCCCTTTCCTCCTTTTTAAGCCGCACATTTTCCACCAAGAGGCTCCAGGAAATGCGGCGCGAGATCGGTGATTTTCTAAAATCCCTGCCGCGTATCGGTGATGACATGTACCAACTGGCCAAGCGTTCAGAGGAGTCTTTTAAGGCTTTCGTAACGCCTGGAATGCTTTTTGAAGCCTTTAATTTTGAATATTTCGGGCCTATTAATGGTCATAAGTTAAACCATTTAATCAATATATTGCAAAACATAAAAGTGCTTGAGGAGCCTGTTCTTCTGCATGTCATCACCAAGAAGGGCAAGGGCTATTCCCCGGCTGAAACCAATCCTGTCCATTTTCACGGTTGCGGCAAATTCGAGGTGGCTACCGGAGAATGCGTCGTTGCGCTCGACAGCCCCTCCTACCTACACTCAAATCTTCGGTGAAACCATGGTGGCACTTGCCCATGAGGACGAGCGTATCGTTGCCGTAACCGCCGCCATGCCGGAGGGAACAGGGCTGGCCGCATTCGCCGAGGCGTTTCCGCAGCGCTTTTTTGATGTGGGCATCGCCGAGCAGCACGGTGTTGCTTTTGCGGCGGGACTGGCCAGCGAGGGCTTGAAGCCGGTGGTGGCCATCTATTCGACTTTCCTCCAGCGGGCCTATGACCAGATTCTCCACGACGTTTGCATCGAATCACTCCCCGTGGTTTTTGCTTTGGACCGGGCAGGCATTGTGGGCGAGGACGGCGCTACCCATCACGGTTTGTTCGATTTGTCGTATTTAAGAAGTCTGCCCAACATGATCGTGATGTCACCCAAGGACGAAAACGAATTGCGCAGAATGTTGCTGACCGCTATTCGGCATCAGGGGCCGATCGCCCTGCGGTACCCACGAGGCAGTGGAACCGGCGTTTCCCTTGAGCAGCCGATAGAACCCCTTGAGATGGGTAAGGCAGAGGTCCTTTGCGAAGGCGAAACAACGGATGACATTCTGATCATCGCCATCGGTCACACGGTTGGAGAAGCCGTCCGGGCCTGCCAGACCCTCAGAGAGTCGCATGCCATTTCCGCGACGGTCATCAATGCCCGCTTTGTCAAACCAGTGGATAGCGATTTGCTTACCCGGTATGCCTTACGAATTCCCCATATCCTGACGGTTGAGGAAAATACCCGGGAAGGCGGATTCGGCAGCGCGGTATTGGAAGCCCTGACCGATGCCGGCATCAGCGGTTTTAAATTGCAGCGTCTGGGGATTCATGATGTATTCGTCGAACATGGCCCCCAGAAGCTCCTGCGCCACATCCACGGCGTTGATGATAAAGCCATCGTCGATGCGGCCCTTCGTCTGCTGCGATAGCCTATTATCTGTTCCCGCCTTGTTATCCTCGCCCTCCCTGCACCGCACGCATTGCCCGTGATCCCATGACATCCGACAAACAACGTCTCGATCAACTCATGGTTGTGCGAAATCTCGCTGCCAGTCGCGAGCGGGCCCGTGCCCTGATCAAGGACGGCGCCGTTCTTGTGAATGGTTTTCCCGCAACCAAACCCGGCAGCATCGTTTCGACGGCCGCGACTATTGCCTTGAAGCAAAAGGATTTCCCCTATGTCAGCCGGGGCGGTCTCAAACTCGAAAAAGCCTTGGAAGCGTTTCATGTCAACCTCCAGACGGCGGTGTGTTTAGATATCGGTGCATCCACGGGGGGCTTCACGGATTGTCTCCTCCAGCATGGGGCACAGCGCGTGTATGCCGTGGATGTGGGATACGGTCAATTGGCCTGGAAGCTGAGAAAAGATGCACGGGTAATTGTCATCGAACGCACCAACGCCCGCCAAATCAGTCATAATGAAATTCCGGAGCATGTCGATCTGGTGACGATCGATGTTTCCTTTATTTCCCTGCGCCTGATCGTTCCCGCGGTTCTTCCCTTGCTGAAACCCGCTGCAAACATCATCGCCCTTATTAAACCGCAATTCGAGGTCGGCAAAGGCCAGGTGGGCAAGGGAGGCGTCGTCAAGGACAAGTGCCTGCACGATGAAGTCATCCTGTCACTGCGCGATTTTTTTGAATCGGTAGGATTGAAATGCCCGCGTGTCATTCCCTCTCCCATCCTGGGACCTAAGGGCAATAAGGAATTTCTGGCGTTTCTTCGGAAACTGACGGCAGGAGGGCGATAGAGAATTTTCTGCTTGATTTTTTGAGTAGGCACAGGTAGTTGAAATGACTTTAGCGAGTTCGGCAGCATTTGGGGTATGGTTTATCATTTTAAGGCAGAGAGGAGCATAAATGGCTGTTAATGCAGAACAAATCCGAAACATTGCCTTGGTGTCGCACAATGGTGCAGGAAAAACCTCATTGGCTGAAGTCATGCTCTACAAAGCCGGCAAATCCAATCGCATCGGCCGTGTCGAGGACGGCAACTCCCTCATGGATTTCGAGCCCGAGGAATTGAAGCGCCAAGCCAGCCTAAGCAGCGGCATTCATCAGTTCGAATGGAAGAAACACACGATCAACATTATCGACACCCCAGGTGACCAGAACTTTTTTACCGATACCAAAAATTGTATGCAGGGCGCTGATATCGCGTTGTTTGTCATCGATGCGGTTGACGGGGTCAGGGTTCAGACGGAGCAGGCATGGGAATTCGCCGCGGATTTCAAGATGCCGGCCATGATTTTTGTCAACAAGATGGAAAAAGAACGGGCAGATTTCACCAAAGCCTTTCAGGATATCAAAGATTCCCTGAGCGATCCCAAACCGATGGTGATTCAGTTGCCGATCGGTGCCGAAGCCGATTTCAAAGGGGTGATCGACCTCATCAGCATGAAGGCATATGTCTACGACGATAGCGGCAAACCCCGTACGACGGACATCCCTGCCGATTTGCAGGAACTTGCCGAATCAGAGCGCGAAAACCTGATTGAAAACATCGCCGAGGCGGACGATGAACTCATTGAACGTTATCTTGAGGGCGAAACCATTTCCGATGACGAATTGAAAGCCGCCCTGAAGAAGGGGGTAAACGAACGCATATTCGCCCCCGTGGCCTTTGGATCAGCCGTGGGCAATATCGGTGTGGACAATCTGCTGGACATTGTCGTCAGTTCCCTACCCTCCCCTGTTGATCGCGGTGCCAAAACAGGGACCGATCTTCGCGGTGAGAATGAAATCTCGCGTGACCCGGACCCGGAAGCGCCCTTTTCGGCCTTTATTTTTAAAACGGTTGCCGATCCCTATGCCGGAAGACTTTCCATTTTTCGGGTTATCTCAGGGACCCTGGGATCGGACGGTACGTTCTACAACGCCCACAAGGAAACCAAAGAACGCTTCAATCAACTCTTAACGCTGGCCGGCAAGGAGCAGAAACCCGCCGATGGAGCCGGTCCGGGCAGCATCGTGGCCGTCGCCAAGCTGAAGGAATCCACCACCGGTGATACCCTTTGCGCCGACAACGACAAGATCAAGTATGCCTTTGCCGATCCTCTTCCCTCCCTCATCTCCTTTGCGCTGGAATCCAAAGCCAAGGGCGACGAGGACAAGATCTACATCTCTCTGAACAAGCTTTTGGAGGAAGATACCGGCCTTAAGCTCGAGCGCAATTCGGAAACCAATGAAATCCTGCTTTCAGGACGCGGCCAGGTTCACATTGAAGCGACGATCGAGAAAATGAAGCGCAAGTTCGGTGTCGATGTCAACCTGAAACTGCCCAAAATCCCCTATCGTGAAACCATCAAGAAAAAAGTCCGCGTTCAGGGCAAACACAAGAAACAAACCGGAGGCCATGGTCAGTTCGGTGATTGCTGGGTACAGTTCGAGCCCTTGCCGCGCGGCACGGGATTTGAATTCGTGGATGCCATCGTCGGCGGTGTCATTCCCAAAACCTATATCCCTGCGGTTGAGAAAGGGATTGTCGAATCGGCCCAAAAGGGCGTCCTAGCGGGCTTCCCAACGGTCGATTTCCGTGCAACCCTTGATTTCGGATCTTTTCATGCGGTCGATTCGTCCGAAATGGCCTTCAAGGTCGCCGGCTCCTTGGCGTTTAAAAAAGGAATCGCCGAGGCGACTGCCGTGTTGCTGGAACCCATCATGGAGGTGACCGTCACCACCCCGGATGAATACATGGGGGATATCATGGGCGATTTGAATGGGCGCCGTGGCAGGGTCTTGGGCATGGAAAACGCCGGCCGCTATCAACAGATTAAAGCGAATGTCCCTTTGGCTGAATTTCTGACCTATGCCCCTGACCTCAGATCCATGACAGGCGGTCGCGGGATATATAGCATGAAATTTTCTCATTATGATGAAGTTCCGGCCCAAATTGCCGAAAAAGTAATTGAAGAGGTAAAAAAAGCGGCCGAGTAAAAGTTGCAACGACCATTGCCCTAATAGTGCCCATCACTGCTCCTAATCCGAAGCCGTCCGCCGCTGAGTATCGCCAGGCAGACGGCTTCAGTTTTATATCGGGAACCACGACCGCATCGCGGCCAGTTTTTTGGGGAGCCTGTATGGGTTTAGGTTCGATCGACCCGTTGTATCAGCATGAAAACCTTGACTTTCTCACTGTTGTAGGTTTTAAATTAAAGGGTTTATAACTCTCTTTCGATTTGATTTCATCTTTCGCGAGGCTATGATGGGGCAAGATAAGGAAGAATACGAAGTCGGCATACCGCTGGACGATCTATCAGCGAGTGCGGAACCGGTGGAAACAGACCCCGCTGAGACGAAGAACGATGACGCTGCGGCACGACCGGAAGATGATGAAGGCGTCGGTCTCCCTTCGCTGTTTGACGAAGACGAACTGGCTGAGGTTGGCCTGAAAGCAGCTCCGTTCGACGACGACGGCGATTTTGCGGTAGAAGAGCCCGATCCGCCGGAGGCAGGGCCGGATACCGACGAGGGACTATTTCCCGATGAGACCCCCGAGGCCATCGCATCCGATGTGACCCCGGGCGATGGCCTCGAGGAGCCTGCGAGCATTGGGGAGCTTAACCCCACCGTGGATGACGGTGAACCCGCACAAGAGGATCGGGCGACGCCAGACTTTCAGGAGCAAGAGTCCCAGGACGGGAATGTGGACCCGTTGATTGGTGAAACGGAAACGCCGCCGACCCTACAGCATGAAATCGGTATGATACACAGCCTGCTGACAGAGCTCAAAGATGAATTTGTCGGCAAGCTGAAGTATGATGCCCATAAGGACAAAATCATCGATAAACTTCATCAGGAACTGCAGGAGTATAAGCAGGACATTGTCAAAAAGCATATTCTCTCGATTGTTCTTGATGTGGTCAAAGTTGCCGATGATATCCGCAAATGGCTGACCTATTTCCGCTCCCTGGATGTGTCCCAAAGAGATCCCGTAAAACTCTTTCGCTATTTGGAGGCGATTCCCTCCGATTTGGAGGATATTTTCTATTGGCAAGGGGTCAGACCTTATACCAACAAAGGTGGCATTTTCAACCCCGCCAAACAGCGTGCAATTAAAAAAATTCCCACTGATGATCTTTCCAAGGATAAGACCATTGCAAAGAGTCTGCGTCCCGGTTACGAGTGGGAAGACAAAGTTATTCGTCAGGAAATGGTTGCTGTCTATGTTTATGAGGATGTGACCGAATCAGTAGATACGAGGGATATCGATGAGTGATCCAATTAACAAAATTTTTGGCATTGACCTTGGAACCACCTACTCTTCTATTGCCTACGTTGATGAATACGGCAAACCGGTCATCATTCCCAATGCGGAAAATCAACGTATTACCCCCTCGGTAGTTTTCTTCGACGGTAGCGAGATCGTTGTCGGCGATGTTGCCAAAGAAAGCGCCAAACTCTATCCGAATGAAGTGGTCAGTTTTATCAAGCGCTCCATGGGAGAAGCCAATTTCTTATACGAATACGACGGCAAAAACTACCGTCCTGAGGAAATCTCAAGCTATGTCCTTCGAAAAGTCGCACAGGATGCCGAACAGACAATTGGTGAAAAGGTTCAGGATGTGGTGATTACCTGCCCGGCTTATTTTGGCATCAATGAGCGCGAGGCCACTCGCAAAGCCGGTGAAATAGCCGGCTTCAATGTCCGGCAGATCATCAATGAACCCACCGCGGCGGCTATCGCCTATGGCACGGTCCAGGAAACGGAAAACCGCGTCGTTCTGGTATACGACCTTGGTGGCGGCACATTCGACATCACGATGATCGATATCCAGGAAAATTCGATTGACGTCATTTGTACGGGAGGCGATCACAACTTGGGGGGCAAAGATTGGGATGACCGTATCGTGGCTTTCCTCGTCCAGGAATTTCAGCGTCAAACCCAGTCGGAAGAAGACATTCTCGAAGACCCCGACACCTGGCAGGATTTGCAGCTTTCTTCAGAGAAATCAAAGAAAATCCTCTCGCAAAGGGATAAAACACCCATTTCCATCACCCATGGCGGCGATCGTGTAAAGGTTGAATTGAGCCGGGAAAAATTTCTCGAAATTACCGAAGACCTCCTGGAACGCACCATAGCCCTGACCCATGAGATGCTCAAAGAAGCAAAAGCAAAGGGATATGAAAATTTTGACGAAATTATCATGGTCGGAGGTTCTACGCGTATGCCCCAGATTCCCGAGCGCATTCGCCAGGAATTTGATATGGAACCCCGCATGTTCGATCCGGATGAGGCGGTTGCCAAGGGCGCGGCCATCTATGGTTGGAAATTGTCGCTAAACGACGGTCTTATCCGGCGAATTGCTCAGAAAACGAATCGCAATATCGAAGACGAAGAAAACATCATTGAAACCACGCCCAAGAAAATAATGGAAGAAGTCGCCAAGCAAATGTCCGAGGAAACCGGGGTGACCCTTTCGGCAGTGCGGCGATCAACGATGCGTATCAGGGATGTTGCCAGTAAAAGCTTCGGCGTCGTAGCGCGTCGCCCCAACAATCAGGAAGGTGTTTTTAATCTTATTTTGAAGAACACGGCGGTTCCGGTGGAAACCAAGCGCACCTTCTACACCCCGGAATCCAACCAGGAGCGCGTCCTCATTCGTATTATGGAAAATGAAACCAACGAGAAGGTCGTTGCCGTTGAACATTCTATTGAAATCGGTACGGCGGTGTTGGATTTGCCGGAAGGCCTGCCCGAGGATTCTCCGGTTGAAATCAATTTTAACCTCAACCGAGAAGGCAGGCTGCAAATTACGGCCATGGAAACTACCGAGAATCGTCAAGTTGTGGCTAAAATTGAGACGAGCTCCGTCATTCAAGGCAAAGAGTTGGAAGAGGCCATCGAGAGGGCTCAACACCTGGTGGTGCATTAACCATCGCCGCCCCTATTTCCCAGATAGGGCAACCCAACAGATCAAACACCCGTTTAAGGGCAATGCGCGCTTGGTACAGACGCATACCATTTGGGTATGGCTTTTTATTGCCTTCGCTATGAATCCTCCCCCATCATTGGCTGGTTTTTCTGATAGATCTGATCGCGTCGAGCCAAAACATTCCCATGTGCCACCGTGCGAAAACAAGTTGTATGGAAGATCCATGACCATCCGAAACGCTATTTTCAAAAATAGTGATTGCGTGTATAGTAGTGAAAAGAAAACTAAAATTTCATAAAATGCTGAAATTGGCATATATAGTGCTTGTTCCATTTCTTTTTTTCAGCCGACGGCTCAACTTGAATATGAGGGTTTTATGAGCAGGGTAAATTTCTATCAACTGCTGGAATTGAAAATCAATCCGCCCGAATCCGATCCTGATGTCATTGACTCGGCTATCAAACGAAAACAGTCCGAATGGAGCCGCCTGAGGAATCATCCCACCAAGGGTACCCAGGCACGCCAATTCATCAGTCTGGTGAACGAAATCCGTAAAACGATGGCGGATCCCAAACTGCGTGAAAAAGAAGCGCGCAACGCCGTCGAGCTAATCAAGAAAAAGCTGGAAACAAAATTCAAAGCCATTGATAACCATGTGTATTTGTTATGTTCGAAAGGCGCTATTACTGAGGAAGAAATAGCACGCTTAGCGGAATTCCATAGGGTCAAACCTCAAATCATTCAAAGAAGAGTTGAACGTTGGCACAAAAAACATGGTCAAGAGCTGGAGATCTATCTAAATAACCTTCTAATTGATGGAAAACCTGATGAGAAAACGCTTGGGAAAATTGCATCGCAATTCCAAACAACACCCGAAACAGTCCATGACGTATTAAAAAAACTCATCGATGAGCGATTCGCCGAACTCGAGGCGTACATCAATATCCAGATCCGAAAAGGTTTCATGTCCGAACGAGAGATATCGAGTCTATCCGAGATTTACGCTCTGGATCAAGGTGAAATCTTACGCCGGGTGCGTTGCCCCATTAAAAAAGGATCTCCATCCGACTCCGAGCATGCTTACCGAATAGACAGCACGGTTGAACAAGTCATCAATGAAAATTTAAAAATTGTGGAACAGGATTCCCTGTATAGCTTTTTGGGCCTGTTCCCCGGGTCCTCATTGGACGCATTACAAAATAAAGCTATTGAAAAGGAAAAAGAAGTTCGTAAAATTTCCCAAAAAGATGCTTTTGTAACAGCGAGCGGTGTTCTGGCAGGGCAATGCATATCGATCTTCAAATCCGATGAAAGCCGCTACGCCTATGATCTCAGTCGCGCACGATCCCTGCTGAAAAACCTGAGTAAAGATATAAGCCTTGCCATAAGCAATAATGCGCTTAAGCTCGAATACTACCACTATCTCCTTCGTAAAGCCGTTAGCTTCGGGACCCTTCCGGATGAAGCCCGCCAGCATATTCTGGAGTTCTGCCAGACCAAAAGCTGGAAAGTTGAACAGCCCAAAAAGAAACGCAATTTCAAGCGTTATGCGCGTGTAGCGCTTGTCACCTTGACCGTACTTTTGGTTGCCGGTTCTATTTTTTGGTACTTCTATTTCAAGCAACAGCGCCTTGAGCAAGCATATACCGAAACACTCCAAAAAGCTGACGAACAGCCTTCGCTGGAAGCCCAAATTCGCATATTTAAAACTTATTTGGCCGATTCCGAGGACGAAAAACTTCGAGAGCGCGCGGCCAATCAAATTGCGTCTCTTCAGAGGCGCATCGCCCAACGTGATTTCAAATCCGTCAGTCAAAACGCTGAAAAACTTTACGCGGAAAAGCAGTATGAGGACATCCTGGCGTTATACGATCAATTCCTGTCTCGTCACGGGAATTCGGCCTGGGCCGACGAAATTCGTGATAAGTCTGCCAAACTTCCCGGTTTGATGGATGAACGCGACTTTCAGAATCTTGGGGCAATACCAATAGAGAAACCTGAAGAAATCGCTTACGCCGCAACGGCCTATTTGCGTCAGCACCCCGATGGTCAACATATCGCCCAAGTCCGAAACATCTTGCGCAAGGTTGAAGCACCCTATTATCGGGATGTCGAAGAGGCATTGGCGCAATGCGAAACGAAAGAGGACTGGAATCAATGCATCCGTTTGAGCAATCGCTATATCGATATCTACCGAGACTCGCGGTATGCTTTGAACCTTAAAGAAAAACGGGACGTGTATCAGATCAACCTTCAGAATAAAGCCGTATTGGATGCGCTCATTGCCAAAGCAGGAGGAAAGGACGCCGACCCCGAAAAAGTCCGTTTCGTATTGGAGCAATTCCTGCAAAACTCTCCCAACAGTCCGGCCGCTCCGCTCGTACAAGTTGAACTTACTAGAACCATAAATCAACTTGCTCGCCGGGAGAGTCAATTGGAAATGAGCAGGCTTCAGCAGCTGCTGCTTAAAAAGCAGGGACGGTTTTCGATTAAAAGGCAAGACACGGTTTTCGATTCAAAAACCGGATTGACCTGGACGCTGCTGGATTCACGTCTTTCAGCCGGCAAGTGCATGGCATATGATGAAGCCAAGCAATATGTGAAATCCATGCAGACAGGTGGCTATTCCGACTGGCGGTTGCCCACGGCCCAGGAGCTCTCGACACTCTTGAGTGGCCCCGCCCCCTTCCCTGGGGCTGCAAGTAATTGGTATTGGTCGGCGGACAGCCTTAAACGGTATTCGGGAGGATGGATAATTTTGGTGGATGTCGTCAGGTCGCTGCCTTCGGGGCCATCCATTGCAAAACAGGATGCCAAAGATTGCGGTTGGTTTCGCGCTGTCAGGCCGTGAAGCGGACTTGTCCTGAAATCTTAATTGTGGATGTCTTCCAGGGTTTTAATCAAACGTTCTTTGGCCACGGCCTTCCACAGCAACTCGACAATAATATTAAGATAGGCAACATCACTGTTTTCCTTGACTTGTTTGAGTTGCCGCCAATCGGGAGACTTGGCGATGATGCCGGCTTCTTGCACCACAACGGTCAGCATCTCCTCAATATTATCAGATTCCCTAAAAATGCGCGTCAGTGATAGTCTTACCTTGCTTGATCGTGGTAGCCCCAGTTGATCAAGGCCTTTCCGAAACGTCCCGGCATCGATTCCCTTCAGTTGTTCAAGCGCATGCTGTGCGCCCTTCTGGATCAGCACTAAATCGGCTGACTTTTTGCTCATGGTGATGTGCGCGTAGTAATAGTGGACCTCACCTCGCCGCCCCAAGGATGTAAACGTCCCTACACTGGCAACCCCCAAAAGATCGTTTTGCAATTTAATCCTGATTTTTTTAAGCTCATGATCGGAGACTTCGGGAAAATCATCTGCGCCTTTAATTTTGGCCCTGAGGTGATCCGGATTTGTTCGCAGGGTATAAATGTCGACGCTGAGCGATGGAAGTGCGGCATCGCGTAAATGGACACGAATACCGTTGGATAATTCTTCAACATCGACTTTTCGGATGCGAAGCGATTTTTGTATGGTTTTTATTTTGTCATCCAAAAGAAGAGACCCCTCTGATAGAGAATCCGCGAAACTACCCTATGTCCTCTTTTAGAATCATGATTTTTAATGTAATCGATTCCTGGTTGCTCCAGGGCCAGAACATGGCCATGATGCGATGATGGTCAATTTCACAATAATATAGTGTCTGATGGTCAAATATCTCTCCAAAATCTTCCGTCAAGGCGATGACATCTGAGGTAACCGGTTGGTCTGCTGTTTTGACAGGTGCCCCCAGCAGCGCTGCAATGGATTCCATCCAAGCCGGAAAGTGCTTGCTGGCAAACACCAATTGTACATATTCGCCATGGCGGTCGACATGGTATTTTTTTTGAGCGTAATCCAGATGCTTCAATTTGGCGAGCAGGTCAATGAGTTCCATGGTGTCAAAACACTTGGTCATTAATAGGATGATGCTCCCGTCGGCAAAAATAACTACGTTTTGCATCAATTATACAGAGGTTCAGTGAATTAGCAACAGCATAAACCAAACCGAACGTAACCTAAGGTTTTGTACTTTTCCTACTAAGGTCTCAAATGGCACTTATTAACAGCACTTTCATCGAGCATATGCGATAGACCACCCATTTGATCCGAAGTAAATCCAAAAACCTTGCGCCAGACTTCCTCACTTTCCATGCAAAAATATACAGTGACTTCCCGGGACCGTTTGCGAATCGCTTCAACAAGGCCGCTATAGATGTCCGTTCGAATCTGTTTAAGATACCTTTCCTTTCCGTCCAGTCCCGAAATGAACTCACCGTAGATCATCTTGGACTCGGGGAAGCGGGATTGCACGACAGCCTTGAGGTCCGGCATGAATCGTAGCGTCCCCAAGCTAATCCAGACGATATTTTCAGGATGAATAAGGTCAAAGATCCGGTCGATAACCGTTCGATAATCATGAAGGGCGCCGCTATAATCCACGATGGGATCGAAGTGAAATCCCAGCGGGTAACCCCATTGTTGACATTTTGAGGCCGCCTCAAGACGTGCATCCAAGCTTGCCGTGCCCCTCTCGTTGCGTCGGATAATGGCAGGTGTATTCATGGACCATGAAACAATGGTTCGTCGGTTGTGGGGTAAGCCCTTTAATTTCTGAATATGCGTCGTTTTTGTTTTGAGTTCCAGCACGGCATGGGATTGACCGGCAAAAACGGGAATCAGATGCGCGGATAAATCGGTCCACAGCTCCCAAATCATGCTGTCCGTATATTCACCGGTTCCAATGCGGCGGTGCTGCCGTTCTGCTAAAAAGGTATCAAGTTCCTCGAACATCTGCTGATGATTGACAAAATACTGTAATACCGGGGGATGAAAGTATGATTGAAGGATGCAGTAGGCACAATCCATAATGCAAAATGTGCCGATATGCAAAATCATGTAATCACAGCAGGTATAGTTTCGTGTTCCAGGGCATTTGCGGATGAATCCGCCTCGATTTTCAGTCAAGTAAAGTCGCTTTTTAGCCGCAGCAATGGGATCCGCACAGGTTCTTATCCTGGCAAAAACTTCTTCCGCACTATCAACGATAATCGGTGGAATGTTTATTCGATCCGCAATGGCTCTGACCTGGGGATGATCTGCCACCGTTCGATCGACGTAAATCATTTCAAAAGTGGTCATCCTTTAAATAGAACTCCTTTTATAATGAGAGCTAAGGGTGCTCTGGTATGTGAAAGCAAAATCAGCGTTTGTTTCCCGTCGATATTTATGCGATTTGAGGATAACTAGCAAGTCGGAGGAGGCGTCAAGGAGAGAAACGGAATGGGACCGTCTTTAACGCGCTATGCCGCGCGAAAAAATTTCAAAAGCGGTATCGAATGCAGGATAATTGGCTTCCCGCTTATTTCGAATGATGCGCTTGCTCTCTTCCCACATCACAACACCGGAAAAAAGAGCCCACATGACATTGGCTAGGACCGCCGGCTGTTTTTCGATAAATACTTTGTTTTCAATGCCTTCTGCAAAAATCTTGGAAATGATTTCGAGGGATTTTTTCAAAAGGTCACGAATCGTGGTCAACATGGGCGGCGCTAGATTACTTAGAATTTCACTGGATTGTAGATGGAAAAGATTTAATAAAATTAATGGGTCTACTTGATAAATATCATACAAGCTTTGTTTGAGGTGGTCAATTCGGACGTTGGGATTCCGTGCTTCTTTGATGTAGACCAGCTTGAGTTTTTCATGTAAGCGTTCCAGCACCTCGACCGACAGGGAGGCATACAGTTCGTCTTTATTTTTAAAATAGAGATAAAGGGTTCCGGGGCTCAACTCGGCTTCTCGAGCTATGTCCTCCATCGTTGTTTTCATAAATCCCTTGATGGAAAACACGTTGTGCGCCGCCCGCATGATCTGCCGCCGTCGCCGTTCGCGTTCTCGACGCTTTCGTTCCTGTATACCCATAATTTTATGAACATTATTTATAGATTAGATAGCATTACATTTTTTGATTTTAGTATGTCAAGTAAAAATTCAATTTAATAATTAAGGGGCTATAAAATAAACAGAGAGCCTTTTTAGAAATTTGTATCAATATATCAAAATGTTACAAAGAGGCAGGTACGATCGATCGGCTGTCGATCATTTCTAATCAAACAGATTTGCGATAAGCGGATTTTCAATGGCCCTGGAGAGTTTGTGGTGGGCACGTTTCAAGCTTTTCAGATCGTTGCTGCGAATCGTTACCGTAATGGTGGAACCTTCAAAAGCCGGGGGGGGAGCAACCTGGACATCACCCCCTAATCCTAAATGCCGTAGGCGATCATTAAATGCGGTTTCGACCTCGAAAATGCGCGGAAATCGTCTTTTCTTAAGATAGAACCGGATTCCGCGTGCTTTCTGATTCCCGTCCAACGCGTCGTCCATCAGAATAGCTTGCAATTGATCGTCTTCAAGCACGTGCCTAACCTCCATATCTTCCCGGATTGCGATTTCCTTCAAATTCTGCAGGATTTCACGTTGCTTATTGAGACCCATGGGAACACGTTCGAATAGATGCGCCAAAGCGAGTGCATCTTCTTTGGCAAAATCGGACAATGCCAGCACCACGGGAAGACTCAGGGTACCTGTGATGAGCCCTTGACGTATGACTTCCGGAGCCTGTGAAATCGATTTCAATTTGGCAACCAGGGGGTTGCTGAAGGATAGGCCTAAAGTTGCGGCGACAGCCCGGGCAGGTTTTATCCCGCCCGTTGCTGCGGTCAGAAGCTCAAGGCATCGTGCTTGTTCGACGAAATTCAGGGGGCGCTGCGTGAGATTGTCGGCAATCGCCATCTCGGCACAGGTTGCAGCCGAAGTGGCATCCGGAAGGATGCGGCAAGGGATATGTGACCATCTGCTTTGGCAGCAGGCTTCGACGCGACGAAAGCCGCTTACAATGATAAATTGGTCATGGGTTTGCCTCACCACCACGGGGCATATCAAACCCAACCTGCTTATGGATTGCGCTATGGACGGCTTGTCCTGGGGGGTTGTGATACGATAAAAGACGTTCGTTATGTCGATTTGATCCAGCCGTATCGTATCGAGCCTAAAGTCCATGTGTGGATCCGGTGAGCAACCTGAGCGCCTCGACATATTTGTCTCGTGTTTGATGAATAACAGCCTCCGGCAAATGCGGCCCGGGGGGCTGCTTGTTGAAGTGGATGGACAGCAAGTAATCACGAACATATTGTTTGTCGAAGCTGGGCTGTGAACCACCCGGAGCATAGGCGGATTGAGGCCAGAACCGTGAAGAATCCGGGGTCAGAACTTCATCGATCAGCACAATATCCCCGTCAAGCATTCCGAATTCAAATTTTGTATCGGCGATAATGATTCCCTTTTCAGCGGCCACATGAACACCCTTCTTGTAGATCGACAAGCTCAGGTCGCGAATTTTGTCCGCTATTTCCTGCCCGACGCGGTTGGCCGCCTCCTTAAAACTGATATTGATATCATGCAGGCCCACTTCTTCTTTAGTGGACGGTGTAAACAGCGGTTCAGGCAGCTTTTCCGATTCTTGCAAACCAGCAGGTAATGCAATGCCGCAGACAGACCCGTCCTTCTGATAAGACTTCCAGCCGGAACCGGATAAATAGCCACGAACAACGCATTCGATCGGCAGGGGATCGACTTTTTTGACCAACATGCTGCGACCGGCCAGCACATCCTGATAGGGCTGGCACTCAGGGGGGAATTTGGTGACATCCCATTCGACGAGATGGTGGGGAACGATCTCCGCCATGAGAGTAAACCAGAAGAGGGATATCTGTGTTAAAACCTTCCCTTTATCCGGAATGGGATCCGGCATGATGACGTCGAATGCGGAAAGACGATCGGTCGCGACCATCAGGAGACAATCTCCGAGGTCGTAAATATCGCGAACTTTCCCCTGTTTTACTTTCTTTAGCGTTTCTAATTGCGTCTGGTATACGGCATTCGTCATGAGGAACTCATTTCTCCTGTATAAAAAAAGATTCTGCCCATCGGCAAACAATGAAAAAAGACATCGTTTAGCGGTCTTTCAGTTTGCGGAATTTTTCAATAAAGTCTTTTATAATATGGGTGCCCTGCTCGTCGATATCCGTGAACTGTATCCCCATTTCGAATTTTCCCGTTTCGCCGTTCAACAAATGGATCACCCTGCCCCTGAGATTGACAAGGTTTTCCTCGAACCCCAACGTCAATTCCACATTCTGATCGGATTCTATCGGGAAGTGGGTCTCCAGTAAGATGCCGGTCTCAGAGACGTTAAGGGTCCGGCCGATGGCCTGCTTTACCGCATCTTCCCTATCGTCGACAGCGACATGCGACAAGTTGAGGGCATTGATGCGCATATGTTTTCTTTTTTCAGATGTCATTTTGAATCTCCTTATCCTGAGGGAGCGCATTACCACTTTTAGTGGGGCGCTTTCTTCCCCATTTCGCAAACAACCATGGCCGTTGCCAGAATATTGGTTGAAATATTGATGAGCATGTTTTTAAAGGTTAGCGACAACGTTTCGTATTCATCCTCCAGCGATTGTTGATCAACGGTGGCCACTTTCAGACGTTTATCGCCTAATACAATCGCAGAGGTCGGCTCCAGTCCCATATCCAGAAACGGGATCTGTCCAATAAAATCTCCCTTGCCCAAACCGGTGATCAACGGGATCACGCCGTTCTTGGTTTTCCTTGCAATGGAGGCGCGCCCGCCGGTAATCATAAACGATTTGTCATCGTTTTTGCCTTCCATGATAACGGGGCGTTTTTCTTTCAACAATTTTGCAGGATCGTTTTTGCCGATAAAAGTCGCTGCCGCACGATTCATGATTTCATTGAAACGGTTGTCGAGACTTCTCACAATGTTACGGAATTCCGATGTCATACGGCTGAATTCGCTGCCCATTCCCTGCGAATCGAGCATCCCCAGCTGGACGTTGCCGACGGCGGTGGCCGTGACATTGCGCACACTTTCATCCGAAAGCAATGCGCTGATACTTCCAATAAAAGCGCCATCGGTAATTTGGAGGAATTTGATCGGGCCCTTGGGGGTCGAGCGGGACAGTTCGACGACGCCCTCCAGAATCACCCATATCCAATTGCCGTGATTACCTTCGATAATGATTTCTTCGCCATCGAAGAATTCTTCTTCGTCAACGACATGCAGATAGTCCACAAGCGGCCCTTTGATAAGGGGCAGGGATGATTTTTTACGGACCTCTTTCTTTGATTCCGTAAGGGCTTCCTCAGCTATGACGCCCTGCACCGTCTCGATTTCACCGTCATCGAGCATGCGAAGTCCGTCAAGAATAATTTCCATCCGACTTTTATTGATTGTGGACTCACCGTCATAAGGCTCGTCGCTAAATGAGAATTCACCCTCCATCCACCCAAACAAGGAAAAAATGGCCTCTAGACCGCGCAAGTCACCATTTATCGAATGCACCGGGTTTCCATTGGAGAAAAAGACGATACCGGGTTCGGTAGTATGCGGGGCGTTGATTCTCAGTATGCCATTGCTGCCGTTCGATCCCAGTAGTTGGAGAAGTTCAGCCAGATTAAGAAAATTTAGATTGCCGGATAGGACAACTTTGGTGGCCATCGATGCAAAGCCTATTTTGCCCACTTGAGTTGTTTCTGTAAGTTTAAAAGCGTCCGCTTGAGACATTCGGTAATCGTCTGCGGAACACCTTGACCTTTAATCGCACTGGCACTGTAGTAGGGCGCTTTGAGCTGTCGGTTCAAGTCATGATCCATTTTTGCGATCGGCATCAGGGGAATGCCCTCTTCCTCCAGATCTCGTTTGTTATACTGCATGACCAGAGGGACCTTGAATATGCTCGCGCCATAGGACTTCAAATTTTCATGGAGATCCTTGAGAGAGAGCATATTCTTCTCCCTGCGCACCTCGAGCGAGTCAGCAACAAAAACGAGCCCATCGACCTCCTTGAGGACCAATTTGCGCGTGGAACTGTATTGGACCTGACCGGGAACGGTATAGAGCTGCACCTTTACGTCACACCCTTTAATTTTCCCCAGTCCCATCGGAAGGAAGTCAAAAAAAAGGGTCCGGTCCCCTTCCGTGTCGATGGAAACCATTTCGCCCGTCACCTGTTTTTTATAGGTCTTGAAAATATATTCAAGATTCGTGGTCTTCCCGCATCGCCCCGGTCCATAGTAGACGATTTTGCATTCGATTTCGCGTTTCTTAAAATTGAACGTGGCCATTCAAATCAGCTCCAAAATTGTTTCAGGGTGCATTAGGTCGTTAAAATCGTGATATCCAAGCTGTAGTCACCTTCTTTGGGACCTGATTTGATCTGTGTTTTACCCGTGACAACACCGGATCCGTTCAGAATGGCAATCGGGGAGAAAAATTGCATGTTATTGAGCTGAGTGCCCTTTCCCAAGGCCTCCAGTAGCTCGTTCTCCTTGCTGGAGATGATGAGATTGATGGAATTGCCGGTTTGAAAACTGACATCAAACTCAACCATCCGACCTTTTTGTGGTCCGGACTGGATCACAATGCCTACCGAGTTGATATCCAGAAACTCCTCCTCTTCCGGGAGTTCCATATCTTCCAAATCGACCTTTTGATTTTCAAGCGGGGAAGCGGCGCGGGCATTATCGGCCGTTTCGGTATGTGCCGATTCCATCTCGAGGGTTTGGATATCGTCTTCGGAAACGGTTTCTTCCCGCTGGTAGAGCTCGCGCTCGAAACCTGCTTTGCGAAACCGGCCTTGCAGAAAAAAACGAACTTTATCCAGCTGTCCATCGGTAAACCGATCATCGCCCACCCAGCGATCAAAACAGCGCGCGGCATCTTCAAAGGCGTCTACCTCCAGGTAGCAGCGAGCGATATTTTTGGCGGCGGCCACTCGTACCGTTTCGAGATCAAGCAGTTTCTCGAATTCTTCCAGCGCGCGATCAAATTGTCCGAATTTAGCCAGTGCGATAGCGCCTTCCAGGAGGCTCGCATGGTCATTTTTTTTCCCGCCTCCGGCAAACAGCTGTTTGATGAGGTCTTGTTTTTGGTCGGATACGGTGGGTTTTGAAGCCGCTTTATTGATCTGGGTTATTTTTTGATTAAGATCAACGACTTTTTTGACGATGTTGGCAATGAGCTCCTGTCCGTTTTTTAGGCTGGTATTTTCTTTAATGATGTCGGTGGCCTTTTTGTAGCGCGCTTTGGCCTCGTTCAAAAGCCCCTGTTGTTGATAAAGATCCGCCTCTTTTAATAGCGCTATGATCTGGTCCTTAGGATCCATTAAAACCTCATTATCCCTCACCCTGTGCCGGATTCAATCAGCTCTCATTTTGCCAGCATGTAATCTGCAACAAACAAAATGAGTTACGCCTATCCTGTGGGATATATTCAAATTTTAAAATAAAAGTCAATACGATGGAATTAGATAAATCTATTGACAATGTTTTCGGTCATGATATCAAATTTTTTCTTTATGTCGATACGGAATGTGATTTTGAGGCGTAATCTCAACGGCCGGTCTGATGGCTTGCCGACCCGACGCAACCCAACCGGTTGATCTGTAGAGCGATCCCTTTCGATGGGCACCTCAGCGGCGAGCGCCGATAGGTCCGTTTGGCACGGTCGCCTGTCATCCTGGTTTTTTTCGATCTTTTCATAACCCCTTCAACCCATTGCACAATAAGGAGTCGAAAATGGACAAAAAAGTTACGGTCGTCGGAGCTGGCAATGTTGGTGCTACGGCTGCCCAGAGGCTGGCGGAAAAGGGTTTGTGTGACGTCGTTCTACTGGACATCGTCGAGGGTGTCCCGCAGGGCAAGGCGCTGGACCTTATGGAAGCAGCGCCGGTTGAAAAGCACGATTGCAAGGTAACCGGATCCAACAACTATGATGCCACGGCAGGCTCCGATATCGTTATCATCACCGCGGGCATTCCGCGTAAGCCCGGCATGAGCCGCGACGATCTCATCGGCACCAATGCCGGCATCGTCAAATCGGTTACCGAGCAGATTGTGAAATATTCCCCGGAAGCCGTCCTGATCATTGTCAGCAATCCCCTGGATGCCATGTGCCACGTCGCTTATGAAGCAAGCGGTTTTCCCAAAAACCGCGTTATCGGCATGGCGGGCGTGCTGGATTCGGCGCGCTTCCGCGCTTTCATTGCGATGGAGCTCAACGTATCGGTCGAAAATATTCATGCCTTCGTGCTGGGCGGTCACGGCGATACGATGGTGCCATTGCCCCGTTACTCCACTGTCGCGGGTATTCCAATCACCGAGCTCATGCCCCAGGACCGTATTGATGCGCTGGTCGATCGCACGGCCAATGGCGGCGCGGAAATCGTCGGCCTTCTTAAAACCGGCAGCGCCTTTTACGCCCCGGCCTCATCGGCGGTGGAAATGGCGGAGTCCATTTTAAAGGACCGTAAGAAAATTCTGCCCTGTGCCGCCTTGCTTCAAGGCGAATACGGTTATCAAGATCTCTTTATCGGCGTGCCTGTGAAATTGGGCGCCGGCGGTGTCGAGGAGATAATCGAAATTACATTGACGGATGCTGAAAAAGCGGCTTTGGATAGGTCGGCCGCGTCGGTTGAGGAACTCAAAGGCGTCCTGAAAAATCTCAAGTCTTGATCCTGCCCTCCAGACATTGAAGATCCTGCTATGGCTTGCTCCCCGGGTCGGTCTTTGCAACGGCATCGGATGACAGGGCCTCAAGCACGGCTTCGGCCGCTTTACGATTCATTCCGGGCAGCGCGCTCAACTCCTTGAGCGTCGCTGCCCGGATCGCGGTCAAGCCGCCATAATGGCGCAGCAGGGCCATTTTCCGTTTCTTTCCTATTCCCGGGATACCATCCAAACCGCTCGCGAAGGCATTGCGGGTCCGTTTCTTTCGATGAAAACCGATGGCGAAACGATGGGCTTCATCCCGAATGCGCTGTAGAAGCAGCAAGGCGTCGTCCCCGTCGGCAAAAGCGAGCGGATTGGCGCGGCCCGGGACATAGATTTTGTCCTGGGTCTCGCCACGATGGGCTTCCTTTTTGGCGATGCCCGCCAGGGCAAAGGATCCCTCCAGCCCTAAAGACGCCATCACCTTCACGGCGATGTTGAGCTGCCCTTTGCCGCCGTCCAGCAACAGCAAATCAGGACGCGGCCAATCGGGGTGATTGGCAAAGCGCCGCGTCAAAATTTCTTCCATGGCGGCATAATCATCCGGCTTGCCGGAAAGATGCAGGTTGAATTTGCGATAGTGGGCGGGGCAGGCTACGCCGTTTTCAAAAACAACCATCGCCGCTACCGTCGCCTGGCCGAAGAGGGTACTGTTATCGAAGCACTCGATGCGCCGCAGGGGGCTTGCAAAGTGCAGTCGCCGGGCCAGTTTCTCCAGCAAACCTTGGCGCCGTTTTTCATCGGCGATGCGTTCCCGCAGGGCCTCTTCGGCATTGCGAAACCCGATTTCCAATAAACGCTTTTTTTCACCCCGCTGGGGATGAATGATGTTAACGCGCTGGTGGTGTTCCGAGCGGAACCAGTCCTCCAGCAGCTGGCTGTCCGCCGCTTCCAACGGTGTCAGGATTTCCCGAGGGCACTGGACGCCCTCGGGATAGAGCTGGCGGATGAAACCGCTTAGAATTTCCCCTGGGTCCGACAGGGTTTCAGGGATTTCGAAATTGCGGCTGTTCTGAAGATAGCCGCCGCGAATGGAGAGCACGTTCACCATCATGACGTTTTCACTACCCACCATATTGAAGATGTCGCGATCCATCAAATCGCGTGATACCGCGCGCTGTTTTTCAAGCGTCACCGCCAGTGCTTGCATGAGGTCTCGCAGGTGTGCGGCTTCCTCAAAAGCCAGCCGCGCGACCGCATGGTCCATTTGACGCCGCAATTTTCTTAGCAGGGCGGGCGTTCGCCCCTTTAGGAAAAGAATGACGTCATCGACGATCTTCCGATAAAAATCCTGATCCACTTCCAGGCAGCAGGGGCCATAGCAGGCATCCATCTGGTAGTGCAGGCAGGGGCGGGTGCGCTGGGCAAACTCGCGGTTCTTGCATTTGCGCAAGCGGAAGTGGCGGTTGATGAATTTGAGGGTCTCACGCACCGCATGGGCGGATGCAAACGGGCCGAAATAGGCCGCCCCGTCTTGGCCGATCTTACGAACGATCGTGAGATTGGGATAGGGATGCGGCATATCGAACCGTAAAACCGGGTAGCGTTTGTCATCTTTGAGAACGACGTTGTAACGGGGCCGGTGGCGTTTGATGAGGGTGGATTCGAGAAGCAGGGCTTCTTTTTCCGATCCGGTCACAATGGTATCGAAGTCCGCAACCCGCTTCAGCAGGGCGCGCGTTTTAATGTCGACATGCTGGGTTTTGAGAAAATAGGACGTGAGACGACGTTTGAGGTTTTTGGCCTTGCCCACATAGAGGACCTTGCCGCTCTTGTCCTTCATCAAATAGACCCCGGGATCCGTGGGACTCCGGCGGACCTTGGCCCTCGTGTCATCCTCGTGTCGACGCACCGGTTCAGACAATCGATACCCTTCCTTGTCGTCCGTGCTTCAGGTGTGGCCGTTGAAGACCAGCCTCTCCTGGATGGCCTGGATGCGGTCGCGCAATTCCGCCGCGCGTTCGAATTCCAGATCGCGGGCAGCCGCCATCATTTCCTTTTCGAGCTGCTGGATGGAGGCTTCCATATCTTCCAGTCGGTTGTAAGTGGCCTGCGCTTCCCTCACCCGGTTTTGGTCTTTGGGCGACACCCCTGAGAGGGCATCGAAAATCGAAACGACCTCCTTTCGGATGGATTGCGGCGTTATCCCGTGCTGCTGATTGTAGGCCTGCTGGATTGACCGCCGGCGGGTGGTTTCGTCGATCGCCTGCTGCATGGAATCGGTAACCTTATCCCCATACATGATGACGCGGCCGCGGGCGTTGCGCGCCGCCCGCCCGCAGGTCTGGATGAGCGAGCGCGTCGACCGCAGGAATCCCTCCTTGTCGGCATCCAGGATGGCCACCAGGGACACCTCCGGGATATCCAGCCCCTCCCGCAACAGGTTGATGCCGATGAGCACATCAAATTCACCCTGCCGCAAATCACGGATAATGTCCATGCGTTCGAGCGTGGAGATATCCGCGTGCAGATAACGCACCCGCATTCCCAAATCCCCATAATAGGCCGTCAAATCTTCCGCCATGCGTTTGGTCAGCGTGGTGACCAGAACCCGCTCGTCTCTATCCGCCCGCTGCTTGATTTCTTCCATGAGATCGTCCACCTGGACGCCGGCGGGGCGGACTTCGATTGCCGGATCCTCCAGACCGGTGGGACGAACGATCATCTCCGCCAGATTGGGTCCGGCCATTCGGCCTTCATAGGCGGCCGGCGTTGCCGAAACATACACCGCGCGCTTGAATCGTGCCGTCGCTTCCTCGAATTGCAGGGGACGGTTGTCCAGGGCGGAGGGCAGCCGGAACCCGAATTCCACGAGGGTCTGCTTGCGACTGCGATCACCTCGGTACATGCCCCCCAGCTGAGGTATGGTAATATGGCTCTCGTCGATAAACAGCAGGAAATCGTCCGGGAAATAATCGAGCAGCGTCGGTGGCGGTTCTCCCGGCTGGCGGCCGGTGAGGTGGCGGGAATAGTTTTCGATGCCGTTGCAATAGCCCAGTTCATTCATCATTTCCAGATCGTAGAGGGTGCGTTCTTCAATGCGTTGTGCTTCCAACAATCGATTGGCATGATGAAATTGTTCCAGGCGTTCCTTCAGTTCGGCCATGATGGTCTTGGTCGCGCGTTTGAGCGTCCCGGCCGGGGTGGCATAGTGACTCGCCGGGAAAAGCGTCGTCCGGGAAATGTCCCGCAGCACCGATCCCCGCAGAGGATCGATTTCCGCCAAGCCGTCAACTTCGTCTCCGAAAAAAGAGACCCGCAGGGCGACCGTCTCTTCATAGGCGGGAAAAATGTCCACCCGATCGCCCCGCACACGAAAGGTACCCCGATGGAAATCGATATCGTTGCGTTCGTAGTGCATCGAAACCAGTTTGCGGAGCAGCGCATCCCGTTCCAGTCGGTCTCCGTTTGCCATGTCGATGCGCAGCCCGAGGTAATCTTCGGGCGCCCCCAGCCCATAGATGCAGGAAACGCTGGCCACCACGATGACATCCCGCCGCGAGAGAACCGACCGGGTGGCCGAATGGCGCAATTTGTCGATCAGCTCGTTGATGGAGGAGTCCTTGGCGATATAAGTGTCACTGGCGGGAATGTAGGCTTCCGGCTGGTAATAGTCGTAATAGCTGACAAAATATTCCACCGCGTTTTCCGGGAAAAAGGCCTTGAACTCGTTGTAGAGTTGCGCCGCCAGCGTTTTGTTGGGCGCTATCACCAGGGTCGGGACGTCCTGGTCGGCGATGATGTTGGCCATCGCAAAGGTTTTGCCGGATCCGGTTACCCCCAGCAAAACGTTGTGTCGCGATCCGTTTTTCAAGTTTCGGATCGTGGTCCGAATGGCCTCGGGCTGATCCCCCTGGGGCTTGTATTCCGAAAAGAGCTTAAACGAGGATTTCATCGATTACGTAAACCTTGACCTTCAGAGGCACCACCAACAGATCCGCGGCGGATGACCGCTCAAGGTTAGGTGCGATCACCGGCCCTGCGCAGCAGGGCGACGCATTGGGCGCCAATCCCCTCACCCCTTCCGACAGCGTCCAGGCTTTCGGTGGTGGTGGCTTTGATGTTGATCCGTTCAGGGGCGATTTCCAGCACAGCCGCCAGCTTGGCGCGCATCTGCTCACGGTAGGGGCCGATTTTGGGAACCTGTGCCAACACCGTTGCATCAATGTTGCCGATACGCCATTGGGGCGCAATCATCTCTTTAACCTGCTGGAGAAGCTCGAGGCTGTCAATATCGGCCCAGGCATCGTCGGTATCGGGAAAATGAAGGCCGATATCGCCCATGCCCGCCGCCCCCAGCAGGGCGTCACACAGGGCATGCGTCAGGACATCGGCATCGGAATGCCCAAGCAGCCCGCGCTCAAAAGGAATTTCGACCCCCCCTAACACAAGGCGGCGGCCGGATACCAGACGATGAATATCGTATCCCATCCCAACCCGCATCCCGACATCCCCTTCCTTGAAACGATGGCAGCGGTTTTAATCATATAACGCTGGACCTTCCGCTCCGCTGTATTATTCTAAAGACGACATGTCAAACAGGCAGTGCCCTGTCACGTTAACGGAAATTGGCTTAAGGATTTCCCATTTGAGACGATATGTACTATATACACTCAGCAGGTAAAAACCATCTCGAAACCATTGAAGGCCATTGGACAGCACCATCGACGCTTCGGTTGCCATCTGATCGCGCCTGTACGTCACCGACATCTGAAAGGCTTCCCAGAACTGCCGCGGCACTTTGGGTTGAACTGAAACCGCATGACCGACCTGATGCATCATCGTATTGAGTTCAAGAAACCGGATTTAAACCACCTTAACAATCATTATACGGTCGTGGATATGCATTTTCATACCTGCTATTCCGACGGCCACAACACCATCGCCCAAATCAGCGAGGCCGCGCGGCGTTTGGCCATTGGTCTGGCCATCACCGATCACAATGAAATCCGCGGCGCCATCGAGTTTGACGCACAACGCGATATTCTATGCATTCCCGGTATTGAAGTCACTTCCGTCGAAGGCAGCCACGTCCTGATCTACTTTTACGCCCTTGCGGATCTGGAACGGTTCTATCGGAACGCCATCGTGCCTGCCATGGGCGCGGATATCATGAGCTCGACCCATCTGGAAATGGAGACCATCATCGAAGCCGCCCGTCGTTTCCCGTCGGTGGTTGTTTTCCCGCATCCTTACAGTGCCGCCTATACCGGCGTCCAGAATTCCTATTTCTCCGAGTCGCGAAGGATGGCGCTGTATGAAATGGTGGACGGCATTGAAGTGATCAACGCTGAAAACATGAACAAATGGAATCTGCAAAGCACGGTTCTGGGGTTTAATGTCGGCAAGGGCATCACGGGCGGCAGTGACGGCCATCGCGTCTCGCAAATGGGCCGGTCGGTAACCTATGCATCCTGCCCGCCCGAACGCGAGGCCTTCCTGCAGGCCGTCAAAGCGGGACAAACCAACGTCGTGGGCAAAGAGATCGATCTCCTGCGAAAAGTCACTTCCAACACCGGCAAACTCAAACACAACATTCGCAACTACCCGGATCTTATAGAAAAAAACATACGCTACAGTTACACCTTGTTCAACAACAAGCAGCGTTCCTTTCGGGAAAGCGTGCGCCGCAATTTTCACGCCCGGGCCCGCTGAGACACTCCCCATGCCCTAGTGTTGCCGCCATGCGCGCCTGCCCCTGCAGTGCGCATCTTGACCCGGAGCGGTCCGAACGCTATAAGTTTTATTTTACCCCGCGCCGTAGGGGATTGCCCTCCGCCGGCCGGGGACTTCTGAAATCCTTCCGGTTCGACACCACCGACCGCATTCCATGGAAGCCGACGTGAATCAACAAGCGCTTATCCAAAAGGCCCTCGAACGATCCAACGGGTCCCTCAACGAAAATGAAGCCAAGGAAATTTTGCGGCAGCACGGTTTGCCGGTCGTCGAGGAAACCGTTACGACGAATGTAGACGATGCGGTGGCAGCGGCCGAAGCCATCGGTTTTCCGGTCGTGCTCAAGGGGCTTGGCAGCCGCCTTCTGCACAAGACCGAATTGGGGCTGGTCTGCACCAATCTTTCTTCGTCCCATGGGGTACGCCGTGCGGCCGAGCATATTCTTTCCCGCGGCGACGACCGTCTCGAAGGTCTGCTGGTCCAGCGCCACATCCGGGCCCGGAGGGAACTGATGGCTGGCATGGTGCGGGATCCGCAGTTCGGGCCCGTGCTCATGTTCGGCATCGGCGGTATCCTGACCGAGGCCCTTTCCGACACCACCTGTCGGGTCCTGCCCATTTCCGATGACGATGCGTTCGATATGATGGAGAGCATACGTGCCACAACCCTGCTGGATGCTTTCCGCGGCGAACCGGCGGTCGATCGCCAAGCGCTGGCCGACCTGCTGCTGCGTCTGGCGGATCTGGCATTGGCAACTCCGGAGATTGCCGAAATCGATCTCAATCCCCTTCTGGTTGCACGTGACGGCGGCGTCAAGGTGGTGGACGCGCTGGTGACCTGCCGCACGCCCCAGGCCCGCGCGGATATTGTTGAACCGGTTGCGCCGGCCGATATCCGCCAGCTGTTTTATCCCCGCCGCATCGCCTTTATCGGTGCATCCGCCCAATTCGGCAAGTGGGGGCACATGTTGTACGTCAACACCGTGGGGGGTGGGTTCGACGGCGAAGTTTTCCTGGTGAATCCGCGGGGCGGAAAAATCGCAGGGCGCCAGGTCTACCCCAGCGTGGCGGACTTGCCGGAGGGTATCGATCTGGCGGTGGTCACCATTCCCGCGCGCCTCGTGGCCGGTCTGATCCCCCAATTCGAACAAAAGGGTATCCGAAACGTTCTCCTGATCACGTCCGGCTTCGGGGAAACCGGCGAAGAAGGTGTGACCCTGGAAAATAATCTGGTGAAGAAGGCCCGCCAGGCCGGCATCCTGATTCTGGGGCCCAACACCATGGGCATTTGCAATCCGCACATTCAATTTTATTGTACCGGCTCGCCGGTGCGGCCCATCGCCGGTGACACGGCGGTTGTAGCCCAGTCCGGCAACATGGGGACCCAACTCCTGGCGTTTGCCGAACAGCAGGGCATCGGTATACGAGGCTTTGCAGGGTCGGGCAACGAAGCCATGCTGACCATCGAGGATTTCTTGGAGGGTTTCGAACGGGACGAGCTGACCCGGACCGTGATGCTGTACGTGGAAAGCGTCAAGCAGGGCCGCCGTTTTTTCGAAAGCGCCCGCCGGGTAAGCCGCAGCAAGCCCATTGTGCTGTTGAAGGGCGGCCAGAGCCAGGCCGGCAACCGGGCCGCCGCCAGTCATACCGGGGCCATGGCCTCGGACACGGCCGTTTTCAACGCCATGTGCCGGCAGACCGGTATTGTCAAAGTGGACCGCCCCATGGAACTGCTCGACCTGTCCGCGGCCTTTTCCTCACTGCCCTTGCCCGAAAGCAACCGGGCCGCCATCATGACGCTGGGAGGCGGCTGGGGTGTTGTAACGGCTGATCTGTGCAACCAGAACGGCATCGAGGTGCCGCCCTTGGACGACGCCATCATCGCCCGCATCGATACGATGCTGCCCCCCTATTGGAGTCGGACCAATCCCGTGGATCTGGTGGGCGAAAACGACCTGGACCTTCCCCTGTTCGTCATGGAAGAACTGCTGCGCTGGGATGGCTGCGACGCGGTGATCAACCTGGGCATTCTTGGAAGGCGGATTTTCGTCCAACGCCTGACCGCCTCCGCAGCAGTTGCCGATCCGGATCTCAGTGCAGAATTCCTGACCGTGGCACGGCAAACCCTGGAAACCTTCGAGACCACCTACGTGCAACGGATTGCCGAACTGTGCGCCCGATACGGCAAGCCGGTATTCGGCGTCAGCCTGCTGCGGGAAGACGGCGATCGAACCGTTTATCCGGTCGAGGGATGTGCCTATAATGGGGTCTTTTACGAAACCCCGGAGCGTGCGGTGCTGGCCTTCGCCAAAATGGTGGAATACCGGCGCTTCCTGAATCGCGAGCAGGTAAACTACATCTAAGAACACCGTTCACGGCAGGCTTAAGAGGGGTTGGCCTGAGTTCGCTTTTCTGATAGAAAGAGCCTCGTTTCGCTGGCCTGGCATGGGTGCCGGCCGGCAATCTGTCGCGGACGGACGATTTTTTTCAGCCAAACGCGTTTTTACGAAGCCACCAACATCGATGTTTTTTGGGTAATAGCAACATGAAATTGCAGCGAATCCCTGATCGTTCCTATAGCTACACCTGCCATTTCGATTTCGAAATCGGTTATCTGATGGAGAGCCCCTGCCGTTCCTGTGAGCAAAGCGAAGACCTGCCGCGCTGCTCCGATGCCTGCCTGCTGCTCGACCGGGTTCGCGGCATCCTGGCCGATGTTGTCCCGTGTACCCGACGCTATTGACAATCCGATCCCTCCGGCGGGTTGTGGACGGAAGTCTGTCAACCGTGGCGATCACCTTGTTCAATTCTGCGACTCCCCTATCGTGAAACGCTATCAGGATATTTTTTTCGAGCAGGAAACCTGCGGAGGGCAAAACAAAAGGGGGCCGGACCACCGCCCCCCTTCGCCGGGGTACATCGATCGCATAATAAAGCAGTAAAGCGCTGAAATGCCTATCCCGGCAGTAAGCTACCAGGTATTATGGAATTTCGCCGCCGACCTCCTGCCTCCTCCATCCACGTTGCTGAGGATCATCTGATGATTGATCCATCCCCGCTGCAAGCAACGGGGTATCCAAATTTAGAGGGCGCCTTAGTCGGGAAAACGATGGATGTTCGCGCCCCAGGTAACACCGGATCCCAACCCTAAAAACAAGACCGTACTGCCTTTGCCCACCAGCCCCATTTCAAGCGCCTCATCCAGCGCCAGGGGGATGGTCGCCGCCGTGGTGTTGCCATAGCGCTGGATATTGTGAAAGACTTTTTCTTCGGGCAGTTTCATCATCTGCTGGTAGAACTGGTTGATGCGCATGTTGGCCTGGTGGGGAATATAGAGATCGATGTCTTCCTTTGCGAGCCCGGCCTGCTTCAAGGCTTCGTTGGTGACCTCCGGAAGGCGCCGCAGGGCTTCCTTGAAGATCCCTTTGCCGTCCATATGCGGAAAATGCCGGCGCTCTTCCATCATTTTGGTTGTCAGGCGCGGCCACTGCCGCGAAGTCGGCGCCTCGGTCATGAGGCTTTCCGCCATGGATCCTTTGGCGTGCAGGACGGAAGCCAGGACACCCACCTTCGCTTCGGTCTCCACCGCTTCGATGCAGACCGCCGCCGCACCGTCGCCGAAGATTACACTCACATCGCGTCCCTCGGTCGATATATCCAAACCGGTGCTGTGCACCTCGGCCCCCACCAGAAGAATTTTGCGGGCCATGCCGCTGCGGATATACGCATCCGCCGTGGCCAGACCATAAATGAATCCTGTGCACTGCTGGCGAATATCCAGCGACGGTGTGTCCTGCAGTCCCAGTTTATGCTGTAAAAGGCACCCCGACCCCGGGAAAAAAAGATCCGGGCTGAGGGTGGCGAATATGATCAGATCGATATCCGCGGCGGTCCAGCCGGCCCTATCGAGGGCAATCCGGCTGGCCTCGAGACCAAGATCGCTGGCGCCGACCGGGGCTTTCTCATCGATCCAGTGCCGCTTTTCAATACCGGTGCGTTGCCGAATCCATTCATCCGAAGTTTCCATCCACTGGGTCATATCGTCGTTGGTGACAACGCGGGGCGGCACATAGCGTCCGGTCCCTTTGATGACGGCTTTCGTTTGCATGGCAAAACTCCTGCTTGGGGTTTGAAGATTGTGAAAAGGGCCCTTTTGCTGACTTGGGTGTTGGGCGATCCTGTTTTTCATCCCCCGGCGCAGCTGAATTCATTGCTGCAAGGCATCGACCAGTCCCGACGTCCTTTGCACGGTGCGCGACAGGGCCAGGGCGATCATCTCCTCCTGTGCCATCAGGGTCAAGTGACGCCGCGCCCGGGTACATCCCGTATAGACCAGTTCGCGTGTCAAGACCGGCGTGTCCTGGTCCGGCAGGACCAGAAGGGCATGGTCGAATTCCGACCCCTGGCTTTTATGGACGGTCATGGCAAACACGGTCTGGTGCCGGGGCAGCTGCCGGGGGCTGATGGCCCGCAAGCCACCCTCCTCCCCTTCGAACCAGACTTTCAAGCGACCGTCCGCATCCGGCCACGTCAACCCGGTGTCCCCGTTGTAAAGCCTGAGGGGATAATGATTGCGGGTGATCATGATGGGCCGTCCCATAAACCAGGGACGGCTCCGACCAATCAGCCGTTTTTGCTGCAACATCGCCATGACCAGGGCGTTCAAGCCCTCCACGCCGAACGGGCCCGATTTTAAAACGCTCAAGATCATGAAGCGGCTGAAACGGGCCAGGGCTTCTTCCGGTCCTCGGCTGGCAAGATACGTTTCATAGCCTCTGAGCGCTTGCGCTGCAAGGACTTTATCGTAGTCCCGGCGCGTGCGCCATGGCATCCAGCGGACGCCCCGCGTTTGGCTTGCCTTCAGGGTATCCAGCAATTCTTCGCTATGGCCGGTGTTCACGGCGCGCGCGACAGCGCCGATTCCCTCTTCCGGGGCGAATCGATAATTGGTTCGCAAGACCACCAGACAATCTCTCAGCACCGAACGCGGGAGGTCCCCTGACACGTGGGGATCCAGGTTGACACCGGCCGTTTCCACAATGGCGTGTCGCATCGTTTCCGAGTAGGAGGTCTTAAGCGCTTGGCGACAGAGATCACCGAACACGGCGCCGGCCTCCACCGAAGCCAACTGGTCCTTGTCCCCCAATATGACGAGACGTGCCTCCTCGGGAACCGCACGGACCAACCGGCTCATCAAGACAAGATCCACCATGGAGGCTTCGTCAACGACGACCAGATCGGTGGGCAGTCGGTTGCCCTCGTGATAGCGGAACCCCTTTCCCCCGCCGCCCCGTTGGACTCCCAGGAGGCGGTGGATGGTGCAGGGCACCAAATCCGCAAGGGTTGCGGCGACAGCGGCAGGGCAGTCCAGTTGGCGGCTGGCTTCGGCCAAGGCCTCCCCCAGGCGGGCGGCGGCCTTGCCAGTGGGCGTGCAGAGATGGATGCGCAGCGGATGGGGGAGCGCCATTTCCAGCAGAACACCGAGCATTTTGGCCACCGTGGTGGTTTTGCCGGTTCCCGGAGCGCCACTGATGATGCAAAGCCTTTTGAGGATCGTCACCACGGCCGCCACTTTTTGCCAATCGGGTCCGCCATCAGGGTCGGACCCTTTAAAATACCGCTCCAGAAGAGGCCCCACCTCATCCGGCCGCGTGATCGAAATGGGCGGACGTTCCGCCAGGGCCCTGTTGCGGAGCGCTTCGGCCAGGTGCCGCTCATCCCGGTACAAACGCTGCAGATAGACCCGGCCCTTATCGTCCAGCACGAGGGGGCTGTCCCCGTCGCCATTGCCGACCAGTTCGGATGCGCGCAACCGCACGATCCACTCTTCGGCCCCCGGACACGGCACGGAGCCGCCGTCTTCCTGGGGCAGCCGGATGGCCTGTTCTCCCCACTGATGCAGGTCGATGCAAACATGGCCCTCGCCTGTGGCGCGGCTGGTCAGAAGGGCGGCCATTAAAACTTCAGGGGGCTCCTCCGGCGCAACGCGATGGAGCAACTGCGCGAAAGCCATGTCGATATCTCTGAAAAGGTCGCCTTGCAGCAACATTTGGTATGTCTGAAAGCTTTATCATTCCGTTTATATATAGTGGCGTATCATATGGATATTGCTACAATAACAATGTCCGTTCCAGGTTTTGCACGAGCGCGCGGGCCGGGCAGTCGTAGAAAACCCCTGCCGATGGTCCGGTCGGACGCTCCCATGCCGCGGATAAAAAGATAAAAAACGCCGCCAAAATGCTTGGGGTAGGAATAGTCCCGGCAAGAGGCGCGCAGATAGCGGTCCAGGGCCAGGACATAGATGTGATACTGCAGGAAATAATAATCCGTTACCATAACGTCCGCCAAGCGGTCGGGATGATAGGCCTCAAAGGAGTCCCCCAAAAGATTGGATTTCCAGTCCACAATGAAATAGCGGCCGTCATGACGAAAGACCAGGTCGATGAACCCTTTCAGGTACCCGCCGGACAGGGAAAAAGCCAGTTGCTCCAAGAGGCCGTCGAGCTTGCCCTCGAAAGGCGTTAACCGACCGACGGAAAAGGCCCGCTCCAGCGCAGCGGCATTGACGGCGTGCAGGGGCAGGTGAAATTCCAATTCATTCAAGCGGTTTTCGTTTGCAATCTGTCCCAGGGCAAACGGCTTGCCGGTTCCCTCCTCGAGAGGGGTGCGCACCACGCGCTCCAGCATGCCATAAATGGCGTTCTGCCAACAGCCGTCAAAGCCATGGGTCTCCATGCTTTCTTCGATGACTTCCCGCCAGACATGGGGCGCGGTTTCCGTAAAATCGATGTTTTCCAGAATCTCATGCAGAAAGATTCCCGCCCGTGGGCCGGCTTCGAAGCGGGCAATGTCGCCGATGTCATGGGACGGATCCCGGCGCATCTCAGGGTGGAGGCCTTCGCCGTAGGGATCCTCCTTCTCCAATCCGTCCTCCTGGATTTCACCATCATCACGGCGTTTGCTGATGAAAGAGGAAAAACTGGCAACCTTCCAGTTCGGCATCGGACCCCGCTCATACCGACGGGCCTGGGGTTCCTGGGGTGATTCGCGCCTAGACCAGTCCGGACACAGGCCGGGGGGCGGTACCGGCAGATCGACCACCGCCAGCGTGCCTTCGGACTTCCGGACCAGAGCTTCGATGGGTGCTCGGTAGGCACTGTCGTCCGCCCCCCGGAAAGCGGCCGCTATTCCCTGCCGAATCCCCTGCCAATCCCCCCCTGAATCCGTATGGCCTCCACCGTAGAGCAGATAGGCCAAGGCGGAATGTTCGCTCGAGGGCAGCGGCCCCCAAACGAGATAGCAGGATTCCTTGGCACGGGTGACGGCAACATACAACAGGCGAATTTCCTCGGCCAGCTGTTCCTCCGCCATCTTGGCCAGGTTGTTCTCCAGTTTATCGGATCCCCAGTCCAGCAGGCGATGTCCCCAGTGGTCGTCCTGATGGCAAAGAGACGGGGGACGCGGGGGTGTCGGACCCTCCCAGGCGAAGGGGCAAAAAACGATGGAAAATTCAAGCCCCTTGCTTTTGTGAACCGTCATGATGGTGACGGCCTGATCGTCGCTTTCCAAGCGCATCTGGTGAGCATCGGCGGTGTCGTTGGTCTGCATGCGTCGGGCATCCAGCCATTGGATGAGTTCACCACTGCCCAGCCCCCGCTCAAGTGAGGCCCGGTGCAGCAATTCCGTCAGATGCAACACGTTGGTGAGATACCGTTCTCCCCCGGGGCCGGCCAGCAGCCGTGGGGCAATTTGTTCCCGTGCGGCCAGCTGCCGAAACATGCGGATGAACCCATCCCGGTGCCATAGGTCGCGATACTCAAAAAAGCGATCCACCAGGTCGGACCACCAATCCGGCACCTCGTCCTCGAACACCAGCTCGCGCCCACGACGCCCGAACAAAGGTGTCGCGAGGACCGTACGGAGTCGGTCTTCCCCGCTCGGATCCGCGACGGCACGCAGCAGGCGCCGCAGGTCGAGGGCTTCCGGCTGGTGGAACACACTCCCCGCATTGTAGATCACGGCAGGAACGCCCGCCTCGGCCAGCCGGCGTTTCACGTCCTGGGCCTGCCGGTTGGTCCGCACCAGAACCGCCATGTCCTGGAAGGCAGCGCTGCCTTCCGCGGGCGGCGAGGCCGCGGCCAGGCGGTGTATTTCACTGGCCAGGGATGCCAGAATGCGTTCACCGGCCGTCTGTTTATTGAAGGCCCGACGCCGTGCGGCCACGGGGGGATTGTCGAGATACCACATCGTCAATGCCGGAAACCGGTCCTGTCCGGGTCCGACGGACGCTTCTTCCGCCGCGGCGACGGCTCGGTGGTAGGCGATTTCTGGCCACAGGAAGGGGCGCGCACGATGGCCGAAAAGGGTGTTCAGGGCTTGGACCATACCCGGGGTGGAACGCCAATTCCGTGTCAGCGTGTAGCGCTGGGCGGCATCTTGGGCGGCATGGAGATAGGTGAAGATGTCGGCCCCCCGAAAACTGTAAATGGCCTGTTTCGGATCCCCGATCATGGCCATCAGGTGTTCGCCCCCCCCGAAGAGGGTGTTGAAAATCGCGTATTGAATGGCGTCCGTATCCTGGAACTCATCGATCAGGACCGCACGATAGCGCTTCCGCAGCATGCGCTTCAGGGCACTGTCGCCCTTCTCCTGCAAAGCTCCGTGGACCTTCAGGAGGAGATCATCGAAAAATAGGACCTGCTGCTCCTGTTTGGTCTGGCGCAGCCCTTCCGCCATCGCGTGGAAAAACCGGACAAAGGTTCCGACGAGCCAGGCCTGCAGGCGCTCATCCAAATGCCGGGCTTCCTCCCCGATGCGTTCGCACTGTTTGAAAAAGGAATGCCGGGGGACTGGAGTCCCCTTTTTGACCGACTGGGCGAGTTTGCCAGGGGTGAAATAAACCAGGATTTCCGGCGGCGGGAAGGCGCTTGTGGGCGACCGTGTCCACTGGTCCAGTGCGCAGGCCCAGGCGTGAAGCTTCTCTTCCCGCTGGGTGCGGCCTGTCCCGTGGCGGCCGGAGGGGGTCAGACGACCGTAAATATTGGCCTTGAGGTCGGGTGATGCCAGCAGCGCCAAGACCTCGTCACGACAGGAAAGCCATTGCACTTGTATCCGGGACCATTGGGTTCGAAAAGCCTCCATGGAGGGCGGCGCCGGATTCGCCTCTGGTTGGATGTCCATCAGGGGAACCGCATAGCGACGATACAACATCGCCAGATGGTCGGGGCTTTTCATCCGGGGCAGGGCAAACCGCATGAGTTCCGGGGAGGCTGTGGTCCAGGTTTTACGCCAGAAATCATCGGCCAGACACTGAACCATCGGGGCGGTGTCCGTCACCAGTTCGGCATCGAAGGCGCTGCCGGTTTCAAAGGCCATTTCGCTGAGAATCCGCTGGCAGAACCCATGAATGGTGAAGACCGGCATGCGATCATAATTCGCCAGGGCGTCTTCCAGGCGCTCTATGGCCATTTCCCGAGGCGTGCCGCTGTCAAGCAGGCGATTCAATTGGGGATCCTCGCACGCTTTCCCCCGCAGTATTCTTTGAGCCGTCTTCAATCGCCTGCGCAAGCGATCCCTTAATTCGGCCGTGGCCGCGGTGGTAAAGGTCACGACGAGAATCGTTTCGATCGGCAGGGCTTTTTCAAGGATCAGGCGCAGCACCAGGGTGGTGATGGCGTAGGTTTTGCCGGTCCCCGCACCGGCTTCGATCAGGCATTTGCCGTTCAGAGGACTCTGGATGGGATCGAATGCTTGCATGGCAGAAGGGGAAGTTCACGCCTAATTGAATGTTAGGATCTGGATGCCTTGGGCAGCTTGTGTTTGGGGATGATATTGCAGTTCTGGAGCGCAGGATCAAATACGATCACCGCCGTCCCCTCCTCCAGCTGTCGACGCACCTGGGCGACCTTCCGGGAAAGCGTGGGCGCCGCCCCATGTCCGTAATCCGTGCCCTCCCGGCCGACATAGGCCTCAATCAGCCCGGTCAGTGCTTCCGCACTTAGACGCTTGAAGGGGATAACCACAAAAGGGGCTTCATTTGCCATGAATCATGCTGCCGCAGGGCGCTAAGGGACGTCTCTTCCCCCCAGCACCGGTTCTAGTCGGCCGTCTTAGATAATCGAATCCTGGATGCGTCCGTCAAAAACACGTTGGCTTTTTCTTTCCGATCGCGGCAGGGTCCCATAGGCGACGAGTTCCACCTCGGGGGTGACCATCAGCTCGCGCTTGATTTTTTTCACCAGAATTGCCGCCAAGGGCTGCGCTTCATCCATTCGGGCCTCTTCGCCGATCTCGCAGACGATGCGCATGACCCCGCGTTCGGAGGCGTCGCGGATAAGGTGGATCTGATATTCCGACCCCAATCCGGAAACGCTCGAGATAATCTTGTCGATATGCGAGGGATAGATATTCACCGCCCTGAACTTGAACATATCGTCGGTGCGCCCCATGATGCGCGAATGTCGGGGCATGATGCTGCCGCAGCTGCAGGGCCCCGGTAGGATGCGGGTAATGTCACGGGTCCGGTAGCGGATCAGGGGCACGGCCTCCTTGGTCAGCGTGGTGACCACCATCTCCCCCCACTCCCCTTCTTCGACGGGCTGGAGGGTTTCCGGATCGATGATTTCAAGCAGGAAGTAGTCGGCCCAGTAGTGGATGCAATCGTGGTGGGGACACTCGATGCCGGTTCCCGGCCCGTATAATTCCGTCAGGCCGGTAATATCGAACAGTTCAGCCCCCCCCAGCAGGCTGCTGATCTTCTCCCGCATGGACCGGGAAGAACGCTCGGATCCATAAATGACCTTGCGGATGTTGATGAGATCGCTCAGTCCGCGCCGTTTGATTTCTTCGGCCAACAAAAGCCCCATGGAGGCGGTGCAGCACAACACGGTGGACTGCAGATCCAGCATGAATTGACATTGCAGGTCCACATTGCCCGGTCCGGCCGGCAAGGCCATGGCGCCCATCTTTTCACAGGCCGCCTGGAATCCCACACCCGCCGTCCAGACCCCGTAGCCCACCGCAATTTGAACCCGATCATGGGCGGTCACGCCGGCCATTTGAAAGCAACGGGCAAAGAAATGAGCCCAATCATCGACATCTTTGCGGGTATAACACAGGTTCTTGCGTTTGCCCGTTGTCCCGCTGCTGGAATGAATTCGGATGATTTTCTCGAAGGGTACGCAGCGCAACGGAAAAGGATAGCCTTTGCGCAAGTCTTCGGCCGTGGTAAAGGGCAGACGCCGCAGGTCATCCAACTGCTGAATGTCCGTCGGCGCCACACCGGCGGCATCGAATTTTTGGCGGTATTCCGGGGATCCGTTGTAAGCGTGAGCCACGGTCCATTTCAGTCCCTTGAGCTGGTGCTCGCGGAGCTCCTCCGGGCTGGTGAAGGCCGGCATAATGCGCGCATCGGTTGTCATCCGAATTCTCCTCTGGCGTGTTCGACGGAAAGGGCTGCGGGCGGCCGGAGCGCTATCCCGGCAGGTGCCTGAAGTGTCCGGCTACCCTATCAATCCTGCCCGGTGGTGTCAATTTCCGCGGAAACCTGCGAGCAGGTTTTCCGCGATGCGGGGATGCTGTGGATCAAGGCTTGATCGCATCGCCCTTTTTGACATAAGGTACCGACCCGGTTCTTTAGGTGGCCGGGTGCGCTCCGGCCTGGCGCAACCGGCGTGAGCCGGCGATTGATCGAAAATAGAGAAACATTCTGGAGGCTGTCACCCCGCAGGACAAAGGAGGATCGAATGTCAGAATCCCATCGTGAAGGCTATGCGCGTAAACACCCCCCGTCAGCGGTTTTGGAAGAACGCCTGGCCGCGGCATTAAAGGAGAAAATCAAGGCGGGACGTATCAGCTGTGCCGCCGCCCATGGCGTTGCCGAACGGCTGGCATGCTCTCCGGCCGACATCGGCCGGGCGCTGGATTTGATGGAGGTGCGCCTGTCGCGCTGTCAGTTGGGGCTGTTCGGCTATCAGCCGGAAAATCGGATCGTCAAGAAGGCCGATCAGTGGGATGCCGGGCTGGAAAAGGAGATTCGCGCCGCCCTCAGGGACGGCCGCCTGCCCTGCATCGACGCCTGGGCCATCGCCAGTCGCCGGCAGGTTTCCCGCTTGACGGTGGCCAATGTGTGTGAAGCCCTGGCAATCAAGGTGCGCCCCTGTCAGCTGGGAGCATTTTGATTCCCGCACCCAAAGGGGAATGATTCAGCCCAGGGTATTGGCGACACGAAAGGGCGTGCAACGCACCGCCAGGGTTCCCCTCTTCACCCACAGGCGGACCATTGTCACAGTTTCATCATCCAGGTTGACAATGCTGGGCAGGTCTTCGGCGAGGGTGATATCCTCTTTGTTGAACTCGTAGTAAAAGGTATTCCGGCTTAAGGGGTCGGCGATCAGGATCACCTTGTCCGGGTTGTCGGGGTGTTGGAAAGGCGATCCGGAGTAGCCAATGTGGGTTTCGGCCAGCCGGCGCGGATCCGCTTTCCGGCGATAGGCCTGAATTTCGAACTTGCCTGCTTTTTGAAGGTATTGGGTCAGTGGCATAACCGCTCCTTATGACGATCCCGATGGATCGCGTTGCGGAGGGCGGGGCGCTTGTGATCCGCCTTATTTTTCCTGCAACGTCACCTTCTGGATGAAGGCTTCGATAATCTTCCGGGATTGCGCATCCAGGTCCAGAAACTGAAAACCGGCACCGCGCAAATGGTCTTGCGGGTCGCGGTAGTTGTTGATCACCCGGGACCGGGTTTCCGGTTTGTCGGCGAAACCCGGCAGATCGAGCCGCACGCGGATGGTTTGACCGACCCGGAAGGGCAGCTTTTTCGCAACAAAAAAACCACTCCGGCTGAGATTTGTCACGCGGTGGAAGTATACTCCGGCATCGAAACATTCTTCCGCCCAGCATTCAACCCCGAAACGGGGGGCGGCTCGTCTTTCAAGCTTTCGGTCGGCTTGGCCCATGGCATGCTCCCGCTGGTCAGGCCGGTGCGTTTTCGATCTTGTGCGGCGCCCGCCAGAGGGCGGCCAGTGCACCGGTTGAGAATTTGGTCACGATTTCTCCAAAAATGATGGCCGTCAACATGGCCGGTTCGAAAACACCCCAAAAGGCAATCAGGTTGAAAAGCAGGCTGTCCAGCGGGATGCTCACCAGGTTGGATCCGGCCACCCGCTGCAACCAGCTGCGATGGAGCAGTCGCTGATAGATTTCGGTATCGGCGGCCTCGCTGAGCACGATGGCCAGAAACGAGGCCAGGATAATGCGCCACTCGACGCCGAGAAGAAGGGATTCCAGCACCATCCCCACCGCCGCCACGAAAATCATGGCATAGACCGCCCTGCGACCGAAACGGTGCACCCGGTCGCGCTGGGTAAAGGTCACCCCGAAAATCAAGGTGCCGACGGACACCAGTCCGAAAAGCGGCAACGGCATGAACCAGGTGGCCGTATAGTTGGCGGCCAGCACCGCTGCAATGTATAAAAGCATCGATGGAACCATAGAATGCGTTGTCTCCTTGCCGGCGGTCGGCGGCCGCCCTTCCGGCCGGCCCTCGCTTGGCCGGGCACCCCCGGCAACCGCTCAAGGCCGTGTGGAGGTCTAATAATGGCATGTTCGCCAAAAGTCAATCATCCTGCCCGTCTTCACTCATTGTTCGTGCCGTTTCCCGGCAGATCGCGTATGGAAAGCCCTTGCGCTGCAAAAACACCATGATCCGCTGCCGGCGTTCCTCCCCGGCATACCGTTGCCACTGCCGAATCTTCTTTTGGGCACAGGCCCGCGCCAGGGCACCTTCGTCCATGGCCGCCACCGCTTCGTTGATGATTTGGCGATCGATGCCTTTTTGCTCCAGTTCCCGAATCATTACCCTGCGGCTGCGCGGGGCGGTGCGGGCACGGTAATCAACCCATTTCCGGGCCAACGCCTGGTCCGCGAGGAATCCCTCCTGTCGCAGCCGGCTCACCGCCCGCTCACAGGCCGCTTCATCCCAGCCCTTGGCCTGGAGATGCTGCTGCACTTCCCAGACGCTCCGATCCCGCCTTGCTAAAAACCGAATGGCCTGAAGATAGGCCCCCCTTTGATAGCGCTCCCGCAGCTGACGCAATTGTTCCCGCTGAAGCGGTTCACCGGTCTCAAGACCTTTTACATCGCCGGGCAGGGCATAGGTCGCCAGGCAATCGTCCACATAGACCGCCGCGCGTTTCACGCTGCCGGATGTCTCCAATCGAATGGCGCTGATCCGCTCTGTTCCGTCCCGGGGGAAAACACGGTCCTTACCGTCTTCCATGGCGGCCTGGTGGCAATACCTTTCCGACAAACATCAAAAGGGTTCACTGTTGCTCAGGATGGGACCATACAAGGCTTCCGTCGTCCTGACAAAGGTTTCGTCGAGCGGGTCGAGATCACCAAAGCAATGCTGAATATAGGGATCGTCCGCGTCGCCGGGCAGGGCATAGGATTGCTGCCAATGGGATCGGACACGCTCAAGGGCGGTTTCCTCGGGAAGTTCGTTTTCAAACCGCAGGGTGGCATACTGCCAGGAAGCCCTCGGGAAAAGCGGCACGGGCTCGTGCCCGGCCCGGTGGTAAAGGGACAGCATTGCTTTAAGACGGTCCTCGACCCTATCGACGGGTCCAAAGCGCCGGCGTCCATCCCGGTTGATGACCAGGGTTACGCATTGCAGCGGTCGATCCGATGCCCGGCACCAGAGCAGATGACGCAGCCAGGCGTCAATCAGATCGACGCCGCGCGTATGGCCGTAGCGATAGCTTATTTGGCCGGCTGGAAAAATCGTATTCAAAACACCGGTAATGGTAAAAGAATCGATTTGCGCCTGCACCGGGAGGGTGACGGGGAGGCTATCGCTCTGGAGGTCCCGCACGGCGGCGGCAATGTCCTCGGCCTCCCTGTATATGTCATCAAAGCTGATGTGACCGGGCGCGCCGTGGGGGAGGCGCCCCTCGGCGCGGGCGATATCCAGTGGATTCGATGGGTATGACGGGGTTATCAGCTGCCGGGTTAGGTCCTGCCCGAGGCTGAAGCGCTCCAAGGGATCCAGGACAAAACTTTCCCGGTCGTTTTCCCGCCCCAGATCGTCGTAGAGTTTTACCCCCATCCGCTTTTCCAGCAGAAAACGGCTGGGATGGCTAAGGGCCCGCCCAAGTGCCTCGATGTCCACGGTTTGGAAACGGGCATCCCAATCCGGCAGCGGCCCGTTGACGAATCTTTCCGCCACCGGGGCTGTCCGGCGCGCGCGGGCAAGGCTGCGGGCCGCATCGCGGGCCTGGCGGCTGTAAGTGAAAAGGCCTTCACGCGCAACGCTGAAATAGGCTTCGGAAAACCCCTGCAAGCGATGGGAGGTCATCAGATCCGAATCGGAAAGGCGATACGCTTCAGCGATGTAATCGATCAGTTCGCTGATCAGAACAGAGGGCGGCCGACCGGCGTTGTCTTGAATGTCATAGCCGATATAACTCAAATAGAAAATTTGTCGGGCTGAAATCAAAGCTTCCAAAAACAGGTATTTGTCGTCGTCGCGGCGGGACCGGTCGCCCATACGGGGATGCGCCGCCATGAGGTCGAAACCCAGCGGACGGTCCTCGCGGGGAAACAGCTCCTGATTCATTCCCAGCAGGCAAATCACTTTAGCGGGAATGCTGCGCATGGGCAGCAGAGCGGCGAAGGTAATTCCGCCGGAGATGAACCCGCCTCCGGATCGTTCCTCTTCCAGGCGCTGTTTAAGATAGGTGCGGACCACCTCGACGTCGACGGCCTCCTCCGCCTGGGCCGCCGCGGCCTGCTGCTGCATCCCGGCAATCAGTCGCCTGAGCAGTTGGAGGTCGTTTTCATCCTCCGGATTTTCCGGACCAAGGCTGAAAAACGTGTCCAAGAGCTGGCGAAGCCGGGCGGGCCAGTCCCCCAAGGGCATCGGCCGGCCGGCTTGTATCTGCCATGCCCCCAGGGCATCCACAAAGCGCACCAGACGGCCGATGGTTTCCGCATCCGAAGCTTCCGCCTCGGGAGCCGGCAGAATGCCTTTGAACAAATGCGGATTTCTCAGGGGCGAAGGCATAGCCCAGGACCAACCGGTCCAGGCCCGCCCGCCAGGTGTTTTCTTCTCTATCCGGCAATCCCCAGTGGGATTTGGACCGGGCATCCAATCCCCAGCGGATGCGCGTTGCGGCAATCCATTGGCCGATGAGCGGCAGGTCATCCTCCGCCAGGTCGAATGCCCGGCGCACCGCGGGGACTTCGAGCAGTGTAGTCAGTTCGCTGGCCGGGAAACGGGACTGGTTGATGCCCAGCAGATAGGTGAAGGCTTCCACCACCGGGTGGCCCTGAACCGGCTCTTCGGTCGGCAATGCTGAAGGCCAGGCGGTGGGTCTCGTCTTCGGGAGCCCCGAAAATGGCTTGAATGTACGGGGCATAGGTGTCGATGTCCGGGGTCAGTACCAGGATGTCCCGGGGCTGCAGGTCGGGATCGTGGTTCAAAAAATCCAGCACGTGATCGTGGAGCACCTCGACCTCGCGCATGGGACTGTGGCAGGCATGGATTTGGATAGAACGATCCTTGGCGGGGAGTGCTGCCGCATTTTTCCCGTTCGGGCCGGTCCGCAGATTCAGGATATCGGCTTGAATATGCGTCAGGAGGGAATCCCCCCGATCGTCAGGAAAATCCTCTTGCACCTGGCAATCGAAATCGCCGATCAAACGATGGAAGGCCCGGCCTTGACGGCCCATGGAGGCCAGCAGCCGGTTGCCCTCTTCCATGTGGAAATCATCTGTCGGTATCGGGCGGGCGGATTCCCGCCAGGGCCGCTGCAAACGCGTTTCCTCGCCCCGGCTGACGATATCGGCCCAGTATTCGCGGCAGGGATTGAGCTGATAGAAGGCCACCTCCATGACGGCGGACAGGGCGAGAAACACCTGCATATGAAAGGGCGGCAGATAAGAAATGCCGAAAACGGATATACGACGCGGCAGGACGCCCTCCGGCAGTCTTCCCTGCCGCAGCACGTCGATCGTCTCGTTGCCATAGACGTGCCCTGTGAAGGCCCGGCAGGCGCCGGGTAAGCTCCCGCCACAACTTGGCCTGCCAGCGATGATGACCGTCGCCGGTGGATCGGCCCTCATCCCAGGCAAAAATCATATCGGGTCTGAAAATCTGGTACTGGTCGAAGAGATAGGCGATCCGCTGGGCCAGTTGCAATCGCTTGGCACCGCGCTCGTCCTGATGGAGATAACCCCGAAGGGGATCAAAGGCGGAATTTTTTTCCATACAGCGGGGGAGCAGTGCAAAAATGGCGAAAAGCATGACATCGCGCTGGAAAGGCTCCGCTTCCGGCACTCCGGGCAGCACCGCCTTGATCACCGATCGGATGAAGGCCTCCGGAAAGGGAAAGTGCAGGTTGGCGGCAACGCCCAGCTGACTGGCGATCGCCAAGGCCAGCCAGCGCTCCATGCCCCGGCTTTGGATCACGATCGTCTCCGGGGTGAACGGATCCCCTGAACGCTCTTGGGTCCTTTGAGCGAGGGTGCGGGCCAAACGCTCCAGGCGATTGCCGCTGATCATGGCAAACCCGTGCATGTCTTCTCCCGGTCGGAGTCAGGGGGTCACGATGCGGTTGCGGGAGTCGGCCATGACGCGTCGCGAACCGGAGAGCACACTTACATGTCAAGGTGCCCGATCCGCAAACCGACGAAGGGAACCGGACGCCGATGACGGAAAATAACGGGTTTGCCCCAAAGGGTCAAGCGGTCGTGCGCTATCCGGCTTTAATCCGGCTGCGGTCCAGAGGGGTGCCGTTCCAGGCGTGTCCCAAAACCATCCGATAGTCCTCTTCATCAAGGTCTTCGGGATTGAGTAACAGGGCCGCATCGTGTTTGGCGGCCGCGACGATGTCCGGCAACCGATCCTTGGGCACGGCGGGGTTTCCGTCGCCATCGGTGATTTCGCCAAGATAGCGGGAATGTCGTCCCTGGGTGATGTCATAGAGGGATTGGTTCAACTCCCTGACCCGGGCGATCACCCGCAGGGCGCGCTTCGCCGGCGGTGTGCGGGCATAGACATCGGCCCCTTCGAGCGGAAGGAGCAGCTCGGCCGTCAAATGACCGTTGCGGTGCAGATTGTACTCCAGACCATAGGGCAGGAGGATCGCCATGCAGGTTCCGTGAGGCACGCCGCATACCGCTCCAATGGCATGTCCGATGTTGTGCACCATTCCCACCATGGCGTTGGAAAAGGCCATGCCGGCCAGGGTGGCGGCCAGAGCCAGGGCCAGACGGCCGTCCCGGTCGTCGGGCCGTTTCATGACCGGCATGAGATGCCGTGCGATCAGCTCGATGGCGGATAACGCGCTGGCGTCGCTCAACGGATTTTTCGCCAGGCAGGTGTAGGCTTCAATGGAATGGGTGAGCGCATCCATGGCAGTGGCGGCGGTGATGGCCGGCGGCAGGGTGAGGGTCATGCGGGAATCGAGAATGGCGGCATCCGGCAGGAGAAAATAGCTGGCAAAAATCATTTTTTGGTGCCGTTCGTGGTCTTTGATGACCGCCACCAGGGTGGTTTCCGAACCGGTGCCGGCCGTGGTGGGAATAGCGATGAGCGGTTTGAGGCGGTGCTTCAGAGTGCCGGCGCCGCTGAAGGCCATCAGGTCGCCGGTCTCCTCCGAGACCATGATGTTGGCCCCCTTGGCGGTGTCCAGAACCGAGCCGCCCCCCACGGCTATCAGGGCATCGCAGTCATTTTGGCGATACGCCGCAGCGATCCGCCGCACAGCCTCGAGGGAGGAATCCGGAGGCACCTCGTCATCTACGCCGCCGATCTGTACGTGGTCGCCCAAGGCACGGGTCACCAGATCGATCAGGCCGGCCCCGGCAACGCCGCGGTCCGTGACGATCATGGGGCGGGAAGCCTTGACCTCTGCGAGAATTCCAGGAATTCTTTCCAGCGCGTCGTGTCCGGCCACGACATTGACGCGGCAGCAGTATTCATAATATCCGGGGATATGCAGCATGATGGAATGCACTCCTTCTTGAGGGGATCAGGTCATGCGCTACAGGGCCGCCCTTCCCACGCATGGGCGAGAATGGTTTCAAAGACCTCCGGATTGCCGGGCGTGTCTGTTGCGCAGGCGCTTCTGGCGATCGCGGAAAGCTCGGAACGCGTCAGCCCGAAGTCCTGCAGCGTTCGCCCGATTTTTCCGTCAGTGGTTTCAAACAATTGGTTGATCAGATTGCGCAGAAAATAAATTGCCGCCGGCCCGCGCTGGTGTTCGGGCGTGCGGGCAAAACGGTCGTTGCCGCCGGCCAGACTCAAAAGCACATCGACATTCATCGCCCCTTCCAGGACGCGTTGTTCCAGCACGTAAGACAAGAGAACGCCCTTGGCCTGCGTCGTGGAAGCCTTGCCGGTGTCAGCGATGGCCTGAGCCAGGCGATGGGTTGTCGAGAGCAAGTCCCCTCCCAGGGCACATCCTCCCAGGGCGGCGGCATGGGCGGCGGTCATGGCGAGGTCGTCAGCGCCGGTGCCGCGCCCCGCCAGGCTACAGAGGGCCTCCGTTGCGAGCATGGTGGCGGTGCGGGCGTAAATGGCCTTCATGGGATTGGTATCGACACCGAAGTAGGCCTCCACACCATTTGCGAGCGCGTTCAGCCCCGTCTCCACCATCGTCCTTTCCTCGGGCCGACCGGTGGTGCGGGGATCGAGAAAGAGCAGTTGCGGCATCAGATGGACCGATCGCAGCGTATGCGCCTCAAAATGCAGGTAGCCCGACGTCTCAAACCCGTCGGCTGAAGCCGACGGTATGACCGCCAATGGGTTGAGTGTCCGGGGGATCGCCTGCCCGTCGACAAACGGCGCCAGGGTGTCGGCACCGGTGGAAAGGATCAAATTCAGGGCCTTGGCCAGGTCGATGAACGTTTCCTGGCCCACAGCGACAACGGCATCGCAATCCTTGTCCCTATAGATGGCAGCCAACTGATGCACGCTATCCTGCATATCCGCCAGGGGCACCTCTTCCACAACCCCCAGGGTCATGGCCGCATCCCGGCAGCCGTTCAGCACAGCGGCCAGGCGGTTGTCCTTGGATGCCGCTTCATCGCCGATCAACAGAGGTTTGGTCGCCCCTATGGCCCGCAGTTCGAAAGGGATGTGATTCAGGGCCCGGTCACCGCAATGGATTTTGACCGGGCATTCGAATTCCATGGAGTTGGGCACGCGCATGATGTCTTCCTATCATCATTAGGGTTGCGTGGTGGAATCGCCAGCAGGGACAACGTCAATAACCGATGAGGCTCCGCCAGTAGATGCGCGACCGGTTGATCAGCTTGCCGCCCAGGGGCCATCGGGGATAGCGCTTGACGGCCATTCGGGCGATCGGTTTCGGCAGCAGATGGATTTGCACGATGTCGAGAATTCGCACCACCGAACAGGCATAAGCCACCTCCCCGTCCACCACCAGTCGGTCCCGGGCCGTCGCCACGGACGTGTTCTCCCGAAAGGTAAACGTCAGGAAGCCGGCTTCCAGATGCTTGAAGGCCAGGGTCAGGCCCACCGGCTGGGAGTCCATCTTCCGGCCGATGTAGCGGGCGCTGGCTTTGCCCCGCTTCCGAATGACCATGTAAGGCCCCTCCGGTAGGACGCCTAATGCGAAGGTAAAATCCGCGGGCAACTCACGGAATTCGCGCCGGACCCGCTCGTCTACGCGGGAAGCCGCCTGGATGGCACGTCCCATGAACCACAGGTTGACACTCAAATAGGCTCTTTTGAAAAAGCTTCGGCCGGTCGACACTTCGCGATAGTGCAATTCCATAGCGCTGCCCATCATCCTTTTGTTGACGATTTACGGGATCCCTCTTCGTTGCATCCGAAGGCCCGAGCCTGCTGCTGGTCCCCGTATGGCTTTCAAGCAGCCACCATTTCGATGGCGTCCACCGGACAGTTCTCGGCACAACGTCCGCAGCGCGTGCACAGGGCCGCGTCTTCCAGGAAGGGGTAGCCGTGGGGGTCCTCAGGCGTGCCGCGCTCTTCCAGACCGATGCAACTGACCGGGCAGTCGTCTACGCAGATTTTGCAGGCCAGGCATTTTTTTCGTAAAAATGACGGGGTGCTGTGCTTCGCGGATGCCATGGACAACCTCTCCTCTTGCAGCGTGACGAACGCCTCATTCCTGGGCGATGCGGTTCTGATTATCGTCGAGCGACGGTATGGCTTCCGGCGGGGGATGTCCGGTGGCGGCATCCCAGCCGAACTGCTGCCAGTAGTCTCGGATCATGGTTTCGATATCCACCCGGCGTCCCTTGTTGGCACCGGCGCTCAGGGACGGCTGCCCCGTGGCGCGCGGTCCGGGAATATTCCTGCGGGGCTCGCGCCCATGCTTGATATTGAAGGCCTGCCGCAGGGTCTGCACCGTCTCGCCGATGGCCAGATAGTCCTCCGGCGTTTTATCCCAGCCCGTGGCGGCGTTGAGCCATTCGAAAAGGGGCAGCCGGTCCGCCCCCAGGAAGGCGCCGAAGAGGCAGGTGCCCGTGCCGTTCAACACGTTCATGTACTTGCTGCAAGCGGCGCTGCAAACCGCCTTGGTCTCGTCGGGCTTGTATTTGCGGCCTTTGAAATACAGCATGTCCGGTTTGGGGAGGGATTTGACCCTTTTCCACAACCGGTACATTTCATAATACATCTGGGCGCCCACGGTGTGTTTGCCCGGGCTGGGCTCCACCGCGTAGTGAACCGCGAAGCCGGGATCGCAGCGCCCGTCGTGCATGGGCAGTTCCTGTCCTCCGGCCTGGATGGCATAGTGATGGGCGCCGCGGCCGATCTTTTCCGCGGCCGCCTTGCTGCCGTCGGCCAGCAGATCGCCGATCCCTTCCCGGCGGATCATTTTCTCGATCAGGGCCACGATGGCTTCCGTGTTGCCCCAGGTCAGTTCCAGACCCTCTGTATCGTCCCGGGTGATAAGCCCTTTCTCGTAACACTCGATGGCAAAGGCCACGGTGCCCCCGGCCGAAATGGAATCCATGCCGGCCCGGTTGAGCAGTTCATTCAGATAAAAGATACTGTCGGCATCTTCGTTGAGACACAGCCCTCCCAGGGCCAGAACGGTTTCGTATTCCGGTTTGTGGGTCTCGCTGAAACGGCCGCCGGTGGCGCAGATGCCGCCGCACCCCACCGGGCAGGAGTAGCAGTGGTACTTCACGATTTCACATTGGCGGAAAAGATCGGGATTGACCGTCTGAGACCGTGCGTTGCCGAAATCCCGATTGGAGCCCTTCCAGTTCTTGATGGGCGAGTCTCCCATTTCCACCGACATCTGGTTCATGGCGGAAGTCCCCCATTTGCTGAGCATCAGCCTGTACAACAGACCGTCCATGGCCATCTGGGTGGGCAGCATGCGCATGAGGGCGCCCAGCTTACCCATCATGCCACCCGAAAGGAACGGGATCTGGAAAGTGGCCCAGCGGCTGCACTTGCGGCTGAGACGGTGGATCGCCTCCCGGTCGTGGGGTTTGATGTCGCGTGTGCCCGAAAACACCACGGCTTTGAGCTTTTTGGCGCCCATCACCGCTCCCAGTCCGGAGCGGGCCGCAATGCGTCCCTTGTCCGTACAGATGCCGGAAATCAGGGAGCGGTTTTCGCCGGCCGGTCCGATGCAGGCCACCCGGGGCAGCTTCTTCTTGCGGCAACGTTGGGTGAGAAGATCCTCGGTTTCCACGGCATCCCGCCCCCACAGATCGCCGGCATCGTGGAGTGCCGCCCTGCCGTTCTTGACCTCGAGATAAACCGGGTGGTCACTGCAGCCCGAAAAGAAAATGCCGTCATAACCGCAGCGCTTGATGGCGGCGGCCAGCATGCCGCCGCAATTGGCGTCTCCCCAGCCGCCGGTCAGGGGGGATTTGCCCACCACCATCCAGCGCCCGGTGAACAGACTGCCCGTTCCCGTTAGAAGACCGGTCACAAATCCCAGGATGTTATCCGGACCCAGGGGATCGGCATCCGCCGGGATGTCCCGGTAGAGGATATAGGCGCCCAGTCCCATGCCCGACAGGAAACGTTCGTAGACCCACGCCGGAATTTCCTCCTCCTGAATATCGCCGGTGCTGAGATTGACCTTGAGGATCTTGCCCGTGTAGCCCTTGCCCATAATGCCTCCCGACCCGATGGATCCCTCGCGGCTTGCCGCCCCTGTACTGAACACGATTAATATTCTGTTGACACAGGCAATGGATAATGTCAACATTAATTTCAGCCGATCGGCTGAATTTATATACCTGTATTTATTGTAAATTTATTTTTTGCGTCATGATTTCCCCTTCGGGGGAGCCTTGGAAACCCACTTGCTATGGACACCCGCAAACGCGAAAAGCGCCAATCCCGTCGCAAGGCCGGCATCGTGGAAGCGGCCGGCCGCCTGTTCGTGGAACAGGGGCTGGAAGACCTCAGTTTGGCCGCTATCGCCCGGGTGGCCGGCATCAGCAAAGGCACCTTGTACTACTATTACCCCTCCAAGGAGGCTCTTGTTTTCGACATCGCCAAAAAGCACGTGGGCGACATCACTGATTTCATCTTCGACCTCATGGATAGCGGGAGCGGGGAAACCCAACCGGAAGAATTGATCTACTGGCTTTTGCACAAGCACAAGTGCAACCAGGTTCGTATGCGCTTGCATCTCAATCTGGTTTACCAGGCCATGAACGGCAACGCGGATCTCAGGAAGCGCTACCGGGAAACCTATGCTTATTGGCACGCCCGGGCCCTGGAAGCCCTGGTCCGCCTTTTCCCCGCGCATGAGGACCACGACACCCTGGCCCACATGCTCATCACCACCATCGATGGCCTCAATGTTCAGACCATGCTGGGGGTGGAAACGGTTTCCGAGCAAAAAGCGGCCCGGTTTCTGGCGGCCGGCGCCACAGCCGGCGGAACCGCCGCCAAGCGTCGCTGACGTTCCCTGAGACTTACCTCAGGAGTTTAACCCCTGCCCTTCCCTGCCCTTTTCCCGGGTCAAACCGTTCCATCCACCGACGACATCCAGCCGTCCAGACAGGATAAAGATGCCAGCAGCGATTCGTACGCGAAAACTTCCAGGGACACCGTGCCTTTAAAGCCCCCGAGCCAGTCGGCGAGCAACCGCTGGTAGACCGGGGGCAATCCTCCCAAGGGACCGTGATCCTTCCCCTCCCAGAGGCCGTGCAGATGGGTAATGGCAATGCGGCGGCCGTAATTTTTCAGAAATGCTTCCAGATCGGCCTCCTGGAGAGCCAAATGCCCGATATCGAGGCAAACGCCGAGATCGAACGCCTCCACCAGGGGGGTCAGCCATTCAAAGGGGAAAAAGAGATTCTCCAACGCCAGCCGGCGTGGCGGCAGGCTGTTTTCCATAATGTTCTCCAGGGATTTCCCGGCCCTGCGCTGCCAGGCCAGAAGATCCCCCCCGCACTGAATCTTGTCCGGCGGAGGGAGATGGAGAACGTGGACCGTGGGGGTCAACGGGGTGAGCATCGTCACGAAGGTCTTCAGTATCCGGCAGGACCGACGGCGGACGCGTTCGTCCGGATGGGTCAGGGCGAGATCGGTGGGCAGGTGGACATTGTAGGTGACCGCTTGCGCCTCCCCCAGCTGCCGCAGGTCGTGCACCTGTTCATCGGTGGGGCGGCTGGCGGGCTGGCTTTCGAACATCAGGAGTTCGATTTCATCGAGATGCGGCCCCAGACGGGCCACGTTTTCCCGGTACCCCGCCGGGTAGATGAACGAGGTGGTGCCAAGCCGAAAAGGGTAGCGGTGCTTCCAGGATCGGGGCAGAGTCGGCAAATCGCTGAACATCAGGCCTTACCTCATAAGAACGCGGCCGCCCTGGCCAGACCCCACAGGACGATCAGGGCCCACACCGCCGTCAGCAGCATGAGATCGCAGGCCCGCCGTATATCCGCCGTGGCCACCGCTTTGAATTCCTCTCCGATCCAGGGCTTTTCCACCATCACGCCATGGTAGCGGTTGGGTCCGCCCAGACGCACCGCCAGCGCACCGGCGAAAGCGGCTTCGGACAGGCCGGCATTGGGGCTGGTGTGTTTGCGCCCGTCGCGCCGCGCTGTGACCAGCGCTTCCCGCCAGCGTCCGTTCAGCAAGCCCGTCGCCAGGGCCACGAGCGGCACTGTAAGGCGGGCCGGCAGCCAGTTGAGGCCATCGTCCAGGCGGGCCGCGGCCCAACCGAAATCGCGGTAGCGCTCGTTTTTATAGCCCACCATGGAATCCAGGGTATTCACCATCTTGTAGGCCATGGCCAGGGGACCGCCGCCTAAAGCGGCATAGCAAAGCGGGGCGACGATGCCGTCCACCAGGTTTTCGGCCACGGTTTCAACAGCGGCACGCGCGATGCCTTCCCGATCCAGGCGATCGGTTTCACGTCCCACGATCATGGACACCCGCCGGCGGGCCAAAGCGAGATCGTTCTCCCCGAGGGCGCGGGCGACCTTCATAGCGGCGTCCTGCAGGGAGCGGGTGGCCAGGGCATAGTAGATCATCAGCAGGTTCAGAAATCCGGCCAGCCAGGGATGGATGGCCCATGCCGTCCAGAGAAGACACTGCGCCAGACTCCAGGTGGCCGCCACCATGGTTGCGGCGAACAGGAGACCGCTCCATTTGAGACGATGAATGCGATTCCTGAAAAACAGTTCACACCGCTCGATGGCCAGCCCCATCCAGCGGATGGGATGGGGAAGCCCCGGGGGATCGCCTATGAAAAAGTCCAGTACAAAGGCCAACGGCAGGGTCAGGGGCGAAAGCATTGAAGCGGTACCAAGCATGGGTTCCGTCATTTCGAAAGTAAGCGGTGGTCATTGGATGACGGGATCGGCGTCAACGGGTCAAAATCCTCTCCAGTATGGCGGCGCATTTCCGGTTGGTTGCGCTGTCCTGCAGGGAGATCCGGATAAAACGATCGGACAATCCCTCGAAGTTGGCGCAGTCCCGCACCAGGATCTTCTCCCCGGCCAACTGCCGGCAAACCGCTTCGGATCGGTGGGCCGCCGGCAGCCGGATGAGAAAAAAGCCTGTGGTGCTCGCAAACAAACGGATCCCCTGGATGCCGGCCAAACGCGCCATCATGGCGGTCCGCTCCTCGGCCAAGCGGGTGCGCGTTTCCTTGACAAAGCGCTCCATGGCCGCGGCCTCCCCCTCATCCAGCAAATAGTGGAGCGCCTCCAAGGCCAGGCTGTTGACGTTCCAGGGGAGGGCCCGGTCCTGCAGGCGTTCAATGACCCCGGCCGGGCCGACGGCAAAACCGATCCGCAGCCCCGGAATGCGAAAAATTTTGGACATGGAGTGCAACACCACCACATTGGGTGGCCGATCGGCCCGCAGGAATGTCTGCTCGGGGGCTTCCACGAAGGGCAGATAGGATTCATCCACCACAAAATGTTTATCGGGGAACTGCCGGCAGAGGGCTGTGAGCGCCTTCCGTGACACCAGGGCGCCGGTAGGATTGTTGGGATTGCACACATAGACCGTATCGAAACGTGGCAGGACATCCTGGATAGCGGTCGTGTCCGGTTGAAGACCGGTTTCCTCCCGGGCCAGCCAGAAGTCGCAATCGACCCTGTTGCGCAGGCAGCCATCACGGTAGTCGGCATAGGTCGGGCCGACGATCAAAACCCGCCGGGACCCCAGCGCCCGGGGCAGATCATAGATCAACTGGGTGGTGCCGCTCCCGATGGCCACCTCTTCGATAGGAAGGCCCCTGTGGCGGGCGAACCGCTCCACGGCCGAGCGGCCATCCACTTCGGGCAAGGCACCGATCCGCAAAAGCCGCTCTTTCAGGTGGGCCATCAGGCCGGGCGGTGGACCGAAAGGATTGACATTGCTGCTCATGTCCACGATGGCCTCCGGCGGGCACCCCAGGGTCCGGGCCAGATCATAGGTGTTGCCGCCGTGACCGCGGATCATCGCCAGATCTCCATGGCCATGAGGAAGAAGAGCGCACTTTCCGTCACTTCCGTCATGGCGCCGAGCATGTCGCCGGTGATGCAGCCGATTTTGCGGCGGTAATAGATCACAGTTCCCCAGACCAGCAAAAGATAGACCAGGTTGAGGATCAGGGCCGACCAGCCGAGCAGCAGCGAGAGGGCGGCCACCGCCATAAGGCCGCTGAAATCGCGCCCCCCCAGGGGCGTTGCAAAAAGATCGTAACCTGTGCCCTCACTGCTGCGGCCGTAGGGCAGCGCGCGAATGGCGAAGAGCATGGCGCCGCGGGAATAGGCCGGTATCAGGACCAGAACGAGCAAGCGGTGCTGCGCCACCCCGGCCAGACCGCTCCATTTCAACATCACGGCCGCCACGACGGTCACCAGGGCCATGGCGCCGATGCGGCTGTCCTTCATGATTTCCAGGGCGCGGGCCTGCGGGCGGCGGCCGTAGAGGCCGTCGGCGGTGTCGCCCAGTCCATCCAGGTGAAGGGCGCCGGTCAGGACCATCATGAGAATCACATCGAGAGCCGCCGCGGCCGGGGGTGTCCACAAGCCGGACACCAGCATGTCGAAAAGCGCCAGCAAGCCCCCTAACAGGAGGCCCACCACAGGGAACCAGGGAATCATGGCCCGCGGTGCATAGGTGCCCTTGGGACCCAGCGGAAGGATGGTCAAAAATTGGATGGCCGCGATAAATGATTTCATGGCGCTAAGGCAGGCCCTGTGGATGAGGGGGACTTGATGGGAACCGGAATGCCGGCCACGGTCCAAACCACCCGTTGGGCGCATTGGGCCATCTTCTGGTTGAGGATCCCGGCCCAATCCCGAAAACGACGGCTCATGGCATTTTCCGGCACGATGCCCAGGCCGACCTCATTGGCCACCAGCAAGACCGATCCGCGGGCTTCGGACAGGCTGTCTGCGAGGGTTGCGATCCGCTGTTGAAGGGCCGCGTCGTCCGCATCCTGAAGGATCAGGTTGGTCAGCCAGAGAGTCAGGCAATCCACCAGAATCACGGTCTGCGGATCGCTGTGGCGTCGGATAAGGTTTGCGATGCCAACGGGTTCCTCGAGTGTATCCCAGGTGGCATCCCGCTCCTCCTGATGGCGTTCAATCCGGGCACGCATTTCCGCGTCCAGGGGTTGGCAGGTGGCGATGAAAATCTTGCGGCGGGCCCCGATGTGATTCGCCCGTTCCAGAGCGGCCCTGCTCTTGCCGCTGCGGCAGCCTCCTATGAAAAGTTCTATCATATTATAATTCAGGTAGCTATTAATGTTATCATAAAGTTTAACATTAAATATTTTATCTTTCCATCAAAGCGCTGATGGCCCCCATGTCCAGATAGGCTTCCATATGATCGGCCAGGGCGTCGTAGGCCTTTTGACGGGCCGCGGGCCCCTGCAGGGACCCCACCGTCAGGTGGTTCAATCCGATGGTGTCCAGCCAGTGGCGGATGATGCCGGGTGTGTCGAAAAAGCCGTGCAGATAGGTGCCCATGGCCCGCCCGCCGGCGGATTGGCAGCCGTCCTGGCCCGCATCGGGAGCCCCGTTGCGCGCGAGCACGTCGACCAGGGGAGAATCGGTAGGGGGCCGGCGGGTCTGGCCCATGTGGATTTCATACCCCATCCCCTCGGTGGTATCCCATCGGAAACGGGTCAGGGTGGTGGTCTTGGGGGCCTCCAATACCGTTTCCACCGGCAGCAGCGCCAGCCCTGCCGTTTGACCGGGACGCCCTTCCAGCCCATCGGGATCGTAGACCGTCCGCCCCATCATCTGGTAGCCCCCGCAGATGCCCAGCACATGGCCGCCGGACGCCACAAACCGCTGAAGGGTATCCGCCCATCCGCTCTCATAGAGCCAGCCGAGGTCGGCCCGGGTGTTTTTAGAGCCCGGCAGGATCACGGCCTGGAAGCCATCCAGGGGCTGGACCGTTTCCAGGAAATGAACCCCCAGTCCCTCCACGGCCTGCAGGGGATCGAAATCCGTGAAATTGGAAATATGCGGTATGCGGATCACCCCCACCAGGGCGCCGCTGTCGGTACGCGGCCTCACCCGCCCCGGCTGTTCGATGACCACGGAGTCTTCCTGGTCGATCACGAAATGCCGATACCAGGGCAGGACCCCGAAAATGGGCTTGCCCGTGCGCTGTTGGATCCAGTCCACGCCGTCGCTGAAAAGGCGCAGGTCCCCCCGGAAACGATTGACGATGAACCCGGCCACCCGCCGCCGGCGGTCTTCCTCCAGACAGGCCAGTGTCCCCACGATCTGGGCGAACACACCGCCCCTGTGGATGTCGGCCACCAGGATGACCGGGGCCTCGGCATGTTCGGCCATGCGGAAATTGACGATGTCGTGGGCGGCCAGGTTGACCTCGGCGCAGGATCCGGCCCCCTCCATCACGACGGCCTCGAAGCGGTCCCGCAATCGATCCAGGGCCCCGCAGGCCGCTTGATAAAGGCGCTCCTTGTTGCGGTGGTACTCCGTTGCGGTTTGATTGGACAGCGCCTCCCCCAGCAGCACCACCTGGGAGCCCACCTCGCTGGTGGGTTTCAGCAAAATGGGGTTCATATCCACATGGGGCGGCAGACCGCAGGCTTCCGCCTGGGCAATCTGGGCCCGCCCCATCTCCAGGCCCTCCGGGGTCACCCCGGAATTGTTGGACATGTTCTGAGCCTTGTAAGGAGCCACGCGTATGCCGCGGCGCTGGAGCGACCGGCAGATGCCGGTGGCGACAACGCTTTTGCCCACGTCCGAACCGGTTCCGAAAACCGCCAGGCAGCTTGCGGGCGCTTTATTTTTCAATGCCGTCCCTCGCCGTGATGCCCTTGTGGAAATAGTGTTTCACCTCTTGCATGTCGGTCACCAGATCGGCTTGGGCGATCACCTCGGACGGGGCATGGCGTCCGGTCAGGATCAATTCCACCGCCTCCGGCCGCTGGTCGATGATGGACTGCAGCTGCGCAAGCGACAGAAGTCCCTGGTGAAGGGCGACCAGGCATTCGTCCAGAATGACCATCTGATAGCGGCCGCCGGTAAGGGCGGCCATTACCGCCCGGTATCCCTCCCGGGCCTTCTGCTGGTCCTCCTCCGAAGGCGTCCCCCTGACGAACCGGCCGCTGCCGAACTGCGCCACCGCGACCTGACCGCCCAGGCGTTGGAGGGCCTTGAGCTCGCTGTAAGCCCCCGCTTTCATGAACTGGGCGATGTAGACACGATACCCGGCCCCCACCGCGCGCAGGCAAAGACCCAGGGCCGCCGTGGTCTTGCCCTTGCCGTTGCCGGTATAGACATGGATGCAACCTTTTTTACGTTCCATGGTGCGGGTATCCTGGTCCGTCACGGGTCGCGCCTCGGGCGGGCTTTCAGGGGATCCGGCATGCCGTCATCGGCCGGCCATATCGTATTTGCGGGCGTAGCCCCGCGGTGTCACCATAAAATCCTCATAGGTCGAGGTGCTCGAATTGCCGATGAACAGGATGGTTTGCATGTCCACCGCGGCATTCGGCAGGTCCGCCAGGGTGGTCACCTCGACCCGTTGATTGGGCCGGGACGCTCCGGTAACGATGCCGGCCGGAGTATCCGGGTCGCGGTAGCGGCCGATAATCTCGCAGGCCCGCGCCAGGTGACCCTGACGCCGCCGGCTTTTGGGGTTATAGATGACAATGACGAAATCGGCCTGGGCGGCGGCTGTCAGTCGCCGGGTAATGGTCTCCCAGGGGGTCAACAGGTCGCTCAAACTGATCACCGCAAAATCATGGGTCAAAGGGGCTCCCAGGAGGGCGGCTCCGGCGGCCAGGGCCGGAATGCCGGGGATGACTTCGATCTGGAGGGCCTCCCCCCTCCCCGACCCCGCCGTTCGGCCCAGCGGCAGGCCGCGTTTCTGACAGATTTCGAGAATCAGTCCGGCCATGGCATAAATGCCGGCATCGCCGCTGGATACCACGGCCGTGGCCTTGCCCTCCAGCGCGGCGCTGATGGCCGCCTCCACCCGGTCCACCTCCCGGGTCATGCCGGTGCTGATGATCTGCTTGCCCTCGATGAGGGGCCGGATGAGATCGATGTAGGTGGTGTAACCCACGATGGTGTCGGAGGCCGCCAGCACCTCCCGCGCACGGGAGGACAGGTGTTCCAGGGCACCCGGCCCAAGCCCTACGATGGAAAGGATTTGCGGGCGATCGCGATGGTCGCGTTGGGGGACACCCGTTTGGGTACGATCAGAGTTCCGTTGCCCGAGGCCAGAAGGGCCGCTGCTTCGCATACGCTCTCGACTCCTACATGTTTTTGGACCACCTTCGAGGGGGACGGAATCTCCCGAACCGTCGCCAGCTGATCCCTGGAAAAAAAGACCAGGGGCCGTGACAGGTTTTTGGCCAGGGCCAGCAGCCCTTTCTCGTCGGCTTTCAGATCGATGCTGGCCAGCCCGGCGATGCTGGCGCCCGCCAGATGGTGGTCGCCCAGCACCCGATCGAGCAGATCCTGAATTTCTTCCATGGGGGTGTTCCGGTTGCACCCCACCCCCACAAACAACGATGGGGGTCGCAATACCAGGATTTCAGCGGGCAGGTCAATGCGAATGTCGCCGATCCATACCCCGGGGGATTCCCTGTGCGGCCCCCCACCATCAGCGGATTCGATAGTGGTGACGGGATGGAATCCTTCGTTCGGCAGGGTCCCGGCAAGCCATCCCTGGGGATCACACAGCCGAACAGTGCGGGCTTCGAGCAGCGCCATACTGACATGCCGGATCGCCGCCGGGTTTTCAATCATCAATCCCTTTTCCTGCGCAATGAGGTCGATGGCCGGCACATCCCGCAGGTCGGTGGCGGTGGTAATAACCGGCTGGGCGCCGATGCAGGCGCCGATCCGGCGCGTTAGGGCGTTGGCTCCCGCCCAGGTGGCCGGAAAGCAGACTGATGGCGTGGCGGCCGCATTCGTCCACCACCACCACGGCCGGGTCTTTGGTTTTATGGTCCAGTAAGGAGGCCAGGGAGCGCACCACGATCCCGGCCGCCATGATGAAGACATGGCCTTCAAAACGGGTAAACTGCCGGGCCAGCGCATCGGCCAGGCGATCGAACCGGTGGGCGCAGCCCTGCTCGGCGGTTTTTGATCCCAGAAAAAGGTGGCTGCCCGGAAAATGGGTCTGCAATTCCCCGCCTAAACGGGCCCCCTCGCTGGTCAAGGCCCAAATGGCGATATGGTTTGTCTTGTAACTCATGCATTCATATTTTAAATGATAGTTGCACAACTAATGTCTATTCTTTTGGTTTAGGTATTAATTGCGGCCGGTTCGGAAGCCATGGGAAAACCCGGCATCATACAGGCGGGATTTGTGGCGCAGGCTTTCAAGGCTAACGTCCAGCACCCGCCCCACGATGATCACCGCCTGCCTGCGGATGTCGGCTTGACGAACCGCTTCCACCATGCGATCCAGGGTCGTCCAGACGATGGTTTCCTCCGGCTGACTGGCGCGATACACCACCGCGCAAGGTGCCGACGGGCCGTAAGCCCCCTGCAGGACATCCGCGATTTTTTCGATCATACCCACGCTCAGGTAAATGGCCATGGTGGCCTGGTGGGCCGCCAGGGTGGACAAGCTCCTCCTTCGCGGGTACGGGCGTGCGCCCCTCCATGCGGGTGATGATAAGGGTCTGGGAAATCTCCGGCAGGGTGTATTCGATGCCCATGGCGGCGGCCGCGGCAAAGGCGGCGGTCACCCCCGGAATCACCCGGTAGGGAATGGATTGCCGGTTGAGTTCGGCCATCTGCTCGAATATGGCGCCGTAAAGACTGGGGTCGCCCGTATGCAGCCGGACCACGTGCTGCCCCTCCAGCCAGGCGCTTTCGATCGCGCTAATGACCTCTTCCAGGGTCAGGCCGGCGCTGTTGAGCAGGCGGGCGCTGGAAGGGGCCCACGCCAGGACGGCTTCCGGCACCAGGGAACCGGCATAGATGACCAAATCGGCGCGCGCCAGGGCGTTGCGGCCCTTGATCGTTATCAGTTCCGGATCACCGGGACCGGCCCCCACGAAAAGAACCGGAGGATGTTCGTGCGGCATGTTGACCTCGACGATTATGGGGTTACACAACTGGCATCGTTATGGAATCGCGTTTCGGCTGACTTTCTCCGCCCCCGGATGATCCAAACCGGGTTCATGGCCTCCAGGCGGTCGCTGGCCGCCAGGGGGCGGCTGCGGCTGGCCTGGATCTGCACCACGTCGGCGTCCAAGCCACAGGTTTTGAGGCGTTGCAAGGTTTCGTGCAGGCTGTCCATGAGCACGGTATTGACCACCAGAATCCCGCCTTTGGGAAGCCGCCCGCAGACCACGTCCAGGGTTGCCCCCAGGGATGGGCCGCCGCCGCCGATGAAAACCCGATCGGGATCCGGCAGGTTGCCCAACCCATCGGGCAGGTCGGCCTGGACCACTCCCAAGTTGGTGACGCCGTAGCGATCCCGATTGGTCATGATCTGATGGACGCGCGCCGGATTTTTCTCCACGGCCCAGATGCGTCCCCCCGGCATGAGCAGAGAAGCCTCGATGGCCATCGCGCCGCTGCCGGCCCCCAGATCCCACAGGGTCTGCTTCGGCATCAGGCCCAGACGGGCCAGGGACACGGCCCGGACCTCGGCTTTCGTGATCACCCCGCGTTCATGTTCGAAGGCGGATTCCGGCATGCCCAGATGCAGCGTCGGCGGCCGGTCCGGCGTCCGGGCTTCCCGCTTGAGCACCACCATGTTCGGTGTACGAAAGCTATTATCGGCGATGGATTCGGGTGTATGCCAGGAAACCCGTTCTTCGGTGCTGCCGAGGCTTTCGAAAACACCGATGCTAAAGCCGTGGATGCGGCTGCGTCGGAGAAAATCACCGATCCAGACCGGCGAGCAGACCGGATCGGTGAAAACAGCGATGCGATCGGCCGTATGGAGTGCGCGCTGCAGGCGATCTTCCTGGCGGCGTCCGTGCAGGCTTACCACCGGGACGTCCTGCCAGGGCTCGCCCAGGCGGGCAAAGGCCGCCGCCACCGAGGTAATATTGGGATGGATACGGACGTTTTCCCGGACCGAGGGTCTGCACCAGATAGGTCCCGATGCCGTAATAGAGGGGATCCCCCGATGCCAGAACAACGACGGGTTTGGAGTGCTGTCGACGGCGGATTTCCTCGGCCAAGCCCTTAAGATCGGATGAAATTACGATCTTTTCCGAAACCGATTCTGGAAATAGGGCCAAGTGGCGCCGCCCCCCCGCCAGAAGCCCCGCCCGCTGGATGAGGCGCAGATGGGCGGCCGTCAAATCGCCACGCCCCATGCCCATGCCGATGATGTGGATGGGCGGGGGACTGTCCCCTTCGGACGTCGGTTTTCCCATAACAACCGTCTCACCTTCCCACTGCAAGGATTTGTGCTGCCGACATGGACCTTTCAGGCGTCAGAATCAAACATCAGACCGCCCTGGTAATCGAAAATCAGACTGCGCACCTTCAGTGTCCGGCCGGCAAACGCTTCGGCGTGTTCCACGATGCCCTGCCCGACCCGGGCGATGACGGTCGGATAAGCGCCCAGCAATTCGAAGGCCTGCCGGGCCGTATTGGCATCGCGGACACGGTCGGCCAGACCGGGTCGGCCGGTCAAGGCGGCGGTCCAATCCCCAAGTTGGTCCAGTGCCAGCGAGGACCGGGCGGCATGGGTATGGGGTACGCCCATGGCCATCTTAACCGCCTTGCCGAAAAAGACCGCCATAACGATCCCTTGGAACCCCATTTCGCCTGCGGTTGACAGGGCGAACTGGAAATAGTCGCCGATTTGGACGAACTGGTCGTCCGTCCATCCGCTCAAGTGCTGTTGGGCCTGCCGCTCGCTGCGCCGGCCGGTCGTCATGGCCACCTGCTCCCGGCCGGAAGCCCTGGCCACCGAAAGGGCCGATCGGATCGTGGCCGTATACGCCTCGTGGGACATGGGCTTCACGATGCCGGTCGTGCCTAAAATGGAAAGTCCCCCGACGATGCCGAGGCGGGCATTGAGGGTCTTGCGGGCCAGTGCTTCACCTTGGGGCACGAAAATCTCCACATCGATCGTCAAGGGCGGGGCATCCGGGCCCACCACTTGCCGGACGGCGCGGCGGATCATGCGCCGCGGCCCGGAATTGATAGCCGGCTCGCCCGGCGGCAATTCGAGTCCCGGTCGGGTGATCCGTCCGACCCCCTTTCCGCCGCGGATAACGATCCGGAGAGCCTCTACGGATGATGTGGCCGTTTCTATTACCGTCACCGTCGCCCCGATCTCGGCCCGATGGGTGACGTCCGGATCATCGCCGGCATCCTTGATGACGGTGGCGCGCGCCATGGTGGCCGACAGGCGCTCCAGGCGATGCACCGGGATGTCGATGCTGCCTTCGGTCAGGAATTCGATCCGTACCGTTGCGGGCGGGCCTGGACATAAAATGGCCTGCAGCGCGGCCTTGACAGCGGCCGCGGCCGCCGTTCCCGTTGTAAAACCGCACCGCAATGTCTTTTTGGGCATGACCGTCAGCCCCCCCGCATACCATTGGGCAGGCAAGTATGAGTGGCATTTTTAAAACCTGCAAGGCCCCAGGCCGCGGCGGCTGTCAAAGGCGATGGCATGGTTGCCGGGCACGATCAGGATGGGGTCGGCGCCAGACCAATCAGCGCGTTGATGACGCTGGCGGCCACATTGGAGCCGCCTTTGCGTCCCATGTTGCTGATAAAAGGAATATCCATCTCCACCAGCAGGGCCTTGGATTCCGCCGCATTGACGAACCCCACCGGCAGCCCCACCACCAGGGCAGGCGCCGCCTGGCCCTCCTTTATAAGCTCCATCAGCCGCAGGAGAGCGGTGGGGGCATTGCCGATGACATAGATGCCCTTGCGCATCAACGGGATGGCGGCATCGACAGCGGCCATGGCGCGTGTGCAGCCGGAATCCCGCGCAGCGTGGGCCACAGTGGGATCGTCGATCAAACATTCCAGGGAGCCGCCAAACCGCAGAATCGCGCTTTTGCGGATGCCGGCCCGCGCCATGTTGGTGTCGGTGACGATGTTGCGGCCTTCCGATATGGCTTTGATGCCGGCCTGCACCGCATGGGGATGAAAACGCACGCTGGTCAGGTATTCGAAATCGGCACTGGTGTGAATCATGCGGCGGACGATGGTCCATCGGTCCGCGGAAAATCCGTGCTCGCCGGCTTCCGTATCGATCATCTGAAAGCTGAGGGCTTCAATTTCCGCCGGTTTCATAGGCGATGGATCCTTTCTTCTGGCTGGAAGGCGCGGCAATTTTCAACGAAGTGACAGGCCATAGCGGGATTGCTGCCAAAATGCAAGTGGATATAGCTGCCCAGGGTGTTGTGCACACGGAAGCCCTCCGCGGTCATCTCCTGGCCGGATCGCGGGGTGGCCTCATACACCGTTTCCACGGTGCCGAGGTCACCGGACAATTCCGAATAGTGGAATTCGTGCCCCCGTCCGGCGCCTCCCGGCGGTCCCAGCAGGGAGGGTGCCGCCAGGCGGATTTCCCGGTACCCCAGAGCCCGGCGGCGGGGCAGCATGTGTGTTTCGAAGGGGAAACAGCCGGCCATGGCGTGGGTCCTCCCGGCGATGTCCGTCAGCCGGCTGCACAGGTACATGAACCCGCCGCATTCCGCGTAAATGGGCATGCCGGACCGGCTGCCGATGTGGATCTCCTCCTTCAGGCGACGGTTTTCCGACAGGGTCGCGGCATGCAGCTCGGGATAGCCGCCGCCCAAATAAAGGCCTGCGATCTCTTCCGGCAAACGCGTATCGGTCAGGGGCGAGAAGAAGACGATCTCGGCCCCGTAGGACGCGAGCAATTCCAGATTGTCCGGGTAGTAGAAACAAAAGGCCGCATCCCGGGCCACGCCGATGCGAATCCGGCGGCCGGGTCGAACCGTCCCGGTATCCGGAGGGAGGTCGTCGCCAGCGGAGGCTTCGGACAGGGCGATCAGGCGGTCCATGTCCACATGGGCTTCCGCCAGCTCCCCCAGCCGCCTGACGGTCGAGGGGTCCAACGGATGATCGTCGGCCGTGTGCAGCCCCAAATGGCGCTCGGGGATCGTAATGGACGCCTCCCGGGGAATCCCCCCGAGGCAGGGCATCTTCACGTGGCCTTCCAGGGCTTCCTTCAGGTACGCCAGGTGCCGCGGGCTGCCGATGCGGTTGAAGACCACACCGGCGAAGCAGACTCCCGGGTCGAAATTTTCGAAGCCCTGCAGGAGAGCGGCCGCGCTGCGGGCCATACTGCGGGCATCCACCACAAGCAGCACCGGCAAGTGGAGCCATTTGGCCATCTGGGCGGTGGAACCGGCCTCGCTGCGGCCGTCGTAGCCGTCGTAGAGCCCCATGACGCCTTCCACCACGGCCATTTCCGCCTGGCGGCTGCAGCGCTGGTAGAGGGCCTGATTGTAAGCACGGGAGAGCATCCAGCCGTCCAGGTTGCGGCTCGAGGTTCCGGTGAGCCGGGTGTGATGTCCCGGATCGATGAAGTCGGGCCCCACCTTGAAAGGCGCCAGGCGATATCCCCGCGCGGCCAGCGCGGCCAGTAACGCCAGGCTGAGCGTCGTCTTGCCGCTCCCGCTGGAAGTGCCCGCTATGACAAGACCTTTCGGCATTCCGTTCCTTGCTCCCGCTTTTACGATCGACAATTGGGCCGTTCCCCTTGGAGATGCGCCACTATACCGTTCTATGGAAATGATTGGCAAGAGGCAGGTCGATGCCAAGCGCTGTTCCTTCCGGACAGCCGGATTCCCATGAGCAGGCGTGTGCGGGGGTTGTAAAGAAAGCGAATTTCGCCTATTTAGTGCCCATCCAGAGATGGTAGATTTTGGTTCCTTGCAAGGCCGCCGCCTGGCGCCCACAGGCGTAGCCCGGCTACGCCGAGGACCGACAGGAGGCGAGAACGCTGCCAGGGGCCACAAGATGCCATTTATGGATGGGCACTATTTAAGGCATCATCGAACGGGAAAACAACCTTTACCGCCGGTACCCACCAGCCCTTTGATGGGCGAAGCCCATTGCGGCAGCAGGAGATGGGCCGAGGACGTCAGGAGAAAACATGGAGCAGTTGCTGTTGATCGCAATGGGGGCGGCCATCCAGGCGGGCCGCGCTATTTTAGACGTCTACGACTCGGATTTTGTGGTGGAACACAAGGCGGATGATTCCCCCTTGACCCTGGCCGACCGCCGATCGCACCAAATTCTCGTCACTCGCCTGAGTCCCACCTCCCTTCCCGTCCTGAGCGAAGAAGGGCGCGACATCCCCTATGCGGAGCGTAGAAATTGGCGGACCTTCTGGTTGCTGGATCCGCTGGACGGCACCAAGGAATTCGTCAAGCGTAATGGGGAATTCACCGTCAACATCGCCCTGATTCGCGACGGCCAACCGGTGATGGGGGTCATCTACGTGCCGGTGCAGGATATTCTTTACTTCGGCGCCATCGACAAGGGCGCCTATAAACTGGTCCAGGCCGCCGGCCGGATAGGGACGTCCTCAGAAGCGTCCGTCGACCCGGAGGAGCGGCTTCAGGCGGTGTGCGATGCCAGTGAACAACTGCCCCTCCGTTCCGCCGCGCCGACGCGCATCACCGTGGTCGGCAGCCGCTCCCACAGCACGCCCGAAGTCCAACAAATCGTGGCCGATCTCAAACAGCAGCACGGCGAGGTGGAACTGATTTCGGCGGGCAGCTCCCTTAAAATGTGCATGGTGGCCGAAGGACGCGCCCACTTCTATCCCCGCACCGGTCCCACCATGGAATGGGACACCGCCGCAGGCCAGGCCATTGCCGAAGCCGCCGGCGCCTGTCTGGTGGTTTTCGATACGGAAGACCCCTTGCGCTACAATAAGGAAAACTTGCGCAATCCCTGGTTCGTAGTAAAATCCGGGGCTATGGGCCGTCTATCGTGAGGACGGGAGAGCGCAGCGGCGCTCTTCCAATGCCGGCCCTGTCCGGCCCTGTTTGCTTTTTATCCCTATTCCCGGAGTCCGCCAATGGATGCAGCCGCCGTGGCGCTGGTCGATCTGCTCGTCGATGACGAACGTAAACGCCTGCTCAAAGATCTGTCCCTCAGCCTGCCGGACATCACCCTGAACGATAGACATTTGTGCGATCTGGAGCTTATCGCCACCGGCGTTTTTTCGCCTTTGGACCGCTTCATGACCCGTTCGGACTACGAATCCGTCCTGGATCGCATGCGCCTGCAGGACGGCACCCTGTGGCCCCTGCCCGTCACCTTGGATATTCCCGAAAGCACCGCCCGGAGCCTCGAGGTCGGCCAGTCCGTCACCCTGCGGGATCCCGAGGGTTTCCTGCTGGCCATTATGCACATCGAGGACTTGTGGCCGGTGGCGCGTGAAAAAGAAGCCCGCAGCGTATACGGCACCTCCGATCCTCATCATCCCGGCGTTCACTACCTCTCCCAGCGCTGTGGAGACTATTATGTGGGCGGGGCCCTGGAGGTGCTGAGCGCCCCGCTGCGGTTCGACTTCAAACAAAACCGTTTCAGCCCCCGGGAAGTCCGGGCCATGTATCAAAAGCTGGGCTGGAAGCGCATTGTCGGCTTCCAGACGCGCCACCCCCTCCACCGGCCCCAGTTCGAGATGACCCTGCATGCCATGCGTCAGACCGGGGGCAATTTGCTCCTGATGCCGGTCGTGGGCATGACCAAACCGGGGGACTTCGACCACTATACCCGCGTGCGCTGCCACAAGGCCATGGCCCACCATTACCCGCCGGACAGCCACATTCTCAACCTGCTGCCCCTGGCCATGCGCATGGCCGGACCGCGCGAGGCCCTGCTGCATGCTATCATCGCCCGCAATTTCGGATGCACCCATTTTATCGTCGGCCACGACCACGCCGGCCCGGGCAAGGACCCCAACGGCAACCCGTATTATCCTCCCGAAGCGGCGCGGCGTGCCGCCGAAGAACTGGCCGAGGAAATCGGCGTCGCCATCGTTCCCATCGAAGAAATGGTCTACCTGCCTTTTGAAGATGAATTCCGGTTCGTGGACCAGGTGCCGGAAGGGACTCAGACCATTGCCATGAGCGGCACCGACATTCGTGACCGCATCGGATCCGGCAAACGGGTTCCTTCCTGGTTCACCTTCCCGGAAGTCATGGCCGAAATCCGCCGCTCTTATCCCCCGCCGCGGCGCCGGGGCTTTACGGTGTTCATGACGGGGTTGTCCGGGGCCGGCAAATCCACCATCGCCCAGGTTCTGTTCGCCAAATTCCTGGAAAAGGGAGACCGTCCGGTAACCCTGTTGGACGGGGATGTCGTCCGGCGCAACCTGTCCAGCAAACTGACCTTTTCCAAAGAGGACCGGGACATCAACGTCCGGCGCATCGGGTTCGTGGCCAGCGAGATCACCAAAAACAGGGGCATCGCCATCTGTGCCCCAATTGCGCCTTACGAAACCACGCGCCGCGAAATCCGGCAGATCATCGAGGAATACGGCGGTTTCTTCGAAGTCCACGTGGCCACCCCCATCGACACCTGCGAAAGGCGCGACCGCAAGGGGATGTACGCCAAGGCCCGGGCCGGTCTGATCAAAGGGTTTACCGGGGTGGACGACCCCTACGAAATCCCTGAGAACCCCGAAGTATGGGTGGACACGACCGAACTTTCACCGGACGAAGCGGCCCAGCAGGTCCTCGTTGTCCTTGGGCAGCGGGGATACATCTGATATAGGGTCTCAGAAGCGACCATAGGGGGATCTCCTGACAAAACGATCCAGATCGCGATCAGGGGAAGCTTGCCCGCCAGACCACGCTAATCAAACTCAGAGGAGTCTTAATCCATGCATCTTGCCGTCGTCGGAACCGGCTATGTGGGCCTCGTCACCGCGGCCTGTTTTGCGGAAATGGGCAACGATGTCTGCTGTATCGACATCAACCCGGAGATCATTGAAAATCTTCGCCAGGGCCGCATCCACATCCACGAACCGGGGCTCGAACCCCTGGTCCAGCGCAATGCGGAAGAAGGCCGTCTGACCTTCACGACGGATCTGGCCGAGGGCATCGCCCCCGCCCTGTTCATTTTCAACTGCGTGGGGACGCCGCCCAAGCCGGACGGCGCCTGCGACCTGTCCTTTGTCCACACGGTCGGGGAAACCATCGGCGCTCTGCTGGACGAGTACAAGATCATCATCAACAAATCCACCGTGCCCGTGGGAACCGCCGAAGAACTCCAGACCATCATTCAGCGCAAACTGGACGAACGCGGCGTCCGCCTCGAGTTCGACGTCGTCTCCAACCCTGAATTTCTTAAAGAGGGCGACGCGGTCAACGACTTCATGAAACCCGACCGCGTGATCGTGGGCACGGACAACATCCGCACCGCCAAACTCCTGGAGGCCCTCTACGCCCCGTTTGCCCGCAGCCGGGACAAGCTCATGATCATGGGGGTCAAAAGCGCCGAGCTGACCAAATACGCCGCCAACTGCATGCTGGCCAGCAAGATCTCCTTCATCAACGAAATCGCCAACATCTGCGAGCGGGTGGGCGCCGATGTGAAGGATGTCCGGCTGGGTATCGGCTCGGACCACCGCATCGGCTACCGATTCATCTACCCCGGCGTGGGTTACGGCGGATCCTGTTTCCCCAAGGATGTCAAAGCCCTCATCGCCACGGCCCAGAGCGTCGGCTACCAGCCCGAGCTGATCCAGGCCATCGACAAGGTCAACCAGTACCAGAAACAATTGCTGTCCCGCAAAGTTCTGGATTATTTCGCCGACCAGGGCGGCGTGGCCGGCCGGACACTGGCCCTGTGGGGGCTGGCCTTCAAGGCCAACACGGACGATATCCGGGAGGCGCCGGCCCTGGACGTCATCGCCTCTTTGACGGACGCGGGCATGCGAATCCAGGCTTACGACCCCGTAGCCGGACCCAATGCGGCCCGCGCCCTTTCCGGCAATGATCGGGTGCGCATCATGGACCAGCAGTACGATGCCCTCGAGGGGGCCGATGCCCTGGCCGTGGTGACCGACTGGAACCAGTTCCGCAATCCGGACTTCGGTCGTATCAAAGCCATGCTGCAAGCGCCCATCCTTTTCGATGGCCGCAACCTTTTTTCAGCGGCCTTGATGGCCTCCCAGGGCTTCGCCTATTTCAGCATCGGGCGTCCTCCGGCCGGGCGCAAGCAACGTTAATCAAAGCCTTGCTTCCTGTTCCCGCCCCCGACGCGCCGATCCCGGCCGCAGCATTTTTCTTTCGCTGCCGGACAGGCAGCGTGGCCATTCTTCGTCGGGATGTTTATAGTGGGGCTGGCGGCGTATGGGATTCAAGCATGATCGCAAGGGAGGCAAGATGAGAGGATTGATGATTCGCTGGATTACGGTGACCTGCGCCATCGGCGTTGCGTCCTATCTGTTGGACGGCATTCAGGTGAGCGGCTTCCTGGCGGCTTTCCTGGCCGCCGCCATGCTGGGCTTTCTTAATGCCTTCTTTCGGCCGATTCTCCTCATTTTGACCCTTCCGATCAACATCCTGTCTCTGGGATTTTTTACCTTCGTGATCAATGCCGCCATGCTCAAAATGGCCTCTTCCTTGATTCCCGGTTTTTATGTCCACGGCTTCTGGACCGCCATCTTCGGATCGCTCATCGTCAGTATCGTCAGCTTCGGCGTGACCATGCTGATCAGCGAAAAGGGGGATATCCACACCATCGAATTGCAGCACCGCGGCGGCAACCGTTGGGAATAGACCGCCGTGGGCGACACGGCGAAAGCCAAACCATGGATACTTCCAAAGCACTGGAAATTTTAGGGCTCACCGGGAATCCGTCACCGGCCGACATCAAAAAAGCCTATCGCCAGCAGGTCAAAATCTGGCACCCCGACCGGTATTCGGACGACTCCGCCCTAAAACGCCTGGCGGAGAGAAACATCCAGGACGCCAATCTGGCCTATGCGTTTC
>CAVSSY010000021.1:0-225388 GCA_963730675.1 uncultured delta proteobacterium | reverse complement strand
GCATGATGGATTCTCCGGCCAAGCCGGATAATGACGGCGAGAAGGGCAGGCTTTCTCGTGTTCGTTGTCGTGATCGTAATCGTATTCGTCTTTTCGGGGTTCAGGAGAGACGTCGATGAGGACCACGCCAACCGTTGCCCTGCCGCTCCACCGGCAACGACGGCGCTATCCGTTTTCGTCCCCAATGACCGATGACGAATGACCGTCTTTGCCGTCCCCAATGACCGATGACCATTGACCAATGACTGAATCTTGACTTCCCCCGGTCAGCCGTTCACCCGCTCCCGCAGAAGGTCCTTTTCCAGCTGCATGAAAAGCGCCCCCAGCTGCCCGACGGCGCGGTAGAAGTTCGCCGCCGGCGCGTTCTGCAGGTCCTCGAAAAAGAGCGGCATCCAGGGCGCCAGATGGGTGTTGAAGAAGGCGGCCTTGTCCGGAATGGGAATCCGGGTCTCGGCGATGATCAGCACCATCAGCTCGCACAGGACGGCAGCGTGATCCTCGGCACCGCAGGCTTCTCCGCGTCGTTCGATGTGCAGGGCCTTGAGGTGGTCCTGCAGACGGACGGGCGGCGCCTTCGAAAGCCGGTTTTCAAAGTACCAGGAAGCCGCCGGCACCACTTCACCGCCCTCCAGTCCCTCGAACAGGGCCCGGTATTCCCGGGCCGCGGCGTCCGCGTCGGTCTGTTCGGCTGCCGCCTTGACGCCTTTCACGGCCCGACGGAGGGCCGGGGGGATGTCCGGATGAAAATCGATGTTGGTCAGGTACGCCAGGCGATCCGTGGAAGGCGGCCGCGACAGCAGCGCCGCCAGCAGGCCGTAAATATCGATCCGGGGGGAAGCGGAGCCGTCGGTTACCATTTTGTTGGCGTCTGAACTGGCATCCACCATAGGGTCCTCCTTTCCCTGGACACCCGGCGCGGACGTCTAGCGTATCGCCATCGTCGCCTCGAATCCCCTGGCGAGGCGCTCCATAAAGCGATCCCGCACAGCCTTATTTTCCACCAAAGGCTTGCCGTAAGTGGTGCGGGGGTTGGCGATCAGAGCCCGCAAGGCGTGACCCGGATCCGCGAAATCCGCGAGATCACCCACGAGGGCCGGCTGGTGGGCAAGCCGGAAATCAGCGTGGATCGCTCGGCCGGGACCTACACGTCCACGGTCCCCCTGCATCTTCCGGATTCGGCCGCCCGGGGTCTCTACGACGTGACCACCATCGTCGAAACCGGCAACGCCCGGGATACCCGGCACACCAGCTTCCGGGTGCGGTGAAGCGGGAGACCGGATGCTGGATCCTGGATGCCGGTATTGGAATACCGGATTCGATCCCGACGATGGCGACCGACAATTGCGCGGGCCTCTGGACGCGGTCGGAAACAAGCCTTAGGTTGATGCCATGTCATCGCCGGCGCCTGATCGGTCGTTGTTCGATTCACCTATTCAAATTCACATAAAAACCCCTCTCTGGACGTCATGCCTGCGTCGGCGGGCATCCAAGAGGCCGGGTGGCGGCATCGGCGGCGGTTGGCTGGATTCTCCGGTCAAGCCGGAGAATGACGGACAAAGGCCATGACGATGTCGAAAGTATCCCGTATCCAGAAACCAGCATCTGGAGTCCGCCCTGCGGGAACAAGCCTTCCCGCGGGCCTCGGTAGAGGAACGACCATGAAGCGCAAAAGATTGTCCATTATAGGCCTCCTCCTGCCGACCGTCTTCCTGGCGGCCTGCAGCACGGTCCCCCTCACCGGGCGGCAGCAGCTCGACCTGGTGCCTTCGGACCAGATCATGGCCATGAGCGCCCAGCAGTACGACCAGGTCCTGGACGAGCACACCGTCATCCGGGGCACGGACGACGCCCGCATGGTGGACCGGGTGGGCAACCGCATCCGCTCGGCGGTGGAGCGTTATCTGGCCTCCCAGAACCAGTCCCGGCTTCTCCAGGGCTACAATTGGGAGTTCAACCTGATCGAGGACAAGAGCGCCAACGCCTGGGCCATGCCGGGCGGCAAGGTCGCCGTCTACACCGGCATCCTGCCCATCACCCAGGACGAAAACGGCCTGGCCACCGTCCTGGGGCACGAGGTGGCCCACGCCGTGGCCCGCCACGGCAACGAGCGCATGAGCCAGGGCCTTCTGACCCAGCTGGGGGGCGCGGCCCTGTCGGTGGCCCTTTCCCAGAACCCTTCCCAAACCGACAGCCTTTTCATGGCCGCCTACGGCATCGGGAGCCAGGTCGGGGTCCTGCTGCCCTTCAGCCGGCTGCAGGAATCCGAGGCCGACCACCTGGGGCTGATCTTCATGGCCATGGCCGGCTACGATCCCCGCGGCGCCCTGGATTTCTGGCGGCGCATGGAGAACCAGTCCGGCGGCGGCCGGCCGCCCGAATTTCTGAGCACCCACCCGGCCAACGAAAACCGCCTGTCACAGATCCGGAAGAACCTGCCGGAAGCCATGCGGTATTACCGGCCGTAAGGGCGTCCGTTGATCCTCCGTCATTGCGCAATGGTGCGTGGTCATTAGGAGCGGCGAAAAGCAAACGGCCAAGGTTGTCAGGCCCGCGCAGGCGGGCATCCAGGTAGTTCGGGGGCGGCAATGGCGGGAGTCCCTGGATTCTCCGGTCAAGCCGGAGAATGACGCCCCTTCTGATGGCATTCCCGCACAGGCAGGCGTCTCCCCCACCCGTCATGCCCGCGCAGGCGGGCATCCAGGTAGTTCGGGGGCGGCAATGGCGGGAGTCCCTGGATTCTCCGGTCGAACCGGAGAATGACGCCCCTTTTGATGGTATTCCCGCACAGACAGGCGTCTCCCCCAGCCGTCATGCCCGCGCAGGCGGGCATCCAGGAAGTTCGGGGGCGGCAATGGCGGGAGTCCCTGGATTCTCCGGTCAAGCCGGAGAATGACGCCCCTTTTGATGGCATTCCCGCACAGGCAGGCGCCTCCCCCAGCAGTCATGCCCGCGCAGGCGGGCATCCAGGTAGTTCGGGGGCGGCAATGGCGGGAGTCCCTGGATTCTCCGGTCAAGCCGGAGAATGACGCCCCTTTTGATGGCATTCCCGCACAGGCAGGCGCCTCCCCCAGCCGTCATGCCCGCGCAGGCGGGCATCCAGGACTTCCCGCTACACCCCTTCTATACCCCAAAATACGGCCTCAACCGTATTGCAGGAGCCCGTCGCACATCGATATTCTCGTCATTATAGCCCCCTGCATGCGGCCTGCGGCCGCAACGCCCCATCATGCCGAAAAGGAAGCTCGCCATGCCTGCCAGGAAGCGCGTATTGATCGCCGAAGATCACCAGATGCTGCGGGAGGGGCTTAAAGCCATCCTAACCGACCGGGAGGAGCTCGACATCGTGGGCGAGGCCGTGGACGGTCTGGAGGCCCTGCGCAAGGTCAAACGCCTGAAACCGGACCTGATGCTCCTGGACCTCTCCATGCCCCGCATGAACGGTCTCTCCGTCCTGCTGGATGCCAAGAACTACCAGCCCGACATCAAGATCCTGGTCCTGACCATCCACCAGTCCGAAGCCTACGTATTGGAAACCTTCGAGGCCGGCGCGGACGGCTACTGCAGCAAAAACGACAGCCGCGAAGAGCTGCTGGTGGCCATCGAAAGTGTGCTGAGCGGCAAGACCTATCTCAGCCCGCTGATCGCCCGGCATGTGCTGGACGGTTTTCTGTCAAAACGCGCCAAGCAGGAATCGCAAACCGCCTGGGAAAACGTTACCCAGCGCGAGAAGGAAATCCTGAAACTGCTGGCCGAAGGCTACACCAACAGCGAAATCGCCGATATGCTCTGCATCAGCGTCAAGACGGTCGAGAAGCACCGTTCCAACATCATGGCCAAGCTCGACCTGCACAATGTGGCACAGTTGACCACCCTGGCCATCCAAAAGGGACTGGTGGAACGTAAAAGCTGAAACCGAAAGGCGGTCCCGCACGGGTGGATGCTTCCTTCCACCCACCCCACTCCTTTGGATGCGATCCGATACCCGACCGGCATGTTGCTTATGGCGGCCGGATGGCGTACATAGACGGTGTCTTCGCTTGAAACCGCGGTATTCGTCATCGACGGCGCGCAGCCGGCCCCGGCTAACCACCGATTCACCAACGGGTCGCGGGGGCGGTGTCGCATACTGGCGCCTTTATGATGAGACGCGAATTCCCGCAACGCAGGACTACCCCGCATTTCGGCCTGAGACGCCGTTCATCCACGGCCTGGGGCGGAGGCACCGCAACAACCCGTGCCGGGAGAAAATGCCATGCCCGCCGACAAAAAGAAAAATCGGCCCGTCAAATCCAAAGCGGTGGGCCGAGAGGCCCGCAAAACGGACCCGAAGGAAGCGCCTACCGCCTCTCAGCATCCGGCGGAGAGCGGTGCATCCTCCGACGAAGGCTCTCCGGAGAAGAGGGAGACACGCCCAGCCCCGGATGCCGCGGCTGCTCCCGGTGAGGGCGAAAGGGCTGTGGACGCCTTTCCCATCGTCGGCATCGGGGCCTCGGCCGGGGGTCTGGAAGCCCTGGAAGCCTTTTTCAAAGCCATGCCGACCGACAGCGGCATGGCTTTCGTGGTGGTCACCCACATGGTTGAGGACAGGACCAGCCTGCTGCCGGACATCATCCGGCGACAAGCCGCCTTGGCGGTCAAGGACATCGAGGACGGCATGCCGGCGGCGCCGGATGCCATCTACATGCCCCCCTCGGACAGGGACGTGGTCCTGGCGGGCGAGACCTTTCGCCTGCAAAAGCGCCCTGCCCGGCACGAGCTGCACATGCCCGTGGATCTTTTCCTGAGATCCCTTGCCGGGCAGCGCGGCGCGCGGGCCGCCGGCGTGATCATGTCCGGCACCGGCACGGACGGCACCTACGGCCTGCGCGCCGTCAAGGAACGCGGCGGCCTGACCATGGCGCAGGATCCCGAAGCGGCCAAGCACGCCGGCATGCCCCGGAGCGCCATCGACATGGGCCTGGTGGACATCGTCGCCCCGGCGGGCGCGATGCCCGGCCGGCTGATCGATTATTTCCGCCACCCGATCACCGCGGTGCCCGCCGAGGCCGAGAAGGAGAAAGCGGCCCCCAAGATCGAACGCATCGATTCAATTCTGTCCTTCCTGACCCGTCGCACCCGCCACGACTTCAGCCTCTACAAGACCAGCACCCTCGAACGGCGCATCGCCCGCCGCATGACCGTGACCCGGTCGCGGAATATCGCCGACTACCTCGAACGGCTGCAGCAAGATCAGACCGAAATCCGGGCCCTTTTCCAGGATCTCCTCATCGGCGTGACCAATTTTTTCCGCGACCCGGAAGCGTTTGCTTTCCTCAAGGACAACATCCTGCCCGGGATTTTCAAGCGCGCCGACAGCCGGCTGCGGGTGTGGGCGCCCGGCTGCGCCACCGGCGAGGAAGTCTATTCGATCGCCATCCTGCTCCAGGAGGTCCTGGCGGAAAACGAAGGCGTCCGGGAGCTGCAGATCTTCGGCACCGACATCGACCCCCAGGCCATCGAAAAGGCGCGCCGGGGCCGCTATCCCAAGAGCATCGCCGCGGACGTCGGCAGCGAGCGCCTCCAGCGCTTCTTTACCGAGGAGAAGGATCACTACCGGATCAAACGCGAGGTCCGCGAGCCGGTGATCTTCGCCGAGCAGAACGTGCTGCGCGACCCGCCCTTTTCAGACCTCGACCTGCTCGTCTGCCGCAACCTTTTGATCTATCTCAAGCCCGAGGCCCAGGAGCGCGTCATCCCGCTCTTCCACCACGTGCTGCGCCAGGACGGCATTCTCTTTCTGGGCAACTCCGAGTCCATCGGCCGCTTCAGCCAGCTGTTCGAGCCCCTCAGCAAGTCCTACAGCATCTTCCGCAAACGGGAATACTCCTTCGGCACGCGGGTCGATTTTCCCACTGGCCAAATCGACCCGTCCAAGCTGCACGTTGCGGAGGATCCCGCGGAAGAAGAGGATCGCGCAAAGCCGGTCCTCAGCCTGGACCGGGCCGTGGAACACATCCTCCTGCAAACGTTCACCCCGGCCTGCGCCGTGGTCAACCCAAACGGGGACGTGGTGTTCACCCGCGGCCGCACCGGCGACTACCTGGAACTGGCCCAGGGCCGGCCCAACCTGAACATCGCCGACATGGCCCGGGAGGGCCTGCGCTTCCCGCTTATCGCAGCCCTGCGCAAAACCCGGGAGAGCGAGGGCTGGGTGGAGGAGAAGGGCCTGCGGATCAAAACCAGCGGCGAGCACCAGTGGGTCGACCTGCGGGTCCGCCGCTTCACCAGGCCGCCCTTGAAGAACCACCTGATGGTGATCATGGAACCCGGCGGCAGTCCGGTCCCCCCGGCTCCGGGCGAGGCCGACGGCGACCGCGGCAGCGACCCCAAAGCCGAGCGCATCCGGGAGCTGGAGCAGGAGCTGCTGCGCCTGCGCCAGGAATACCGCAGCGCCCGGGAGGAGCTCGAAACCACCAACGAGGAGCTGCGATCGTCCAACGAAGAGCTGCAGTCCTCCAACGAAGAGCTCCAGAGCACGAACGAGGAGCTGGAATCCTCCCGGGAAGAGCTTCACTCCCTGAACGAGGAGCTCAGCACGGTCAACGACGAGCTCAATCATAAAATCGCCGAGCTCCAAGACGCCTTCCAGGCCGTCACCAATACCCTGGACAGCACCCGCATCGCCATGGTTTTCCTGGACCGCGAGCTGAACGTGGTCCGCTTCACCCAGGCGACCGGCGGCCTGATCAACCTGATCGACTCGGACCTGGGCCGGCCCCTGGGGCACATCGCCGACATCCTCGACGGCGTCAAACTGGCCAAGACCGCCGCCCAGGTGCTGGATACTCTCCAGCCTCACGAAGCCGAAGTCAGGACCCAGGACGGCCACTGGTTTCGCATGAACATCATGGTCTTTCGCCGGAATCAGCACCGCATCGAGGGGATCGTGATCACCTTCGTCAACATCGATGCCCAGAAAGCCGCCCAGGAAAAGATCACGGAGGGGTACCGGCGGTTTGCCGGGGACATCGTGGCCACGGTCCGGGAGGCGCTGCTCGTGCTCGACGACGATATGCAGGTGCTTACCGCCAACCGCAGCTTCTACCGCATGTTCCGGGTCGATTTGAAGGACACCGAGAGCCGCTCACTGTTCGAACTGGGCAACCGCCAGTGGGACATCCCCGGCCTGCGGGACCTGCTCGGGGCGGTGGCCGCCGAACACAAGACGTTCGACGGCTACCAGATAGCGCACGACTTCCCGGGCGTCGGCAGGAAAGTCCTGCGCCTCAACGCCCGCCATCTGCGGGAAGATGAATCCGGGGCGAACCGGATCCTGCTGGCCATCGAGGATGTCACGGAAAAGGAGGGCCGTTGAAGTTACAGCCCCTCCTGCCGTCACGCCCGCGCGGGCGGGCATCCAGAAGGTTGATTTGCGACAGCGACGGGACTTGATGGATTCTCCGGACAAGCCGGAGAATGACGGAAAAGGGCACTGCCCCCGCCGTCATGACCGCCCGGGCGGGAGGCCGCTCCCATCCGTCATGCCCGCGCAGGCGGGCATCCAGGAGGTTGATTTGCGACAGCGACGGGACTTGATGGATTCTCCGGACAAGCCGGAGAATGACGGAAAAGGGCACTGCCCCCGCCGTCATGACCGCCCGGGCGGGAGGCCGCTCCCATTCGTCATGCCCGCGCAGGCGGGCATCCAGGAGGTTGATTTGCGACAGCGACGGGACTTGATGGATTCTCCGGACAAGCCGGAGAATGACGGAAAAGGGCACTGCCCCCGCCGTCATGACCGCCCGGGCGGGAGGCCGCTCCCATCCGTCATGCCCGCGCAGGCGGGCATCCAGGAGGTTGATGTTTACATCTCCGTTGATCGCCCTGAATTGTGCTATGATATATGCAAATAACGACGAGCCCCTATGAAGCAACCGGCTGTCTACATGCTGGCCAGCGGACGCAACGGAACCCTGTATATCGGCGTTACGTCGAATCTGGTCAAACGGGTATGGGAACACAAAAACGATCTGGTAGAGGGCTTCACCAATCGATACAAAGTTCACCAGCTTGTGTGGTATGAACTCTACGATCGCATGACGGACGCCATTGCGCGCGAGAAACGGCTGAAACATTGGAACAGGCAGTGGAAATTGAGCCTGATCGAAAGCCGCAATCCGGGCTGGCGGGACCTGTACGAGGAGATTGTTTGAACGAGGGAATACGCCGTTGATGGATTCTCCGGCCAAGCCGGAGAATGACGGGGAAAGGCACCCACCGGAGCGTCATGCCCGCGCAGGCGGGGGTCCCTTTTATTCCGTCATGCCCGCGCAGGCGGGCATCCAGGAGGTTGATTTGCGACAGCGGCAGGGCTTGCTGAATTCTCCGGCCCAGCCGGAGAATGACGGAAAAGTCCGATTGAAAACGCGATAACAGCAGATTGCCATTTGATCTTCTCGGGATCGAAACCGCTAGCGGGATCGGTTTTTGACGTTTTATGCGATCATTACCGGGCTTGACCCGGGAATCCAGAAGCAGGGATCCGGTAGCCAGCATGACGATCGACAACCCCGTCCATAAACGACTGCGCAAGACGGCCGAGCGCATCGTCGCCAAAAAACCGGTGGCATTGACGGAAAAGGAGCGCCGCGAGCTGCTGGCCCTGACCCACGAGCTCGAAGTGGCCCAAATCGAGCTGGAAACCCAGAATCAAGAGCTGCGCTGCACCACCCGTCTTTTGGAATCGGCCCGCAACGAATTTTTCGAGCTTTACGAAAACGCCCCCGCGGCCTTCGTGGACCTGAGCCAAAAAGGCCTTGTCGAACGGACCAATGCCGCCGCGCGCCAACTGCTGGACGCCGGCCGGACCCGATCGCCCCTCGGGCGCGGCTTTTCGCAGTTCGTCGAACTCGACGACCAGGCCCGCTTCTTCCGGGCCATGCGCAAGCTGGCCGCCTCCAATTGTCTCCAGACGTTCGAACTACGTCTGACGGGCCGGGAGGGTGATCCAACCCACGTGCACGTCCAGGCCGCGCCCAAACGGGATGCCGAAGGGAATTTCCAATACTGGCACCTGGCCTTTTTCGACATCACCGAACTGCGCCGCCGCGAGGCCGAGCTGAAGCATGTGCACTCCCAGCTCCAAATGACCGCCCAGGCGGCCAAGCTGGGCACCTGGATCTACGACCTCGACAAGGGAACCACCAAGTGGAACCCCGGCCTCTACCGGTTGCTGCGCCTCAAACCCCGGCCGGGGCCGGAAGATGAAAAGTACTTCTTCGAGTTCCTCCACCCCGACGACCGCACCGGCTTCCTCGCAAACATCCGAGCCTATCTGACCAAAAAGGGCAATGATGTCCAGGAGGAATTCCGGGTGGTGCGGGCCGACGGGGAGATCCGTTGGCTGGCGGCGCGCGGGCTGATCTTCCGGGATGCCCACGGCCGGCCGCGGCACATCGCCGGGATCAACTACGACATCACCCAGCGCAAGCAAAATGAGGAGACGGTGCACCTGGCCCATCTCCAGATGGCCCGGCACCTTTCCGAAACCGAGCGGATCAATGAAGAACTCTCCCAATATGCTTACGCCGTCTCCCACGACCTTAAGGATCCCCTGCGGGCCATCCGCAACTACGCTGATTTCCTTTACGATGATCTGGCCGACACCTTGTCCGGGGACCAGAAAAAATACCTGGAGGGCATGAAAAAGGCGGTCCGCCAGGGCGAACAGCTGATCGGCGACTTGCTGGACCTGTCCCGTATCGACGCCTTGATCCTGGAAAAGGAAACCGCCGACGTGCCGGGCGTCGTCGACGAAATTCAGGCGCTGCTGGGATCGCCGCCCGATATCGACATCGCCGTGGATTCCCAGTGGCCCGCGTTCCACGCGGACCGCACGCTGCTCAAGCAGATTCTGCAGAACCTGATCTCCAATGCCATCAAGTTCAACCGACGCACGCCCAAGCAGATCACCGTCGGCTGGCAGCCGGCGCCGGAGGACTGCATCGAGCTCTTCGTGCGCGACAACGGCATCGGTATTGCACCTCAATATCGGGAACAAATCTTCCGGATTTTCCAACGCCTGCACACCCAGCGGGAGTATGAAGGCACCGGCATCGGACTGGCCATCGTTCGCAAGGCCGCCCACAAACTCGGCGGATCCGTGCGGCTGGAGTCCGAACCGGAGACAGGCACAACCTTCTTTGTACTGCTGCCGAGGGAGATGGGCCGCCCCTGACCGGGGAAGGTCTCGTTGTCGTTGCCAAGGCAACGCCGGCGGAACAGTGATCGTTGTCGTAATCGAAGGCAGTTGACGGTTTAGGGCAAACACGATTAAGACAACGAAAAACGCAACCGGACGATCCTCCATCTTTTCCGCCGACTGCCGCGGGGGGAAGTCCCAGGAGCTTAAGCAAACGCGGGAGACGCTTTCATGAATCAACCATCGCAACAAACACCGCCAGCTCCCCTGCGTATCCTGCTGGTGGAAGACAGCGAACACGACCAGCTGGCCTTCCGACGGGCCCTCGACCGGTCGAACCAGGACTTCGACCTGACCTTCTGCCGACGGGGCGAAGACATGCCCCGCGCCATGCAGGCCGGCAGCGCGTCCTTCGACGTCGTGGTCATGGACCACAACCTGCCGGGCATGAACGGATTGGACACCTTCCGGGCCCTCAAGGAAAAAACCGATCTGCCCCCTGTCATCATGCTGACCGGCGCCGGATCGGAAATTCTGGCCGTCCAGGCCCTCCAGGCCGGCATGGACGACTACATCATCAAAGACCCCAACCAGGGCTATCTGCAGCTTCTGCCCCTTAAATTGTACGATGCCAAGAACCGGTACGATATCCGCCAGGCCCACCGGCAGGCCCAGATCCAGCTCAAGCAGGCGTACGATAAGCTAGAACAGATGGTGGCCCGGCGCACCAAGGACCTGGCCCACACGGTGGAATCCCTGCAGGCCGAAATCTACCAGCGCAAAGCCGTCGAAAAGGCTCTGCGCGAATCCCAAAAAGTCCTGCGCGAGCTCAGCCTCAAGATCCAGGACACCCAGGAAAACGAACGCCGCCAGATCGCCAAGGAACTCCACGACAGCATCGGCGCCAGCCTGGCGGCCATCAAATACGCCGTCGAAGGACGGCTCATGCACATGCGCGACGCGCCGCCCGAAAACACCGTATCCCTCGAAAAGGTGGTGGCCAACCTCAGCGAGACCATCAAGGAGGTGCGCCGGATCTCCGCCCGCCTGCGGCCTTCCATACTGGACGACCTGGGACTGCTGGCCGCCATCGACTGGCACTGCCGCAACAGCGGGGAAATGTATACCGACATCGCCATCGCAACCCGCATAGAAGCGGAGGAGGCCGGAATTCCCGAAGCGACCAAGATCATCATCTACCGGGTGCTGCAGGAGGCCGTCAACAACGCGCTCAGGCACAGCGGGGCCGAGAACGTTGAGGTACACCTGGCGGCGAATTCCGCAGAGGTCCGCCTTTGCGTCAAAGACGACGGCTGCGGTTTCCGCCTTCAGGACCGCGTTAGCGACGGCGGCGCCCTGTCAGGCTATGGCCTCATGGGCATGCACGACCGCGCCGCCATGGCGGGCGGTCGCCTCAGGGTCGATTCGGCCCCGGGCGAGGGCACCACCATCTGCCTGGTGCTGCCGTGTGACCGACAGGATCTCCCAGGGGGTGATCTCCATGAAATATGAAAGAGGGGGTCCGAGGGCAGCCTGGACGTTTCAATGCCCGGCCTCCGGTTCCCTCGCCAACGGCAGCCTTCTCCATGACCTCCTTTGAAAACGGGCGCGACTTCCCCATCCGCCGCATCGGGTGAAATTCACTCTCTTCCCCGCATCGACCCTGAACAGACGACCGATGCCGCTCATCGGCACCTCCTTGGCTACAGGGCATTTTCAATTACGATAAGGTCTCGCCCCCATTGCCTCATGGACCGCATTGTTCGATAGAATGGCCGCGAAAATGCGAAGGGCCCGTCGGCTTTGGACCGTCGCGCCCGGATCAGGGACGTCAAGCCGGTCACGGGAAAAACGCTGGTCCGGACAACATCAACGGAACGCCATTCCCTTTTCAGCCAAGGATGGACCCCATGAAAAACCAAAGTTACCGTAAATCCCCTTTCTCGTTCCCCGCCGCAATTGGACCGCCCCAGGAGCAGCGCGGCGCCATCCACCGCCGGCGGATCCTGGTGGCGGACGACATGCCCGAAATACGCCACCTGGTATCCCGCTTCCTCAGCCGCCACGGCTACGAGGTCTCCCGGGCGGAAAACGGCCGGGAAGCCTGGCGGATGTTCCGCAGAGATCCCTACGATCTGGTCATCACCGACCTGCAGATGCCGGTCATGGACGGCGCGGCGCTCATGGCGCGCATCAAGACCATGGCCCCGGAAACGCCGGTGGTGGTCATCACAGGCCAGAGCGGGGAAGCGGTCCGCGACATGCTGGGCGGCAACAGTCACGCCGAGGCCGTCCTCCCCAAACCGTTCAATTTCGAAACCCTGCTGAAAACCGTAAAGATTTTGATGGACACCGAAACCGCCGAGGCGGCCATCACCATTACCGTCTGACCCGAGAGAGGCTTGCCATGAAACGCATTGTGCTGCTGACCGATCCGGACCGCGTGGATGCCGGACTCCTGGAACGTCTGCAATGGGCATTTCCCGAATGCCGGATCGAAATCTTTCCCGTAGCGGACGCCGGCCGCTACCCCGTTGCGTCGTTCTCCGAAGGCGGACGTGCGTCCAGCTTCACCCACCCCGACTGACAACGCTTTCTCCCGCCGGGATGCCGTCAAGCGATCTGTCGCAACCAAACCCCTCCGAAACAGGCCGCCCAGGCCGACGCCTGGAATCTCCGGCTTGACCGGAGAATCCAGCCAATCCTCGCCAATGGCGGACCAAACCGTGCATGTCCAGTCCACATGGCAGTTACAGAGAAAAATGCTTCCCATATGACCGATTGGCCCTGACTGATAGCCGGCTTTTCATTTAGTATCCAGTATGCAGAGTTGAACCAATGACCCATCACGATTGACCAATGGCTGTATCTTTCCCCCAATGACCATTGTTAAAACGATGAAAAACAGACACCCCTTCGCGATAAAGGGAAATCACAGGTCCGATACGGGGTGGCCCCCATTGTCTCCGGGACCGCGAAAGCCCACATTCATGCGAAGTAACGCGGCCGCGGCCGGTTGTGCGAAAGGAGGCGACATCCATGTTCATCACCCCGTTGCGGGTAGCCTTGTTTCTGGCCTTCATCCTGACCCTCCTCCTGGCCGCGCGGTTTCGCGGCCAGCCCTGGGGGGGCGGCCTCGCCGTTTTTTTCCTGATCCTCTTTCTGGCCACCTGGGCCGGTGGCCTCTGGCTGATGCCGGTGGGGCCCCTCATGCTGGGCGTGCCTGGCTGTCCTTTGTGCTGGTGGCCCTCATCGTCGGGTTGATCCTCGTTTCCATGACCCCCAACGGACGCCGGAACGAGGAAAAACCCCCGGCATCCGAAAGCGCCTCATCACCGGCCAGAATCGCCATCGCGGTCGACTTCTTTTTCTGGCTCCTGATCGGCGGACTTATGATCGCTATTGTGGTGCATTATGTCGCGGCCCTCTGAGCCGCAATCTTCAACCGCCGGCCAGGCAATAAGCCTCCGGGGCCCTTGGGCCCCGGTTTGGCCGACATTCCCGAGGAGCAAAACATCATGACCGAAGGCAAAGCGCACGGAATCCATAGGCTGGTGGCAGCCTATGCGGATGCTTTCCGGATACCGGAAAACCTCGACCACTACGCCCCCCACGACTTCGCGAAGGCCCAGCGGCAGTTCGTTCGCTTTTGCCTCCAGCATGGTTGCCTGTTCCAAGAAAGAGACGACTTTTATGGAAGAGGACCCTAAGAAAAGCCTCATCTCATCGGCGGCCGACCGCAAGCGTTCCGCCGACCGGTCGCCCCGGCGGGTTCTGGTGGTGGACGACGACCCCCAAATCCAGCGCCTTGTAGCGGGATATCTCGGCCGCTACGGCTACGAAGTCACCCTGGCAGGAAACGGGCGCGAAGGGTGGCGGTTGTTCCAACAGGGACTCTATGCCCTCGTCATCACCGACCTGCAAATGCCCGTCATAGACGGCGCGGCCCTGCTCGCGCGCATCAAAGCCCTGGATGGGAATACCCCCGTGGTGATCATCACCGGCCAGGGCCGGGAGGTGGTGCGCGATATGCTCGGGTCCGACGGCGGGGCCCAGGCTGTTCTCCACAAGCCTTTCAACCTCGACACACTGCTGAAAACCGTGGCGGCCCTGGCGGCGACCGAAGCGGCGGCCGCCGCCGTCGGCACGTTGAAAAGATTCCGGTCGGCCGGCAAGAATAAGACATCCCGGCAAGGGCTGGCGAAATAACCGGCCCGCATGTCGGTGCCCGCCGCAAGGGATCATTGCGACGATCCGGAGGCCTCATGGTCCGCACGGCCCCCGGCCCGCCCCTGGCGCCGGCCGAGCAGGTGGGTCAAGAATGTAAAAACGGTTTTTGACAAGGCCCGACGTAAGGCCGAGCAGGCGCGAAACCCCTCCGAAGATCAGCAGGACGGTATTGAAATTGGGCATGCTGTGATACGCTTTTCGATGGATCAGAATGGATCATAAGCGAGGCGGCCGGCGTGGGGAATGGGGTATCGTAGCTATCCCGAGCGGCGCGATCCTGCAAAGGCGCCCTCCCGGCCCCCTCCGGCCGCCTCCCAAATCGACGGGAAGACGACGGGCTAAACGCCGGACCGTTCAAGGCCCATCGCCGACCGGCGCCTGAGCCCTCTCCTTTGAAGCGCAGCCGAAGCCGCAGCCCCTTGACAAAGCAATGCCGCGGAAGGGCCGCAACCCTCCTTTGACCGTCCTTTTTTCCGGGGCGACCGCCAAAAATACATGCTTACACTGATTGGTATTTACCGTTACAGCAGCTACAGTGAAGGGCGACGTGCATTATAGGCCCCCTCCCGAAAAGGAACAGACCCGATGAAAACCAACGATAAAACCGATGCCCAGGGTCAGCAGCCCCGCCCCCCCGCGGAAGACGAACCCAAACAAGCCGGGGACAAAGCGGCCCGACACGCTACCGCCGAAAAAGACCTGATCATCGTCGGGATCGGCGCTTCGGCCGGCGGCCTGGATGCCCTGCAGCGGGTCCTGCCGGGGCTGCCCGCCAAGGCCGGTATGGCCTACATCATCGTCCAGCATCTGGCGCCCAAACACCGCAGTCTGCTCTCCTCCTTGCTGGCCAAACACACCGAGATGGCCGTGGAGACCATCCGCGACGGCGTGCCGGTCCGGCCGGACACGATCTATATCACCCCGCCCAACCGCGACGTGACCCTTTCCGGCCAGCGCCTGCATCTCAGTACCCCCTCCGCCATCGGACCGCGTCCCTCGGTGGACTATTTCTTCATTTCACTGGCCGAGGAAATGGGGGCCCGCGCCGTGGGAATCGTTCTCTCGGGCACCGGTACCGACGGCGCGCACGGCATTCGGGCCATCAAATCCAACGACGGCATTACCATGGCCCAAAGCGCCGGCAGCGCCAAATTCGACGGCATGCCCCAGGCGGCGGTCAACACCGGCCTGGTGGACCTGGTCCTGCCCCCCGAAGACATCGGCCCGGAAATCGAAAATGCGCTCAAATACCCCCACTTGATTGTCAAAGCGCCGGACATGCACGCGGATGAGATCGGCACCATTCTGGAGATGCTCCACCAGCATACCGGGGTCGACTTCGGCGACTACAAGCCGACCACCATCCAGCGGCGCATCAGCCGGCGCATGGTGATCCACAAACTCGACAATCTGCGCGACTACGTGACCTATCTTCAGTCACACCCCGAGGAAGTCGCCGTCCTGAAGAAGGACCTGCTGATATCCGTCACCAGCTTCTTCCGCGATGCCCAGGCCTTCGAAGCGCTGGCCGAGCACCTGCGCGAGCTTCTGGCGAACAAAACCCCGGGGGACGCTTTCCGGGCCTGGGTGCCGGGCTGTGCCACGGGCGAGGAGGCCTACACCATCGCCATCCTGGTGACGGAAATCCTGGGCGACAACGTGAACAAATACCGCCCCCAAATCTTCGCCACCGACCTCGACGAAGAGGCCATCCAGCTGGCGCGCAAGGGCTTCTACCCCCTGGCCACGGTCATGGAAACCGAAGGCCGGCGCTTCGAAAAATACTTTTCCCATCACGACAACACCGTCAAGGTCAAAAAGAAGATCCGCGACATGGTCGTCCTGGCCCAGCAGGACCTGATCAAAGATACGCCTTTTCTGCACCTGGACCTCATCAGCTGCCGCAATATGATGATCTACCTCAACTCGGAGCTGCAGGATAAACTGCTATCCCTGTTCCAATTCAGCCTGAACCCCAACGGGCTCCTCTTTCTGGGCAAATCCGAGTCCATCAACAAGCGCCTGGATCTCTTCAAAACGGTGGACAACAAGTGGAAAATCTACCGGCGCAAGGAAAGCCAGAGCGCGCGCTTCCCCCGGCTGATGCAAGGCCGCCACATGGCGCAGCTGAGCAACCACCGGGCCGACCTCCGAAAACGCCGGAAAACCGCCGAGCAGAAAGAAGCCTTTTTGTTCGACGCGCTGCTCGACCTGCTGAGCGGCTGCACCGTGCTGGCGGACGAAAATGCCAACATCCTCTACATCCGCGGCGATGTGGGCAGCTATTTCCGTTTTCCCCAGGGCAGCATCCGAGAGTCCCTCAATCTGCTCGATGTGGCCCGACCGGAAATCCGCTACGTGCTGCAATCCATGCTGCACAAGGTCGGCAAAGAAAAGCGCACCCTGACCAGCAACCGGATCGTTCTGAACGACGGCGAGAGCGGCGTCCTGATCCGCGTCGGCCCGGCTCAGATCGGCAGTGCCACGGCGAACCGCCTGCTCGTGTTTACACCCGTGGAGGTGCCCAAGCCCGCCGCTCACAGCAAGGGACCGTTCGGGGATGTCGAATACGAGCGGATCCGCGAACTGGAGCAGGAGCTCGAGGTCACACGGGAACATCTCCAGGACACGGTGGAGGAACTGGAAACGAGCTCCGAGGAGCTGCAGTCCCTCAACGAGGAACTGCAGTCGGCCAACGAAGAGCTGCAGGCCTCCAACGAAGAGCTGGAAACGAGCAACGAGGAGCTGCAAGCCTCCAATGAGGAGCTCAACACGGTCAACGACGAGCTGCGCGCCAAATCGGAGGAGGCCAACGAGCTTTTGGCCGAGTTCAAAGCCAGCGAAGAACGCTATCGACTGCTAGTGAACAACATGAATGGGGCGCTGATGACCTGCAGCATCGAGCATGGCCCCCAGGGCCAGCCCACCGACCTGATCATCCAGCAGGCCAACCCGGCCATGCTGTCCTTGATCGGCATCGAGAATCATGCGCTGCCCTTGCGGGCCGGATCGGCCGGTCTTGACGAACTCCTGACCGAAGACCTGCTGAAACGCTTCGAGGCCATCGATCACGGCGGTGGGTCACAGCAACTCGAGATCCGCTTCGAGACGCTCGGCAAAGACATGGCGCTCTCCGTCTACAGCCTGAACGACGGACGCGTGGGGATGGTGCTGCGGGACGAAACCGAACACCGCCAGGACCAGGAAAAACTGAAGGCCAGCGAAGCCAACTACCGGGAACTCGTACAGAATGCCAACAGCGCTATCATTCGGTGGAAGAAAAACGGAAAGATCACCTTCTTCAACGAATTCGCCCAGCGTTTCTTCGGCTATTCGGCCGACGAGATCATCGGCGAACATGTCGGCATCCTGCTGCCGGGGCAGGATACATCCGGCCCGGAGGTAAGCGGGCTGGTAGCGGATATTGTCGCCCACCCCGGTCGTTTCGCGAACTATGTCAACGAAAATGTCTGCCGGGACGGCCGGCGGGTCTGGATGACCTGGACCAACAAGCCGATTCTGGACGCCCACGGCCAGGTGACCGGAATTCTGGCCGTGGGCAGCGACATCACCGATCGCAAGCGCATGGAAGAGGCCCTGCTGGCCCTCAAGGATTCCCTCGCGAAGCAGGTCGACGAACGCACGGCCCTGGCCGAAAACCGTTCCCGCCAGTTGCAGGCCCTCTCCGTGGAGCTCATCGAGGCCGAAGAACGGGAACGGCACCGCGTGGCCGAGATGTTGCACGACGACCTGCAGCAGCTTCTGGCCAGCGCCCGCATGCAGCTCCAGCATACGGCGGCTGACCTGCCCCCCGATGAGCGGCTCGCCAATGTGGAATCGCTCTTGAAGGAAGCGATCGACCAGGCCCGCAACCTGTCGGTGGAGTTGAGCCCTCCCATGTTGAACCACGCCGGTCTGGTGCCCACCCTGAAATGGCTGGGCGGTCAGATGGGGGAACAGTTTGGGCTGGCCGTCCATCTGGAGGTCAAGACGCAAAACGAACTCGGCAGCCCCACGCTCAATGTGTTTGTATTCCGCGCCATTCAGGAGCTCCTGTTCAACGTGGTCAAGCACGCCGAGGTCAAAGAAGTTCGCGTTACCCTGGGCGGCAGCCGGAACCACTTGTTCGCCACCGTGCGGGAAGATGGCCGGGGGTTCGATCCGGAAAGCGTCATAAACGCGGCCGAACCAAGGGGGTTCGGCCTGTTGAGTCTGGTGGAGCGGGCCCGCTCCATCGGCGGCAGATTGAAGATCCATAGCAAACCGGGCAAGGGCAGCTTCATCACGCTGATCATTCCTTATGAACTGAACACCAGCGGGACATCCACAACCGCCAGGCCGGCGGCGGCGTCACAGGAGACGTTTGACAGCCCGCCCATGCCGTCTCCCGGGACGAGCACGGACACAGTCCTGCGCGTGCTGCTGGTCGATGACCATCAGGTCATGCGCCAGGGGCTGACCGGCTTGATGGCCGGCAGGCCCGACATCGCGGTGGTGGGAGAGGCGGCCGACGGGCAACAGGCCATCGAATTGGCCCGTGAATTGCGTCCGGATCTGATCGTCATGGATGTTTCCATGCCCAAAATGGATGGTATCGAGGCCACCCGCCGGATCAAGGCCGAAATGCCCGAGATCCGCATCATCGGCTTGTCGATGCACGAGGACGAACAGATCGGCAACCTGATGCGCCAGGCGGGCGCGGAAGGTTTTCTCAGCAAAAGCGCCTCTTCGGCCGAGCTGCTCAAGGCCATTTACCCACTCCCAGAGGACTGAGCCGGGCGCCGGCGGATGTCCCCGCGGATCTGAGGCCATCCTCAAACGCTCGGCTTAGCAGGCGGCGGGACGGCTGGCCCCATCGCTGTCGGTCCTCTGATCGTCTCCTTCCACACCAGCGGGCGCCTTCGATACCAGGAGGCCATGGTGAACCACGCGCCGTCCATCTCCGGCGCAAGGCCGACCTTCGGGCGTCTTCATCGTCCGTGCCAAGCGCGTCGGACCCCACACGGGCGAAGCGCTGCCCCAGCCGCCGGCCCCGCGCGGGCCATGGCCGCGGCCCGAATTGGACGGCATGGCGAAAGAAAATACATACTTGCACTGATTGGTGTTCACGACTATAGCACCTACAATACAGGGCAACGCGCATTCTAGTCCGCTCCCGAATACGCACCGTTCATAGATGGTCCCGTGGCAGAGGGGTACCCCGATCGGCGTCACCAAAGCACCGCAAGCTCGGCATCGGCCCGCGCCGCCCAAGGCGGGCGCAGGGTGGCTCCGGGCAACCCCATGCCGCCGGAGCGCCAGACAACGTCCCTACAGAAAGTTGACGACGACCAATGGAAAACGAAACCGCTGCCAAAAAGAAATGGGCCCGCCGCCTGATCATCGCCGCGGCCGCCGTATTGCTGCTGCTGTTGCTGCTGGCGGGCGCCGTCATGCTCTGGAAGGACCCACTGGTGGACATCCTGTGGTTCGACGCCCTGGGCTACGGGTTGTTCTACTGGATGCGCCTGCTCTACCGCTATGCCGTTTTCGTCGCGGTGGCGGTGGTGTTTTTTCTGGTGTTTTTTCTCAACTTCTGGATCGCCGCGCGCTTCCTGCGTGCTGAAACCCCGCCCGGCCAAGCGCCGGACGAGACGGCCGACCCCAAGCGCCGCCGCCGGCTGCTGGCGGCCTTCCAGACCGGCACGATCTGGTTCTACGGGCCGCTTTCCCTGGTGTTGAGCATTCCCATCGCCCTGCCCCTCTTCCTGGAATGGGAGCGCTTCCTGTTCTTCATCTTCGGCGGCTCCATGGGCATGGCGGATCCCTACTTCGGCAAGGACGCCGCGTTCTATCTCTTCAGCTACCCCATCTACCGGCTTCTCCAGCGCCGCCTGCTCCTCGCCCTGCTGGTGCTCACCGCCGGCCTGTGCGTGCTCTATATGGCCAAGAACCGCGTCCTCAAACGCAAGCTGCTGGATTTCCGGCGCGGGGCGCGCTGGCACCTGAGCCTGCTCGTGCTGGCCCTCTTCGGGCTGGGCATCTGGGAGTTCATGCTGCAGCGCTTCGATCTGGTCTACCTCACCCGCCACAGCAATCTTTTCATCGGGCCCGGCTACGTGGACATGCGGGTGGTGCTGCCGCTGATCTGGAGCTGCATCGGCCTGCTGGCCGTAACGGCCGTCGTGCTGGTGGCCGTCATCCAGGGCGGCAAGATCTACAAGTCCGGCATCGTCGTCCTGGTGCTGCTCGCCGCGGCCCTGGGCCTGCGCTACACCCCGGCCCTGCCGCATCTGATCGAGACCTACGTGGTCCTGCCCAACGAAATCGCGAAGGAGCGCCCCTATATCTCCGACCATGTCCAGGCCACCCTGGATGCCTACAAGCTCACCGATCTGCAGGTGCGCGACTTCACCTACCAGCGCTTTCCTTCCAGCGTAAAAACGGCCCAGATGGAGAAGGTGCTGCGCAACATTCCCGTCTGGGATTCCGAGACCCTGGTGGAAGTCTTCAAACAACTCCAGGAGCTGCGCACCTACTACACCTTTCCCCGTGTGAGCGTGGGGCGCTACACCATTGCCGGGGCCGAGCAGCAGGTCTTTCTGGGGCCGCGCGAGCTCGAGTTCGACAACCTCCCCGGCCAGGCCCGGAACTGGATCAACGACCATCTGACCTACACCCACGGTTTCGGCGCCGTCATGGCGCCGGCCAGCCAGACCAGCGGGAACGCCATGGCCTGGTACCTGTACGACATCCCGCCCAAATCCGACTACGGCCTGACGCCCGAGCAGCCGCGGATCTACTACGGACTGGGCAAATACGACTACAGCATCGTTCCCAACCGGGCCGGCGAGATGGACTACCCCAAAGGCAACAGCAACGTCATGACCGACTACGCCGGCCGCGGCGGCGTGCCCATCTCGTCCCTGCTGCGCAAGCTCATCTTCGCCTACTATATCGGCGACAAGAACATCTTCTTCTCCACCAAGATAACGGACCAGAGCCGGCTGCTCTTCCGCCGCAACGTGGTGGAGCGCATCCGCCACCTGGCCCCCTTCCTGCTGCTCGACCAGACGCCTTACACCGCCATCACCTCCAAAGGCCTCTTCTTCATCGTGGATGCCTATACCACCAGCCGCTACTACCCGGCGGCCGCGCCCCAGACGCTGGGGGAGCGGACCTTCAACTACATGCGCAACAGCGTCAAGATCGTGGTGGACGCCTATAACGGTTCGGTGGACTTTTACCTCGCCGATCCGGACGACCCCATCGCCCGGGCCTATGCCCGCATCTACCCGGACCTGATTAAGCCCCTGGATGCCCTTCCCGGGGAACTCCGGCCGCACCTGCGCTACCCCAAGGACTTTTTCAGCGTCCAGATGCAGATCTACGCCAAGTACCACCAGACGGACCCCCGCACCTTCTACCAGCAGGAGGATCTGTGGACCTTCCCCACGGCCCTTGAGACTTCAAACACGGTGCCGTTGCGCCCCTACTACGTGACCCTCGACCTGATCGCCCCCCCCCGCATGGACTTCATGCTGCTGCTGCCCATGTTCCCCAAGAACCGCGACAACCTGCGGGCCATGGCCATCGCCGGCTGCGATCCGGAAAGCTACGGCAAGCTGGTCATCTACAACTTCCCCAAGGGCGAGCTGGTCTACGGCCCGGCCCAGATCGACGCCCTCATCAACCAGGACCCGGACATCGCCGAGCAGTTCACCCTCTGGGACCAGGCCGGCTCGCAGATCGTGCGGGGCAAGATGATCATCCTGCCCCTGGCGCACAGCGTGCTCTTCATCCAGCCCGTCTATCTCAAGGCCACCTCGCGGGTCAAGATTCCCGAGCTGCAGCGCATCATCATGAGCGAGGGATCGGTGGTGGTGATGGAAAAGTCGGTGGAGGAGGCCTACGCCGAACTGCAGCGCCGCGTGATGGCGGAAGGGGGCCTCACCGGCTCCCAGGGACCGCCGGTGGAAGAGGGACAGTCACCGGCCGCGTTGCCGGCGCCGTCCGATCAGGGCTCCGGGGAAGATCAGACCGCCCCGCCGGAAGCAAAGGGCGCCTTGCACGATGCGGCGGAGGCGCCCAAGGCGGCCCAGGGAACCACGACGCCCGAACCCTCGCCGGCCGCGCCGGAACAGGAGTAGAAAAACCGGTCAGTGGGAAGACCGGTCAATGGTCATTGGTCATTGGTTACGGCGCAAACAACACCGGTGATGTCACGCCAGGGAGTTGCCTGGCACCACCGCGGCAGGCGGCCTGGATTCTCCGGCCAAGCCGGAGAATGACGCCCCTTTTGATGGCATTCCCGCACAGACGGGCATCTAACCCACCCGTCATGCCTGCGGCGGGCATCCAGGAAATTCTTTTGCGGCCTCGGAGGTAGCCTCCTGGATTCTCCGGCCAAGCCGGAGAATGACGGCCGGGGGTGAGTGGACTTCTCGTGTTCGTTGTCGTTGTCGTAATCGTCTTTTCGGGGTTCAGGAAAAGCCTTCGATTACGACCACGACAACCGTTGCGCTTCGCTCCACTGACAACGATGCTTCCTGCGGTTGCCGTTCCCCAATAAGCAAAGACGACTGAGCATTGACCACAGTTAATGACCAATGACCCGTGTCGGATGACCGGCGCTACCCCTCCGTCGGGGCCTCCGCCTTCCTTTCTTCGACTGCGGCGCCGTCCTCCGTCGCCGGGCTGCCCATCCAGTTGGTGTCGCCCCCCTGGGCCTGGGAGCGGGCCTCGGACTCGTCGGGCATGTAGTCTTCCAGAGCCGGGAAAGCTTTCAGGTCGCGGGCGAAGCCGGCGTTGAGAAAGGCATCGACCCACCAGAAAATGTCGCTTTTGCGCAACTTGCGCCGCAGGGCCTTCATGCGCCGGCGGCGCTCGTCCGGCGTCATCTCGCAGGCGATGGCGATGGTTTCGGCCACCTCTTCCACGTCGTAGGGGTTGACCAGCAGGGCCTCTTTCTGCATCTGCGAGGCGGCACCCGCAAACTCGCTCATGATGAGCACCCCGTCTTCACTGACATTGGCCGCGCAGTATTCTTTGGCCACGAGATTCATGCCGTCCTTGAGGGGGGTGATGAGGGCGATATCCGCCGCCCGGTAGAGGGCCACCAGCTCGGTGCGGTCCACGCTGCGGAAGATGTAGTGAATGGGCACCCAGCCCGTCTGGGCATACAGGCCGTTGATCTTGCCCACCAGCCGCTCGATGTCCAGGCGCAGATCCTGATACTTGCGGATATGCGTGCGGCTGGGGACGACAATCTGGACCAGGCTCACCTTCTCGCGCAATTCGGGAAAACGCTCCAGGACGTTGGCGAAGGCTTTGAGCCGTTCCGGGATGCCTTTGCTGTAGTCCAGGCGGTCCACGCCCAGCAGAATGTGGCGCCGGTTCACATCGACGCCCAGATCGTCCTTGATTTCGAGAACCCGGCGTGCCACTTCGTCGCTTTTGGCTTTGCGGGCGAACTCGTCGAAATCGATGCTGATGGGGAAATTCCCGATACGCACCCGTCGCCCCTCGACCTGGGCCGTCGCCACCTGTCCCTTGCCGCGCACCCTCACCTCCTTGCGCAGGGAACGCACGCAGTGGATGAAATTGTTTTTGTCGCGCTGGGTCTGGAAGCCCACCAGATCATAGACCAGCAGGGCGTTCAAAATCTGGAAGCGCCAGGGCAGTTTGAGAAACAGGTCCAGCGGCGGAAACGGAATGTGCAGAAAAAACCCGATCTTCGATGTCAGACCCATTTCGCGCAGTTCCAGGCCCACGCCGATCAAGTGGTAGTCGTGAATCCAGATGTGGTCGTCCTCCCCCGTCTGATCGGCAATGACCCGGGCAAACTTGCGGTTGACCTTGCGGTAGGCTTTCCAATAGCTGGGGTCGAAATTGCAGCGCGTCTGCAGGTCATGAAACAAGGGCCACAGGATCTCATTGGCAAACCCGTGGTAGTAGCCGTCGACCTCTTCGGCGGTCAGCGATACCGGCTTGAAGGTGTAACCCCCTTTGGCCACCGAATCGAGCAACGTCTCGAGGTGCATGTCGTTCTCCTCGCCGGCGACCGTTCCCGGCCAGCCGATCCACAGACCGCCGCGGTCCTTCAGCACCGGCGCCATGGCCGTCACCAGGCCGCCCGAGCCCGCCTCGGCCCGCCAGCGGCCTTTGCCGCCCTGTTTCAACACCACGGGCAGTCGGTTGGAAACGATGACCAGCCGGTTGGAAACTTTTTGGCTTGGCTTGGCGTTCATTTGGTTCTCTCGCCTTCTAGCGCGCCCTCTTGGGAGCGTTTAACGGTTTGACGCAGCGCCTGATCTCCGCCACCGGCATGGCAATCCTCTTTTTGATGGGCGATTCACCAGGGGACGGTCAGCACGCCTATACCGCCACGCGATGTCAGACACCCCCACGCCCATCGGGCGGAATGCGACTGCGGTTTAACACCGTCTATAATCGCACATCCCGGCGAAAATAACATGGGCTCGATACCGTATTAACCGAATAGGTCCGATGTAATTGATGACACCCGGCGGGAAAACACCAATTGTCAGAACGGGGCATCTGCGGTGGTTGCAACGGTGACCGGGAAGGCGGCAACCCGCCAAAGCGCTGTCTGACGCAAGATTGATCCGCATCCACCCCGCAGTTCGATAGGGCGATCAGCGACGGGAATTTTCAGGAATGAGTTCGTCCGGCGGTGCCATGGGCTCCCCCGTCTCGAGGGAGGTGTACGGATCGACATCGGCATCCTCCTCCTCACCGGCCAGCACCTCGGCCCGCGGATCGGATCGTCCGCGGTCCGGACGCCGCTCGCTGCGCTCCCACGGTTGGCGGTCGATGCGGATACTGTCCACCACGTTCTCGATGTCCAACACGTCCTGAACGATCTCCAGCAGCACCTCGTGCTTGGCTTCGCTGGGCAGGATGCCTTCCAGGTAAACGACGCCCTCGTCACAGGTAATCACCAGTTCTTGGCTTTCCACACGGCCGTCGCTCCGGAGTTCGTCCAGGATGGTTTCCCGCAGTTCGTCGTCGGTGAATTCGCCTTCGCCGACCTTGACGGCGGCATCCTCTATGTCTTGGGCGTTAAAGGCCTCACGCAGGCCGGCGCATTTCACGCAGTAGCGCGCCCAGGGCACGGCTTGCAGCCGCTTGACCCGGATGGGCCGGCGGCAGGCCTCGCAGCGGCCGTAGTCCCCTTCGGCCATGCGGGTCAGGGCCGTGTCGATATTGCGGATCTCGGTCTGCACGCTTTCGCTGCGCTGCTGCAGTTCGCGGGATAGGGTCTCTTTGCTGGCGTTCTCCTCCAGCTCCGTTTCCGGTTCGTGCAGCTGCTGCCAGGACGCGTTCAGGGACTGCCGCAAAAGGATCAACTCGCCGCGCCGCGCCGTGAGTTCCTCCCGCAGTTCGGAAAAAATCGCTTTGTCCATGTTGTTCTTGGCCATCGGGTCTCCTCCCGGATTCCGGTCGTTGTGCCTGCCGATCATCGCAGGCTACCTGCTTAGGATGTGTCCAGGAGTGTTCCGAGTAAATACGGGCGATCCTGTATATTGCCACCCGACCCGATGGACGCTGCCGGGAGGGCGAAGGCGTGGCGAGCATCGAGGCGCAGACGTTTCTGGAAATGGAAGGTATCCCCCCAAGAAATCATGCCTTAATGACCGATTTCCACGATCTGCCGTGTCTCCAGGCAGTTGTTGGGGGCCTGCAGGCGCTTGAAAATCTTCCGCAGCCCGTCCTCCACGCTCTTTTCGGTGTCCAACCGGATACGGCAGCGCTCGGGCAGCTCGTCCCCCGGCTCGAAGGCGGCCGCGAGAGCGTCGTAGTGCACGAGGCGGGCATCGGACACGCCGCGGCGTCCGCTGCGTTCGGCCAGACGCCGGCGGAGGGTCGCCTCGGAGCAGGCGCACTCCACGAAGACGATGGCGGCCCCCGTCTCAGCCGACAGCCGTAGTGCTTCCCGCCGCTGGTCCCGACGGCTGAAGGTGGCGTCCAGCAGGACCGAACGGCCCTGGGCGACCTCAGCCTGGGCCAAGCGCAGGAGCTTGCCGTAGGTCAGGGCGGTGGCCTGCCCGGAGTAGATCCCCTTGCCGAAATCCGCGACCGTGTCTTTCCCAGCCACACCTTCGAAGAGCGCCTTGCGGACGACATCCGACCGCAGGAGGCCGATGTCCTGCGTCTCGGCCAGGGCGCGGGCCACGGTGCTTTTGCCCGTGGCCACCTGGCCCCACACCACCCAGAGCACGGGACGCGAAAAGCGCACGGCATAGCGGTAGGCCAGCGCCAGGAAGCGATCGATGGCGGCCCCGGCCGCCTCCTGCTCGGCTTGCCCCACGTCCGCCTGGGCGAGACGCAGGCAGTTGATCTTGAGGCGCACCATGGCCCGGTAGCACTTGTAGAAGTCCAGCAGGGCATAGAGCTGGAGATCGCCGGAATGGCGGACAAAGGCGTCGATCAGGTCGGCCGCCGGGCCGGAAAACCCCTCCTCGTCCATCTCCATGGCGAGAAAGGCCAGGTCGCAGGCCACGTCGGCATATCGGAAGCGCTCGTTGAATTCGATGCAGTCCACGATCCGGATGCCGTCGTCCGATAAATAGACGTGGTCGGTGCGCAGATCGCCGTGACCCTCGCGGATGCGGCCGTCCACCACCCGGCGCCGAAACAGGCCGGCGTGGTTTTCGAGAAACCCCCGGGTGGCGGCCGCGATCACTTCCCAGGTGCGGCGCTCGAAGCGCCGGCCCGCGGCCCCTTCCGTCTGGGCGAAATTCTCCTCGCAGTTGCGGGCGACGGCCTTGGGCGCACCGCTGTCGTCCACCGCGCCGCCCGTGGCGGCCGCCGCATAGAACGGCACCAGGGTGGCGGCCAGCCGCTCGCAAGCGGCCGCGTCGAAGCGCCCCTCGGACAGCCGGCGTTTCAGCGTATCGCGCGAGGGCAGCTGCCGCATGCGCACGGCGTAGTCCACCGCTTCGCCGTCGCCGTCCAGCCGATAGCCGTCAGCCGTGCGGGTGATCGTCGCCACCCCCAGGTAGACGTCCGGGGCCAGGCGTCGATTGAGGTCCACTTCCTGCCGGCAGAAGTGCTCCCGCCGATCCCGCGTCGTAAAATCGAGAAAGCCCATGTCCACGGGCTTCTTGACCTTGTAGACAAAGGTGCCCGTCAGGAAGACCCACGATATGTGCGTCTCCCGCAGGGTCACCTCTTCCACCGGGTGCGGGTAGAAGGCCGGCGCCCGCATGGCCCGGATATAGTCCGGTGTATCGCGCATAGTCTCCTTTCGCCGGTTTGGCACCGGATGTCAATGCCGTCGGATGGCGATTGGCCCCCGACCGCTGAAGGACCTGCTGGCCCGGTGAGTCTCCTCCCATTTAGCAGGAGGCCTCAGGCAATCCATCGAAGGGTTTAGAAACGGTTTTTGAGGTTTTGATTTAAATTTTCCCTTTGTCCCGCGCCGAGCATCCCGCCTGCGGACGAAAAAGACGCGGTAACGGCTTGTCCGCCGTAGCCTTGGCGAAGGCGGGACGCACAGGGCAGCCCCGAAGGGGCCGCGGAACACGGGCGTCTTCTTTTGGTTACTTTTCTTCCACGCGGAAGAAAAGTAACTACCGAAAAATACGCCGGACCGGTAGAAGATCTCCGGTTCCTACACCAGAATTACAGAAGGTCATTACCATTATTCCCGCCGCCCCAGGCGAATGACGATCCCCCGGCGGGCCAGTTCGCGCCGCAGCAGCTCGACGAAGGGAATCGTCAGCAGGGTGAAAAAGAGGCTGATGTAAACGAAAATCTGCAGAATCAGCGTGCGCTCGTCTTCAGTGGCGGCGATGTTGAGGGGCGAGGCCGCGAAGGCCGCGATCGGACCGGACAGGGCGTGCGACTGAAAAAGGTCGTAGAGGCCCGCCCCCACGACCCCTTCGAAAATGAAATAGAGAATCGGAATTTCGGTCAGGGTACTGGTGCCTTCACCGAAATAAGGGGTTCCGATGACCCAACGCAGGCGGCCCAGACCCGTTTGCGGTTTGTCGTCCGTACGCTTCGTCATGTCCGCTCCCGAGTGCGGCCCTGCGGTTCCCCCGGCCCACGGCTTGCTGCGGCCCGATTTCGGTCTTACATAACCTCAAGTGTATCCTGACCAAGCCGGCGCGCCCGGAGCACCCGGGAACCGAAGGCCGCCTTGCCGTCCTTTCAAGAGGAATGCCGCCTGACCCGATGAACGTCAATCTGACCAAAATCTACAATATCTGGTACCGACTCAGGGCCAACTTTCTGTTTATGCCGGCCCTGATGGCGATCGCGGCGCTGCTGCTGGCCTTCGTGACGATCACCATGGACCGGGTATGGATCGACTTGGAGGGCGTTTGGCCCTGGCTGATCTACAGCGGCGGTCCGAGCGGCGCCCGCCAGCTCCTGGGCGTGATCGCCGGTTCCATGATGACGGTCGCCGGGGTCGTTTTCTCCATCACCATCGTGGTGATCTCGCTGGCCTCCTCCCAGTACGGGCCGCGTCTGATCCGCAATTTCATGGAAGTCAGATCGAACCAGATGGTGCTGGGGACCTTCGTGGCCACCTTCATCTACAGCATTATCGTGCTTCACAGTGTCAACGGCGAAGAAGGCGAAACCTTCGTGCCGCACTTCTCCGTGACCGTCGACGTCGTCCTGTCGGTCGTAAGCCTGGGGGTGCTGATCTATTTCATTCACACCATTTCCCAATCGATCCGGGCCGAGAACATCATTGCCCGGGTGCGCCACGACCTGGCCCGGGCCATCGAGCGCATCTTCCCGGAAGAGCTCGGGCCGCAGGCCGCATCCCGCGACAGGCGGACGCCGGACGACTATGTCATACCGACGGACTGCAGCCGCGAGGCCTGCCCGGTCACGTCCGCCCACAGCGGATATCTGCAGGCCGTCGACGAAGAGGCGTTGATGACCATCGCCGTGCAGGAAAACCTGCTGGTCCACCTGGGCTTCCGGCCGGGTGAATTCGTCACGGGCGGGAGCATTCTGGTGACGGTGTGGCCCGGGCACAGGGTCGATGCGTCGCTGGCCAAACGCCTGAACGCCGTCTTCATCATGGGGCCCGAACGGATCCTGGAGCAGGATGTCGAGTTTGCCATCGGCCAACTGGCCGAAATCGCCGTCCGCGCCCTTTCGCCCGGCATCAACGACCCCATCACCGCCAACACCTGCATCGACTGGCTGGGGGTTACCCTCAGCCAGCTGGCCAAGCGTGAAATGCGCGCCTCCCATCTCTTCGATCAAGGCCACCGCCTGCGGGTCATCCGCAAGACGTTCACTTTCGACGGCATGTTGGATGCGGCCTTCAATATGATCCGCCAGAATTCACGCTCCGTCGAAGCCGTGTCGATTCACCTTTTGGAGACGCTCGCCGCCATCGCCGCCCAAACCACCCGAGAAGCGGACCGCACGGCTTTGCGGCGTCATATGGAGATGGTGGCCAGCGAATGCCGGAATACTTTTTCCGGAGACGGGGATCTCCGGGACCTGGAGGATCGCTATCAGGCCGGTTTGGCCTCCCTGGACCGCGCCATCACGGCCGACGCCCCCCCGGCCCCGGCGGCATGAGCGCCGGGGTCACATACACCTAACCACCGATCAGGCCCACCGCCGCGTCCTTGGGGCTGCCCATTAGCGTTCGACGGCGGTTTGGGTGTGGCGATGATAGGTCCGGCACGCCTCCTCACGCCCCCGGACCACCCGCCGCCCCCGGTCGGGGCCGCGGCGTTCGGTGACGATGGTGCAGCGGCCTTCCAGGCCGTCGTGGTCGTAATAGATCACCACCCAGTCGCGGGTTCGGCCCAGCTCGTGGGCCCGGGCCGTGTTGGAGAAGAGGGCCGTAAAGTGCCAGGGGCCTTCCTCGGCGTGCAGGATCGGCAGCCAGGCCTGGCCCTCGGGATTGAAGCGGCGCGGGGCGATGGCTTTGAGGCGTCCGGACGCGGCCCTGCGTCGGTAACGGGCGTCGATGGCCAGCAGGCGTTCCACCGACGGGGCGTCTTCCAGCGGCAGGCCGTCGTCGGACGCGCCCTGCCGGCCGTGTCGCAGACGCCGTCGGCGGCCGGCGCGGTTCAGAATGTCCCCCACCGAGTGGGCAATGCCCGCGGCCCGCCGGGAGCCGATGCCGGGCACGGTTTCCAGCGCGCCGGAATGGGCGGCTATTTCGAGTTCTTCCAGGGATTCGATTTCCAGGTGGGAGTGGATGCGGGCGGCCAGTTCGGGGCCGACGCCGGGCACCGTTCGGAAGAGATCCTCCGGTTCGACGGTCCCCTCCAGCCGCTCCAGGAGGGCGATGCGGCCGGTGTTTACAAATTCGCGGATGAGGCTGGCAATGCGCGGCCCCACGTCCGGCAGGGTCTCCAGCCGATGGCCGTCCTCCGACCGCACCCAGGTGGCCGCGGCCGTCGGCAATTGACCGATGCGGCGGGCGCCCCGGCGATAGGCCCCGACCCGGTAGGAGTCCGCATCCTGAGCTTCCAATAGATCGGCGATGCGTGCCAGGGCGTCGGCAATATCATGGTTGGCGGGATTCGACGCCGTCATGATCCCCTCCTCGACAAACGCAGCGCCGCCGGCCCCAAGCAGGGTGGGCGTCACAAAATGCCATGGCGGCCGTTTGGCACCTGTTTTCCGGCGACAAACGGGGCTGCTCAGGCCATAACGGCCTGGCAGAGCCTGAGCGAGGCGGCCGCTTTCATCTGCTCGGTCAGAACGCCGATGGAAAGCATCCCCGAGAGCTGGCCCTTGCGGTTGATGACCACCAACTGGCGCAGGCGGCGGCGCTCCATCATGCGGGCGGCGATGTCCAGACCGTCCTCTTCCCGGCAGACCACCAGGCCCTTGGTCATCACCGCGGCGACTTCGGTCGCGGCGGGCTCCAACCCCGGGGCCACCACGCGCAGCACGATATCCCGATCGGTGATCATGCCCACCGCCTCACTTTCCATGATGACGGCCAGACACGTCGTGTCCAGGCGTTCCATCCGCCGGGACGCCTCCTGCACGTTCTCGTCGGCGGGGATGTAATCCATAGCCCGGGTCATCACGTCCCTGACCTTCCTTATCTTTCGCTCTTCATCCATTTGGGAGCTCTCCGGGGGCGGTGAGCGCATTCACCCGGCCGGTTTTTCGGGCGGCGGGGCAACCGGTCAAGGTGTCACTCGGAGGCCGATGTCCCGGCCGCGCCTTCGAGTTCGCACTGGGCGAAATCGATCTGCTGTCCGCATCCGGAACAATAGTGCGGCCGGTCGAATTCATCCGAAAAGATCTCCAACGGTTCGCCGCAGTGGTTGCACTGGCACATGAAGGATTTGAGGTTGCGCAATTCCTGAAAACCCGGGCAATGTCGGGGTATGGGTATCATGGCGCTCATGGGGCCTTTCCTTGAATAAGGGCGATGTCGGCGCGAATTCCCCGGTACGGCAAGTTCCAGTGGGGAGGGGATCTTGCCGGCATGGTCCTGGGGTGGCTGAAATACAGCCGGGCGTACGATCCAATTGCAAACCGTCCACGCCACGCCACCTGCCCGTGGGTTGAAGAAATCGAAGGCGGGCTGGGGAGGGGGAAACACCCCCTCCCGCAGCGTAACGGGGCCTCGATCGCCGCTTCCAACGGCGGGCGAACCTAGACATGACCGCCCAGTTCACCCGGCGGATTGTCGCGTTTTTCCGCATCGGGGGCTTTCGGGTAGTCTTCGGGCGATGTCACACCTTCCTTCTTGAGGTCCTGCTGGCGCTCCACTTCGCCTTCCTTGACGCGATCGCGGCATTCCCCTTCGCATTTGCCTGTCGTGTCTCTTGTGGGCATTTTCTCGGACATACCTGTCTCCTTCCTTATGTAAGGGTTGGGCAGCCCCCGTGGCTGCCGTTGCCTCCATACTTTAGTAGCGCCGGCGGGCCGTGTGAATACGGTCCAGCCGGTAGTTGGCCCCCCGGAGACCTGTATGCTGCCGAAACCGACGGGACCGCCGCCGGGCGATCCCCCCGAAGGGGCGGGGTCTGATCCTTCTTGACATCCCGGTCTGCCTGGGGGAAATCCATCATCAGGCGGGACCGATCCGCTCTTCCGGCCATTCGTGCATCGGGAAAGGAAATGATGCCGACATCGTTCACCAAATACCCCCATCCGGCCAATTTCGCCTATGCCGACCGTTATGACCGCGGTTCTCTGGGCGTGGCGGGGCGGGCTCTCCGTATGACCGTAGAGGCTGTCAGCGATGGCATCCACCGGGTCCAGGTGGCCGAAAAGCGCCTCTGGCCTGCAACCCCGGATTGGGCGGCGCTTGCCGGACTGGAAGGGAGCGGCGGCGGCGACAGCCGGCTGGATATCACTGGGTCGGCGGGGCTGCGGCTAGCCAACCGGAGGGGCGGGACCCTGCTGGAAGCCGAAGCCGGGGGCTGGTTCGGCCTCAGCGGCCGGAACTGGCTGTTCCGCTTCAAACAGCGGCCGGGCATGCAGTTCTATGGCCTGGGGGAAAAACATACCCCCTTTGAGCGCTCCGGCCGGGCCTACTGGTTCTGGAACAGCGACGCCTGGGCCGACCAGCCCATCGAACGCGTGCTGCAAGGGGACTACGATCCGGATTACATTTCGATCCCCTATCTCATCATCAAACAGGGCAATACCTATCTCGGCCTGCTGCTGGACAGCGCCTATCCGGCCTGGATCGCGCTGGGCGTCCACGCCCCGGCGGCCGGCGCGTTCGGGGCCCTGCGCGACACCGCCGCGGACATCGTGCTCGGGGCAACGGGGGGGGCGCCGTCCCTCACCATCCTCGCGGGCCCGTCCCTGGCGGACCTGACCCGCCGCTTCCAGATGCTGACCGGCCCCGCCCCCCTGCCGCCCCTCTGGAGCCTCGGCTACCACCAGAGCCGGTGGGGATATCGGGGCGCCGCCGACCTGGAAAAGCTGGCCGCCCGGTTCGAGCGGCACCGCTTCCCGGCCGACGGCCTCTGGCTGGACATCGACTACATGGACGGCTACCGGGTGTTCACCACCGATCCCCGGGCGCTCCCCTACCCGGCCGAAACCCTCGCCGATTTAAAGCAGCGCGGCTTCCGCGTGGTTCCCATCCTCGATCCGGGGGTCAAAGAGGAATCCGGCTACGGGGTTTTCGACGACGGGTGCGCCCGGGACGTCTTCTGCCGCAACCGGGCCGGGGGCCTGTTTACCGGCATGGTCTGGCCGGGACGGACCGTCTTTCCGGACTTTGTCCGGCCGGCCGTTCGCCAATGGTGGGCCGGCCAGGCCCGCCGCTTTTTCGCCCTCGGCTTCGAGGGCGCCTGGCTCGACATGAACGACCCCTCCACCGGCGACGTAGATCCCCGCGACATGCGCTTCGACCGCGGCCGCCGACCCCACGAGGCCGGTCGCAACACCTATGCCCTGCTGATGGCCCGGGCCACCCGCGAAGGATTTAAGAAGGCCCACCCCGACCGGCGGCCCTTCCTGCTCTCCCGCTCCGGCCGCACCGGCGCCCAGCGCTACAGCGCCCACTGGACCGGGGACAACTTCTCTACCTACGGACACCTGCGGCGCAGCATTGGCAAGTCGCTCAATCTGGCCCTTTCGGGCTGCGTCTTCAACGGATCGGACGTGGGCGGCTTCGGGGGGGACTGCTCCGAGGCTCTGGCGGTGGACTGGTTCAAGGCCGCCTTCCTGATGCCCTTCTTCCGCAACCACACCATGCGCGGCAGCCGGCCCCAGGAGCCCTGGGCCTATTCACGACAGGCCCTGGCCATCATCCGGCGCTTCGTGCGCCTGCGCTACCGACTCCTGCCCTATCTCTACAATCTCTTTATCGATCACGCGGAGCGTGGAGAGGCCGTCCTGCGCCCGCTTTTCTATGACTTCAGGGATACGGTGGGCCTGCCTCTGGGGCAAATCGACGATCAGTTCATGGTGGGACCGGCCCTCATGCAGGCCCCTTTCGTGGACGAGAAAAACGGGCTGCGCCGGGTGACGCTTCCGGAGGCCGGGTGGCTGCGGGCGGACAATGCGCGCTGGGTGCGGGGCGGCCGAATATTGCGGGTGCGACGCCAGGTCGATGCCACCCCTCTTTTCCTGCGCGACGGCAGCCTGGTTCCCTTTCAGCCGGGCCGCCGGACCACCAACCGCAAGGATCTCACCCGCATCGATCTTTTCTGCTGTCTTTCCAACAGCTTCGAGAGCCAGGCCTGTCTCACCTACCGCGCCGACGACGGCGATAGCTTCGCCTATCGACGGGGAGAACGCACCACGCTGGAACTGCAAGCGCACCGCGCCGGGCGGCGTCTGGTCCTCGACATCGAGACGCTCGCCCAAGGCTTCGGCCCCGTGGCGGTGATGCCTGTCACCGTCAACCGTTTCCAGGCCCTGGATCTGGTTTTCGATGGAAAAAGGCAGCGTCTGCAGCCGATCAAGGCGCAAATGCGGCTGACGGGCAAATTGTTCGACGTCTACCGCTGGAGATAAAACGGTCGGTGGGAAACGCTAAGGCGGTGAAATTTGAGCGCACGATCGGGATCGAAATTGGGATCGGTATAGAGGTTTCGGTTGTTTTCGTTATCGTTATCAGAGAAACGCCAGCGGAACGGTGGTTGCTGTCATAGCCGCTATCTCTCATAGATTCCGGTAGGAACGCCCCCTACAACGAGAAAGGCCTCCCACACCCCGTCATTCCCGACCGCACGCATTCCCGACTTGATCGGGAACCCAGCGCCTAAGCCGACGGCCATTGTCAACTTCCTGGATGCCCGCCTGCACGGGCACGACGATAGGGGGGGTGGTATTCCCGTCATTCTCCGACTTGACCGGAGAATCCAGGTGACCTGCCGCCAGTGTGGCAACACAACGCCCCGGATGCCCGCCTGCGCGGGCATGGCGGTTGAAGCGATTTTTTGGTCGTCCCCAATGATCACTTGCAAATGATCATCGGCCATCAGCCGGCGACCCGTTGACGACTGTCAAACCAACGACGATCAGCGTTTTTCCTCAATGAGCTCCTCATACAACCCCAGCGTCTGGCGGGCGATGCGGGTCCAGCTGAATTGCGCCTCCACTCGACGGCGCGCGGCGGCGGCCATGGCCTGGCGCGTTTCCGGCGAGCCGAGCAGGCGGTCAATGGCGTCCGCCAGGTCGCGGGCGAACTGCCCGGGGTCCAGCGGCTCCGCATCGCCGCCGCCACCGGCCGCAAAGGGCACCAGCAGGCCGGTTTCTCCGTCCGCCACCACCTCGGGTATCCCCCCCACGGCCGAGGCCACCACCGGTGTACCGCAGGCCATGGCCTCCAGATTGATGATCCCGAAAGGCTCGTAGACCGAGGGACAGACGAAGACCGCGGCATGGCTGTAGAGGACCTTCAGGCGATCGACAGGGACCATCTCCTTGATGCGGATCACCGGGTTCGACCTCCGGGCGCGCGCCGCCGCCACAGCGTCATCCACCTCACGGGCGTAGGCCGGCGTGTCGGCGGCCCCCGAACAAAGCACGAGCTGGGCCGGCGTGGCCACATGGCCGAAGGCCCGCACCAGGTGCAGGATACCCTTCTGGCGCGTTTCACGGCCCACGAAAAGCACGTAGGGCCGGGCCGGATCGATGCCGTAGTCTTCGAGAACGGCAGGATCCGTGGTTTCCCGATAGGCGGCGATGTCGATGCCGTTGTAGATGACCTTGACCTTTTCCCGCGCCACGTCGAAGAGGGCCGTCACATCGTCCCTCATGGCCGCGGAAACGGCAATAACCCGATCGGCATTTTCCAACGCGGTCTTCTCCAGCCAGGCAGCCGCGAAATAGCCCGTGCCGAGCTGCTCCTGCTTCCAGGGCCGGTGCGGCTCCAGGGAATGGGTGGTGACCACCAGGGGCACCTGCAGCAGCTGCTTGGCGAGACAGCCCCCCATAAAGGTGTACCAGGTGTGGCAGTGGACGATGTCGGCTTCTTGGACGGAACCCGCCATGACGATGTTGCGGTAGACGGCATCCAGTACTTTGCGGTGACCGGAACTCAGGCCGGCCAGGGCTTCGGCCGGACCGATGCCGGTTACCGACGGGTTGGAATCCGTCTCGTGCTGGTCGCCGAAGCAGAGCACCTGCTGCTGATGCCGGCCGCCGTCCAGACCGGCCAGGGCGCTCACGAGGTGCGCCACATGGACGCCGGCGCCGCCGTATATGTGCGGTGGGTATTCATTGGTTAGTGTCAGAATGTTCATTCCTCTCCATCCCTTCGATATTCGGCGCCGGCTGTCGCCGGGCGGTTTTAGGGCGGGCACGGGCCCGCGCAGCCCGGCCGGGGCCGGCCGTCAGGTTCAAGGCCATAGCCCGATGCAGGGGGGCGCTGAATAGGGTAGATCCGTTATTTGAGACCCTTGGTGCCCTTAATTGTATACCGGCAGCCGCCTCCCGGAGGGGCACGTCGGCCGGCGGCGACCGCTTCCGGCCACCGGTCTCCCCTGCCCTGTCTGCGGGATGCGGGCGTTTGCGCCCCGTTGCCGCGCGCCGTGTCTTGGGGGGGGGCCTTTACTATGAAAAAACACCCGCCAATATGGTCTTCACCCCATGGTCTGGGTGGCGGAGATCGGGCAGGATCGACCAAAATAGGTCCGGAAGGGATCGGCGCCTCCGGGGAAGCGGAGTGCGCCTTCTGGCCAACCGGTAGTGAATGGCATACGACCCAACGACACGACAGAGGAGATGCGGAAGATGAAAGAATTGGTCGAAGCGATGGTACGGCAATTGGTCGATGAACCGGAATTGGTCACGGTCACACAAGTCAATGGAACCCAGTCCGCCGTCCTGGAGGTGCGCGTCGCTAAAACCGACATCGGCAAGGTCATCGGAAGAAAAGGACGGACGGCCCAGGCCCTGCGCACCATCCTCCAGGCGGCCTCCGGTACGCGCCGCATGAGGACCACCCTCGAAATTATCGAATAAACCGGTCAGGGGTTCCCGGCCCCGCCACCCGCCGCACGGAGATACAACTCCGCCTGGTAGCGCGCGGCCGCATCCGTCCAGGTAAACCGGGTGGCAGCGGCACGGGCCCGCATAGCGGCCCAAACCTCCGGCTGGTTCCGTTTAAGGGCTGCCGCCGCCAGGGTCGCCGCTACGAAGTGGTCCACCTGCGCTTCCAGGGTGTCTCCCCGGAAGCAGAAGCCGTTGTGCCCGTGGCGCACCGTGTCCTTGAGGCCGCCCACGGCGTGCACCAGACAGGGCTGGCCGGCGCGCATGGCCAGCATCTGGCTCAGGCCGCAGGGTTCGAACGAGCTGGGCATCAGGAAGAGGTCCCCGGTGCCGTAGAGCGCCCCGGCCAGGCGGTCGGAATACCCGTTGACGAAGATGAAATTCGGATAGCGGGCGGCGCAAGCCGACAGCCAACGGGTGTAGTCCTCATCGCCACTGCCCAGCAGCACGTAGCAACCCCGCTCCCCGAGGCCGTCCAGGATGGCCGCGAGGCCCGCGCGGCCGTCGCGGCCGGGATGCCGCAGCAGCAGCATTTTCTGCTCCCCCAGCCGGGCCACGCTCGTCAACAGCAGATCCGGATTCGCATCCCCCCACTCCGGGGCCACCGCCCGCGCGAAGGCGATGAACTGGGCGGACGGGACGCTTTCCCCTTCCCCGCTCCAGCCAATGGCCTCCCGCCGGATCAACTCCCGCAGCGCCCCGAAGGACACCCGCTCGTCTTTGGACGGATCGGGATAGGGGCACCCGTTCAAAATCCCCACCAGCCGCCCGGCCTCGTCGGCCCGGGCCAGATCCGCCTCCAGGCCTTCGCCGCCGAAGAAGGCGGGCTTGCGGTCGGGCTGCAAAATTTCTCGCGGCATAGCTGGGCGAAACCGTGTGCACCCGGTCCGCCAGCCGGATCCCCACCGCCATGGGATTGACGCACTCCGACCAGCGCGGGTCGGCCACGGTTTCCCAGGGATAGCGAAACTCCGGGAACCAGGCCTCCAGCGAAGATGCGCTGCCCCGCAGCGGACGCACCCCTTGAAAAGCCAGGTTGTGGATGCTGAAGACGATGCGGCAATCCGCCAGAGACCGGTATACCGGATGCAGCCTGGCCAGCAGGGCCACGAGGGCCGTATGCCAGTCGTGCAGGTGCAGAATGTCGAAGGATCCCAGATCGCGGTTGGCGGCGGCCGCCGCCACGGCCGCACTGAAAAGGGCGAACCGGGAGCCGTCGGTGAAAAAGGGCCGGTCCGGAGGATCGTGGGCGTAAAGGCGGTTGCGGCCGTTGTCGCCACCGGCCCCCAGGTCCGGATGGTGGAGCACGATCTGGGTCACCCCGGGCACCTCCCGGGCGGGCGCCAGGGTGTAAATTTCCGCCTCCTGCAGGCGTCCGTAATACAGAAAAGAGCAGGTGCCCGTCCGGCGCGCGCCGGGATCCCGGTGCAGAAAGCCGTGGGAGGGGGTCACGACGGTCACGCGGCAGCCCTGGGCCGCCAGGGCCGGCGGCAGGTCGCGCACCACGTCCCCGATGCCCCCCACCTTGCCGCCGGGCAGGGCGCCGTTTTCGGCGGCGGTGAATAAGATGTTCATGGATTCCTCCCACCTGTTCATTCCCACAGCGTCGGCGCGGGCCTAAGGGTCATTGGGGCAACCGGTCACTGCTCAATCGTCATGGGTCATGGGTCATGGGTCAATCGTCATTGGTCATAGGGAACGGTTAAAAAACCGACTGTATCAGGTGTCGTCATTGTCGTCATCGGCTTATCCTGGATGCATAATCGTACTCGTTGTCGTAATCGTGGTCGTGTTTTCAAAGCCCAGGGAAACCTTCGATTACGACAACGACAACCGTTGCGCTGCGCTCCACTGACAACGATGGTTTTGCCGTTGCCGTTCCCAATGACAAATGACCTTTGACCGATGACCTCTGCTAACAGCCGCTCATCCATTCCTCACCTCCGTCATGCCCGCGCAGGCGGGCATCCAGGTAGTTGGGTTGTGACGTCGGGAGTAGCGCCTGGATTCTCCGGTCAAGCCGGAGAATGACGGCCAGAAAGCAGAAAACCCGATCCCAATAGCGATAGCGATTTCGATGAAGCGCAACCGGCATCCAGCCCCAGCATCCAGTATCCAGCAAGCAGCAACCACCTTAATCCCACCCGCATCCCGTTTTCAAGCCCTTCCCGTATCCCACCCCAACTCCGGCCGCATGGTTATCCCCAAGATACAGGCTTTCCACACCGAATATAGTCCCTTCAGCCTATAGGCCGGGAGGTCCGGGCATGCTTGGATAACGGTGCGGTCGCCGCGTAGCGGCCATCAACAACGATATACAGCGACCCATCACAACGGACAGGAAGGGAAGGTGTCCATGACGTCCGAGACAAACGTGACGGCGGCCGCATCGGATCTGAAGGCCGAAGCGGCCCGACAACGGGTGATCATCACCAACGTATCCCCGGAAGTGGCCGGCGGCCGGTATCCCGCCAAGCGGGCCCGGGGCGAAAGGGTGGAGGTGGCGGCGGACGTCTTCGCCGACAGCCATGACGCCCTGGCGGTGGTGCTGCTCTTCCGCCGGCAGGCGGACCGCCGCTGGCACATTCTCCCCATGCGGCCCCTGGTCAATGACCGCTGGACCGCAAACTTCCTGGTGGACGAACTCGGCCGGTACGTGTTTACCCTCCAGGCCTGGGTGGACCGTTTCAGGACCTGGCGGCGCGACCTGCAGAAAAGGGTCGCCGCCGGCCAGGACGTGGCGGTGGACCTGCTCGCCGGCGCCGAATTGATCGCCGCCGCCGCCGACCGCGCCCGGGCGCAGGATGCGGAGCGGCTGCGCACCTACCACGGTGTCATCCGCAGCGGACAGGCCACGGAAACCCGGATCCGGGCAGCCTTCAACCGGGAGCTGCTGCGCCTGATGATCATCAACCCGGAGCGGCGCTTCCCCACCACCTACGAAAAGCAGTTGGAAGTGGTGGTGGAAAGGCGGCGGGCGCGCTTCGGCAGCTGGTACGAGATCTTTCCGCGCTCGACAGCGCCCGAAGAGGGGCGCCACGGCACCTTCGCAGACTGTGAAAAACGCCTGCCCGCCATTGCCGCCATGGGCTTCGATGTCCTCTACCTGCCGCCCATCCACCCCATCGGCCGAACCAACCGCAAGGGGCGCAACAACGCGCCCCAGGCCCAACCGGAGGATGTGGGCAGCCCCTGGGCCATCGGCGGCGCCGAAGGCGGACACAAGGCGGTCCACCCGCGCCTGGGAACGCTGGACGACTTCCGCCGCCTGGTGCAGAGCGCCGGCGAGCACGCTATCGAAATCGCCCTGGACCTGGCCTTCCAGTGCGCGCCGGATCATCCCTACGTGCACGCGCACCCCGAGTGGTTCCGGCAGCGGCCCGACGGATCGATCCAGTTCGCCGAGAATCCGCCCAAAAAATACGAAGACATCGTACCCTTCGATTTCGAGTGCCGCGCCTGGGAAAGCCTCTTCGAGGAATTGTTGAGCGTGGTGCGCTTCTGGATCGAGCAGGGGGTGCGCATCTTCCGGGTGGACAACCCCCACACCAAATCGTTCGTCTTCTGGGAATGGCTGATCGGACACGTCAAGGCCGATCACCCGGACATCATTTTCCTGGCCGAAGCCTTCACACGGCCCAAGATCATGTACCGCCTGGCGCAGTTGGGCTTCACCCAGTCCTACACCTATTTTACCTGGCGCAACACCCGCCACGAGCTGACCGAATACTTCGAGGAGCTCACCGATGACCCGGTGCGGGAGTTCTTCTGGCCCAACCTGTGGCCCAACACCCCCGACATTCTGACCGAATATCTCCAGACCGGGGGGCGCCCGGCCTTTGTGGTGCGGCTCGTCCTGGCGGCCACCCTGGGGGCCAATTACGGCATTTACGGCCCCGCTTTCGAGCTGGGGGTCGACACTCCCCTGGAGACGGGCCGGGAAGAATACCGCGACTCCGAAAAATACCAGATCCAGCACTGGGACCTGAAGGCCTCCGGCAGCCTGCAGGACATGATCGCGCGCATCAATCGCATCCGCCGGGAGAATCCAGCCCTGCAGCAGGATCGCCGTCTGCGGTTCATCCCCCTGGACAACGAGCAGCTGATCGGCTTTGTCAAATTCACGGAGGATGCCGCCAACCTCATCGTGGTGGTGGCCAACCTCGATCCGCACCATGTCCAGTCCGGCTGGCTGGAGCTGCCCCTCGAAAAGCTGGACCTCGATCCCCAGCTGTCCTATCAGGTTCACGATCTGCTCAGCGATGCCCGCTATCTGTGGACCGGCGCCCGCAATTACGTGGAGCTCGATCCCCACGTGATGCCGGCCCATGTTTTCCGGATCCGCAAACGGGTCCGTACGGAACACGATTTCGATTACTACCTGTAAGGGAGGCGCCCATGACATTGCGACCCGGCGAGGGCACCCCGCTCGAGGACGACCCGCTCTGGTTCAAAGATGCCATCATCTATCAACTGCACGTCAAGGCCTTCAAGGACGGCGGCGGAGACGGTATCGGAGACTTCAGCGGACTGCACGAGAAGCTCGACTACCTGCAGAGCCTCGGCGTGACGGCCATCTGGCTCCTGCCCTTTTACCCCTCGCCCCTGCGGGACGACGGCTATGACATCTCCGGCTACACCGACATCCACCCGGCCTACGGCCAGCTCAAGGACTTCAAGGCCTTTCTGCGGGCCGCCCACCGCCGCGGCCTGCGGGTGATCACCGAGCTGGTCATCAACCACACCTCCGACCAGCACCCCTGGTTCCAGCAGGCCCGCCGGGCACCCGCCGGCAGCAGTCGCCGCAACTTCTATGTCTGGAGCGATTCCTGGGAGAAGTACCAGGAAGCGCGCATCATCTTCCAGGATTTCGAAACCTCCAACTGGACCTGGGACGATAAGGCCGGCGCCTACTACTGGCATCGCTTCTACAGCCATCAGCCGGACCTTAACTACGACAATCCCCAGGTGCACAAGGCCGTCTTCCGGGTGCTCGACTTCTGGCTGAAGATGGGCGTGGACGGGCTGCGCCTGGATGCCGTGCCCTACCTCTACGAACGCGAGGGCACCAACTGCGAAAACCTGCCGGAGACCCATACCTTCCTCAAAAAACTGCGGGCCTATATCGACGCCCACTACAAAAACCGCATGCTGCTGTGCGAGGCCAACCAGTGGCCCGAAGACGCGGCCGCCTACTACGGCGAGGGCGACGAGGGGCACATGAACTTCCACTTTCCCCTCATGCCGCGGCTATTCATGGCGCTGCGCATGGAAGACAGCTTCCCCATCATCGACATCCTGGAGCAGACCCCGGACATACCGGAAACCTGCCAATGGGCCATCTTTCTGCGCAACCACGACGAACTGACCCTCGAGATGGTCACCGACGAGGAACGCGACTACATGTACCGCGCCTATGCCGACAACCCCCAGATGCGGATCAACCTCGGCATCCGCCGTCGACTGGCATCCCTGCTGGAAAACCACCGCCGCCGCATCGAGCTGATGAACGGCCTGCTGCTCTCCTTGCCCGGCACCCCCGTGATCTACTACGGCGACGAAATCGGCATGGGGGACAACATCTATCTGGGCGACCGGGACGGCGTGCGCACCCCCATGCAGTGGAGTGCCGACCGCAATGCCGGCTTCTCGCGGGCCAATCCCCAGCAGCTCTATCTACCGCCGGTGGTGGACCCCGAGTTTCATTTCGAATTCGTCAACGTCGAGAGCCAGGATAAAAATCGCCACTCCCTGCTCTGGTGGATGCGGCGGCTGATCGCCCTGCGCAAGCGCTTCAAGGCCTTCAGCCGGGGCACGCTGACCTTCCTGCACCCGGAGAACCAGGCCATCCTGGCCTTCGTGCGCAGCTTTGACGGCGAAAACCTCCTGGTGGTGGCCAACCTGTCGCGTTTCGTGCAGTTCGTGGCGCTGGACCTGTCCGCCTTCGCCAATGCCGTGCCGCTGGAAATGTTCGGCATCACCGCGTTTCCGACCATTGAGAAATCCCCTTATGCCCTCACCCTGGGACCGCACACCTTCTACTGGTTCTATCTGCAGCCCCCGGCCGTGTCCCGAGGCTTTTCCCCGGCCGGACCTGAAACAGCCGAGGAGCCTCCCCTGATGGAAACCAAAGACGCCTGGCAGGAGGTGGTCAAAGGGCGCCTCAAATCGGAGCTTGAAAAAATTCTGTCGGCCTACGTGCGGTCCCAGCGGTGGTTCGGCGGCAAGGCCCGCCCGTTCCGCAGCGCCCGCATCCGCGAGTGGATCGCCCTGCCGAACGCGGGCCAGGAAGCCCTGTTCCTCTTTCTGGAAGTCGCCTATGTGGGCAGTGAAAGCGAGACTTACGGTGTGCCGGTCACCTACCTGACGGCCCAGCAGGCCCTCGATTTGACCGGCGAGCGGCCCGAAGCGGTCATCGCCCGGGTCAAGGTGACGCGCCGCAGCGAGGAAGGGTTCCTGATGGACGCCCCCGCAGATGTGGGCTTCTGCCGCAGCCTGCTCGAGCGGATCAAACAACAGCGCCGCATCAAAAGCCGCGGCGGAACGCTGGCGGCCCGGTCCACGGCCGCCCTGCAGCCCCTCCTGGCCGCCGCCGAGAAGCCTCTGACGCCGTCCAGTCTGCGGGCCGAACAGAGCAACACCTCCATCCTTTACGGCGACAAGTTCATTTTGAAGCTTTTCCGCCGCCTCCAGGACGGCATCAATCCCGACCTGCAGATCGGACTGCACCTGACCCGCAAGGGGTTCGCCCACATCCCGCCGGTGGCCGGCTTCATCGAGTACCGCAAACCCAAACAGGAACCGCAGACGCTGGGCATCCTGTTGGGGTATGTGGCCAACCAGGGCGATGCCTGGGAATACACCCTCAACATGCTGGACCGCTATTTCGAGCGGATCATCACCGGCGGCGCCGCCCATGGGCAGGCCCCCCTGCCGACAGCCGACCTGCTGCGGCTCTCCAGGGAGACGCTTCCCGACGAATTGGCCGAAGCGGCCGGCTTCTACCTCGAAGCCGTCCGCAAACTGGGGGAGCGCACCGCTCAGATGCATCTGGCCCTGGCCGAAGCCGGCGGCAATCCCGAGTTTGCGCCGGAACGATTCACCAAGCTCTACCAGCGCAGTCTCTACCAGTCCATGCGCACCACCTGCCGCCGCAATTTCACGCTTTTGCGCAAGCGCCTGCCGCACCTGCCCGAAGCGCTGCGCGAGCGCGCGGCCCATCTGGCGGAGCAGGAAACGGCGCTGCTGGAACTCTTCCACCGCCTTTTGGACGTTCGCATCAGCGCCCTGCGCACCCGCTGCCACGGCGACTACCATCTGGGCCAGGTGCTTTACACCGGCAAGGACTTCGTCATCATCGACTTCGAGGGGGAGCCGGCCCGTCCGGTGTCCGAACGCCTCATCAAGCGCTCGCCCCTGTGCGACGTGGCCGGCATGCTGCGCTCCTTTCACTATGCGGCCTGCGCCGCCCTGCAGTCCGCCGAGACGCGCGGCTGGCTGCAGCCCGAGAATCGAACGATCCTGGCCTCCTGGGCCGACTACTGGTTCCGCTGGATCGCCGCTGTATTTCTGAAGGCCTATCTGCCGGTGGCCGCAGAAGGCGGTTTTCTGCCCGCCGACCCGACCGAGACACAGATTCTGCTGGAAAGCTACCTCCTGGAAAAGGCGGTCTACGAACTGGGCTATGAATTGAACAACCGCCCCGACTGGGTGGACATCCCCATCAACGGGATCCACCAGGTGATGGATGGGATCGAGAAGTGAGGCCAACACGCCTGCGGTCATCGATCATTGGAACACCTGTCGGTAGCGGATCGCCATGGATTTGGCTGCGGAGCCTGGGTGCACGCCTATCCGACGCATATCCCTCGTCATTCTCCGGCTTGACCGGAGAATCCAGGCGACCGCCCCTGCCCCGCAACGGAACTTCCTGGATGCCCGCCGGCGCGGGCATGACGGCGGCGGGGGGGGTGGGTGCCGGATCCTGGATACTGGATAGCGGATGCCGATCTGCTCTTCAACGGAATCGGGATCGAAATCGCTATCGGGTTTTTAGTTTTTGCCGCCATTCCCCGGCCTGGCCCGAGAATCCGGTCCGTAGGCCGCCGGCGGTGTCGGGCAACTTCACGGCCGCCTGCCAGCGCGGCAGACGTCTTCGGGATCGGGATCGGTCCTTTTTCGATTTCGATTGCGACCGTCAGCCCCAAAACCCGTCCACTACCCGTTTGGTTCGTTTTCTTCCACGCGGAAGAAAATGAACAACGTGTTTAGCGCTAAGCGTAGAAACGCTTATACTAGAAAAACAATTCGACACAGGATTTGAAACATACCAAAGGAGTTTTCCATGTCCGACACAGCAACCGGAACGGACGCTGCAGCGCCGGAGTCCGTATACCATGATGTTTCCCTGCTGACCGAAGACGACATTTTTCTCTTCAACGAGGGCAGCCACTTCCGCCTCTATGAAAAACTGGGGGCCCACCTCATGGATCGTGAGGGCCGGCCGGGCGCCTATTTCGCGGTCTGGGCCCCCAATGCGGCCCAAGTCAACGTGATGGGCGACTTCAACGGCTGGGACAAACACCGCCACCCCCTGCGTCCCCGGGGCTCCTCCGGCATCTGGGAAGGCTTCGTCCCGGACGTCGGCAAGGGGATGCCCTATAAATACTTTATTCACTCCCATTACAAGAACCGCGAACTGGAAAAGGCCGACCCCTTCGGCATCCACAACGAAGTGGCCCCCAAGACGGCCTCGGTGGTCTGGAATCTGGACTACGAATGGAATGATGCCGAATGGATGTCCAACCGCGAGGCGCGCCAGAAGCCGGATGCCCCGGTAAGCATCTACGAGCTCCATTTGGGGTCCTGGATGCGGGTTCCGGAAGAGGGCTACCGCTCCCTCTCCTACCGCGAACTGGCCGACCGGCTGACCGAATACGTGCTGTCCATGGGCTTCACCCACGTGGAATTCATGCCCGTCATGGAGCACCCCTTCTTCGGCTCCTGGGGCTATCAGAGCCTGGGCTATTTCTCCCCCACCAGCCGCTACGGCACACCCCAGGAGTTCATGCAGCTGATCGACACCCTGCACGGCAACGACATCGGGGTTATCCTGGACTGGGTGCCCTCGCACTTTCCGGTCGACCCCCACGGCCTGGGCGATTTCGACGGCACCCACCTCTTCGAGCACGCCGATCCGCGCAAGGGGTTTCATCCCGACTGGAAGAGCTACATCTTCAACTACGGGCGCAACGAGGTGTGCAGTTTCCTCATCAGCAGCAGCCTTTTCTGGCTGGACAAGTACCACGCCGACGGCTTCCGGGTGGACGCCGTGGCCTCCATGCTCTATCTGGACTACTCCCGCAAGCAGGGGGAATGGATCCCCAATGAACACGGCGGCAACGAGAACCTGGAGACCATCGCCTTTCTGCGACGCTTCAACGAGGAGACCCACGGCCACTACCCCGGCACCCTGACGATTGCCGAGGAATCCACGGCCTGGCCCATGGTCTCGCGGCCGGTTTTCGTGGGGGGCTTAGGCTTCGACATGAAATGGGACATGGGCTGGATGCACGACTCCCTGGCCTATTTCGCCCAGGACCCGGTCCACCGCTCCTACCACCACAACAAGCTCACCTTCCGCATGATCTACGCCTTCCAGGAAAACTACGTCCTGCCCCTTTCCCACGACGAAGTGGTCCACGGCAAGGGATCCCTGCTGGGCAAGATGCCGGGGGACGCCTGGCAGAAGTTCGCCAACCTGCGCCTGCTCTTCGGTTACATGTACGCCCAGCCGGGCAAGAAGCTCGTTTTCATGGGCGGCGAGCTGGGCCAAGAGAGCGAATGGGCCCACGACCGCTCGGTGGACTGGCACCTGCTCGAAGCCTCAGCGCACGGCGGCCTGCAGCGCTGGCTCCAGGATCTCAACCGCCTCTACCGCGACGAGCCAGCCATGCATACAGGCGATTTTGCCAGCGACGGCTTTGAATGGATCGACTGCAACGATTCCCTGCACAGCACCATCAGCCTGATCCGCAGCAACGGTGAGACGGCCGACGAGGTGATCGCCGTCTTCAATTTCACCCCGGTCCCGCGCCCGAACTACCGGATCGGCGTGCCCGGCGGCAGGGCCTGGCAGGAGGTGCTCAACAGCGATGCCCGCGACTACGGGGGCAGCGGCCAGGGCAACCTGGGCCTCCTGGAGACGACGCCGGTGCCCTTCCACGGCCGGAGTCACTCCCTGAACCTCACGCTGCCGCCCCTGGGGGTGCTGTTCCTGAAGTCCGCGGAGGATACGCCATGATGCCGCGGGAACCGCTGGGGGCCGTCCCCCTGGAGGATGGACGCTGCCGCTTTACGGTCTGGGCCCCTTATGCCGAAGCGGTCGAGGTTTTGCGGACGGATTTCGAGGCGCAACCGGCCCCCATGGCACGGCAGCCGGAGGGGTACTTCCGCGCAGAGCTGGCAGCACCGCCGGGGGCCTGCTACCGCTACCGGCTGCATCTGCCGGACGGAGAGGTACGCGACCGGCCGGACCCGGTTTCCCGCAGCCAGCCGGAGGGTGTCCACGGTCCCTCCCAGGTGGTTTCCGCGGCGTTCGACTGGTCCGAAAAGCGCTGGTGCGGGCTTCCCCTGCCGCACTATGTGATCTACGAGCTGCATGTGGGCACCTTCAGCCGGGAGGGCACCTTCGACGGCGCGATCCGCCACCTGGATCCCCTCGTGGACCTGGGTGTCACCGCCGTGGAGCTCATGCCGGTGGCCCAGTTTCCGGGCACCCGCAACTGGGGTTACGACGGCGTCTACCCCTTCGCCGCGCAGGCGTCCTACGGCGGCGTCCAGGGCCTCAAACGCCTGGTGAACGCCTGTCACCGCCGGGGCCTGGCCGTGGTGCTGGACGTGGTCTACAACCACCTCGGCCCCGAGGGCAACTACCTGCGGGACTTCGGACCCTATTTCACCGATTTCTACCACACCCCCTGGGGGGAGGCGCTCAATTTCGACGGGCCCCACAGCGACCACGTGCGGCGCTATTTCATCGCCAACGCCCTCCAGTGGGTGGACGAATTCCGCGTCGATGCCCTGCGGCTGGACGCCGTGCATGCCATTCTCGATTTCTCGGCGCGGCCCTTCCTGGAAGAACTGGGGCGCGCCGTGCATCACCGGGCCGAGGCTCTCAACCGGCGCATTCACCTGATTGCCGAAAGCGCCCTCAACGACACCCGCATCGTGCGACCGCGGGAACTGGGCGGCTTCGCTTTGGACGCCCAGTGGAACGACGATTTCCACCACAGCCTGCGCACCGCCCTCGGCGAGGCGCGTAACGGCTATTACCGCGACTACAATGGCCTGGCCGACCTGGCCCGGGCCTGGCGCGAGGGCTACGTCTACAGCGGACAATACTCCGCTTTCCGCCAGCGGGCCCACGGCAACGCCTCCCGCTACATTCCGGCCCGGCAGTTCGTGGTCTTCGCCCAGAACCACGACCAGGTGGGCAACCGCCGGGAGGGGGAGCGGCTGGCCGCGCTGGTCTCCTTTGAGCAGCAGAAGCTGGCGGCCGCTGTGGTGCTCCTTTCGCCCTTTATCCCGCTGCTCTTCATGGGCGAGGAATATGGTGAAACCGCGCCCTTTCTGTATCACGTGAGCCACGGCGACCCCGACCTGGTGGCCGCGGTGCGGGAGGGGCGCCGGCGGGAGTTCGCCGCTTTCGATTGGGCGGCCGATCCCCCCGATCCCCAGGACGAGGCCACTTTCCAGCGCTCCGTGCTCGATCGGACCCGGCGGGAGAGCGACCGGGGCCGCTGCCTGTACGGCTATTACCAGGCGCTGCTGACGTTGCGCCGCCGGCGGACCGAACTGGCCCATCTCAGCAAAAAGGCCCTGACTGTAACCTGCGACCACGAACAGGGGCTCCTTTGCGTGGAACGCGTCCACGGCGCCGCGGCCACCTTTTTGGTTTTCAATTTCGACGGCGGCCCTGACCCAGGCCGGCATTCACCTGCCGGAAGGGTCCTGGCGCCAGGCCCTCGACTCCGCCGCGGCTCGCTGGATGGGTCCCGGCAGCGAGGATGAACCCGAAGAGATCGAGGGACCGGCCCCGGTGCAGGCCGCCCCGCACAGCGCGCTGGTATTCACCTGCGATCAGCGGCCGGCATCGCGCTAGCGACCTTTTTTCAATGGGAAAGATGGCGCGGGCAACCCTGTTAGAGACGACTTGTCGATGTTTTTGGGTTTCGTTTTGTCGTCCCCGTGAAGACGAGGATCCAGTTATTTGGATGGCTTATGGACGCCCGCCTGCACAGGCGGGATGGCAAAGAGGTCGTCATTCTCCGGCTTGACCGGAGAATCCATGTCGCCCCGCCGACCCCGCAACCAATCTTTCTTTTTGGGCGCCCGCCTGCGCGGGCGTGACGGTCCGGGGACTTTTTACGAATCCATTTTTTCTTCCACACGGAGAAAATGAACAAAGCTGATTTATCGCCCGGAGAGACTGAACATCCAGATTCTCGATCAGAGGTGACGAGCTAGATCAAAACCATAAACAGAAAGACCATCTCCATGACACAGCACTCCATATGCATCCACGGCCATTTCTACCAGCCCCCGCGGGAAAATCCCTGGCTGGAGGAAATCGAAATCCAGGATTCGGCCCACCCCTACCATGACTGGAACGAACGCATCACGGCGGAATGCTATGTCCGCAATGCCGCCGCCCGCATCCTGGACGACGCAGGGCCGCATCGTGCGCATCACCAACAATTACGCCCGCATGAGCTTCAATTTCGGGCCCACCCTGCTCTCCTGGATGGAAGTCCACCGCCCCGACGTCTATGCCGCGATCCTGGACGCCGACCGGCAAAGCCGCGAGCGGTTTTCCGGGCACGGTTCGGCCATGGCCCAGGCCTACAATCACATGATCCTGCCCCTGGCCAATACGGCCGACCGCACCACCCAGGTCCGTTGGGGGATCCGCGATTTCGAACATCGCTTCGGGCGTCCTCCGGAAGGCATGTGGCTGCCCGAGGCCGCCGTCGATCTGGAAAGCCTGGCCATCATGGCGGCCCACGGGATCGCTTTCACCGTCCTGAGCCCCTACCAGGCGGCCCGCGTGCGGCTCATGGACAGTGTGGAATGGCACGACGTATCCGACGGCTCCATCGACCCGCGCCAACCCTACCTGCAGCGTCTCCCGGACGGGGGCCAGATCACGCTTTTCTTCTACGACGGCCCTATCTCGCGGGACATCGCCTTCGACGGCCTGCTCAACGACGGGGCCGGTTTTGCCGGCCGCCTGAAGGCGGCCTTCGACAAAAACGGCCCGGACGCCCAGTTGGTCCATATGGCCACGGACGGCGAAACCTTCGGCCACCACCACCGCTTCGGCGACATGGCCCTGGCCTACGCCCTGGAAACCATCGAGAGCCGACGAGACTACCCACCTGACCAACTACGGCGAATTTCTGGCCCACCACCCGGCCGCCTGGGAAGTGGACATCAAGGAGAACACCGCCTGGAGCTGCGCCCACGGGGTGGAGCGCTGGCGAAGCAATTGCGGCTGCAATTCGGGCCAGCACGCGGATTGGCATCAGGAATGGCGCGCCCCCCTGCGCGACGCCCTGGATTGGCTGCGGGATTCCCTCGCGGCGGCCTACGAGAAGGATGCCGGCCGCCTGCTGACCGACCCCTGGGAAGCCCGCGACGCCTACATCGAGGTGGTTCTGGAGCGCACCCCCGAGGCGGTCGAGCGCTTTTTGAAACGCCACCGTCGCAGGGCGCTCAGAAAAGCCGAACGCATCCGCGTCCTCAAACTGCTGGAGATGCAGCGCCAGGCCATGCTGATGTACACCAGTTGCGGCTGGTTTTTCGACGAGCTTTCGGGCCTGGAGACCGTTCAGGTCATCCAGTACGCCGGCCGGGCGGTGCAGCTGGCCGCCGAGTTGTTCGAAGATCAAGTCGAGGAGACCTTCGTGGACAAGCTGGCCCTGGCCAAAAGCAACATCCCCAAGCACCGGGACGGCGGCCGGATCTACGCCAAGTGGGTCAAACCCGCCCGCGTCGACTTGAAGAAGGCCGCGGCCCACTATGCCATCAGTTCCTTTTTCGAGGACTACCCCGAAACCGTGTCCATCTTCTCCTATGTCCTGGAAAACCTTGAGAACCGCAGCGACGAAGCCGGCCGGGCCAAGGTGGCCGTGGGCAAGGCGCGGATTACCTCGCAGATCACGCTGGAAAGCGCCAATTTTCACTACGCTGTCCTCCACATGGGCGACCACAGCATCAGCTGCGGCATCCACGATCTGGACGAAGCAGTCTATGTCCGCATGGCGGAAGAAGTACTGGGCATTTTCCAGAAGAGCGACTTCCCGGGTCTGTTCCAGAGCATCGGCCTCCACTTTCCAGGAGAATCTCTACTCCCTGACCTCGCTGTTCCGGGACGAGCAGCGCAAGGTCCTCGACACCATCCTGGAAGCCACCACCGAGGAGCCCTCACGATCTACCGCCAGCTCTACGACAACCATGTGTCCCTGATGCGCTTCATCAACGACTCCAGCAGCCGGATCCCCAAGTCGCTGGCCGTGGCCGGCGAAATCGTGATCAACATGACCTCAAGTCAGGAATTCGGACGGGCGCAGTTGGACTATGACGTCATCCAGACGTTGATCGAAGACGCCGAACGGGCCGGCATCAATCTCGAAGCCGACACGCTGGAATTCACCTTGCGGCGCAACCTGGAACGGATGGCCCGCTTCTGGCGGAGAATCCCGACGACCTCGACCTGCTGCAGGAACTGGCCCGCGGCGTGGAACTGGCCCATGAACTCCCGTTCGTGGTCAGCTTCCAGCAGATCCAGAACATCCACTACCAGCTGAGCCGGGAGATCTACCCCATGTACCGCAAAACGGCGGATAAGGGCGTCACCGATTACCGGCAGTGGGTGGAGACCTTCCGCCACCTGGCCGAGATTCTGAAGATCAAAATCGAATAATGACGATCATTTGTCAGGTAGCCAATGGTCAATGGGAGAAAACCCCGTCATTGGTCATTTGTTACGGCGAAAGAATGACAACGAAACCACTCGTTGTCGTTGTCAGTGACGCGCCAGCGAACGGTTGTCGTTGTCGTAATCGAAGGTTTTGAAAGAACTTCAACAACACGGTTACGACGACGAACACGACGACGACAACGAAAGGACCATACCCGACAGCCGTAACCAATGACCGCTGACCATTGACCAATGACGGACGTGAAGCCATGACCAACTCGATCGCCACCTACCGCCTGCAGTTCCGCCCGGAATTCGGTTTTGCCGACGCGGCCGCCGTCATGCCCTATCTGGACGCACTGGGCATCTCGCACATCTACGCTTCGCCGATTTTCAGCGCCCGGCCGGGCAGTTCCCACGGCTATGACGGAGTGGATCCCAACCGTCTGAACCCTGAACTGGGACTCACCGGCAGACTGGGACGCCCTCGTGCACCGGCGGCAAACCGTCGACATGGGATGGCTGCAGGACATCGTGCCCAATCACATGGCCTTCCACGCCGCCAACGGCCTGCTGGCCGATATCTTGGAACACGGCCGGTTCTCGCGCTATCGTGATTTTTTCGATATCGACTGGCATCACCCCGCCGACCATCTCCGGGGCAGGGTCATGGCGCCCTTTCTGGGAACCCGCTACCGGGAAGCCCTGCACAACGGCGACATCCGCGTCGTCTTCAACGCCGATGGATTTGCCGTCCGCGTGTACAATGCGTTGTCCTTTCCGGCCGCCATCGAAAGCTACCGATGGCTTCTCGATCAGGGAGGCCATCCGATCGAAGGCGCACTGCCCGCAGCCGATCCGGATCGGCCGCGCCTGACCGATATGTGCAATGCCCTGGAAGGCCTGGTCGACCCGGAAAATCCCGAACGGCGGCAACGGGAGGCGCAGGGCGTTAAACAAACCCTTGGGAATCTCTACCGGCACAACGCCGGCGTCCGCCGCCATGTCGACGCCTGCCTGGCACGCGTGAACGGCGAGCCCGGAAACCCGGAAAGCTGGCAGGCCCTGGAACGGTTCCTCTCCCGGCAGCACTTTCGCCTCTGCTGGTGGCGCAGGGCCAACCGGACCATCAACTACCGCCGCTTCTTCGACATCAACGAATTGATCGCCCTGCGCCAGGAGGATGCGGCGGTGTTCGCCCACACCCACGAGCTGATCGCCGCCCTCATTGCCGAAGGCAGCGTGGACGGGGTGCGCATCGACCACGTGGACGGGCTGGCGGATCCTAATGGATATCTCCAGTCCCTGCGCCGCCGATTGGGGGAAGACAGCTTCATTCTGGTGGAAAAGATCCTGGCGCCGGAAGAGGCATTGCCTGCCGCCTGGCCCGTCCAGGGTTCCACCGGCTACGATTTTGCCCACTGGGTGAACGCGCTTTTCGTCGAACGGAAACACGAAGCACGCTTCTCCGGTATCTACCAGGCTTACACCGGACGGGAGGCGACCTTCGAGGCGGAAGTGCAGCGGGCCAAGCGCGGGATCCTGGCCCATCGCCTGGCCGGCGACCTGGCCAACCTGGTCCGCCGGGTACAGACGGCCGCAGCCGCGTTCAAGGTCGGGGACGACCTGACGGCAGCCCGGCTCAGCGAAGCGCTGACGGAGCTGATGGTGCGCGTGCCGGTCTATCGCACCTATCTGGACGCGGGCGCGATCCGTGAAACCGACCGGGACACCGTGACCGCCGCTGCCGGCCGAGCCGCCAGCCGGAAGCCGGACCTGGGCGCCGCCATCGCCTTTATTCGCGATCTGCTTTTAGGGAACACGCCCGATCGACCGGCCGACACACCCCAGAGCCGGCAGCGGCTGGCCGCGGTGCGCGCCTTCCAGCAGCTCTCCGCCGCCCTGATGGCCAAAGGCGGCGAAGACACCGCCTTCTACCGCTACCACCGGCTGGTTTCCTTGAACGAGGTGGGTGGGGATCCGGGTCGGTTCGGCTGCCGCCGGGCCCGATTCCATGCCTTCATCACCCGCCGCGCCGCGGCCTGGCCCCGTGCCATGAACAGTACCGCCACCCACGACAGCAAGCGCGGCGAAGATGTGCGAGCCCGGCTCAACGTCCTCTCCGAGATTCCGGAGGAATGGGGCCGACGGGTTCACCGCTGGCACGACCTGACGCGCAATTTCCGCTCGCGGGTCGACGGCGCGATGGCCCCGGATCGCAATACCGTCTATCTCCTTTTTCAAACCCTCCTGGGAGCGTGGTGCCCGGACGACCGCGGGCGCGGGCCTTTCGAGGAGCGCATCCAGGCCTACATGCGCAAGGCCGCCCGGGAAGCGGGTGAGGCCACCTCCTGGGCCGATCCCCGGGAAGACTACGAAACCGCCCTGCAGCGCTTCGTGAGCGCGCTCCTGGAGCCGGCCCCGGACAACCTCTTCTGGGTGGATTTCGTACCCTTTTGCCGCCGGGTCGCGTTTTTCGGGCGCTTCAATGCCCTGTCCCAATGCCTGATCAAAATCGCCGCACCCGGGGTTCCCGACTTCTACCAGGGCACCGAGTTCTGGCAGCACGCCCTGGTGGACCCGGACAACCGTCGGCCGGTGGCCTTTGAAGCGCGGAACCGCGCCTTGAAGACCCTCGACAGCCCGGAAGCGGACGATCGCTCCCGGGCAGCCGAACTGCTCGATACGGCCGAGGACGGGCGCATCAAACTCTTTCTCATCATGCACGCTCTCGCGGCCCGGCGTCGTCACCCGGCTCTGTTTCTGACAGGGCGCTACCGGCCTCTGGAGGCGGAAGGCACCCTGGCCGCCCATGTGCTGGCCTTTGCCCGGGAGACCGGCGGGCGTTGGGCGGTGATGGTGGTCCCCCGCTTTCTGACCGCCCTGGTGGAAGAAAACGTGGCCCCCCTGGGACGCGGCGTCTGGCGGGATACCCTTGTTCGCCTGCCCTCCGGAGCGCCGTCGGCCTGGCGGGATGTCTTCACCCGTCAGACAAGGCAGGCCGAAAAAGCCCTTGCCGTCGGGGAGGCCTTGTCCCATTTTCCGGCGGCCCTGCTGATCAGCGAGGTGGGTTCATGAGCGTAAGATCAAGCGGTATTCTACTGCACCCCACGAGCCTGCCGTCCCCCTATGGCATCGGGGACTTGGGGCCGGGGGCTTTCCGGTTCGTGGACTTTCTGGCGGCGGCCGGACAGCGCCTCTGGCAGGTGCTGCCCCTCAACCCGACGGAGGGCGGCAGTGCCCACTCGCCCTACCACAGCCCCTCGGCCTTCGCCGGCAATCCCCTCCTGATCAGCCCCGAGATCCTGGCCCGGCAAGGCCTGCTGACGGCGGCGGAAATCAAACCCGGCCCGGACTTTCCCGACGACGCAGATCGCCTTCGGCCGGGTGGCGCGCACCAAGCGGGGTCTGCTGCAGCGGGCCGTCCGACGCTTCGACACGGCCGGCGACCGGACCGCCTTCGATCGCTTCTGTCGGGAAGAACCCTGGTTGGACGATCTCGCCCTCTTTACCGTGCTGCGCCGGCATTACCGCTCCCGCATCTGGAACCGCTGGCCGGCACCGCTGCGGGACCGCCGCCCGGAGGCCCTGGAAGCCGCCCGCAAAACCTTCCGGGACGCCGTCCGGATGGAGAAAATCCTGCAATACCTGTTCTTCGACCAGTGGCGCGCCCTGCGGCGCTATGCGCATCGGCACCAGGTTCGGCTGGTGGGCGACATGCCCATCTACGTCCCTCTCGACAGCGCGGACGTGTGGACCCACCCGTCCTGCTTCAAGCTGACCCGCACCGGGCGGCCCGCCGCGGTCTCCGGCGTGCCGCCGGACTATTTCAGCGCCACCGGTCAGCTGTGGGGGCATCCGGTCTATGACTGGCAGGCCCTGCAGGCGGACGGCTACGCCTGGTGGGTGGCGCGCCTGCGCCACCATCTGGCCCTCTACGACATTACCCGCATCGACCACTTCCGGGGCCTGGTGGCTTACTGGGAAGTGCCCGCCCGGGCCCGGACGGCGGTCAACGGCAAATGGGTGCCGGTGCCCGTGGAAGATTTCCTGGACCGGCTCATCAAACGCCTCGGACCGCTGCCGGTCATCGCGGAAGATCTGGGCCTCATCACGGCCGACGTGCGCGAGGTGATCCGCCGCTACCGCTTGCCGGGCATGCGGGTGCTGCTCTTCGCCTTCGGCGAGGATTTCCCCCACAGCGCTTTCCTGCCCCACCGCCACATCCGCAACACCGTGGTTTACACCGGCACCCACGACAACAACACCGCCCGGGGCTGGTTCGAAGAGGAGGCCGACCGCACGACCCGGGCCCGTCTCTTCCGCTACCTGGGACGTGAGGTGCCGCCCGAGCGCCTGCCCTGGGAGCTGATCCGCCTGGCCATGCTGTCGCCCGCCGATACGGCCATCGCCCCGCTGCAGGACGTCCTGGGATTGGGATCGGAAGCGCGCATGAACCGGCCCGCCCGCATCCGCGGCAACTGGCGCTGGCGTTTCCGGTCCGATGCCCTCGACAACGCCGCTCGCCGACCGCCTCCAGGAGCTCACCGCCACTTACGGTCGATTGTGAATACCGGATAAGGGAAGGACCGTATTGAAGACCCGGAAGTTTTCACCAAGGATAAGCAAGGAGATCAGTCGCCCTCTTCACCGGCCGGTTGCTGGTGTTGTGATCGCAAGGGCGCTTATACGGCCCGGGACAAGCGCGACGACAGGGACGATACGACCAGGACAGCCTTTGCATGCCGCGCCAACAATGTCATACGGATTGGATCGGAATGTAGGACCGCATGAAAACCTTAAACCGAAAACCGCGCATCCTCATTGTAACACCGGAAATCGCCTATTTCCCCAAGAGGATGTGGGGAGGGTCCACTTCGCTGAGCGCCAAGGCCGGCGGATTGGCGGACGTTTCGGCCGCCTTGATCGAAGCCCTTTTCGAACAGGGTGCCGACGTGCACGTCGCGCTTCCGGATTATCGTCTTCTGTTCAATCGGCACCTGCCCAAGGACCACCATCGAAACCTCCACAGCCTCCAACGGCAACTGCCCCTGGAGCGCGTTCATTTGGCCGCCGACCGCGTCTTTTACTATCTTCATGGTGTCTACACCGGTGGCGGTTGGGAAAAGGTCAAGATATCCCTGGCCTTCCAACGTGAAGTGATCAACAACATCATTCCCCGGATCAAGCCGGATCTTGTACACTGCAACGACTGGACAACCGGACTGATCCCTGCCGCCGCACGGCGTATGGAAATTCCCTGCCTTTTCACGCTGCACAACATCCACACGGTCCACTGCCCGATGGCGGAAATGGAGGATCGGGGCATCGACGCCGCCGAGTTCTGGCAGGATCTCTACTTTGAACATCCCCCGGGAGCCTATGAAGAAACCCGCCGCAGCAATGCTGTCGACCTCCTCACCAGCGGCGTGTTTGCGGCACACTTCGTCAACACGGTCAGCCCCTCCTTTCTCCAGGAAGTGGTCCAGGGAGGCCACACCTTCGTGCCGGCCGCCCTGCAGCAGGAGCTGGCCGCCAAAGTGGCGGCCGACTGCGCCGTCGGCATCCTGAACGCCCCCCACCCGTCCTACGACCCGCCAGGTCGATCCCTGCCTCCCTCGACACTACTGGTCCGACAGCCCCGTGCCGGCCAAGACGGAGAATAAAATTGAACTTCAAAAGCGGCTCGGCCTGACGGTAAACCCGCAGGCGCCCCCCTCTTCTTCTGGCCTTCGCGGCTCGACCCGGTCCAGAAGGGCTGCCAGCTCTTGGCAGATGTGCTCTATGAAGTCGTGAGCCGCTACTGGGAAAAAGGCTTCCAGGTGTTGTTCGTGGCCGACGGAGAATTCCAGGAACCGTTCCGCAACATCGTGGCCTTCCACGGATTCCGCGATCGTGTGGCCGTGTGCCCATTCGACGAGTCCCTGGCGCGGCTGGCCTACGGTGCCGCCGATTTTGTCCTCATGCCGTCGCTCTATGAACCCTGCGGTCTCCCGCAGATGATCGGCGCCCTTTACGGCACCCTGCCGGTGGCCCATAAAACCGGGGGCATTCAGGACACGGTCCAGCACCTGGGGACAGACGGCGAAACGGGCAACGGCTTCCTGTTCGAAACCTATGACACGGGTGGCCTGATCTGGGCCATCGAGGAAGCCATGCGGTTTTTCGACCTGCCCGAATCCCGACGGGACCGCACGGTCGCCCGCATCATGACGGAGAGCCGCCAGCGGTTCACCCATCCGGTGACGGCTCGGCAATACATCGCCCTTTACGAGAAAATGCTTCAACGCCCACTTATCACCGCCGCCTGAAATGCGACACCATACTGGGGCGCCTTCCGCAGAGGAGATCGCCATGCCGGATTCAGCAAGCCAGCCCGCCGGATACGCCGTGGGCGCGCGAGGCCGAACAGGTCTTGCGGGACCTGAAAGTGTCTTCCCGGGACGGCCTCGAGGACGAAGTTGTAAAGAAACGCCGGCGCCGCCATGGCCCCAACCGCCTTCGACAGAAACGCAGGCGGCCGGCGGCCGTCATCCTCCTGGACCAGTTCAAGAACGTGATCATCCTCCTGTTGCTCGTGGCGGCCGGGGTCTCTTTTGGTTTTGGCCAGCACCTGGAAGCCGCCGCCGTCGTGGTGGCCATCGTGCTCAACGTGGCCATCGGGTTTTTCACCGAATGGCGCGCCACCCGTTCCATGGAGGCCCTCCAGCGCCTCGGGAAGGCCGAAGCACGGGTGCGCCGCAATGGCCGTCTCCGTTCCGTACCCGCCCACGCGCTGGTGCCCGGCGACATCGTGCTCATGGAAGGCGGCGACGTTGTGCCGGCGGACCTGCGTATCGTGGAAGCCTCCCGCCTGGCCGCGGACGAGTCCGCCCTGACGGGCGAGTCGGTACCGGTGCCCAAGCAGGCCGCGGCCGTCGAGATGGGAACCGAGGTGGCAGACCGAACCTGCATGCTTTTCAAGGGATCCGCGGTCACCCGCGGCTCGGCCGAAGGAGTGGTGACGGCCGTGGGGATGGACACCGAGCTGGGGCGCATCGCCGCCCTGGCGGAGGCCGCCGGCGGAGAGGAGACCCCCCTGGAAAAACGCCTCGACCGCCTGGGCTACCGCCTGATCTGGCTGACCCTGGCCATCGCCGCCATGGTGACGGTCACCGGTGTCCTGGCCCGCAGGGACCTGCTCCTGATGATCGAAACCGCCATCGCCCTGGCGGTGGCCGCCGCCCCGGAAGGCCTGCCCATGGTGGCAACCATCGGTCTGGCCCGGGGCATGTGGCGCATGCTCAAGCACAACGCCCTCATGAACCGCCTCTCGGCCGTGGAAACCCTGGGCTCCACCCGCGTCATCTTCACCGACAAGACCGGCACCCTGACGGCAAACCGCATGACGGTGACGCGCATCCTGATCGCGACGGACGGTGGGGAGATCCACACCCTGGGGGTCGATCCCGATGCGGACGAGGTCTTCCAGGACGACAACGGCGCGGTGCGCCCATCCGCAAACAGTCCGCTGCGGATGGCAATAGAAACGGGTGTGCTCTGCAACAATGCCGCCCTCGGGGAAGACGGCGATGGAAGCGAAGGCCCCGGCGTGGGCGATCCGATGGAAGTCGCCTTGCTGAGGCTGGGGCGTCTCGCGGGCCTGGGGCGGGGCGCGCTGCTGGAGGCGCTTCCGGAGGTCCGGGAGGAGGCCTTCGATCGCGAGGTCAAGATGATGGCCACCATGCACGAGGCCGGCGACGGCTGGCGGGTGGCGGTCAAGGGGGCGCCGGAGGCGGTCCTGGCCGCGAGCACCCGGCTGGCAGCCCCGGACGGCGCGCGTCCGTTGGACGCGGACGCGCGCCGAAAATGGACCACGCGCAGCGAAACCATGGCCGCCGAGGGGCTTCGCGTACTGGCCGTGGCGGCCAAGACGGCGGAGCGCCAAGACGCAGCCCCCTATGCGGAATTGCAGTTTTTGGCACTGATCGGCATGGAGGATCCCCCGCGCCGCGAAGTCCCCGCCGCGGTCGCGGCCTGCGGACGGGCGGGCATCGACGTGGTCATGGCCACCGGCGACCATCCGGCCACCGCCGGAAAGATTGCAAGTCTGGTGGGAATCGCTCCGGAGGGAGGCACCGATGTCGTCGAGGGCCGCAATCTGAAAGACCCCGACGACCTCTCGACGGAAGAGCGCCGTGCGCAGCGGCGGAAACGCGTTTTCGCCCGGGTGTCGCCCGAGCAGAAACTGGACCTCATCAAGCTGCACCAGGAAAACGGGGCAGTGGTGGCCATGACTGGCGACGGGGTCAACGACGCGCCGGCCTTGAAGAAGGCCGACATCGGGATCGCCATGGGCCGTCGCGGAACCCAGGTGGCTCAGGAGGCCGCCGACATGGTGCTCCAGGACGATGCCTTCGGCACCATCGTCACGGCCATCGCCCAGGGCCGCGCCATTTTTGAAAACATCCGCAAGTTCATCCTGTTTCTGCTGTCGGGCAACGTGGGCGAGATCCTCATCGTCGGCATCGCCATCATGGCCGGGGCCCCGCTGCCGCTGCTGCCCCTGCAGATCCTTTACCTGAACATGATCGGGGATGTATTCCCGGCTCTGGCCCTGGCCATGGGCGGAGGGGACCCGGGTCGCATGCAGGAGCCCCCCCGGGACGCCCGCGAACCCATCCTCACCCGCAGGCACTGGGTGGCCATCGGCGCATATGGCGCCCTGATCGCCGCCGCTGTCCTGAGCGCCTTCTGGATCGCCCGCATCCCTCTCGGCCTGTCCACGGAGCGCGCGGTGACCGTCTCATTCCTCTGTCTTTCCTTTGCCCGCCTGTGGCATGTTTTCAACATGCGCAACCCGAGATCGGGGGCCGTGGTCAATGAGATCACGCGCAACGCCTTTGTCTGGAGTGCTCTGGCGCTGTGCACGGTCCTCCTATTGGCGGCCATCTACCTGCCCGGGCTCTCGGGGGTGCTAAAGCTGGCCACCCCCAGCTCGATCGAATGGAGCCTAATCATGGGCTTTTGCCTCGTCCCCCTGGTGGTGGGGCAAACGGCCCTGGGGCTGCTGTCCCGCCGGGCGATCTGACGCAAGCGCCATCTACAGGCCTTGGCAGGGCCACATAAAGTCTGGCAGGCATTGCGGATCTTCCTGCAACCCACTAATATTTAAATAGAATCAGAAAGAATCGTTCTATGCCAAGCCGCGCCTCGGCCGCCTCGGGCGGTCCGGTCGGCGGCTGCGGGACGATGAAAGGAGGCGTGATCATGAAGCAACCCGCAAAGCGCCTGTCCGAATTGAAAACGATCGCCCGACACTGTCGGGAAGCGATCGACAACCTGGAAGAACAGGTCGATTCCATAACGGGGAAGAAACACATCGCGACGGTCGAGCTGCTCGACCACATGAAACAGCAGCAAATCGTCGTCGACCAATATCTGGATCTGGCCCGGAGGAAGGGGGATGACGTGTGGCGCAGAAACGCCGACGAACTGCAATATATGCTCAGGGATATCGACGCGACGTATCGCCGGGCGATGGTCTATCTCACCTGAGAAGTCTTCTCAAAAAAGTCTTTTAGCTCCAGATCCGCGTTGGACGATTGCTCCAAATCCTCGAAATACCGGCGTATTCCTCCGGTTTGAAGCTCGCGTCCGCCTTGACCTGAAACCAAAATCCAATTTTTGAGAAGCCTTCTCCACCCGCTCAAAAAAGTCCTTGTGGTTTTCTGCAAAGCGCCTGTCAACACACATTTACAAGTGCGTCTCCTCACGCCTAACGGATGCCCTCAGTAAGTCCCCTCGAAGGGAGTTTGAAAACGGTTTTTGAGGTTTTGGTTTTGAATTTCCCTTTGTCCCGCGCCGAGCATCCCGTCTGCGGGCGAAAAAGACGCGGCGACTGTTTGAGCTCCGCTGAAAGCGGGGCGAGTTTCGTCGCGTCCGACCGCAGACGGGACGCGCAGGGTCAAGCGGGACACGGACGTGCTCTTTTGCTTCGTTTTCTGTCACGTGACAGAAAATGAAGAAACCAATTGATGGGAAGGCACCCCGGATCGGTAAAACCTTCCCGGGTCCTCCACCAGCGGTGGAGGGCTTAGCTCGAAACTAAGAACACGAAGTCTGACCGGGAGGAGATGAATCTCTTCGATTTCTTGCTGATCTTCATGGTGATCGCTTTTACATGACTTGCAAAGCCTTCTTTGCCCTCTCGGAAGCGTCATTGGGCTGGGGTTTCGCCCGTGGTGAACGTATCTTAAAAATGGAGTGGTGCGTCCACCGGTCCCTGGGGCTGGAGGTAGCGCACCCCGATGTGGTAGCCTTCGCGGCCCCCTCCCGCTTTCACGCACCAGCGCACTTCCGCCAGGGAAAACGACTTCAGCATCCCGCCGGCGCGATGCGTCGATGCACTTGCGTCCGGTGCGGATGGCGTATGCAGGCAGATCGTTTGACCGGGTTTCAGGGCCCGGCTTGCCAGGAAGCTGATGCCGCCCGGGCTGCAGTCGAGGACGCGCACGGTACGCGAGGGCACTTTGCGGGAAGAAAACGGGAAATAGATCAGGGAGGCTATAGTTTCAAGACGCGGCGCATGGCGCTTGTCGTTGGTATCCTCCAAAACGGCCATGGTGCCCTCCTTTCGTGCGATGGCATGTCCGCCAGCCGGGCATTTATTGAGGAATGATGCTTTTTCATATCACGACCCCGCTGCCCTCCCTATACAGGATATCCTGCATCAGCCCCCTCCAGGGCCTGTATGGTCGCAGCGGCCTATGCGGCAAGTCGGCGCAGCGCAGCGTCGATAAAGGCCGGCAGGTCGTCCGGATTGCGGCTGGATACCAAGCCGCCGTCCTCCACCACCTCCTGGTCGATAAAGTTGGCCCCGGCGTTTATGATATCCCGGACGATGGAGGTGTACCCGGTCAGGGTGCGCCCCCGCAGCACGTCCGCCGTGATCAGCAGCTGCGGCGCATGGCAGATGGAAAAGACCGGCTTGCCGCTGCGCACGAAATCCCCGGCAAACCGGACGGCGTCCTCGTCCACCCGCAGCTTGTCGGGGGAATAGCCCCCGGGAATGAGCAGGGCGTCGAAGTCCCCCACGGCGACGTCCCGAACGGCCTTGTCGATCATCACGGGTGTTTCCTCCTTCTTGCCCCGCACGGTCGCCCCGGCCTTAAAGCCCACGTGCACCAGGGTGTGGCCGGCTTCGCGAAAGGCCTTGGCCGGTTCGGTATACTCGGAATCCTCGAATAAATCGGTGATAATCACGGCGATGTGGCTCATGTTTTCCTCCTTCTGGCGTCCGCCGGGCGATCTCTCGTCCGACGGTGCGGTTTGGCAGCCTGTGGCGTGCGTTTTCTCCATTGATCTGCGGCACGATGATCACTGTCGAGAAGTTGTCGTGCGATTGCAGACGGAAGCATGGTGACATTAACCTTTCGAAATTGCACGGCAGTCAGTTTTCCTCCAGTTCGATCTTCATGGAGAGAAACTGCAGCAGATCCTTGAGGGCGATGATGCCCCGGAGGCGTCCGTCTTCCACCACCATCAGGCGCCCGGTGCTGTTGCGGTGCATGCGCGCCAGGGCATCGACGGCATCGGCGGTCGGGGCGATGGTGTTTTCAGCGCTGCAGCCTTCGGCCAGCTCTCCCACGGTGGTATTTCCCCAGCGGTCGCGGGGGGTGGCCTTGACCTGCCGGGTGGTGATGCAGCCCACCAGGCGATCCCCATCCACGACCGGATAGAGCTTGTGGTGGTAGCGGTAGACATAGTCCTCCACGAGCCGGTCCAGGCGTGTGTCGGGGGGGACCGTGACCGGATCGGGGTTCATGAAACGCTGCAGCGCCTCGCCTTCCAGGGCGCGCCGGGTCAGGAGCTGCTGGTAGGACATCTTGGCCGCGTTCTGGATGAAAAGACCGATCAGAAAAAACCACATCCCCCCGATAAAAAGCCCGTTGAGCACCCGCAGGACCCCCAGAACGATGAGCAGAATGCCGAAGCCTTCGCCGATGCGCGATGCGATACGGGTGGCCCGTTTGAGATTGCCCTTCCAGCCCCAGAGCGCCGCGCGCAGAATGCGTCCGCCGTCCAGGGGAAAGGCCGGGATCAGGTTGAAAACCGCCAGGATCAGGTTGATCATGCCCAGATAACCCACCACGCCGGTGACGGCTGTTGTCCATCCGGCGCCGTCGCCCAGACGATAGAGACCGTAGAAGACGGCCGCCATGGCGAAGCTCGCAAGCGGTCCCACAACGGCAATCAGGAATTCCTCCCGGGCGCCCGGGGGTTCGTCGCTCATTTCGGCCACGCCGCCAAAGATAAAAAGCGTAATGCCCTCCATGGGCAACCCCTGCCGACGCGCCACCAGCGAGTGGCAGAACTCATGGGCCACGATGGAGGCAAAAAGTCCGACGGCCCCGATGACACCCATCAGCCAGTAGGACGAGGTGGAAAGATCCCGGTATTTGAAGGGGAAGTAGCCGGTGGAGAGGGACCAGGCCACCAAAACCGCCAGTACGATCCAGCTCGGATCGAGACCGACTTCGAAGCCCAGCAGGCGAAAGAGTTTGATTTTGCGGCCGAACATCAGCATCTCCTTCCGTCTGGCGCGGGTATTGCGAGCCCGCGTGCGCCCTGTAAATTTGTCATCAATATAGTTCTTCCGCTCGGCAGTGCCCATGCGAGCGATCCTGTATTTAGAACGGTTGATAGGCGTATGCGACCTGCTGCGGCACCGGAAACATGTCAGCCCGGCCGCCTTCATGGCTACAGGTAAACGATCGAGCGGATAGGGGGGTCTCGCGGACAGATTACCGGATCGGACCGATTCCCGGACGCGCGCCGTGGAATTAGGTTGAGTGCATTCGCTGATGCCAATCGGGTACAAGAAAGGATGGAGAGCATACCATGACGACGACCCATACCAACGAGGCCTTGCGAAATCGGACTCACGTCTTCCAGGACCGCGCGGCAGCGGGAGAGGTGCTGGGGGAGATGCTGGCCCCACGCTACAGGGACGCGCCCGATGTCCTCCTGATGGCCATTCCCATGGGCGGGGTGCCGGTGGCCCTTGAGGTCAAAGCGCGCCTGGGATGCCCGCTGGACCTCGTCATTGTCCGCAAGATCCAGATCCCGGGCAACACTGAAGCGGGTTTCGGCGCCATTACCCTAGACGGCGACATCATTCTCAACGAGCCTCTCATGGCGCAGCTCCAGCTGACCGAAGCGGAAGTGGCACGCCAGTGGACGGAAGTGCGCGATGAATTGACGCGCCGCAACCAGCGCCTGCGGGACGACCGACCTTATTCCGAACTGGAAGGCCGGACGGTCATTTTCGTGGATGACGGCCTGGCCTCCGGCTACACGATGAAGGCGGCCATCTACATGGCCAAAAAACGGAAAGCCGCCCGTACCATCGTGGCCGTGCCCACGGCGCCGCAGCGCACCATCGATGACCTGTCCGGCAGCCCCGATGAAATCTACTGCGCCAATATCCGTGAAACACCGGCCTTCGCCGTGGCGGAGAGCTATGCCAATTGGGTCGACCTCGCGGAAGCCGAGGTGCTCGCGATGCTTGAGAACCGGACGGCGGCCGGCTGATGGTGACGGCCATGGGCCAAAGGTCGGGATGACCTGGCATGGGTTGTCAGAAAGCAGAAAACCCGCTACCGATGACGATTTCGATCCAGCCCTCGAAACAACGACATTCTGCCCTGCATTTTTTAATTGCGACGGCATGCCCCGGGAGACTTCCCCGCCGGCGGAGCTACTGGAACCGCGCAGGACGGACCGGGTTCTCGAGGTGGGTACGGGATCGGGATATGCGGCGGCCGTCCTCAGCCATATCGTGAAGATGGTCTATACCGTCGAACGGCACGTCTCCCTGGCCTCAGGCGCCCAAAAGGTCTTTGACCGGTTGGGCTATGGCACTATCCGCATCCGGCGGGGCGACGGCCGTCTCGGCTGGCCGGAGAAAAGTCCCTTCGAGGCCGTCGTGCTGACCGCCGGCACGCGCCAAATTCCCCAAGCGCTGATGACGCAGTTGGCAATAGGCGTAAGGCTGGTGATTCCCGTGGGGCCGCAGGACGTTCAAGAACGGCGCTTTGTCCGCCGCACCGGAAAGGATGCTTATGACGCGGAAAATCATCTTCCCGTGCGCTTCGTTCCGCTGGTCGGGGGCCGGGGGTAGCCTTGGAGAGAGCATTCGGTGGCAGTTGAGGGGGCCTTTCAGCAAGAGGAGACGACAGGAATGCCGAACAGCGACAAACACGTCATTCTGGTGACCGGTTCCACGGACGGCATCGGCAAGCTGACAGCGCTATGCCTGGCGGAAATGGGAGCCGCGGTTGTGGTGCACGGCCGCCAGCCTGAAAAAGTGCTTGCAACCACGGAAGAAATCCGCCGGGCGAGCGGCAACCCGGCCGTGGCCCACGTGACGGCCGATCTGGCCTCCCTGGCCGAGGTGCGCCGCATGGCGGCGGATATCAGCCGGCGCTACGACCGCCTGGACGTCCTGATCAACAACGCCGGGGTGCTGCCGGTCGCAGGCGAGAAACACGAGCGCCCCCTGAGCGAAGACGGTCACGAACTGTGCCTGGCGGTCAACTACCTGGCCCCGTTCCTGCTGACCCATCTGCTGCGGCCGCTTTTGAGGGCCGCCCCGGCCGCCCGCATTCTCAATGTCAGCTCGGTGGCCCAAGAAACCCGTGGATTGCGACGACCTCGGCATGGAAAAGGGCGCCTATGCGCCCATGCACGCCTATGGGCGCAGCAAGCTGGCCCTGGCCATGTTCACCATGGAGTTGAGCGACCGCATCGCAAACGACCCGATGACCGTCAATTGTCTCCATCCCGGCACCCTGCTGGATACCAAAATGGTGCGCCAGGCCTTTTCCCGGCCCCGGGGCAGCGCCGAATCCGGCGCCGAAGTGGAGGTCTACCTGGCCACCTCCCCGGAAGTGGAGGGCGTCAGCGGCATCTATTTCGATCGTAAAAGCAAAGCCCGGGCCCATGCCCAGGCCTACGACCGCGAAGCGCGCCATCACCTCTGGCAACGCAGCCTGGAACTGACGGGCCTGGCGGAGGGGTAAACACAGGCAGTGGTCATTGGCATTTGGGGACAGCGGCGTTGGGTCAGCGGTCGGTCATCCAGTCGTGACAGCGAAAACAACGGCCCTGCCGTCATGCCAGCAAGGCGGGCATCCAGGCCGATGGTCTGCAACGTCGACGGTCACCGCCTGGATTCTCCAGTCAAGCCGGAGAATGACGGCCAGGGGGGCGGCGCTCTCGTGTTCGTTGTCTTTGTCGTAATTGCCGTTTGAACTTCCCTAAAACCCTTTCGATGACGACAACCATTCCTCCGACTTCCAGCTTGGGCCGCCAGAATTTCCCACTGACCATTGACCAATGACCACTGACTACTGACCGTCCTTCTCCACGGACGCGACCCGTTTGACCTCGTCGAGGACGCTGTCCGGGTTGAGGGAGATGGAATCGATGCCGGCCCTGACCAGGAATATGGCGAAATCCGAATCGTCGCCGGGGGCCGGCCCACAAATCGTCACCTTGCGGCCGATCGCGTGCGCCTTCACGATGAGATCGCCCAAACCCCTCTTCAGCTTAGAGGCGGATTTGTTCCCTCAGCAATGGGGGCGGGGGCGTATTTGGGGCGGACATCATCCGGTCGGAAGGGGTCGTGCCGGTATAATTCGATGAGGCAGGGCCGCATTGCCGCAACGCTCATTTCCAGAGGCCCTCCAGCATCGTACCGCAGTCCGGACACCGGCCGTCCTTCAACCTGACTTGCCGCACCCCGCCCCGGAAGCGCTGCACGGCTTGGGCCCCGCAAGCGGGGCACAGGGTGTCGCGCACATCGGCGACGTTTCCGGGATAGATATACTTCAGGCCGGCCGAGCGGCCGATGCGCTCCGCCTTTTCCAGCGAGGCTTGGGGTGTCGGTGGAGTGCGGTCGAACTGGTAGTCCGGGTGAAAGCGGCTGATATGCCATGGGATATCGGGGCCGACCCCGGCTAAAAAGGCGGCCATGCCCTCCAGATCTTCTTCGCTGTCATTGTGGCCGGGGATGATCAGGGTGGTCACCTCCAGCCAGATGCCCAGTTCTTTCATGCCGCGGATGGTATCCAGGACGGGCTTGAGACGGCCCTGGCAGGCTTCCCGGTAGGACCGCTCGTTCCAGAACTTCAAATCCACGTTGGCGGCGTCCAGCCAGCCGGCCGCTTCCTCCAGGGCCTGGCGGCTCATATACCCGTTGGTGACGAAGACATTCTTGATGCCCTTGGCTTTGGCCGCTAGCGCGATCTCGCGGCCATATTCGAAGAAAATGGTCGGTTCGGTGTAAGTATAGGCGATGCTGGCGCAGGCGTTGGCCAGGGCGGCTTCCACGACTTCTTCGGGAGCAAAGGTCCGTCCGTCCCCGATGATGCCCCGCTCCGCCGCCGCCTGGGAAATCTGCCAGTTCTGGCAGAAACCGCAGTGGAAATTGCAGCCGGCCGTGGCAATCGAATAGGCCCGCGAGCCCGGCAAAAAATGATAGAGGGGCTTCTTCTCGATGGGGTCGACGTTGCGGGCCACGGTCTCCCCATAGGCCAGGGTATACAGGGTGCCGTCTTCGTTGATCCGCACGCGGCAGAAACCCGCTTCGCCCGGGGCGATCTTGCAGTGATGGGCACAGAGGAGGCAGCGCACCGCGTTGTCATCGAGGGGCTTGGCAAACATGGCCCGTGTTTTCATGTGACCTCCTTGTGTCCGGGCTGACGCTCCGGTCGCCAATGCCTGCCCCTGTGATCGATGAGACCGGCTAATGCCCGTCGGCCGCCAGCGCCGTGCGGGCCGCACCCAGCAGGGGCGCTTTGCCGGTCAGGATCACCTCCACCGGAATCGTTTTCAGCAGGTCGCCGAAAGCCGCTTTGTCGCAAAAGGCCTTTTGGAAAAGACCGTCCTGCAGTTTGGGAAGGATCTTGGGCGCGATGCCGCCGGCCAGGTAGATGCCGCCCCGGGCCATGGCCGTCAAAGCCAGGTTGCCGGCGGCGGCGCCCAGATAGCGCACGAAATCGTCCAGGGCCCTGACACATGTGGGATCTTCTTCCTGCAAGGCCAGCGAGGAGATGCGGGCGGAGGGGTCTTCGCTGTCTTCGATGGCTTGGATGACGGCGGGGTCGGGACGGGTGTCCCCCGTCTGACAGCGCCATTGGTAGAGCCGATGGAGCCCTGGTCCCGAGAGGACGTGCTCCAGGCACACGTGCCCTTCGCGTGCGGCGATAAACCGCCACAGCGACAGGCCCTCTTCATCGAGGGGCGTAAAATCGCTGTGCCCGGCTTCCGAGGGCAGGCCGATCAATTCGCCGTCGCGCTTCAGGGCCATGGCCACGCCCAGGCCAGTTCCGGGCGCCAGGACGGCCAGCGTGCCGTGGGGCGCGGGCCGGGCGTCGTGCAGGGAGGTCGTCTCCGAATCTTTGAGCAGGGGGATCGCCTGAACCGTAGCCTCCAGGTCGTTCAGCAGACGGCAGTGCCGCCAGCCGAACCGGCGGGCGAGGTCCTTCTGCGAGATCGACCAGGGCAGATTGGTCATGTGCGACTGGCCGTCCACCACCGGCCCGGCGACGGCCAGGCAGGCCGCCGTGACGGTGGGCGCTCCATGGGCGCCCAGAAAGTCTTCGATCAGGGACGCCGGATCCGGATAGGCCGCGTTCTCGAAACGCTGGACATCATCCGTTTGCGGCCCTTCGCGTCCGTTTTCGAACAGCGCCAGGTTGGTTTTGGTACCGCCCATATCACCGGATAGGATCATGATCCATTCTCCTTGTGGGGTTATTTGACAGCGGCGCACGTCGTCCCCTGCGCCGCTCGGTGCGCCCTGCGGCGTCGGCAATCCCTTCAGCCCCGCCGGAAGGGCCCGTCTCTTCCACAACCCGTAACCCTAATCCGGCAGGCGGGGATGTCCATGAGGGGAAAACCGTATTACGGTGCGTAAAAGGCTGAATATTCATTCAAGCAGGCAAGCAGCCACGGGCGGTCATGGCCGCGGGCCGGAGATCTCCTCCCCGGGGGCAAACGCCGCCCCGTTGCGGACCAGACCGGCCCGGGCGGCGGCGATGGGCATATCCTCCGCCAAGGAGATCCGGCCGACCCGGCCGATTTCGATGTCCAAGCCCCAAAACCGGACCATATCGTTGTAGAGGGTCAAGGTTTCAGGGTCGGCGGAGAGCCCCATGACCGCAGCGCGCTGCGACGGAAGCGCTGCGGCCGGCGTCATCGCCACTCTCCCCCGGAGGCGGTCTCCGGGGTAGGCATCCCCGGCGTCCGGGAAGCGATGCTGGGACGGCAGGCTGCCCAGCAGAAGCATATCCATCACCAACACCGCTGTGCAGACCAGCGCCGCCGCGGATGGCCGGCGGGGCGGGCCGCCCTTGCCAAAACGGGATTTCAGCCGTGACGTCATCGTTCGATCGCCTCCCTTTCCGGCCTCACGCGCGGTGGGACAGCTTTAACAGTTCTTCTTCCATAACCCCGCGGAAGAGGGGCAGCTTGTAGGCGTTCTTCTCCAGCGGCTGGGCGCCCTGGACCACGGCCTCGGCCGCCGCCGCGATCGTATCGCCGCCCAGGCTGCGTCCGCGGATGGTCGCTTCGACGGGCCGGGAGCGCCAGGGCACCGGGGCGGCACCGCTCAGCACCACCCGGCCGTCCGCGACGCGCTCCCCATCGAACTGCAGGGCCAGGGCCACCCCGGCCAGGGCGAAGTCCCAGGCGCGCCGGGCGCGCACCTTGCGGTAGCTCGAGCGCAGGCCCTTGGGCGGCGGCGGGAGGTTGACGGCCGTAATGATCTCGCCCGGCTCCAGCCAGGTTTCCCGCTCCACGTCCTGGGCCGGTAATACGTGCAGTGCGCTCACGGCCAGGCGGCGGGAACCGCCGGGGCCGACGATCTCCACCTGGGCGCCCAGGGCCACCAGGTTCGGCGCCGTATCCGAAGGATGCACGAAAAAGCAGATGTCGTCACTGCCGAAGATGGCGTGAAACTGGTTTTCACCCTGGGCCGCAAAGCAGGTGCCGCCGCCCTTGCGCAGGCAGTCGAACTCGCCCCGGTAGTACCAGCAGCGCGGCTTCTGGCAGAGGTTGCCGCCGATGGTGCCCTGGTTGCGCAGTTGCGGACTGGCCACCGCCGCCGCACCGGCGGCCAGCCCGGCGTAGCGTTGGCGGATCAGGGGATGGGCGGCCACCGCGCTGATCGTCGTCAGGGCACCGATGCGCAGCCCCCCGTCGGCCGTCTCCGCAATGCCGCTCAGGCCGGACAGGGCGCTGATGCTGACCACCTTGCGCACGTCGAAGAGCCCCTCCCGCAGGCAGCCCAGCAGATCGGAGCCCCCGGCATGGACGCAGGCCCCCTCGTCCGCGAGCTGGCGGACGGCTTCTTTGAGGGATGACGGACGAATGTAGGCAAACTGGGGCAGCATGGTTCAACCCTCCTTTTTCCGTTCGGCCAGGCGTTGGCAGATTTGCATCGGGGTGATGGGCCCCTCGGTGAAGCGGATGCCCACGGCATGGTAGACGGCGTTGGCCAGCGCCGCGGCGGTGGGGATGGTGGTGGGTTCGCCCAGCCCTTTGGCGCCGGTGATGTTGGCCTCGGCGTCGGGCATGTCGATGGGCAGGCTCGTGATCTCGGCCGGCACGTCCAGGGCGGTGGGCAGCTTGTAGTCGTGCCAGTTGCGGTTGACCATCTTGCCGGTCTGCCGGCCGTCCAGGATCCGCATTTCGGTGGCGCCCAGGCCGATGCCCATGGTAATGCCGCCGATCACCTGGCTGTCGAAACCCGGCCGGTGCATGACGCGCCCGCTCTCGTTGGTGCTCAGAAAACGCAGGATCCGCATCTCGCCGGTGCGGGTGTCGACCTCCACCTCGCAGAACTGGGCGGCAAACGGATTGACGATCTTGTCGGACGGATTGGGGCCCCGGTGGCCCTCCCCCACCACCACGCCGCGCTTCTTGAGGGTTTTCAGGTCGGTGACGCGGATGCGCCTCTCCGGCGGGCGGCGGGAAATGATCTCCGGGCCTTCAAAATCCAGGTCGTCCAGAGACAGGCCCAGTTCCTCGGCCGCCATCTCCAGCAGGCGGCGTTTGACCTGAATGGCGGCCTCGCGCACGGTGGGGGCCTCGGTGGGCACCGTCTTGCTGCCCCCGCTGGGGGTGGCGTACTGGGTGGTGCCGGTGTCGGCATTTTCGATCTGGATCATGTCGGGTTTCAGACCCAGCTCCTCGGCCACCACCATGGCCATGACCGTCTTGGTGCCGGTGCCGATGTCGCTCATGCCCAGGTTCAGGTTGGCACTGCCGTCGGCGAAGAGTTTCAGGATCACGGTAGAAGGTGGCCCGCCCCCGCCCGCGATCCACACGCACGAGGCCACGCCCGCCCCCCGGCGCAGGGGGTCCTGCCGGTGACCGGCGGCGGCTTTGCGGCGCGCCTCTTCCCATCCGAACTGCCGGGCGCCCTCCTCCAGACAGCGCTTGAGCCCGGTGGTGGTATAGGGCTTGCCGCCCCGGGCCTGGCTGACCGCCGGCACATTTTTCAGCCGCAGGGCGACCGGGTCCATGCCGATGGCGTCCGCCAGGGCGTCCATCATCTGCTCCAGGGCCCAGGAGCCCTGGGGATGACCCGGCGCCCGGAAGGGACGCGCCGGACCGGCATTGATGTAGACGTCCGTGCACTCGGTGGCCACGTTGGGGCAGCGGTAGAGATCGCGCACCTGCCAGTCCACCAGTGCGGTACCGCCGGCCGGATAGGCCCCGCCGCTGCCCAGGCAACGGAACTGCAGCGCGGTCAGGGTGCCGTCCTTCTTGACGCCCGCCTTGAGGGCCATGTTGCTGGACGGCCGGTTGCCCACCGCCAGAAAGGTGGCCTCCCGGGGCAGGAAAAGCTTGACGGGCCGGGCCGCTTTGCGGGCCAGCAGCGCCGCGAGGACCGAGTACTTGCCCGCCCGCAGCTTGCTGCCGAAGCCGCCGCCCACATAGTGGCCGATGACGCGCACCTTGGCCAGAGGCAGGCCCAGCACCTCGGCCACTCGGGACTGCACGGCGTAGACGCCCTGGGTGGACTCCCAGAGGGTCAGCCGGTCCCCGTCCCAAGCGGCCACGCAGCCGTGCCGTTCCAGCGGGGTGTGGACCTCCGCCTCGGTGCGGTAGTGCTGTTCGAGAACCACGTCCGCTGCGGCGAAGCCCTGTTCCACGTCCCCGCGCGTGTAGCGGTCGGTCTTGACCGTGTTGCCGCCCGCGTGGATGTGGGGGGCGCCGTCCGCCAAGGCGTTGCGTTCGTCGGCCACGTAGTCGAGAACGTCGTAGTCCACCTGGATGGCCCGGGCCGCATCCCAGGCCTGGTCGGGCGTGTCCGCCGCCACGGCGGCCACGGTTTCGCCCTCGAACCGGCAGACCGGATCGAAAAGCCGGGATTCGACGTTGCGGAACGACCAGGGCAGGTCGGCCTCCGGCGAATCCGGCCCGAGGACGGCACGCACGCCGGACATCTTGGCGGCCGCCCGCAGATCGACCCCCTTGACCTTGGCATGGGGGTGGGGACAGCGCAGAATCGCGCCGTAACACATGGCGGGCAGAACAACATCGGAGGGATAGACCGCCGTTCCGCTGACCCGCTCGTAGGCGTCCACCCGGGGCAAGGGTTTGCCGATCACATCGGTGCGCCCCCAGGGTTGCGGGGGCTTTCCCGGCAGTGGGGTATCGGGCACCGGAAGCCCCTCGGTATAGTAGATGGATTTCTCTTCCCTGGCCATGATGCGCCTCGCTTTCCTGAATCCAACCGACCCGGCGGGGGACGGCGATGGGCTTTAGGGTTTGGCTTTGTCCGCCGCTTTGGCGGCCGCCTTGAAAATATGGGTGTAGGCGCCGCAGCGGCAAAGATTGCCGCTGACCGCGGTGCGGATCTCTTCGGTGGTGGGGGAAGCATGCCGGCGCCGCAGGGCTTCCACCGACATGATCTGGCCCGGCGTGCAGTAGCCGCACTGGAAGGCGTCCGCCTCCACGAAGGCCTTCTGCACCGGCCCCAGGGATTCTCCTTCCATAAGCCCCTCCACCGTGGTGATGGCGGCCCCCTGGGCTTCGACCGCCAGGGTCATGCAGGCATAGCGGGGGATGTCGTCCATGAGCACCGTGCAGGCCCCGCACTCGCCCCGGCCGCAGCCTTCCTTGGCACCGGTCAGACCGAGCTTCTCGCGCAGGACATACAACAGGGTCCAGCGCGGCTCCACCAATACCTCGTGGATCCGGCCGTTGAGGTTCAGGGAGATGGTCTGCAACTCCGCCGAGGCCTGCGGGGCACCGGTTTCAGATCTGCCGGCCGCGGCCAGCAGGCTGCCGGAGGCGGCCACGGCGGCGGCGCCGGTCCCGATGCTGGTCAAAAAGCCGCGACGGGTCAGGGGCCATCCTCCGGGGGACGGTTTGGGTTGGGAATCGTTTTTCATGGAATGCTCCTTGGGATGGGGCGGCCCGGGTCGCTCGGCGCACGAGGATGCATCTTCCCGGGCGGGATGAGGGATGGTCGCGGTCCGACTGCAAAACCGCACCACGAATCTATCCGGATCCCGTTTAGACAAACAGGATCTCAATATATTCCATTATTTTTCACGACCCTGCCGCAAAACGAAATAGGGTCCCCAATCTATCCGGGGCTTCGAAGGACCGTATCCAACGCTTCGACAAGCCATCGCTCGCGCAAACGACAGCGATAGGATCTCCTGGCTGTCCGGACCATCCTTGCCCCCTGGGCCGAGGCCCCACCCCGCAGGGCCTTAAAGCGTATCCTTCCAGAGATGGTGGATTTGGCTCCGGCCAAGGCCGCAGCGACTGGGAAACGGACGGCGTAGCCGCGGGAGCGACAGCGTTGCGTAGCCCTTGTCCGGGTGGCGAAAATTCCGATCATCCTGTATACTTCCGAAAAAGATGTCGTCGCTCTGACCCGCAGGGGCGCCTTGCGCCTCGAAGGGGAGCCCCGGGCCGTCCTGGGGCCGGACCACCCCTTTGCCCGCCGGGCGGCGAAGGATCTGGCCGCCGCCTGCCGGCACCCCCAGGCCGGCGACTTCGTCATTTCCGGCTGGCGGCCGGAGGGACCGCCGCTGACGTTCGCTTTTGAAAACGGAGCCCACGGCGGGCCAGGCCGGGAGGAAACCCGGGCCTTCGTTCTGATGCCGAAGGAAATGGATCCACCGCCGGGAACGCTGCGACCGACCGATCTGCGGGAAGCGGTATTGACCCTTCGCGCCGCCGGAGTACCGGCCCGGCAGGTGGACAAGCCCCCTTCCGAAGTCGATCCGACCGAAAGATAGGAAACGCCATGCGCAACGCCCGCAAAATGCGCCTTATTCTGGCAGCCCTGGCAGGCGCCGCCCTGCTGGCCCTCGCGCTGGGCAGCTGGCTGCGGGGCGATCTGGCGCGCCTGGTGTCCTACGCTCGCAAGTGCGGAAACCCACCCGACGCCCTTCCTGCTGATGCTCTTCTTACTGCCTCTGGTAGGCTTTCCCATCAGCGTATTCCTGGTCCTGCTCGGGGTTAAATTCGGCGCCGCAACCGGGGTGCTGTTCATGCTGGCGGCCATGCCCGTGCACCTGCTGGTCTCTTATCTGGTGGCCAATTCCCTGATGCGGTCATTTGTCAAGCAATGTCTGGCGAAAATGGCCTACCGGCTGCCCCAGATTCCCAAGCACAATGCTCTCTGGTTCAGCGTCGTGTTCATGGCGGTGCCGGGATTGCCCTACACCGTCAAGAACTATGTTCTCCCCCTGGCGGGCATCCCCTTCCGACCCTATTTCCTGAGCGGCTACCTGGTGCAGGGCGCCATGGGCATTCCCATGGTCGTAGCGGGGACCGCCGCCGCCGGCCAGCATGGTCTCCTTCTGGGAGGCGTCTTCATCGTCATGATCGCGATCTACGCCTTCGTTCGCCATTTGCGCAAACGCCATGCCCGCCTTCTGAAATCCGAATAACTCCCCAAGACAGGGCCGTGGCAAAAAGCGCCGCCGCCCCTCCATCGATGCCCGGAATATACCCATCCTTAAATGAAACAATAGGGGTTTCACCCGATTGTCGACGATCCCACGGGGATTTCTAATGGGAAAGAACGTCATGTTCATCGGCCATCAGGCGCCGGAGCCTCGACCGGCATAAGACATGTTGACAGCAAGGAGCGTTTTATGACGAACCACCCGCACGCCTTCATCCACGGCGGCGGCCGGATCCACGCACCCCGGCCCAAACCGCCGGTGGAAGAACCACCCAATGCCCCCCAGCCGTCTCCGGTGGAGGAGCCCGGAAAACCGTCCCCCGCCCCCCCACCGCCGCAACACCCCCCTGTGAAGGAGCCACCCGGCAAACCACAGCCGCCGGTGCGGGAACCGCCGCCGGACGATCCCGGTCGCCGCCCGCCGCATCCGCCGCCCGAAAAACGGGTGAGCGCTTCACCTTGGAAGACCCGGCGCACCGGGCCGGGCATCACCAGTGACCGAAAGGAGAATTGTCATGCGGCATCCAGGACCCAATCACGAAGGGCCTAAAACAGAAGGATGGGTCGCAGCCGTCATCTTCGACCTGGACGGCGTCATCACCGATACCGCCGAGGCGCATGCCCGGGCCTGGAAGGAAATGTTCGACGCCTACCTGAAGGCCCGCGCCGCAAAACGCGGGAAAGCGTTCCGCCCGTTCGACATGGGTGAGGACTACCTGCGTTACGTGGATGGCAAGCCACGCTACGACGGGGTGCGCAGCTTTCTGGATTCCCGCGACATTCACCTCGACGAGGGCTCGCCGGACGATCCTCCCGAGCGCGAAACGATCTGCGGTCTCGGCAACCGCAAGAACGCGCTCTACAAAAAGTTTATCGCCGGCGGGGGCGTTGCGCCCTACCCCGGAGCGGTAGTGTTTCTCCACCGTCTCAGGGCCGACGGCATCAAAACCGCCATCGTCTCCTCCAGCAAAAACTGCAAGGAGGTCATCGAAGCGGCCCGGATCGACCAGCTTTTCGACGTGCGCGTCGACGGCGTGGTCTCGGCCGAACGCGGCCTGCAAGGTAAACCGGCGCCGGACATCTTCCTGGAAGCCGCCCGGGAGCTTCAGGTGGCCCCGGACCAGAGCGTGGTCTTCGAGGATGCCCTGTCCGGCGTCGAGGCCGGCCGGCGCGGCGCCTTCGGCTGCGTCATCGGGGTGGACCGCACCGGCGAAAACCCCGACCTCAAGACGCACGGCGCCGACTTGGTGGTCCCGGATCTTACCGGCATCGATCTGGACCGCCTGCCCCGGCGCCGCACGGCCACCGACCTGCCCGCCGCTCTGGAGGCCGCGGAAACGATCGCCGCCTGGCTCGCCGAAGGCCAGCCCGCCTTCTTCCTGGACTACGACGGCACGCTGACGCCCATCGTGGCGCGGCCCGAGCAGGCCGTGCTCTCCACCGCGATGCGGCAAACCCTGGAGCGGCTCGCCCGGCACAGCACCGTGGCCATCGTGAGCGGCCGCGGGCTCGCGGACGTGCGTCAGCGGGTGGGGTTGGACAACCTCGTCTATGCCGGCAGCCACGGTTTTGAAATCGACGGGCCGGACCGGGAAAAGCTGCGCAACGAAAAAGGCGTCGAAGCGCTGCCGGCCCTGGAGGCCGCCGAAAAGCAGCTCCGGCGAACGCCTGGCCGACATCGCGGGCGCCCAGGTGGAACGCAAGAAGTTCTCCATCGCCGTGCACTACCGCAATGTGGCCCCGGCGCAGACCGACGCCGTGGCCCGCATCGTCGACGACGTCTGGCAGGGCCAGGAGGGACTGCGCAAGGGGCACGGCAAAAAAGTCTTTGAATTGCAGCCCGACGTCGAATGGGACAAGGGACACGCCGTCCGCTGGTTGATGGAGCGTCTGGGACTCGACCCCTCCAGAGTCCGCCCGATCTACATCGGTGACGACGTGACCGACGAGGACGCCTTCCGCGCGCTGCAGGGTCTGGGGCGCGGGATCAAGGTGCACGGCGGCGAGGCGCAGGCGACCTATGCCGACTATGGTCTTGCTGCGCCGGATGATGTCCAGCGGTTGCTTGACAAGCTGTCGGCCGCCATCGAGGGAGGTGCCTGATGGGAAGATGGACACTGACGTACGAAGGATTTGATCCGGATAACGAAGGGTTGCGGGAAGCCCTGTGTACTCTGGGCAACGGCTATTTCTGCACCCGCGGGGCCGCCGATGAAGTTTCGGCCGACGCGGTTCATTACCCGGGAACCTACATCGCCGGCGGCTACAATCGCATGAAAACCGAAATCAGCGGTCATGTCCTGGAAAACGAAGACCTGGTCAACATGCCCAACTGGCTGCCCCTGTCCTTCCGCATCGCCGATGGAAGCTGGTTCGACCTGCGCAAGGTGGACGTCCTGGACTACCGTCAGGAGCTCGACATGCGCCAGGGCGTACTCCACCGCCATATCCGCTTCGAAGACGCCGAGGGCCGACGCACGCAATTGGCCTTCCGGCGCTTCGTGCACATGCGCCGGCCCCACCTGGCCGCCCAGGAAATGCGGCTCACGGCCGAAAACTGGTCCGGCCGCCTGGAGCTGCGCTCCGCCCTGGACGGAACGGTGACCAACGACGGCGTGGCGCGCTACCGCATGCTCGACGGCCGGCACCTCGACCCGCTGGGCACCGAACAACCTTCAGAGGACACCATCTGCCTGCGGGTGCGGACGCACCAGTCCCATTTGAAAGTCGCCATGGCGGCCCGCACCCGGCTGCACCAAAACGGGCCGGCGCTCGACGGTGAGCGGCGCACCATGGCAGGGAAAGGCTATATCGCCCAGTTGATCGACATCGCGGTGGAAGAAAACAGGCCTTTGACGGTCGAAAAAGTGGTGGGCGTCTTCACCTCGAAGGATCCGGCCATCACCGAACCCGGGCAGAAAGCCTGCCAGTTTGCCCGGGAGGCCGAGGGCTTCGAGGATCTGCTCCACGGCCACGCCCTGACCTGGAAGCATCTCTGGCAGATCTTCGACATCACCTTCGAAGACAAGGACGCCCAGCAGGAAACCGCCCTGAGCGAAGTGCTGCACCTGCACATCTTCCACTTGTTGCAGACGTCTTCCGTCAACACGATGAACCTGGACCTGGACGTGGGGGTGCCGGCCCGCGGATGGCACGGGGAAGCCTACCGGGGGCACATCTTCTGGGACGAACTCTTCATTTTTCCGCTGCTCAACTGGCGTCTGCCGGAGATCACCCGGCGCGTGCTGCTCTACCGCTATCGTCGCCTGGACGCCGCGCGCGCCGCCGCCCGCCAGCACGGCTATCAGGGCGCCATGTATCCCTGGCAGAGCGGCAGCGACGGCCGTGAAGAGAGCCAGAAATTTCACCTCAACCCGCGCTCGGGCCGCTGGATCTCCGACAACAGCCAACTGCAGCGGCACGTGAACGCCGCCATCGCCTACAACGTCTACCAGTATTACCAGGTGACCCGCGACACGGAATTTCTGTCCTTCTACGGGGCGGAAATGATCCTTGAAATCGCCCGCTTCTGGAGCAGCATCACCACCTTCCGCAGAGAGCAGGGCCGCTACGAGATCCTGGGCGTGATGGGGCCCGACGAATTCCACGAAAGCTACCCGGACGCCGACGCCCCCGGCCTGAACAACAACGCCTACACCAACGTGATGGCGGTCTGGGTGCTGACCCGGGCCTTGGAGATTCTGGACATTCTGCCGGAGGACCTTGTCGCGCACCTCACCGAACGTCTTGACCTGCAGGAAGCGGAGCTGGCGCGCTGGGAGGATATCACCCGCCGCATGAAGATCCCCTTTCATGACGACGGCATCATCAGCCAGTTCGAGGGCTACGAACGGCTAAAAGAGCTGGACTGGGACGCCTACCGGGAGAAATACGACGACATCCACCGTCTCGACCGGATCCTGGAAACCGAGGGGGACAGCGCCAACCGCTACCGCCTCTCCAAGCAGGCCGACGTCCTGATGCTGTTCTACCTGTTTTCCGCCGAAGAGCTGGAGGAGCTCTTCCACAATCTGGGATATGCCTTCGACTACCACACGATTCCCCGGAATATCGATTATTACATCCAGCGTACCTCGGACGGGTCCACCCTGAGCCGCGTGGTCCACGCCTGGGTCCTGGCGCGTCAGGATCGCCAGCGTTCCTGGAAACTCTTCAACGAAGCGCTCTACAGCGATGTGTGGGACATCCAGGGCGGGACCACCCCGGAAGGCATCCACCTGGGCGCGATGGCTGGGACGGTGGACCAGGTGCAGCGCTGCTACTCCGGCATCGTCACCCGCGACGATGTGCTGTGGCTCAATCCCTGCCTCCCTGAAGATTTGCAGCGCCTCAAACTGCGGGTGCGCTACCGCGGTTTCTGCCTGCTGATCGATATCGGCTGCGAACAGGTCAAGGTCAGCGTGCTGCGGGCCTCCGGCTGCCCCATCCGCGTGGGCTACGATGGCAAGGAGGTCGAGCTCGCAGGGCCGGACCGCGTTACTTTTCCCATCCGGTAGAGCGGACGATCGGCGCGGAGCCCTCGCAGGAGACGCTGCGTCGCCGCACAAGCACCGGACGGCCCTCGGCTGACCATCAGTCGGCACCGGATCGAAGCGCCGCGGAAGAACCCGGGTGTATCGTCGTCTTCGGCGACGCGCGCCGCAGCAGGCACCGATCAGAATTCATAGCGGGCATCCCTACGACCGTCAAAGCCGCAGAGATGCGCGCCGAAAAGCAGCCGGCCCGCCGGCGGGCCGGTGCTTGTATCGTATTTTCATAAGATGCCGGGCCACCGGCCCGGCACGACGGGAATCTACCTCACCTTCAATTCATTGTAGACCACCACGGCCCCGCCGTCGAAGGCGTTTTCACTAGCCGCGAGGTATTCCGTCCAGGAGTCCACCTTTCCGGTGAGCGTCGCGCGCCCGTTCTTCACCTCGACCTGAATGTCGTCTTCATCGACGAAGGGACTCCAGAAGTATTCCGTTTCGATGTTCTGCTTGATGGCCGCGTCGCTCTCCAGGACCGCAGAGGGGTGATAGCCGCGCGGAGCGGCAGCGCCGTATGGGTCATCCAGATAGGGGTCGTAGTAGTAGGGATCCAGGTACCCGGTCACGACGAGCTGGTTGCGCACCGCGACGACGCCCCTGACCTTCGTGGCCAGGTCGTCGGCCCGGTTGCGCTCGAAGGCGGTGTCCACCCTGCCGGACAGTTTGGCGACGCCGTTTTTAACCGCGACTGTGATTTCGGGCGCGTCCACCACGGGATCGCGTTTGAAAGCCGCCGTGATGCGTGCGGCCAATGCGGCGTCCTCGGTGGGAATCTTCGGCCTGACCTTGATGCGGTTCGCCACGCCCAAGACCCCCACGGTAAGGCGGGCGGTCTGGGCGGCGGCCCGCTTGGCTTTCAGGTTGTCCACCGTCCCGCGCAGGGTCACCACGCCGTCGGTCACCTCGGGCGTCACCTTGAAGGCGGCCACGCGCGGGTCTTGCCGCAGGGCCTCCCGGACGGCCGTCTGGATGTCGCTGTCGGTGAGGCCCCGGTATTTGTCGCCCTTCAGCTGATCGTTGCGCGCCCAGAAACGCACATCGAGATCTTTCGCATTCACATCCCGGACATTGGCCACATAGGCATCCGCCGTGGCGCGCGCCTTTTCGGCCAGACTTCCCACCGTCCCGCTCAAGCGGACCCGGCCGTTTTGCACGGTGACGTCGATCAGGGCATTGTCCACCAGCACGTCCCAGCGCAGGGCCTGGACGATGTCCTGTTGGATTTCGTCGTCGGGGCGGTCGCTTTTGAACGCGACATCGATGGTGTTGTTTAGCCCGGTAACCCCGCTGACCCCCTTGGCGACCTTACCGCACAAGGTTCGCCCCTGCCAGGAATCGACGGTCCCGGACAGGGTTACCACGTGATCCGCCACGGCGACGCCGATTTCATAGGGCACGGTGGCCGGATCATCCCGCAGGGCCGCCTTGACGTCGTTTTGGATGTCCGCGTCCGTGCGGGCGGCGGGCGGAACGACAGCGATCCTATTCACGACCGCGCGCACACCCTTGACTTTCTCGGCAATGCGGGCCGCGCGCTCCTTGGCCATGATGTTGTCGACCCTGCCGCTCAGGGTGACCACCCCGTCTTCGGTGCGGACGTCGATCAGGTCGGTGAGAAAACACCTGGTCCAGAAGCAGTTGATCTTCCACCGCATCGCTGACGGAGCGATCGGTGACCATCGGCAGGGCATGCGCCGTGCCGGCGGCCGTCAGGACGCCCCCCCAGGCAACGGCGGCCATCAGGACCATCGTTTTGCGTATACGCGCGGCGATGCTGCGTTTCATCGAATACCTCCTTTGTCTTGTCTTGCCTTCCCATCCGCAAGGCGGCGCGAAGGGGATTTCAGGCACCGCTGCCTCCGGCCTTACACCACGCGCACGGACCCTGTGAATGGAGTCGAGCCTTTATCTCGCCGCAGAACGGACCGTAGACGGGTTCGGCAAGACGCGCCTTCCGGGAGGGAAAAGACGCCTCACCGGTGAAATCCGGCAACGCACATCCCGCAATATACGTCCGGGAGAGTCATCTAATGGGGCCTTAGCCCTATTCCCGCCCCTGCCGGAGGAAGCCTATCGTCGGTGCCGTGCATGCTGCGGAATCACAACGGCGGAAGCGCCGTTCACACCAAAAGGGGGAAGACAGATGAACAAACCTAAGATCGCCATCAATGGCATGGGCCGCATCGGACGGGCCGCGTTCAAAATCATTCTGGACACGCCGGAGCTCGAACTGGCTGCCCTCAACGACTTGATCGCCGTCGACAACCTGGCCTATCTGATCAACTATGATTCCGTCCACGGCCGGCACCTGCCACAGGCCGAAGCCGGTCTACGGGAATTGCGCATCGGCGAGAAGCGCATCCCGGTCTACGGCGAGAAAAACCCTTCCAAGCTGCCCTGGAAGAAATTGGGAATCGACGCGGTCCTGGAATGCACCGGCGTTTTCCGCGACCGCAAGGGCCTGCAGCAGCACCTGGATGCCGGCGCCAAGCAAGTGATCCTTTCGGCGCCGGCCAAGGACGACACCATCCCCATGGTGGTGCACGGCGTCAACGCCTCCCCGACCGATTCGCAGATGATCTCCTGCGCCAGTTGCACGACCAACTGCATCACCCCCGTGGTCGAGGTGCTGGAGCGGCACATCGGGGTGCGCAAAGCGATTCTGACCACGATTCACGCCTATACCGCCAGCCAGGCCCTCGTGGACAGCCCCCGCAACAAATGGCGGCGGGGGCGGGCCGCGGCGGTGAGCTTCGTGCCCACATCGACCGGGGCCGCCCGGGCCACCACCCGGATTCTGCCCGACCTGGCGGGGCGCTTCGACGGGATTGCCGTGCGGGGCCCCGTGCCCTCCGGCTCGCTGGCCGATATCGTCTTCGTGACCCGCATCGCCACCACGGCCGAAGCCGTCAACGCCGCCTTTCGCGAGGCCGCGCAATCCGATCGCTACCGCGGCATCCTGGGCGCCACCGAAGACCAGCTGGTTTCAGCTGACGTCATCCGGGACCCCCGGGCCACGATCGTCGACTTGAGCATGACGACGGTGGTGGACGGCGATCTGGTAAAAGTATTGGCCTGGTACGACAATGAATGGGGATATACATCCCAGATGGTGCGGGAACTCGTGCGCCTGACAAAGTAGGGCTGTCCTCGGCCGAACGGTATGCCGTTGCCATGGCCGAGAACGATCACGACGGCAAACTGTTTCGGTCCGCCGCCTTCAGCCTCTTTCGCCGCGTGTGGCCGCATCCCGCAAGAGGTATTGGGTCTGCAAAATATGCGCGCGCTCCATTTGCGTCGTTGCGGAAGGCGGTGCGCTGGGGGTCCGACTGCGAACTTGCAGCCGGACCGCCATTTTAGACCCTTCTTAGTCATGGGAAATCCCGATCACGCCGCAGGCCACCCGGCCGCCGGCATTCCCCGTGGGCTGGGAAGTCAAATCGTCTTCGCCGGCGTGGACGATGATGGCATGGCCGATGATCGAATGGGGTCCATTGAGGGCCACGTACCCATCGTCTCTTTCATAGTCGGCCTCGCCCATGGGGTTGGCGTCCAGGTTCCCCAGATCGCCCATGTGCCGTTTCATTTGGTCGGGACCGGCATGCGGGTTATTGTCAGGATTGTAGTGCCCCCCGGCGGAGGTAGCCGTCCGGCGCACTACAATCGCCCCATTCGTGAATATGAAAGCCGTGCATGCCCGGCGTCAGGCCTTCGACCGTGCCCACAATCCGCACCTTGTCTCCGACCTGGGTAAAGACCACCGTGCCGGAAGCCCGGTTGCCCTCGGTGGGGTGCAGCACGGCCACGGCGCGGTCCACTTTTTTGCCCGCCGTCATCTCATCCGCGCTGGCGGCCGTGACCGCCAATGCGGCTAAAACCGCCAAAAAAACGAGCCCGCCATTTAAACGTACACGTCGCATCGATTTCATCGTCATTCTCCCTCTTCTTGGGGTTAGGGCGGCTTGAAGGCCGCCAGGCCTATGCATGAATTGGAACGGCCTGGCTCCCAGTCCCGGCCCTCATCATCCTGCCGGGGCCGGCGTCACCCGCCATTCGGATTCATAAAGGAACCATAGGCACGCCAAGCACCTCCGACAAATGGGTCCGATCCCGCACTCGCATGACTTTCAGACTCTATATGGGGATAACGGACGGCCAAACACGCCGTTTTACCGGGATCGTGATGGCTGCCGGCCTTCCCTCTTTCAGGTGAAAATGCGGCGCAAGGCCGCCATCCTCGCCGCCGTCGTTTGGGGGCAATGGCTCGTCTTCCGGCGTATCGCGCAGGGGGCGGTTCCTCTGAAATTTCACCTATGACCCCCATATACGCAACAGACCCGCCCGGGATACATGGATTTCCTTATTGTGCTTCCGCCATGAATCATTATTTTAGTGTGATGAAACGAATGTGAGGTCAAACCCCGGTTCAACCACGTCGATAGTGTTGGGGTGCGAACCGGGCCGATCTGAGGAGGAACGACCATGGGGGCTGTCCCAAACGAGATTTACAGGTGCGAGGCATGCGGCAATGTCGTCTTCGTATTGGAAGGGGGCGTGGGGGACCTGGTATGCTGTGGAGAAAACATGCGGCGCTTGGGCCCGGACGAGGCCAAGGCCTTTGCCCAGCGCCTGCCCAAATAAGGTCCGTTCTGACCATCGGCAATTTGCCATCGACGAGGGGTGTCGCGTCCACCGCGGGGGGCGGTCCGCGCCCTTTTTTGCGTTGGGGCGCTTAAGATGACCCCAAGCAGTATGACATTCCACTATATGGAGGCTGATTATGCAATCCAAGGCATGCATGCCGGAACGCTTTTCCAAACTGCTACTTGCAACGATCCTCTTGCTGGGAGGTATCGGCTTTAGTGTCATCGGCATTACCGTCCTGCCGGTGATCGGCCTATTGGTCGCCGTCCCCATGCTGGTACTGGCGGGGTATTTCTACCGTGTGCATCTCAACGAGCAATGCCGCATCGGGGAATCGCACTAGAAACGGACACGATGGAGAGGGACCGAAGACCTCCCGATAGCGACCGGGCGGACGCCGGCCCCACCATTGCGACCTGGTCACAGGCCGTGATCACAACCTGCGAAAGGAAAGGATACCCATGACCCTCGGTTTTGACGAAATCCAGGTGGAGACATCATCGGTGGGGGATATCGTGACCCTCGTCTTCAAGGGCAAGCTTGAAAAAGAAGATTACGAGCTGTTCGTCCCCGAACTCGAGGGGTTCATGAAGGGGGGCGCCAAAATCCGCCTGGTAGTCGAACTGCGCGATTTCAAGGGCTGGACCGCGGGCGCCCTGTGGGAAGATACCAAGTTCGCGGCGCGGCACTTCAGCGACATCGAACGGCTGGCCGTGGTGGGAGATGCCGGATGGGAAAAAGGTATGACCGCCTTCATCAAACCCTTTACGGCGGCGGACGTAAAGTATTTCGACCGCCAGGAAACCGATCGCGCCCAAGCCTGGATCAGGCAATAGGGGCTTGCCACCTGGCGTTTGATCCTTATTACAATCCCCTGATGGTTTCTGTTGAACCATATGAAGATGGGGAACAACCGATGGAATTACAAAATCTGGATAAAAATATCCTCTACCGGATGTGCGAACTGCTGGTGGAAGGCGACCCCTGCCGCCCGGTGGACACCCGGGTCATCTACCGCACCTATGCCGACCTCCCCGGCGACAAGATCACCGCCAGCATTCATTCCCTGGTGGAAAAGGGATTTCTGCGGGAGGAAGCCGCGCACCAGAAGCTGTTTCTCACCACTACCGGTCACGCCGAGATCCGGGCTTTCGTTCCCCAACGCCTATGGCCGGAATGTGAAACACCGGAAGGTTGCCACCTCCATTGAAACTAAGCCGCACCCCGCCCACCTTTCACCCCGGCAACGCCCAGCGTGCAAAAGGCTATCAATTGGGCGATAAGCCTCGGGAATAGCGCCCGCTTACAGATCATCGGCCCACCTTTGGAATGTTACTGTTCCGGAATTGACGTGAGGTGCGGCGGTCTATCACGTTTGGGACAAGATATCCTCCAGGGCCTCCAAAAACGCTTCTTCCCGTCCCTGTTCGATCAAAGAGGCCGCGGCAAAGCGGTGGCATCCGTCCGCAGCGCCCCCCACGCGCTCCGTCGCCTGGGGAATAAGGGTCATCAAATCCGGAAGCCGCCCTTCCAGAATCCTATCCCGCAACGGTAGGGGGACGCGGGCGGATATCTTGGTCAGGTTGCCCTCGATGACACCGATCCCCGGCATTTCAGCGGGCAGGTGCTGGAACCCGATACTATATTTATCCGGGGCGACCTGTTCCCTTTCAGCGAGAAATTCCAGAAAGAGACCGATGGCTTTGACCCCCATGGGCACGAAACGCCCCTTCACATCGACCCACTGCAGATGGGCGGAGGCCGAGAGGCCGTTGCGGCCAATGACCTCGGCTTCCTTTTCAAAATAGGATGTCTTCAGCACGCCAAGCTTTTTGGCAATGCGAAGCGCCGCCTGCGATTCTATCCCAAGCAGGTAGTCGACGCCGGTCTCGGCGTGCCCGGCATAAAATCCCACGGATCCTAAAAGATTCAGCACCTCCACGATCGCGTTGAGGGATTTGTTTCCGTAACGGGATATCGCCGCATATCCCTCCGGACCAAGGGCGACTTCACCTTGTTGGCGGGCGGTTTCAAACAGCAGGCGATTCAGACCCGTCAAGGTCCCCGATCTCATCTGTCCGTCCCCGACCGCCCCGATCACTCCCATCAGGGCTGGCAGTGTTTCCGGCCCTTGCGTCCCGGGTGAAGCCTCCTTGAGAAGTTCGTCGGCGAAAAGCGCGCATACCGCGGCCCCCGATGCGTCGGTGTCGCCGCTGATGCCCTCGTGCTCGGGGTTCAGATGAACGATGCGGTCGGAAAAGGCCGCCCCGGGCAGATGGTGGTCCAGGATGATCACCTGCTGGCTGTCGGTCGTGTACCGGTCGATCAAACGGCAGGACTGCCCCCCCAGATCGGCATACAGGATGGAACCTTTCGCCCCGGCATGGATGGCCTCGACCACAGGCGCATGCACCTTCTCGATGGGGAGCAGCCGGTAAGGAATAGCGAGTTTGCTGAAGGCATACGCCAGGGCCGCCGCGGCCGCAATGCCGTCCGCGTCGTTGTGATGGACGATGGTGGTGGGCGCCTGGGGATGGCCGGCGGCCCTGAGGAAGCGTGCGGCGACCCTGTGGGCTTCTGCGATAAAGGCGTTCAAGCGATCCGTCTTCATGTTGTCATGGCTCGTCGGAAATCAATCGGCCGGATTCCTGGTCGAACACCAGGATACTGTCGGCAGGCAAGACCATGTTGATCCTGGCGCCGGATGACAGGCTGGTCTCCTGGGATGCGAGAAGGCTGAGCGTTTGTCCGCCGCATCGCACGCGCAAAACGGTTTCGGATCCGGAAGAAAGGACCGTACGGACTTCGCCTTCCAGAATGTTCGGCTGCCTTTGGTCTGCAATGACGATGCTTTCCGGTCTTATACCCGCCACCACCTTGAGGCCGGCGGGGAGATTTTGGTAGCGCGTTTGCAAAAAAACCTGCCCGTTTTCGATCAAGACGCCGCCGGCGTCCCCCTGGCGACCGGTCCGGCCCTCGATCATGTTAATGGTCGGGTAACCGATGAAATCCGCTACGAAGAGGTTGGCGGGACGTCTGTAGACGGTTTTGGGGGGCGCCATCTGCTCGACGAGTCCGCGGTTGATCACGGCGATGTGACTGGCCATGGTCTGGCCCTCCACCTGATCGTGGGTCACATAAACCGTCGTCGCCCCGGTTTGGGAATGAATATTCTTGATCTCGGCCCGCATCTCGAGACGCAGTTTGGCGTCCAGGTTGGACAGGGGTTCGTCCATCAGGAGGATATCCGGCTTGTTCACCAGCATGCGGGCCAGGGCCACCCGCTGCTGCTGGCCGCCGCTCATTTCCTGGGGATAACGCTTCTGCATATCCTCAAGCTGCATGTAGGCCAGGATATCATCCACTTTTTCCGCAATGCTTCTGGCGTTTTCACGCTTCACCTTGAGCCCGAAGGCGATATTTTCAAATACCGTCATGTGCGGCCACAAGGCATAGCTCTGAAATACCAGGCCGATCGCTCTTTCCCTGGCAGGCATGAAGATGCCTTTACGGCTGGAGAAAACGGGGCGCCCTTTGAGGGTGATTTCACCGCTGGTGGGTATCTCCAGGCCGGCAATCATTCGCAGGATCGTGGTCTTGCCGCAGCCGGACGGTCCCAGCAGGGCGAGGAATTCCTTCTCCTGGATGGCAAAGCTGACGTCGTCCACGGCCACCACTTTGCCGAACACTTTCCGCAGGTGTTTGACCTCGATGAGGGGCGTTCCCATAACCGTCTTCCATTCCCAATGCCGCGCCGTTTCAGCCGGCGCTGGCGCTATGGTTCCCGAACGAACAGACCTTCTCTCCTTATACCGCACCCCGCCGGCCCAGTTTGCGGGAAAGCAATTCCCCCACCACGACGATGACGATGATCAGCACGCTTATGGCGCTGGAAAACTGCGCATAGCCCTGCTCCTGATAGCGAAAGGTCATGGTCGTCAGGGTGCGGGTTTCCGGTGTTACGAGCAGAATGATCAGGGAAAGCTCCCGCATGACCGTGATAAACACGAGCACGAACCCTGAAAGCGCGCCCTGGATGGACAGGGGCAGAATGATCTTGCGAAACCGCATGGTCCACCGGGCACCCAAGGTTTCCGAGGCTTCTTCGAGTTCGCTCCCGATTTGCAGCATGGAGGTGATGCCGGCACGGCCGGTGAACGGCAGATTCTTGGCAATGCAGACCAGCGCCACCAGGAAAAACGTGCCGTAAAGAGCCGGAATGGGGCCGATATTGTGGGAAAACAGGGCCAGGTAGAGGGCGCCGAAAGCGATGCCCGGGACGAGATAGGGCAGAAACGACATTTGTTCGACGGCCGCGGACAACCGCGTATGTCGCCCCTTCACAACGGCATAGCCGATGAAAATACCGACCAATCCCGCGAGCACCGATGCGGTCAGGGCCAGCTTGATGCTGTTCCATGCGGCCCCCATGATCAATGGATTGCGCAGGATGCCGGCCTCGCCTTCCGCAAAGGCCGTATTGGCCTCTCCGATCCAGAACAGCAACGTCAGGTGTCGCAGGGAATAGTCGCTGGGGTAAAGGGCAAAGGTCTGCCACAGAATGAGCACAAACGGCATGAGCACCGCTATCACGCATAGCAGAGCAACCATGCCCAGCGCAGGGTAGCGCAGTCTCCCCAGCGGCGTCGGGGTAATCTGGAAGCCCTTGCCGGCAATGGTCACGTAGCTCTTGCCTTTGCCGATCAATCGCTGGTTGAGATAAATCACAACGGAAGAGATCGCAATCAGCACAAAGGCCAGGATATACCCCACCGATGGGATGCGATTGATGATGTTCGCGTAAATCTGCGTGGACAGGGTGTAGTAGCGTACCGGCGTACCGAGGAAGTAGGGTGTCCCGAACGTTCCCAGAATGCGCGAAAAGGTCAATATGAAACTGGAAAGCAGGGCCGGGAGCACCAGCGGGAAGGTGATGCGTCGCAGGATGTAGGCCCGCGACGCTCCCAGGATTTCGCCGGATTCCTCCAACCGTGAATCGATGCTGGCGAGCGCCGCCGACACCAGTAGAAAGGTAAAGGGGAAATAATGGATGGAGAGCGTTACCACGATGGGCAGATACCCATAGGAGAGCCAGTCCGGCGGACTTAGTCCCGTGAGATATTGAAAAACCCCCGCCGCCCCCCCGATGCGGTCGTTTTTGAAGAGATTGAGCCAGGCCAGCGCATGGATATAGGACGGGATGACGTAAGGCAGCACGGCCACCGTGGTAACGGTTTTTTTGTAGGGAAGATCGGTGCGGGCCACCAGCCAGGCCAAAAAGGCCCCGATCGTCATGGCGCAGGCGGAAACGCTGAGCGCGATGGCAAGCGAGTTATAGAGCGGACGGAGCAGCGTGTTTTGGGTAAGCGCACTGGCAAATACCCGTTTCCAGTGGAAAAGCGTAAATTCTCCCGGGTTGGCATCCCGTGACAGGCGAATATCGGCGAACTGCCAGACAAACGAATCCTTCACCATTTGGGCAAACGGCAGGAGGACGATGAAGAGCAAAAGCCCCAGCAGAACCAGCGAAATGACGATATGCGGCCGGCGGATATAGTTTTTAAAACGGCTGTAGCCTAAAAATAGCCTGCGTGCTTTCATGGGCCCGGAGCAGCTCCGCTTGCATTCCATTCCCGATTCCGAACAGGCCGGCATCCATGCGTTCCGCCGACGCCTGCGGCAACCTGCATCGTCCTCCTCGCGTTGCCTGCGATTGCCCTATTGAAGGTGCGCCACCCAGAAGTCGAGCACCTTTTGCCCATTGTACCAAATGTAGTTCGGATCGGCCTTCCACAGCTTCAGGTCCGACAGGCTCTTGGACCCCTTGGGGGGCGGCACGTCCGTGCGGACAGGGAAGTTCCCCAGGACGTAATACGGCTTGTAGCCCTCTCCGCCCTTGGCATTGCCCATCATCCAGTGAATCAGCAGCTTGGCGGCATTGGGGTGTTTGGCCGCGTTGACGATGCCCACCACCACGTCCGTGCTGATCCCCATCACCGGGGCGACGTCCACCATCACGTCGAATTTGAGATTGGGGTCCTTTTCCTTGTCGCGCAGACGGGAATAGGCCGTAAACCCCACCGGGGGATTGTCCTGGCTGGAGAGGCCGACGGCCTTGGCGACATCGTTGGTGGAGCCCTGGATGATGGCATCGTTGTTGAGCAGGCGCAGAATCCACTCGTAGCCGGCATTCTCGACGCCGGGGCTCAGTTTGATCGCTTGGCCGAACACCTTTTGGTATTCGGCGGCCATCTCATCGCCGTGCTGGACGATGGTCGCCAAAACTTCGACAAATTCGGATAACTTCTGTGGATCGGGGAAAATGACGCGCCCCTTCCACTCGGGTTTGGCCAGATCCCACAGAGACGTTATGGGAGGTGCGCTCATTTTCCCATTGTTGTAGATCAGCGCATCCACACTGGCGTGATGAACGAGCAGGGGTTCTCGGTATGCCGCCGGGATCAGACTCTCCAAATCCGATGGCACATAATTGAAGACCAGCTTCCTGTTATAAAGTTCATTGATGACGGTGGCCGGATCTTTCAGGAAAATAACATCGGCCACGTAGTTTTTAGCCGCCTGCTCCGCCAGAATCTTGGTGACGATCTCCGGGGAGTCCATGTCGAAACCGTTCACCTTGATGCCGGGATATTTTTCTTCGAAGGTTTTGCCGAATTTGAAAACGCGCGATGAATAGGAATAGATATTCACCTCACCTTCGGCCTTGGCCGCCTGGTAGAGCGCCTGTTCATCGAAAGGTTCGGCAGCGCCCGTTGCAACGGAAAAACAAATGGTCAGGAATACAAAGGTTAGAACCCAAACGGTCGTTCGCATGGCGATTCTCCTTTCGCTTTAACTGCGGCTGATGACGCCCAAAGGTTGCATGCCCCCTCCCCTTAGCGTCCGATTTTAGAAAATTGTTCGACAATGGCGACCCCGGAGCTTGTCCCAATGCGGGTCGCCCCCGCTTCAAGCATTGCCATGGCCTGTTCAAGACTGCGGATCCCCCCCGAGGCCTTGACGCCGATTTCCGCGCCCACCACGGAGCGCATCAGCCGGACATCCGCGACGGTGGCGCCGGCACTGCCGAACCCCGTCGACGTCTTTACGAACTGGGCGCCGGCCCGGACCGCTGACTGACATGCGGTAATCTTCTCGGCATCCGTCAGGCAGCAGGTCTCGATGATCACCTTGACCAAGGCTTTGCCCGCGGCTGCCACCACCCCCCGGATATCGTCCTCCACCGCGTCGAGCCGACCCTCTTTAAGCGCCCCCACCGCCATGACCATATCGATCTCCTGGGCCCCATCCGCTACCGCCTGCTTGGCTTCGGCGGCCTTGATGCGGCTGCGGTTCGCCCCCAGGGGAAATCCGATGACGCTGCAGGCCCTGACCTCGGGGGCCTCCTGCAAAGTCTTTGCCACGAGCGGGATGTGGCAGGGGTTGACGCACACGGCGGCGAAAGCGAATTTCTTCGCTTCCCGGCATAATGCCATAACCTGCGCTTCGGTGGCTTCGGGCTTCAGCAGCGTATGGTCGATAGTGGCGGCCAAGTGCCGAGGGGTCCATTCGTCTCCCATTATCTTCCTCCCTGCGCCTAAGCGGCGATAGCGGCCTCTCAGGGTTTCGTCAGGCGATCAAAAGCGATCCCGAAATAGTGCTCCAGTTCATCGAAACGCGAAAATTCCGGGCTGGTATCCGGGATTCCCAAATACTCGACGATCAGATCAGGGGCTTGGTCTTCGGGGCCGGTTGCGGCGGTATAAAATAGAATCCGCCGGCCTCCCAGGCGCTTGAAGTCTTCCCGGGGGGTGCGGATGTCGTTGGTCGCCTGGAGCGGCTTCCGGACAGCAATCCATTCGGCGGCGCCCGTAAAGGGATGGAACGCCTCGACGGCGAAACTCCTGAAACGGTTTTGGGCCGGATCCAGGACGCGAATGCGGATGACCACCTCGAGGGCGCCCGTGTCAGGGGATTTGACGATGCCCCAGCAGATGCCCAGGGCATCGCTGCGAAACGTCGAGTCGGCCCCGTGGAGGATTTGGGTTGCACCGTGCGCAGCGGCAGCAGGCAGCACGGCAAAAGAAAGAAAAACAACGACCGCCAGGCGCATCCAAGAGGGTTTCATGGCATTTCTTCCTCCTCGGGCAGGATCATGAGATGGTCCGGCTGGAATTGCACCCCGACGGTCTCCCGGGGCGCGAACATGCCGGCCAGGGACGATGCATAGGCCGTCGCCCCCAGGCGTTGGCCCTCGACTTCCATGACGTATTCCACTTTTTCCCCCAGAAAGGTGCGTTCCCTGATCGTCGCCGGGAAATGCCCCTGGGCCGGATCCCCGGTCATTGCGACCAATTCCGGTCGAATGAAAACGTTGACCGGGCCTGCCGCGACGGCTTCGTGCCCGCGGCCGGAAACGGTGTAGGTGTGGTTGAACAGGGTCAGCAGAAGCATGTTGTCGTCGCCCGGCTGGGCCACGGCCGGCAGGGAATTGATTCTTCCGATAAAGCGCGCCACAAAATCGGTCCGCGGATGGTAGTAGAGTTCCTCGGCGGAACCCACCTGAACGATGCGGCCATGGTTCATGACGGCGATGCGGTCCGATATCGCCATGGCTTCTTCCTGATCGTGGGTGACGTAAATCGATGTGATGTGCAGCGTTTTCTGCAAATTGCGGATTTCGGATCGGGTGTGGACACGCAGTTTGGCATCCAGGTTGGACAGGGGTTCGTCAAACAACAGCACCTGGGGACGCACCACGATGGCCCGTGCCAGCGCCACCCGCTGCTGCTCCCCACCTGAAAGCTGGTTGGGGAACTGATGCTCGTAGCCCTCCAGACCGACCATCTGCAGAACCTCCTGCACCGCACTTTCGATCGCGGCCGCCCCCAGGCTTTGAACACGAAGCCCGTAGGCCACGTTTTCGAAAATCGAAAGGTGCGGGAAAAGGGCGTAATTCTGGAATACGAACCCCAGGTTGCGCTGGTTCACCATCAGGCCGGTGACGTCTTCCTTGCCAAACAGGATGCGCCCCCCGGTCGGCTTTTCAAAGCCCGCCACCATCCGTAGGGTGGTGGTCTTGCCGCAGCCCGAGGGTCCCAGCAGGGTCAGCAATTCCCCCGGCTGGACCTCCAGATGGACGTCGTCCACGGCCGTAATGCGCCCTTTGACCCTGTGCTCGAACGTTTTGGTAATGTGATCCAGCCCGATCGGCATGGCCTCCATACTCATCCTCCCAACATGCTCGACATCGATGGTGCCCCGGGTTGCCTGAACAGTTTCAGAAAACCGCCGATGGCGCTCGTCACCACCAAAACGATGGCCACCACCAGGATGGAAAAGGCGGAGGCGACGCCCAGTTCGAGCTCAGTCATTTTTTCCAGAATACGCACGGTGATCAGGGTCCAGTTGATGGACACCAAGAAGATGGTGGCACTGATGGCGGTCATCGAACGGATGAACACCACGCCTAAGCCGGTGAAAAGGCCCGGCAGGATCAACGGGATCGTGACGCGCCGAAAGGTGGTCAGGGTATCGGCCCCCAGACTGTGCGAGGCTTCCTCGATGCTGGGATCGATCTGCTGCAATATGGCCACCGTGGTGCGGATGCCGGTGGCGCCGTACCGGAAGACATAGGCGGCGATGATGATGAGGGCCGTTCCCGTGATCATGATGGGCTTGTCATTGAAAGCGATCAGATAGGCGATCCCCACGATGGTGCCCGGCAGGGAATAGTTGATCATGGAGACGATTTCCATGGCCGTTCGGGAAAGAAATTCCTTCTTGCCCACCAGATACCCCACCACGACCCCGTAGAGACCGCCCAGCAGCATCCCGATGCCCGCGATGAAGAGGGTATCCTGGATGGCTTTCATCCCCTCGGTAAAGACGACCCGATAGTGTTTGAGCGTCAACTGGTGATTGGCACCGAAGGCAACGATGATGGAGGCATAGAACAGCAGCAGGTAGAAATACAAGATCATCAGTGAAAACAGGATGCAGGTGCCCAGGAGCAGACGACCGGTCCAGGGCGACACGCTTTTGATGGCGGTCTGCGCGCCGGTCTTGCCGGTGATGGTGACATAGGTCTTGCGGCTCACCCAGAACCGCTGCAGAACGAAGACGATGAAGGAGGGAACCAGGAGAGCGAACGAGAGCACGGCGCCGCCCTTGAGATCGAACAGCCCCGTGATTTGCAAGTAGGCGTCCGTCGGCAGCACGGGAAAGCTGTTGCCGGCCAGGATCAACGGGGTTGCGAAATCCGCCAGGGAGGCGGCGAACAGCAGCAGGAAGGAGTTGGCCAACCCCGGGATGGTCAACGGCAGGGTGACCGTTCGGAACACCCTCCAGCGGCTGCTGCCCAGGCTGAAGGCCATGTCCTCTACGTTGGGATCGATTCCGGAGAGGATGGCCTTGAGGGTCAGGTAGGCAATCGGGAAATAGGTGATCGTTTCGGCGAACAGCGTGCTGTGGAGGCCGTAGACATTGAACTGGCTGATGCCTAGCAGGTCGTAGGTGATCAGCCCCCGGGGACCGAAGGAGAAGATCATGGCGATGGCCGTGGTAAAGGGCGGGGAGATGAGCGGCAGGATGATGGCCCCGTCCAGAAACAGCGTCCAACGCCGGGGCAGGTTGGCCCGCACCGCCGTGAAGGCGAAAAAAAAACCGATGACCGTGCCCAGCAGACCGACCAGGCTCCCCAGCAGGAGGCTGTTCCACAGGGCCCAATAGTGGTTTCGCCGGCTGAGAATTTCGATGACGTTGACCAGCGAAAAATGACCGTCGCTTTCAAAGGCCAGAATCAGGATTTTGATCAGCGGATATAGAATAAACAGGGACAGCAGGACCCAGATCACCACGACGCTGATAACGAGCGCCGGATCCCGGCTGCGTTTACCGCTGACTTGCGAGGATGAACTGACGGTCATTTTCGCCGGCCTGTTAAGATCGTAAGCGGTTAGGGCAGAACTTGCTCCACCCACATTTCAACGATGCGCTTGCGGTTTTCACCCGCCCAGGCGCTGTCGATGGGGAAGATATTGGCGCCCTTCAGCACCGCGGCCAGACTCGGTTCCACCTGGACATCCGGATGGGCCGGCAGGAAATTGATCTTGTACTTGGCAAAGAGGTTCTGCATCGCGGGGCTGGCGGCCCAGTCGATGAGCTTTTTGGCGGCTTCCGGGTTGCGGGCGCCCTTGATCAGGGCAATCGCCTCCGTGGAGGTGCCGATGCCTTCCTTGGGAAAGGAGACGGCCACGTCATACCCCTCCTGCTTGGTTTTGAGCGCATCCACGATGAAGAAGATACCGGCGCCGGCCTGGCCCAGCCCGACCGGAATCGTCCCGCCCCCACCGCTCTTGGTATAGACCTGAACGTTGGCGCGCAGTTTTTTCATGTAGTCAAAGGCTTTGGCCTCGTCGCGGCCATAGACTTCCAGGATGGAAAACACCCGTGTGACCGCGGTTCCCGACGTGCGGGCATCGGCCATTTGGAGCATCCCCTTGTAGGCCGGATCCAGCAGATCGTTCCATGAGGCGGGCGGGTTGAGGCCCTTTTCCGCCAGGAATTGCTTGTTGCTCATGAAAACCAGGGGATCGTCGGCGATGCCGACCCAGTAGCCCTGGGGATCCTTGAAGCGGGCCTCCAGGACATCGTAGCTCGGCGGCTTGTAGGGCTCGAACACGCCCTCCTTGATCCCGGCGCTGTGGGTTTCCACCGGACCGCCGAAAAGCACGTCCACCTGGGGGTTGTTCTTCTCGGCCACCACGCGCACCAGGGCTTCGCCGGATGAAAAGCGCACGAAGTTGACATGGATGCCGGTGGCCTTCTCGAACTCCTCGAACATGGGCCGGGCCCAGTTTTCGGGCCAGATGGAGTACGCATTCACAGTGGTACCCGCCCCCAAGGATAATGCCGGGAAAACCAGGATGGCCAGAACAATCATCAATCCGGTGCACTGAATAAATCGGTTCATTCGGAAGCCTCCCTTCGTATATGGTTTTATTGATAGTGTCTGTCCATAAATTGTAAATTTTGGTTTCTGGCAAGGCCCGAGCGCGTTTTCCCGCTTCGCGGGACATTGTCCCGCTATTCGGGATAGTATCCTGCTAGACGGGACTTCCCGTCCGATCGATTCCAAACGGTGGGTGTCAACCGGAGGAATAGCAAGCGCTATTTCGCGCATTGAAAACAAGCGCAAACGCCGCCAGGAGCCGAAAGATGCCTTTATGGATGGACACTAAATAAAAAACCGCGCTGATAAGCGCGGTCGGTTTCATTCCAGGTTGTCCTGCACGCCCCCATCGTCGGATGGGATGGGCTTTACAGTAGCAAGGCGTCGCCGAACGCCGATACGCATTTCTGATCCCCCTCGCAGGACGGGGCCGTCCTGCCCATGATTGCCGGTTGCCTATCCCTAAAACTTTCACCGTGCTAATTCAAGAGGAATTTAAGTATGCGCAGGGAATTTTGGCGGAAGCTATCGGAGCGCTCGTATTCCGCCTGCGTCCAGCATGCGATAGGGCGTCTTGAAAGATGCGGATTTTGAACCGCCGGAATACATCGGTATTTCGAGGATTCAAAACGAGCGCCCAACGCCGATATGGGGCCTAAAGACTTTTTTGAGATCGCTTCTAGGGATATTCCATCATTCCCCTCTATCCGCTTTAGTTGTATAAGGATAGCCGTATTGTCCGGGCAACTTAGGGAAAAACTAATTTTCATCATTTCCGGCTTTTGGGATCGATGAAATGGAACAAAAACCAGACGACCCCAAAAACTTCGATCAAATTTTTGAAGACTATAACCGGGAGGCATTGGAGCGGTTAAGAAAATCAGGGAATCGGCTGCCAGGATGTTCTCTGTTTTTTATCGGTATCTTCGCCGTATTGGTGGCAGGCTGTATTTTCCTTTTTCAAATCGGCTTCTGGTTTAAAAATGGCCATTGGCTTGCTCTGCCCTTTTCCGACCTGCTTTTAAAAGTCGGCGTTTCCGTTGAAGAAATTTCTCGGGCTATCGAATGGGAAGGAATCGCCAAAATCATTACCTGGATCGGCGATATGTCTTCCGCATTAATGGTCTTTTTGGTGGGGATGGTGATCGTTTGGTTGGGCCGGGACTGAATCTGGGAGTTTTAAGCGTCCTTAATCATTTCGATATCATCATGCTTCAATCGATGCCCGGTGTCCAAGGCGATCTCTTCTCCGCGTCGAACGGCCTATCCCGACTGTAGGAGGCATAAGCGTCTTTCAAGCACATATCAGTTGTTTTGTAATTTAAAGACGTTTTCGTTGCTCCCCCGTCCGCTTTTCGGGCGCCCTCTATAGAGATATCTGCCAGGTGCGGGAGAAAAGAAACATCATCCCATAACGGCTTGTTGATATGCGGCCAGAAGCGCAGCGTCTTCGATCGAGCCGTGGTGGTGCACCTGGCGCCAGCCGTTTCCGACCTTGCGGAATATCCTGCTCGTCCTGATGAGGAGGTCGATCCGCCGGCCTCCCGATTGAAAATAACCGCGTTCCCTTCCCACTGCGTAAAATACTTCCCCGTGCTCGTGGAGCGTGTAATCGTAAAATTCGACGCGCACCTCGGCGAGACTGTTGAATATGCGTTCATACACAGCGCCGATCTCCGACCACCCGCGTTTAATGCCGCCCAGGGGATTGTCCATGGCGATGTCTTCCGACGGCTCCCAGTTACGGGACATCTCCTCCAAGTCGCCCGAATTGAAGGCGTGATAGAATTGAACGAGCGCCTGAAAGGGCGCAGAGCGATCGCCCTGCTCTTCATCGCCCGTGATGGGCACCTGTATTGGCTGGATCATTTTATCGTCTCCATGCTCTCGAACCGAAGGCATTTCTCATACGGACCGCAGTATAGCGTCTGGGAGTGATGCCTGACGGGAATGTTTCTGTTTCAGCCTCAGCCGTCTTTCCGGCAAAGGCCAGTGACAATGCCCCCTCTCCCCCATCGTGAGTTTCCCCGCCCCCCCCGAGCGCATTGCCCGCACCCGGGACTCGGCTCAGTGCGGGTCGTACTCGTCGTGGCGGCGAAACCACGGACCGGTCTCATTGCGTCCCTTGGGGGCGCGGTCGAGCCACTGGTACATGCCCCAGAGGCTGTCCACCCCGCGCGCATAGGCGGAATAGGTATGGTAAACGACGCCGTCCTCGAGCGCAAAGGCGCTCATGCCCTCCCTCTCGCGCACGTAGGTAGCCACATCGGTTCCGGCCATGGCTGCGAGCGCGGCCGGTCCCGTGACGGCCCCGTCTTCCATCGCGGCGCCCATCACAGGATCGTCCCGCCGGTAGTTGTACACCATATTCCCCTGCGCTGCTGCGCTTCGGTGAACGATGCGTTGAAATCGAAATTGAAGTCGCCGCCGTGCGAGGAGGCCCAGGGAAACGTCCACCCCATCCGCCGTTTGTAGGCCTGGAGCTTCGCCAACGGCGCCCGCGAGACGGCCCAGAGCATCACGTCGTGGTTGGCCAGGTGAATGGCAAACCCGTTGAAGCCGTCCGCAATCGACGAGCAGGACGGGCAGCCCGCCTGGTAGTCGGGCCCGAACATGAAGTGATAGACGAGGAGCTGCGAACGCCCTCGAAAGAGGTCCGCCAGGGAAGCGCTTCCGTCTTCGGTCTCGAATCGATACACCTTGTCGACCCTAACCCACGGCAGTTCCCGCCGCTGCCGGGCCAGCTCGTCGCTGCGCCGTGTTAGGGCTTTTTCCGCCTTGAGCAGCTCGAGCCGCGCGGCGAGCCATTCTTCGCGTGTCCCGGTTTTATGGGTTGTCATTGTTTTAAATCCTTCCATAGGAGGTCTTCATTATTCGTTTCCCTCCCTCCCACCGTCGGTTGATCCCCTGCACGGCCGCCTTTCACACCTACAGCCGGTCGGAACCTTCAGCCGTTGGAATTCTCAGTGACGGCGGCTTCCCGCGCCTATGCCGCAGGCGCCGGGGGACCCACCGGAATAAGCTAAGGATAGCTGGCTGAAATGTCAGGTTTGAATTTGCAGGGCCCTTTAAAATAAGGCCCGAGGCACAGGCAAGGTTCTGGCAGGGCGCCGGAAGGCGTGTAGACCTGCCCCGTTTCCTTATCATCTAACCATAGTGACGATAGTGGGCGGCCACATCACGAACATAGGCCTTGATGCGGGCTACTGCCACCAATAGGCCTGCTCCCAGAAAGGAAAGTTGCAGTCGTCGAACGCGCCGTGCTCCTGCGGCTGCCCGCACTTGTCTTTCGTTATCCCGAACACTTTGAAAAATGCTCCCGTAAAGACACGTCTCCCGCCGTCATTGTGCCCCATCATTCCCTTTATCGACGAACATACCCGCGACTTGTTCCACCGGTCTCCGCCCGGACGGCCCCATATACGCAGCAAACCAGCGTGGGATACATGGATACCCCTATTGTGATTTCGCCATAAACCGCTAGGATAAGCGTCAGCAATGCGGTTGAAACGCAAACACGGTTCGATCACCCTCACAACGATGGCATTCGGACCAAACCAGCCGAAGGAGGAAATCAATGGGTGCTGTCCGGAACGAGATTTACAAATGTGAAGCATGCGGCAACATCGTCTTTGTATTGGAAGGTGGATCAGGAGATTTGGTATGTTGCGGGGAGAACATGACGCTCTTGACCTCGGACGAAGCCAAAGCCTTTGCCCAGCGCATGCCGAAGCCGGGTTCTCCCTGACCAACATCGACATTTCTACCGAGGAGGGGTGTCGCGTCCGCGGCGATGGCGGACCACACCCTTTCTTTGCTTCTTTGGCGCTTAAGGTGAGCCCCAATATGAAGACAATTCACTCAAGGGAGGCTGATTATGCAACCCAAGGCCTGCATGCCGGAACGCTTTTCGAAACTGCTCCTTGCAGCGGTCCTCTTGCTCGGGGGCATCGGATTCGGCGTCATCGGCTTCACCGTTTTGCCGGTAATCGGGTTATTGGTCGCTGTCCCGATGCTGGTGCTGGCAGGGTATTTTTACCGCGTGCATCTCAACGAGAAATGCCGCATCGAAGAAACGCACTGAAACGCTATAAACGCATGCGGCAGGGTCCGATACACCGCGGGGTATCGGACGTTCAGAAAGCTTACCCCGGCATTACGCTAAAAACACGGGGCATATTCACCTATCGTGAAAGAAAGGATACCCATGACGCTCGGTTTTGACGAAATCCAATTGGAGAAATCAGCGGTGGGGGATATCGTCACCCTCGTTTTTAAGGGCAAGCTCGAAAAAGAAGATTATGAAATGTTCGTCCCCCAGATCGAAGGGCTAATGAAGGGCGATGCCAAAATCCGCCTGGTAATCGAACTACGCGATTTCAAGGGGTGGACAGCCGGCGCCCTGTGGGAGGACACCAAGTTTGCGGCGCGGCACTACAGCGACATCGAACGACTGGCCGTGGTGGGGGATGCCGGATGGGAAAAGGGCATGATCGCCTTCATCAAACCCTTTACGGCGGCCGATGTAAAATATTTCGACCGCAAGGAAGCGGACCGCGCCTATGCCTGGATCAGGCAGGCGGAGCTTGCCTCTTAGCGGTTTATCCTTTCGCTGAACGAAGGGGTCGGGCGTGGTCGCCGGGCGAACCACCGATGCGATGGGGTTGCGGAACAGGCCCTTACCTACGGGTGTGTCGATGCGGAAATACCCTGTCGAACCCATTTTCAGGACATCAAATTCGGTTTAGGATTTATGCCAGTTGTAATGAAAATGGATCTCATCGAGGAGATCAAAGGAGGACACCATGACCGACCAAAGACCGTTTCGTTTTCAATTCTTTCTACCGGACGCCCGTTTGATGACTGAACAGGAAATCAACAGCCTGCCGGCAGACAAGGTTCGATCTGGCACCGCCTCCGGCAAGAAGGGCCTGTGGATCGAGATCCCATGCCCGGATCGCTCCTGTCTCGATGCCGACGGCAAACTGACCATCCCCACCGAGGCGTCGGAAGGCAAGGGAACCTGGCTGAATGTATTCTGCCCGGAGGGGGCCTGTGAAATCACAGCAAGTACGGATGTGCCCTAGCACATTGCCCACAGGCCAGAAGTCTTGACTGACCATGATCCTTGAAACAGAGAAGGGGCTAACCGCTTGAGCGGTTAACCCCTTTTATTTTCGTGCCGGGAGCGACGAGACTCGAACTCGCGACCTTCCCGCTGGTCAGCGGGACGTTCTAACCATCCGGTTCGTTTCTTTATGCCATAAATAACAAAGCCTGTCACCGGGCGGTAACAGGCTTTTGATTTCGTGGCGGGAGCGACGAGACTCGAACTCGCGACCTCCGGCGTGACAGGCCGGCGTTCTAACCAAACTGAACTACACCCCCGAAATTGAGACCTACGATATAGACTGTTTCGGGAAGAGGGTCAACAAAAAAATGGTGGGGATCATACGGATTTAGCCGGTTGAACGGACCCGGCCCGACCGACCGGGGAACGGGTGCAATTCCTTCTCTCCCGCCGCGGAATGAATGCCCGGACTCGCCGCACGCCACGCACCCTCTATTTTTGAACTTAATTCTAATTTATAATTTCGTTCGAATTTTGCTTGACAAGGGGAACGTGAATCCTCTAATGCTGATATTCAGCTGTTGAACAAGATTCAAATTTATAATCATCTTCAAAAATAGCCAGCCTCAGACCCGCGCATCACGCCAAACGGCCCGCCGGCCGGTGAAAGGACGGACACGATGGATTTTGCGTTCACCAGGGAACAGCTCATGTTCAAGAAAGAGGTGATCCGGTTTGCCAAAAAGGAAATCGTCCCCCGGGTGCAGGAGCATGATCTCAAGGAGGCCTTCGATTTCGAATCGTTCCGCAAGATGGGCGCGTTCGGCCTGCTGGGGATGCATTTTCCCACCGAATACGGCGGGGAGGGGGCGGATGTGGTCACCACGGTGCTGGCCGGTGAAGCTCTGGGGGAGGCCGGCGTGGACGGCGGCCTGACCCTGGCTTACGGCGCCCACACCTTCCTGTGCGCGGACACCCTGTTTCGCAACGGCACCGAGGCGCAGCGCCGGCGCTATCATTCCCAAACTGGCCTCCGGGGAGTGGATCGGCTGCATGGGGCTTTCCGAACCGGACGCCGGATCGGATGTGGCCTCCATGACCACCACGGCCGAGAAGCGCGGCGACCGCTACGTCCTCAACGGCACCAAGATGTGGATCACCAACGGCCCCATTGCCGACGTGGCCGTGGTCTACGCCAAGACCGACCCGGAGCAGGCCCACGCCGGGATCAGCGCCTTTATCGTGGAGAAGGGCACGCCGGGGTTTACGCCGGGCCGCCCCCTGATCAAGATGGGGGTGCGCTCCTCCCAGACCAGCGAGCTGGTCTTCAAGGACTGCGAGATCCCGGCTGAAAACCTGCTGGGCAAGGAGGGCGAGGGCTTTTTCTACGCCATGCAGACCGTGGAATGGGACCGTAGCGCCCTGCTGGCGCCCTTCGTGGGCGCGACCACCTATCTGCTCAAAAAGTGCGCCGACTACGCCCGGGGCCGCGTCCAGTTCGGCCGGCCCATCGGGAAGTTCCAGGCTATCAAGCACAAGCTGGCCGATATCCGCATCTTCGGCGAGGCCGCCCGCACCCTGGTCTACCGCATCGCCTGGTGCAAGGACCAGGGCAAGCCCCTCAACCACCTGGAGGCGGCCATCGCCAAGCTGTACGTGGGCGATTGGAGCCTGGCGATCACCAACGATGCCGTCACCCTGCACGGCGGCTACGGCTTCACCCATGAATTCGACGTGGAGCGTATCTTCCGGGATACGCGCCTGGCGCCCATCGGTGGCGGCACCTCGGAAATCCAGAAGATGATCATCTCGAAATTACTGTAGGGGCTCAGCGTCAAGCGTCTGGAACATGCCAGTGCCTGCCACTAAGGAGAACCCGATGAATTTTGATTTTTCCGCAACCGAAACCGCCTTTTTTGCCGAGCTTGACAGCACGTTGCGCAAGCTGGCGCAGGATCGCGACCTGGAATCCGGCGATCTTGAAACGGTGCGGGGCAACCTGGCCGCGGCCCTGGCCGCCCTGGCCCCCCTGGGCTACCTGAAGATGGGCGCTTCCCTGCCCGACCCGCCGGTGGCGGGCTCCCTGGCCCTGATGGCCGCCATGGAGCGCCTGGCCGCGGTTTCGCCTTCCCTGTTCCTGGCGGTGGAGATGAGCACCCGGCTGTTCGGCCGCGCCCTGACCCTGGGCGAACAAACGCCGGCGGTAGAAGCCCTCGCCAAGCAGATTGCGGCCGGTGAGCTCATGGGCGCCGTAGCCCTTTCGGAAGCGGCCATGAACGTGGAGAACGATCCCCTGACCACCGCGGGCACCCGCAAGGGCGACACGGTCTTGGTCAGCGGCGCGAAAAACTATGTCATCAACGGCCCGGTGGCCGACTGCTTGGCCGTGGTGGGGTGCCTGGAAAACGGGCTGGCCGTCTTTCTGGTGGACCGGCAAAGCCCCGGTCTGAAGCTGACGGAGCGCCTGACCACCATGGGCTACAACGGGCTTGCCATTTGCGGCCTCGAACTTGACGGCTGTCCGGTGCCGGCCGACCGGGTGATCGGACCCCTCGACGGAGATGCGGTCCTGGGCCAGCTCAAGCTGTGGGAAAACCAGATTCTGATCGCCGCGGCCCTGGGCATGCTGCAGAGCAGTTTCGAAGCGGCCCGGGATCATGCCAAGACTCACCTCTCCGGCGGTAAGCCCATCATCGCCTACCAGGAGGTGGGCTTCAAGCTCGCGGAAATGCTGACCCTTTGCCAGACCGCCCAGCTTTTTGCCTACCGGGCGGCCTGGATGGCGGACGACGCCCCCCGGGAAGCCAACGTCCTGACCCTCTGCGCCAAGGTGTTCTGCACCGAGGCGGCCGAGACCGTGGCCGGCAAAGCCCTGCAAATCCTGTCCGGCAGCGGCTACCTGACGGGAGGGCCGGCCGAGCAGGCCTACCGCTGCGCCAAATACGGCCAGATCGCCGGCATCTCCACCGAGATTGCCAGGGTTAAGATTGGAGATGCGTCCTAGGTAAACTGTAAATCCCCTCCCGCATGGCGGAAGACATCAAGTATTTAAGGCTGGGGGCATATAGCTTTTTTGGGGTTCAACCCCTTTGTCCCGCGCCGAGCATCGGCGATGCGGCCGGATAAAAGCGCGCGGACTGTCTGAGCGAAGCGAGTTTCCGCGTGCTCCGGCTGTGTCGACGACGCGCAGGATGAAGTGGGACACGGGCGTATTCTTTTGGTTACTTTTCTGCCACGCGGAAGAAAAGTTACAATGGCGAAAATACCCATAATTCGGTGGGGCCTCTCCGAGTCACTAATGCCGCTGGAATTTGCCCCCCACGAAGAATCGACACGGTTCGGCCATCGCCCAAACATAGGAGAAATAATGCCGAAACCGAAAGCCCCCCGAAGCCCCGCACGCCTTCGAGCAAGAGCGCCCTGCGGCGGCAGCGCGAACGCGAACAGCGCCTGCAGACCATTTTGGAAGTCGCCGGCCGGCTTTTTGCCCGGGAGGGATACCACCGCACCGGTATGGAGCGCATTGCCGACGAGGCCGAGGTTTCCGTGGGGACGGTTTACTTCTACTGCAAGAACAAGGAAGACCTGCTGGTGAAACTGCTGGACCAGACCGGCTACGAGCTGCGCAATCTGCTGGGGGAAGCTTTCCGGAATGCCGACGGCACCCTGGAGGGCATCCGGCGGGCCGGAATGGTCTTTTTCGAAGACTTTTGCCCCCGCCACCCCGACCAGATCGCTCTGATCTTCCGGGAGTCGGTGGGTCAGGGCGAGACGGTGGAAGCACACCGTAAGAAGATCTTCGACAAGCTGATCGGCGATCTCATGGCAGCGCTCAAAAGCATTGGCGACAACCTCGGTCCCTTTGAGAGCACGATGGCCGAAGAAGTCATGGCGGCCAGCATCCTGGGGATGTTCGAACGCCTGGCCTACCAATATCTGATCTGGCAGGACCGCCACGCCGACCTCGACGCGGTGGGCCGGGATGCGGTGGCCTTCATCGTGGGCGGCATCCAGAACCTGCTGCGCACCGATCACCCGGTTTAGGAGACTATAAACATGGCCGTGATAGAGACCCGGATCGACACGCAATCCGATGCGTACCAGAAGAACTTCGCCCGCATGACCTCCCTGGTGGCGGATCTCAAAGCAAACCTGCAGCAGGCCCGGGAAGAGCGCTCCGACAAGGCGCGCCAGCGCGTGGCGGAGGTGGGCAAGTTGCCGGTGCGCGAACGGCTGGAGCTGCTCCTGGACCGCAACACGCCCTTTCTGGAAATTGGCGCCCTGGCGGCCAAAGGCATGTACGACGGCAAGGTCCACGGGGCCGGGAGTGTGATCGGCATCGGGGTGGTGGAGGGGCGCGAGGTGATCGTCAATGCCAACGACCCCATGATCAAGGGGGGTACGATCTATCCCCTGGGGGTCAAGAAATCCCTGCGGGCCCAGAAGATCGCCATGGAAAACCGGCTGCCCACGATCTATCTGATCGACTCCGGGGGGGCCTTTCTGCCCCTGCAGAGCGAAATCTTCCCGGACGAGGACGACGGCGGGCGCATCTTCTACAACCAGGCCGTCATGTCCAAATTGGGCATCCCCCAGATCGCCGCGGTCATGGGGCTGTGCACGGCCGGCGGAGCCTATATCCCGGCCATGTCGGACGAGGCGGTGCACGTGCGGGGCACCGGCGCCATCTTTCTGGGCGGTCCCCCCCTGGTGCGGGCCGCCACCGGCGAAGAGGTCACGGCCGACGAATTGGGGGGGGCGGATCTGCATTGCCGGGAGTCCGGGGTCTCCGACTATATGGCCGACAACGACGCCCAAGCCATTGCCATCGTGCGGGAGCTGGTCCGCAACCTGCCGGAGGCCGACAAGGCCGGCCTGAGTATGCAGGATCCGGCCCCGCCCCGCTACGACCCCAAGGAAATCTACGGCATCGTCAGCCGTGACCTGAAAACGCCCTACGACGTGCGGGAAGTCATCGCCCGCATCGTGGATAGCAGCGACTTTACCGAATTCAAGGCCCTGTATGGAACGACCCTGGTGTGCGGCATGGCCCGCATCCACGGCTACCCGGTGGGCATCCTCGGCAACAACGGCATCCTTTTTTCGGACAGTGCCCTCAAGGCCACCCAGTTCATTCAGCTCTGCGACCGGCGCGGCATCCCGCTGGTGTTTCTGCAAAACATCAACGGCTATATCATCGGCCGGGAGTATGAGCGGATCGGCATCACCAAGGACGGGCACAAGATGGTCAACGCGGTTTCCACGGCCACGGTGCCCAAGTTCACCGTCATGACGGGGGCCTCTTTCGGGGCCGGCAACTACGGCATGTGCGGCCGGGCCTATGGCCCGCGTTTCCTGTGGACCTGGCCGAATGCCGAAATCGGCGTCATGGGCGGCGAACAGGCCGCCGACGTCCTGATTTCGGTCAAAAACGATCAACTGGCACGGGCCGGGGAGCCCCCCATGAGCGATGAAGACGTGGCGGCCATCAAGGGGCCCATCGCCGAGGCGGCCCGCAAGGAGGGCAATGCCTACTACAGCACGGCCAATCTCTGGGACGACGGCATCATCGACCCGGCCGAAACCCGCAACGTGCTGGGGCTGTCCATATCCGCAGCCCTCAATGCGCCCCTGCGGGATGGGGCACAGGGGTATGGAATTTTCCGCATGTAGAAGAAATGATTTTCTCAATAATTATCTTATTGGCCCCAGATCGGCGTTAAGTGGGCCCATGGCCTCTTTGAAGGTGGCTTGAATTCGGTTTTTGGATCTTGGTTTTGATTTCCCTTTGTCCCGCGCCGAGCATCCCGTCGGAGGGCGAAAAAGACGCGGCGACTGTCTGAGTCCCGCCGTAGCCTTGGCGAAGGCGGGGCGAGTTTCGGCGCGTCCGACCGCCGACGGGACGCGCAGGGCAGCCCCGCAGGGGCCGCGGGACAGGGGCGTTTTCTTTTGCTTCCGTTTTCTTTCACGTGAAAGAAAATGAAGAAATGATTTATAAAAAATAATCTTCCGATCGGCAGAACCTCTCCGCGACTTTTACCGGAGCTGAAGGGGTTAGGTTAAAACGAAATTTGTCTTCCGCGCACAGACGGAGATCCCGTCATTTTATATTTTCTGGACTCCCGCCTGCGCGGGAGTGACGGCTTGAAACTTTTTTACGTCTCATCAGAGTAGCGGTTTCAAATTCCAGATCTTGAGATCAGCTATAAGACTCCGAGAAGGAAAGGCATCATGTTCAAACGCATCCTGATTGCCAATCGCGGTGAAATTGCCTGCCGCATCATGCATACCTGCCGGGAGATGGGGGTCGAAACCGTAGCCGTCTATTCCGAGGCGGACGAGACCGCCGCCCACGTCCTGACCGCCGACCGGGCTGTCCTGCTGGGGGCGGCCGATCCTGCGGCCAGCTATCTCAACCAGGACCGCATCCTGGCCGCCGCCCGGACGGTCGGGGCCGAAGCCATCCATCCCGGCTACGGGTTTTTGGCGGAAAATGCCGCCTTCGCCGCCTGCTGCGCCGAGGAGGGGATCACCTTCATCGGCCCGCCGGCGGACGCCATCCGCAATCTGGGGGACAAGACCGTGGCGCGCCGTCTCATGCAGGACAGCGGCGTGCCGGTCATTCCGGGGCAGCTCCAGGCCGAAACCGAACCTGCGAAACTGGCCGCGGCGGCCGACGAGATCGGCTATCCCGTCTTGATCAAGGCCGCTGCCGGCGGGGGCGGCAAAGGCATGCGGATCGTGCATGCCCCGGAAGCGCTGGCCGAAGCGGCGGAAGCCGCCGGGCGGGAGGCCGCGGCGGCCTTCGGCAACGGCTCAATTTACATCGAGAAGTATCTGCCCAAGGCCCGGCACGTCGAATTCCAGGTCATGGCCGACCGCCATGGCAACTGCATTCATGTGTTGGAGCGGGAATGCTCCATCCAGCGCCGCCACCAGAAGATCATCGAAGAAACCCCCTCCCCGGCCCTCACCCCGAAACTGCGGGCAGCGATGGGCGAAGCCGCCGTGCGCGCGGCCCGCGCCGCCGGCTACGTCAATGCCGGCACGGTGGAGTTCCTGCTGGATCCGGAGGACCGCTTCTACTTCCTCGAAGTCAATACGCGCCTGCAGGTGGAACATCCCATTACCGAAATGGTGACCGGCATCGATCTGGTACGGGAGCAGATCCAGATTGCTGCCGGCCGGCCCCTGTCCTACGCCCAGGAAGACATCACCGGACGGGGACACGCCATCGAATGCCGCATCTATGCCGAAGATCCCGCCAACGGCTTCCTGCCGTCCCCGGGCACCATCCGCTATCTGAAAAGCCCCCAGGGCCCGGGGATCCGGATCGATGCCGGCATCTACGCCGGCGCGCACGTCCCGCTGGAATACGACCCCATTCTGGCCAAACTGGTAGTGCACGCCGAAACTCGGGAGGCCGCCATTGCGCGGGCCCGGCGGGCACTGGCCAACTATGTCATCCTGGGCGTGCGCACCCCCATCGCCTTTCTGGGGGACGTCCTGGACCACGAGGCGTTTCGCCGGGGCGCCACCTATACCGATTTCATCCCGGAGCACCTGGCCGCCTGGACGCCGCCGGCGCCGAATCCCGACGCAGCCCGGGCAGCCTTTGTGGCCGATACTCTGACACCGAAAGCCCGGCCGGCCGCAGCCCACGGTACGAGCCCGGCCGCCCCCTCCCCCTGGCAGAGCCTGGGGGGCTGGCGCGGCTGACCCATAGGACGGCACCCACGGGAGAACACCGATGAAATACAATCTGACCCTTCTGGAAAAAACGACCGCCTTGACCGTATCGCCCACCGAAGCTGGCGCCTGGGAGATGGATACGCCCGACAGGCGTCTGACCGTGACCGGCCGCCGCATCGATGACACCCATATTTTTCTGACCATCGACGGGGTCGGCTGCAACGCCTTTGTCAGCGATGACGGGAGCGCCAAACAAATCATGATCGATGGCAGCGTCTACCGGGTGATCGATGCCGACGCCCAGGCCCGATCCACGGTGTCGGGTGCCGCCTCGCCGACGCTACCCCGCGACGTGACACCGCCCATGCCCGCCGTGGTGGTGAAGATCATGGTCACCGTGGGTCAACAGGTCGAGGCCGGGGCCGGCCTGGTGGTGGTGTCGGCCATGAAGATGGAGACGACCCTCACCGCGCCCTTCAATGCCCGGGTCGCGAGGATCAACGTTGCCGTAGACGACAAGGTGGCGCCCGGCGACATCCTGGTGGACCTGGAGGCCGCGGCGGAAGCAACGCGCCGTAAGCATAGCAGCACCGTACTCTTTACAATGTAACCGAAAGGCAGGCCGCCATGACCGAGACCGCCCCCTTGATCTACCATCCTGAAAACCGAATCGGCTGGATCACCATGAACCGTGAAGCCCAGCGCAATGCCCTGAGCCCCGCAGCCTTGACCCTTTTTCACGAGGCCCTGGACATGGCCGAGGCCGATGCGGCGGTGCGGGTAATCTGCGTGACCGGCGCCGGCGACAAGGCGTTTTGCGCCGGTGCCGATCTGGGCGGCATGAGTGCCGACAGCGGACCCGTCATCGCCAGCTACGCCAATCTACTCAAGCGCCTGGCAGGCTTCCCCAAGCCAGTGGTGGCGCGGGTGAACGGCACCTGCATGGCCGGCGGCCTGGGCCTCATGCTGGCCTGCGACATCGTGATGGCCTGTGAGGACGCCCGCTTCGGGGCGCCGGAAGTCAACGTCGGCCTGTTCCCCATGATGATCGGGGCCCTGATCTACCGCAACGTGCCCCGCAAAAAAGCCATGGAAATGGTGCTCACCGGCCGCCGCTTGACGGCGGAAGAAGCCCTGGAGATGGGCTTGATTACCCGGGCCGTGCCCCGGGCGGACCTGGATTCGAAGATCGGCGACCTGCTCGCGCTGCTGGCCGCCAAGAGCCCCATCGGCATGAAGATCGGCAAGGAAGCCTTCTACGCCATGGCGGACATGCCCTTCGAGCAGGCCGTCGACTTCCTGGCCGGCAAGCTGGGCGAGGTGGCGGCCACCGAAGACGCTCGGGAGGGCATTACGGCCTTTCTGGAAAAGCGGCCGCCGAAGTTTAAGGGGAAATAAGATGATCGATCGCAGGCAGCGATCGTGGGGCCCGGGCCGGCGTTCTCAGAGGGCTTGGCGACTGCGGCGTATCAACATATGCCCCGCAGCAAACGCTTGTGGGGCCTTGCCCCGAACCAAAATCCACCGCCTGCAATCGACCGGCAGGATACAGAAAAAACATGAATTTTTCGCTAAAACTTCAGACAAGTGGCAGTCCCTGTTCACGTCCAGAAACAACATTACCGCTGCCAAAGTTGAAGCGCTTTGGTATTCCTCTGTGTGGTTTTATCGAGGTTTTGAAAAATTTGGCGTTTATCTCCCATTTTCCCGCGCCGAGCATCCCGTCGGCGGACGAAAAAGGCGCGGCGACTGTCTGAGTCCCGCCGTAGCCTTGGCTTAGGCGGGGCGAGTTTCGGCGCGTCCGACCGCTGACGGGACGCGCAGGATTAAGCGGAACGCGGGCGTCTGAAGCCTGTCAGGCCGAGGCGTGATTGGTTCGTTTTCTTCCACGTGGAAGAAAATGAACAGATAAAATCGAGTTTCCCATCAGAAATGACAGTAGAAGAATAAACCATAACGCGGAGAGAGGAGACAAATTAACATGCAAGCACCCCAATCCGCAGACAAACTGATCATCGCCAACTGCAGCGGCTTCCTGGGGGACCGCTTCAGTGCGGCCCGGGAGATGGTGGAAGGCGGCCCCATCGATGTCCTGACCGGTGACTACCTGGCGGAGCTGACCATGGCGATCCTCTTCCGCCAGAAGCTCAAGGACGCCGCCCTGGGCTATGCCCGCCCCTTCCTGCGCCAGATGGAAGAGGTCATGGGCACCTGCCTGGAACGCAAGATAAAGGTGGTCAGCAACGCTGGCGGCCTGAACCCCAAGGGGCTGGCCGATGCCTTGCAGACCCTGGCCGAAAAATTGGGGTTATCGCCCAAGATCGCCTACATCGAGGGCGACGACCTGCTGCCCCGCCTGGCTGAGCTGCAGGCCCAGGGGGAAGCCTTCCTACATCTGGATAAGGGTCTCTCTTTGAAGGAAGCCGGCGCACAGCCCATCTCCGCCAATGCCTACATCGGCGGCTGGGCCGTGGCCGAGGCCCTGGCCCGGGGGGCGGATATCGTCGTGGCCGGCCGCCTGGCCGACGCCGCCCTGGTCACCGGCCCGGCGGCCTGGCATTTTGGCTGGCAGCGGGAGGACTGGGACCGCCTGGCCGGCGCCGCTGTAGCCGGGCACATCATCGAGTGCAGCGGGCAGGCCACCGGCGGCAACTACCCTTTCATCGAGGAGATTCCCTCCTTTCACAAACTGGGCTTTCCGATTGCCGAAATCCACGCCGACGGGTCGTCGGTCATCACCAAGCATCCCGGCACCGGCGGACGGGTGTCCGTGGGCACGGTCACAGCCCAGCTGCTCTATGAAATCCGGTCGCCGGACTACCTTACCCCGGACGTCACCGCCCGTTTCGATACCATCCGGCTGAATGACGCGGGCGAGGACCGGGTCCGGGTTTCCGGTGTCCAGGGCGCTCCGCCGCCCCCCACCACCAAAGTCTGCCTCAACAACCTCTTCGGCCACCGTAACAGTATGACCCTCATCCTGACCGGGCTCGACATCGAATTAAAAGCCCTCATCCTCGAAGAAACCATCGTGGCAGCCCTGGGCGGCCGCGAGCAATACGCCGTGTTCGAGGCCCGGCTCGTGCGCTCGGATCAGGCCAACCCGGCCGTCAACGAAGAAGCCTTTGCCTATCTGCACCTCGGGGTCATGGATCCCGACCCGTCCAAAGTCGCCCGTTTCTCCGCCGCCGTGGTGGAGCTGGCCCTGGCGAGCATTCCCGGGTTTACGGCCACCGCGCCGCCCACCAAGGGCACCCCGGCCATCCAGCACTGGCCCACTGTGGTGGCCAACCGCCATGTCCGGCCCCGGGTGGTGATCGGCGAAGAGAGCGTCACGGTCGAGCCCCTCGCAGGCGCTGAAATCACCGCGGCGCGAGCCGCTGGGACGGCCGGTGAAGACAGCCCCCCCTCAGTGCAAGATACCGTCGCGCTGCCCTTCGGACGGCTGTTCGGCACCCGCTCGGGGGACAAGGGGGGCAACGCCAATCTGGGGATCTGGGCCCGCAGTGACACGGCCTATGCTTTTCTGTGCCGCACCCTCACCACGGAACAGCTTAAATCACTCCTGCCGGATACCGGCCCCTATACCATCGAGCGCTACGCGCTGCCCAATCTCAGGGCGTTGAACTTCTATATCAAAGGGATTCTGGGAGAAGGGGTGGCCGCTTCCCTGAAAAGCGACCCCCAGGCCAAGACCCTGGGCGAATACCTGCGCGTCAAAGCCATAACGATTCCCGCCGAACTGCAAAATGAGGCAGCTCTATAACCGAACCTAAAAATGGTTTCAAAGGAGGCAGCATGGATTTCGAACTGGGCAAATCCTACGATGAGCTGGACATCGGCATGTCGGCGTCGTTCACCAAGACCATCACCGAGACGGATGTCTACCTCTTTGCCGGCATTTCGGGCGATTTCAATCCCATGCACGTCAACGAAGAATTCGCCAAGCTGACCCCCTTCGGCACCCGCATCGCCCACGGGGCCCTGCCCCAGTGCCTGATCGCCCCGGTGCTGGGCATGAAGCTGCCCGGACTGGGGACCGTGGCCCTCGAAATCAACACGCGCTTCCGGGCGCCGACCCGCTTCGGCGATACCATCACGGCCCGGGCCGAGGTGACCGAAAAGCTGGCAGACAAGCGCTGGGTGCGCATGGCGCTTCTCTGGACCAACCAAAAGGGGGAGACCGTGGCGGAGGGGACGGCGCTCGTCATGCCGCCCCCTAAACTGGGTTGAGTGTCCGTTCAGAAATGGTCTTTTTGCCCCTGATCGGCGTTCTCCTCGGTTTTTACGGCTGCGGCGTACCCATGTACGCCTCGCCACAACCCCTCGTCGGGCCTTGATCAGAGACAAAAATCCTCATTTCGGAATCGGACACCGATTTATTTTCGCCTATCAGTCATACAGGGGCTGTGACTCGATTCATTTCTTTTCCAGTCCTGCTGTTAAGCCTGATAGTCTCTTTCCGGCCAAATATAAACGCCAAAAAAGGAAGTCAAAATGGCCATCGAATTCAATGCGCGGGCATCCTGTCAGCAGTATTTCTCCAAGGCCCATGACAGGGTGCGCCGATCCGTCAAGGAATTTGTCGACAAGGAAATCAAACCCTTTATCGACGAGTGGGAGGAGGTGGGGTCTTTTCCGCGGGAGATTTACCGCAAGGCCGGAGAGGTGGGCATCCTGGGGATCGGCTATCCGGAAGAAGTCGGCGGCACGCCTGGCGATATCTTCTTCACCATCGCGGCCAGCGAAGAACTCATGCGCGCGGGATCGGGTGGATTCGTGGCCGGGCTGGGTTCGCTGCACATCGCCCTGCCGCCCATCCTGCGGCACGGCACGGCAGAGCAGAAGCTGCGCTTCGTCGCTCCGGTGATCGCCGGCGTGCGCATCGCCGCCCTGGCCATTACCGAACCCGGGGGCGGTTCGGACGTCTCCAACCTGGCCACCACGGCGGTGCGCGACGGTGACCATTACATCGTCAACGGGAGCAAGACCTTCATTACCAGCGGCACCCGGGCCGACCAGATTACCTGCGCCGTGCGCACCGGCGCGCCCGGCGCCCACGGCATCAGCATGCTGGTGATCGAGTCCGATACGCCGGGTTATTCCGTTTCCACGCCCCTCAAAAAAACCGGCTGGTGGGCTTCGGACACGGCCGAGATCTTTTTCGACGACTGCCGTGTGCCGGTTGCCAACCTGATCGGCGAGGAGAACCAGGGCTTCTACGCCATCATGGAAAACTTCCAGGGGGAGCGGCTCTCCCTGGCGGTCATGGCCTACATGACCGCCCAGCTCGCGCTGGAGCAGGCCCAGGCCTATGCCAAGGAACGCACGGCCTTCGGCAAACCCCTCACCGGTTTCCAGGTCACCCGCCATAAGCTGGTGGATATGGCCACCCTGGTGGACATCGCCCGGGAGTACACCTGGCGGGTGGCGGCCAAAATCGACGCCGGCATCGACCAGTTCAAGGAAGTCGCCATGGCCAAGAATTTCGCCTGCAGCGTCAGCGACCGGGTGACCTACGATGCCGTGCAGCTCTTCGGCGGCTACGGCTACATGCGGGGCTACCTGGTGGAGCGGCTCTATCGGGACAACCGCATTCTGTCCATCGGCGGCGGCACGACCGAGATCATGAAGGAGATTATCGCCAAACTGCTCTGAGACCGTCTGTCAGGAAGAAGACCATAAAAAAGGCGGGCGGTTGGTGTGTGGCGGTCCTGGAATGCTGCTTAGTGCCGTTGGAGGGTTGCTTTCCCTGGCTTAAGTGCAAATGTGGTCGGCCCCCATTTCAGATATCTAACACCTGTATGGCATATGGTTCTGATTTCAGATAGTTGGACCAGCGGATCGTAACCGAAGGATTTATCCGTTGCATTTTTCGTTGGATAGTCTCAATCTGTCTGTGCCATGAGCGAAGAAAAACATCCCATCCGCCACCCAATCCGCTTTAAAATTTTCCTGGTCAGCCTTGTGCCGACGATTGCCTTGGTTGCTGCGGCACTGATGAACAGCCAGTACCTTAGTGCCTTGGGCGACAGCGCCGAGCAAATCCTTTCCAAAAATTACAAGAGCATCCGGGCGGCCCAGGAGGCGCGCAAGGTTGTCGAAGCTATACGAAACCAGCTGCTGATCAATCTTTCGCGGGGGCAGGAAGGTTTTGTGGTTTCCGCTGGACAGCTGGAAAGTTTGGCCGCCAACCTGAACCTCTGCCGAGAAAATGTCACCGAAGCAGGTGAGCAGGAACTGATCGATGCATTGTTTGGAAGCTACGCCCAATATGAACCGGCAGTCAATTCCCTTCAGGTGATTGATCATAACCTGTGGCAAAGTGAGCAATTCGCATCATTTCTGGCGCTGACAACAGAAATGGTCTCGCTTATTGACGAACTGGTAGCCATAAATGAAACGGCTATGGAGCGTGCCGAGCAAGAAACCCGGTTACTGGCCAAACAGGCCCAAAGAAATGCAGCGTTGCTCTTCGGCATCATCATAACCGCCATTCTGGCCTTGAGCTATTTTCTTTTCCTATTGCATTGCCAAACCGATCATGACCCTGGCCCGTAAGCTGTTGGAAACGCGAGAAGGAAGCGGCGTCTACCCCGAAGTGCAACCACACACCAGCGACGAAATCGGTTTTCTGACCCAATCTTTCAATCGTTTGTTTCATCGTCTAAAACAATACGACCAGCATCGCGACGAGATCATCGCCGGAGAACGGGAAAAAGTCCGCCGTAGTGAGGACGCCAAGGGACGCTTCATCGCCGATATTTCCCATCAACTTAAAACCCCCATGACCTCCCTGGCCATGAGTGTCGGGATGCTTCAGAGCCGAGGTGATGCTCTCGGGGCTGAAAAGCGTGCCAAACTCGTTGAGACTGCCCATGACGATTGCGCCCGCATGACGGCCTTGATCAATGAGCTTGTGGATGTCTCCCGGCTTGAAACCATGTCGCAGCCGCGACCCAAGGAGACGCTCGATATCGCCACCGTGATCCAGGAGTGCCTCGCACCATTAATGAAGCAGGCCAAGGCAAGGGGCGTCACCATCGATATCGACATCCCTCAGAATATGCCCCAGGTGACGATCGACTCTTTCCGCTTCCCCTGGGTGATTACCAATATCGTCGGCAATGCCCTGCGCTATACGGATCGGGGCGGCCATATCGGACTTAACGTCTACAAACAGGACCAGCGGATCTATTTTCAATGTTTGGATACGGGCAGCGGCATCAATCCGCAATTTTTGCCGCACATCTTCGACCGCTTCACCCAGTTCTCCGAACGTGGTAAAGTGGGCACCATCGGCCTTGGCCTGGCTATCGTCAAGGATATCATCGAGCAGCATGGCGGCGATATCGGCGTCGAAAGCACGGTCGGCGAGGGCACCTGTTTTACCTTCTGGATTCCTGAGGGCATGGAGGGAAGGCGTGAAAAAAGCGCTGATCATCGACGATGACCGCAATATTCTGACCACGCTGGCCATGTATCTCGAAGACAAAGGCTACGAGGTCGCGACCGCGGAAACCGGCGAAAACGGACTGCGGAAGTTGCGCAGCGTCATGCCCGATCTGGTGCTGCTGGACATGAAGCTGCCGGATCGGGATGGTCTCGATATCCTCAAGGAAGTGACCACCAGTGGCATCAAGACCCAGGTGCTGATGGTTACGGCCTATGCCACCATTGAAACGGCGGTCAGCGCCGTCAAAATGGGAGCCTTCGACTACCTGCCCAAGCCGTTCGTGCCAGGCCAGCTCGACCTGGTCCTGGAGCGGCTCAAGCGCTTTCATCACATGGAAGTGGAGATCGCGACCCTCAAGGGCATCTTCTCCGAAGGCGGTATCCTGACCCGTAACCGCCGGATGCGCAAGATTCTGCAGACCGCCCGGCAGGCCGCTGATGCCGAGGCGATCGTGCTGATCGGCGGCGAGAGCGGCACGGGCAAGGGGCTTTTGGCCCGTTTGATTCATGACTGGAGTCCGCGGTCGGAAAAGCCTTTTGTGACCGTGGACTGCGCAGCTCTGCAGGAAAACCTGCTGGAGAGCGATTTGTTTGGCCACATCAAGGGGGCCTTTACCGGGGCACTTCGCGACAAGGAGGGCAAACTCAAGCTTGCCGAGGGCGGGACTGTCTTTCTGGACGAAGTCTCCGAAATTCCGTCTGCGGTGCAAGGCAAGCTGCTGCGGTTCATCCAGCACCACGAATTCGAGCGGGTGGGGGACCCCAAGCCCCAGACCGTGGATGTTCGCATCATTGCTGCAAGCAACAAGGATCTTGAAGAGCGGGTCCGTGATGGCGCCTTCCGGGAAGACCTCTTTTTCCGTTTAAATGTGTTGGAACTGTTCTTGCCCCCTTTAAGAGAAAGACCTGAGGATATTCCCCTGCTGGCGGAGCACTACCTGAAACGCTCCGCGCGGCTGAATGAAAAAGCGGTTCAACGCCTATCATCTGATGCGTTGCAGCGTCTGCAAACCTACTCATGGCCCGGCAATATCCGCGAACTCATCAATACCGTCGAGCGTTCGGTCATTATGGCAACGGATACGGTGCTTAGGGCCGACGACCTCCCTCCCCACATTGCAAATTTCAATATAGACGCATCCACCGGATCGTCCTTCAAAAGCTTAGTCGAAATTGAGCGGGAGCATATCCAGAACGCCATAGCCCATTCCGCCTCGCTGGAAGAGGCCGCCAAGGTCCTGGGCATCGACCCGGCCACCCTCTGGCGCAAGCGAAAAAAATATCAGATAGAATAACCTTGCAAATTGCAAGGCGGATTTCTTGCAGCTTGCAAGATTCTTCACAAATTCCAACCTAAAATCTCACCTAAAATCAAACTATAAATAAATATATCAACACATTGTGCATTATGGCACCCGTTTTGCCTCTAATGCAAGTGGTAAACGCACAAAGTGCATTTGTCGGATCAGAACTCGGTTTTTTCAAAGCGAAATTCTAAGCCGTGACATTAAAAAAGAAAATTCTCATTGGATATGGCGTCGCTTTCGCCCTCATGGGCCTTGTGGTGGCTTGGGCGATTACGAATCTGTTTTCGCTGGGCAAGGCAAGCGACGCCATTCTAAGCGAAAACTATCGGAGCATTCTCGCCGCAGAGAACATGGTGGACGCCTTGGAAAGGCAAGATAGCGGCATGTTGATCATGTTCCTGGGGGACATTGAAAAAGGCATCATACAGTTTCGGGAAAATGAAGCAATTTTCTTTCAATGGTTGGCCCGAGCAAAGGACAACATAACGATTAAGGGGGAAGCGGAACTCGTCCAATCAATCGAGAAGGACTACTCGGCATACCGCAACAAATCCGCCTCGATCACCGATTTGCGTGGGACGGCCGACGCCTCTTTGCCGCCCGACCTTTATCAGAAAATGGTCTATCCGCTCTTCGCCAAGGTGCGCGCGGCGTGTATTGGCTTGCGCAACCTCAATGAGGATACCATGTACGCCGCCAGCGTGAAAGCCGGCGGCGTGGCGCGGCGCGCGATTTGGTCAACGGGGTTCGTGGCAGCTTCGGCCCTAATCGTGGCCCTAATTTTCAGTCTGTTGCTGGCCGAACGAATAGTCAGACCCATTAGGCGCTTCATGGAGGCCTCGCGGAGAATCTCTTCGGGAGACTATGCAGTTCAGGTGAACGTGGAAACAGGTGATGAGTTCGGGCGCCTAGCCGGGGAGTTCAATCAAATGATCCAGCAGCTTGACCGTTACCACGAGATGAATATCGAGCAAATCATCTCTGAGAAGAACAAGGGCGAGGCGATTCTCTCGAGCATCGAGGATGGCTTGGTGGTTTTCGACAAAATGCTTAGGGTGACCGGGATCAATCCCGCAGCACGTCAGTTACTAAATTTGGGGTTTGCCGAAAGTTCGACCTTACAATGCATGGACATACTGCAGGAACCTCATTTCTGCGACCTCATCCGCAGGACCCTCGAGACCGGAGCCCAGCCCAATGTGCCCGATGAACAACGCATTATCGTTCTTCCGGATAGAGAGGGAGATAGATTTTACTTGTTTTCCGTTACGACTATTCGCGGAAGGGACCGGAATCTTTCCGGCATCGTGCTCCTGCTCAGGGATGTCACCCGCCTGAAGGAAGTGGAGCAGCTCAAGAGTGAATTCGTCATGGCCGCCTCGCACGAACTCCGCACCCCTCTTACCAGTCTGAGCATGAGCATTGACCTTCTCCTGGAACACGCCACCCAGGGATGCGCCGCAAAGGACCAAGACCTTCTCCAGGCCGCGCATGAGGAGGTCCATCGGATGAAGGCACTCGTCAGTGACCTGCTTGACCTCTCAAGAATCGAGGCCGGCAGGATTGAGTTGGAGTTCGAGGGGGTTCCGGTCTCAACCTTGTTTGACCATGTTGAAGTGGTATTCAAAAACCAAATGGCGATGAAGGCGGTTTCGCTTACATCGGAGATCACTGATAACATGCCTGATGTTCGCGCCGATGCCAACAAGATCACCTGGGTATTGACCAATCTGATTTCAAACGCCCTGCGTTACGTGAGCAAAGGCGGCCACATCGGTCTTTTAGCTCACCGGATCGGACCCCACATCCACATCTCCGTGCGAGATGACGGCCCGGGGATTCCGCCCGTGTATCAATCCAAAATATTCCAGAAATTTGTCCAGGTTAAGGGCCGCGAACCGGGTGGGACGGGTTTGGGTTTGGCCATCTGCAAGGAAATCGTACGCGCCCACGGAGGTGCGATTTGGGTGGAGCCGTCCGTCGGCAAAGGAAGCACTTTCACATTCACACTGCCGGTAGCCCAATAGGAGGAACAAATGGGACAGGAACCAATCCTGATCGTTGACGACGAGAAGAACATCCGTCTGACTATGACGCAATCATTGGAACCTTTAGATATTCCGGTTCAGACGGCTGTGAATGGCGAGGAAGCGCTCAGAAAACTGCAGGAAACTTCGTTCGGCCTGGTGTTTCTTGATTTGAAGATGCCAGGGATGGACGGGATGGCGGTCCTACGGCAAATAGAGGACGACTGGCCAAAGATCCGGGTGATCATCATGACCGCCCATGGGACGATTGAAACGGCCGTAGAAGCCATGAAATTTGGCGCGGTTGATTATATTCAAAAGCCTTTCAGCCCTGTTGAAATTCGGGATTTAGCCATCCAAGTGCTGCGACGCGAGGTGCTCAATGATGAGAACGCCGTCGACTATTTCTCCTTGATCGAGCTTACCAAAAGACACATTTCGGACCGCGGATTCGCGGCCGCTCGTGAAACGGCCCGAAAAGCCATCGCCGCGGATCCGACTCAACCGGAGGCGTACAACCTTCTCGGAGCATTGCTTGAAATCAAGGGCGATTGGTTGGAAGCCCAGAAATTTTACCGGGCGGCCTTGGATATCGATCCCACTTTCAAACCGGCCTGGACGAACCTTGAGCGAACCACCTCATGGAACAAATTCGGAAAAATCGATCTCGGGCCGGATAAGAAGGGGATGGATTCCAAGGACAACAAGGCCAAAGAGGGATCGCATGAGGAATAACCGCTACATCGTGATCGTGGGGTGCGGCCGGCTTGGTTCTCTTTTATCCAACAATCTCAGTCGTGCCGGAAATTCGGTGGTCGTGATTGATAGAGATGAGACGACATTCAACGATCTGTCGCCTGATTTCAGCGGGTTTCGCGTTCACGGGGATGCCACTCAATTGGCCGTGCTCAAGGAGGCTAAGATCAGCAAGGCGGATGTCCTGATCGCCACGACGCATGATGATAACGTCAATTTGATGGTGGCTCAGGTGGCGCGGAGAATCTTCCGTGTTCCCCATGTGCTGGCCAGGGTTTTCGACCCCAGGAGAGAGGAGGCCTACGCCCAATTGGGCATTGATACGATATGCCCAACATCAGTAGCGGCAGAGATGTTCCTTCGGGCCGTTGCCAATGGAACAGCTGAACAGACAGGTGCCCTATCATGAAAGTACTTATCGTCGGAGGCGGTAAAACGCTCTATTTTCTTTGCCGAAATTTTTCGGCGCGGGGATATGAGGTCGTTATCATCAACCGGAACCAGGAAGAATGTATCCAATTGGCCCGCCAACTGTCCGCCACGGTCGTATGTGGAGACGGCAGCGATGCCGGGATCCTCAGGGAAGCCGGCGCAATGGGGGCCGACGCTGTACTCGCCATCACCCCGAACGATCAGGATAATCTGGTTATCTGTCAGCTGGCCTCCCTCAAATTCGGTGTGCCCAGAACCGTGGCGCTTGCAAACGACCCTGACAATGCCGAGGTGTTTGAAAAGCTGGGGGTCTCGGGCTTTTCTACGACCCACATCGTAGGAAGTCTGATCGAGCAACGAGCGTCCCTGGAGCGGATCACCAACCTGTTGCCCGTGGGCGAAGGCCGGGTGAATGTAACGGAAATCGTACTCGATGATGATTCTCCGGTCGTGGGAAAGCTTCTGAAGGATATCGACCTGCCTGAAAACGCCTTGGTGGCTGTCGTAATCCGCGATAACAGGCCAATTGTCCCCTGCGGGGCCAATGACCTTTTGGCGGACGACCGTATCGTCCTGATCACACTTCCTGAAAACCATGGCCCGGTTCTTAAGGCCTTCACCGGTGACAAAATTTAAATGGATCGGGCCATGCGAGAGAAAGATTATCTCAAGCAGCGCTTTGCCGCGATCATTTCCTCAGTTGGAATGATCCTGCTTCTGTGCAGCGCCGTGATGTTGCCGCCTCTTCTGACCCTCATAGCGCATCCCGAGGAGGCCGAGCACGCATGGGCCTTCGGTCTGCCTGCTTTCTGCCTTTTCCTTTTAGGAGCTGCGTTGTGGAAAGCATTTCGTTCCCCACGCAATATCGCGCTCACGGTTCAGGAGGGCGGTATCATCGTTTTGTTGAGCTGGATCATCGTCATCCTTTTTTCCGCATGGCCATTTAAAATTGCGTTGGGACTTCCGTATTCCCGAGCCATCTTCGAATCGGTCAGCGGATGGACCACCACCGGACTTTCGGTGGTGGACGTGACCAGTGCCGGTAGGATGGTTCTGATCTGGCGCAGCATCATCCAATTGGCCGGCGGGGCAGGGTTGGCCATCATCATGATGTCGGCCATTGTAAGCCCTGTAGGCGTCGGCATCTCAAATGCGGAGGGCCGTAGCGACCAACTTGTGCCCCATGTCCGACAGTCTGCCCGCTTGGTTCTGATCATCTATGTTTGCTACGCTCTCGCCGGAACCATGGCTTACCGGATGGCGGGCATGTCGCTTTTTGACGCGCTCAACCATTCCTTTGCCGCAGTCTCCACGGGAGGATTCTCCACGCGGGTGGAGAGCATCGGATACTGGGATTCAGCCGCCATAGAGGCCGTAACCTTGCCGCTAATGATTCTTGGGAATTTAAGCTTTGTTACTGCCTGGATGTTATGGCGCGGCAAGCTGCGCGCGGTGGTTCGAAACGGTGAGGTGCGCGTGCTGGTTGTGCTCATTCCCCTGTCAGCAGCTGCCATATTCCTGCTGACGAGCCGTGCTCTCTACCCGCAGATCGGGAAATCAATCCGGGTCGCGGTCTTCGAGACAGTGACAGCCATAACCACAACGGGCTTTTCAACCGTCAGTTATGGCAATTGGAATGCCTTCGGATTGTTTCTGCTGATTATTCTGATGCTGATTGGCGGGGGAACATGTTCCACTGCCGGAGGAATCAAGCAGTTTCGCGTTTATCTATTGTGGAAGATGCTCTGGTGGGAAATTCAACGCTACCTTGTCCCCCGCACGGCCGTATTGGAACGTCCGATCTGGGAGGGAAACAGGCGCGTTTTTGTGGATGACGCTAGGATTCGTCAGACGATGGTCTTCATTTTCTTGTATCTGGCGACCTATGTGCTCGGGGTGATGACGCTATGCGCTTGTGGCTTCAACCTTGTCGACTCACTCTTTGAATTCGCTTCCGCTATCGGAACAGTAGGCCTATCGGTGGGGATTACGTCCAGGCAGATGCCGGATGCCGCCCTATGGGGGGAAATCCTGGCAATGTTTTTTGGGCGCTTGGAATTCACCATGGTGATTGTAAGTTTGCTCAAGCTGTTGAAAGACGGGCGTCAGATCCTTAGGCGAACTGCTTAGAGGAATTCAGGGTGATGAATAAAGACCAAAGCCTAATGGTTGAAAGTATGAGCCGCAAGCTTCAGTTTTTGATTTGCGACACAAGCGGCAGGGTAGCAGAGGTTGCATCCCCAGATGGGAAAAAGGTTTCCAGTCCGATCCAATGCTTTAACCTGGCGGCAACCTCAAAGCCCGACCTTATTGTGATCCATTTCGGAAATACTTCAATTCAGGAGCGCGCTGCTCTGGTGGAACTGGCGGGCACGCTCAAGCAAAATCGCTATACCCGCAAAACTCCAGTTCTGGCACTTCTGACATTGAAACACCGGCGGCTGGTTGAAGATCTGGCGTGTGCTGAAATCGATTATCTCAAACAGCTTGGCGCTGCAAAAGTCGATTCGAAGCATATACGCGACATTCTGCAAAATTTGGGATCTGGTGATCGCCCGGTTCGGCACTTACAGGTATTGTGCCCATTCATCCACTATAGCAAAATCGATTCGCGGCATGAAATGACCGTGTGCGGTGCCTATAGGGACCGAATGGTTCTGGGGGGGTGCAGGCTGAGAGAGATCTGCCAAACTGAAAATCATCACCATTGTGAATATAATTTGAATCCCCGGATAAATTCATGACGCTCGGCAAGAAAGTCCTCAAAACGCATCCGGCTACCCTTGTGTTGGGTAGCTTTGTTCTGGTGATTATTTTTGGCACACTCCTTCTCAAATTGCCCATCTCGGCAAAAGTCGGGTCCATTTCATGGATCGACGCTTTTTTTACGGCAACCTCCGCCGTGTGTGTCACAGGGCTTATTGTCGTGGATACCGGGAGCTACTTCACCATCTTCGGCCAGAGCGTCATTCTGATGTTGATTCAGATCGGCGGGCTGGGACTTATGACGATTTCGGTCACGCTATTTACCTGGATTGGACGGAGCATCTCCTTTCGACATCGCATGGCGATGCAGGACCTCTTTGCGCATACGCCCCGCGCGGACATCTTCAATCTTGTGAAAAGCATCGTCCTGTTCACTGCTGGGGCGGAAATCGCCGGCGGGATTCTCCTGACAGTTTTCTGGAGCCGGGAGATGCCCCTTCTAAAGGCCGCCGGAACCGGCTTTTTCCATTCCATCTCGGCCTTCTGCAATGCCGGCTTCTCACTCTTTGCGGACAGCATGGTTCGCTACAGCGACAATTTGATGCTCAACGGGACCGTTTGCACCTTGATCATTGTCGGTGGCATCGGGTTTCCGGTACTTTACGACCTGCAATGTTGGGCCAAGTTCCATAAGCACCAACGCTGCCGGTTGTCGATCCAGACTAAAACGGTCGTATTGACAACGCTAATCCTGATTGTGGCGGGCACCCTCATGTTTGCTTTCCTGGAACAATTTTCCTCGGAAGCGTCCCATTCGCTCCGGCATCACATCCTGACACCGCTGTTTCAGTCCATCACATGCCGCACGGCCGGTTTCAATACGGTGGACATCGCCGGGCTTAAAGACGCCACCCTGGCCATGATGATCTTTCTTATGTTTTTCGGGGCATCCCCGGGCTCCTGCGGCGGCGGGGTCAAGACGACTACGCTGGCGCTGCTGGCGGCCTTTACCTATAACCGATTGCGTCACCGCCGACGGGTTGACCTATTCAAGAAGAGCGTCCCCAACGAAACCGTGACCCGTAGCGTATCCCTGGTGCTTGTTTCCATTGGGGTCATCGGTCTGGTGCTTTTTCTGATTCTCGTGGGGAATGCCCTCGACGGTTCGCCTTTGAATCACAGCCAGGGCGTTTTTCTCCCCCTGCTGTTTGAAACCGTATCGGCTTTTGGAACCGTGGGACTTTCCATGGGGGTGACACCTGAGTTAAGCCTTTGGGGCAAATCATGCATCATTTTGATGATGCTCGTGGGCCGTGTAGGGGTGTTGACGTTCGCCTATATCATTGTCGGGAACGGCGCGGTCAATGGTGTCGAGCATGCCGAAGAGAATCTGATGATCGGCTAACCTGATGGAGGAAGTTCATGAAACGCTTTGCAGTGATTGGGCTGGGCAATTTTGGTTTCCACGCAGCCAAGGCACTTTTTGAGGACGGCAACGAGGTGGTCGCCATCGATACCGAAAAAAGCAGGGTTCAAGCCATCGATCCCCATGCCACGGAATCGTTGGTGATGGATGCCACGGACAAGGAAGCGCTAAAGTCGCTTGGTCTTGAAGACATGAACGGGATGATCGTTTCCACCGGCACCAAAATCAGTATCAGCATTCTGATCTGCCTCCACCTGCATGAAATCGGGGTCAAGAAAATTCTCGCCAAGGCCCTGGACGACGATCATGCGAAAATCCTCAAAAGGGTGGGGGCGACTCAGATTATCCACCCGGAACGCGATATGGCCGTGCGCATTTCCAAAGGCTTATCGCGGCCGAATGTCATGGATTTCATTCCCCTTTCCGAAGAGTATGATCTCGTCCAAGTCGATCCACCTCGCGAGTTTATTGGCAAGAGCCTCCGCGACTTGAATTTAAGGGCCAAGTACAATGTGCATGTCATCGCCATCAAAGAACTGGTTCCCGAAAACTTCGTTTTGATACCGCCGGCAAGCTTTGTCATAAAGGACAGCGATATCCTGGTCATGCTGGGCAAATCGGAAGATATAAATCGCATAAAGGCCTTAAAATAAAGACTCTAAATGGTTCATCATCTTGTCTTCAATAATTACGGATAGCCGCCTCAGATCGTCGATCTGTAAAAAGCCGAGTTACCTCTATTTACGGCATAGGGCCAGTAGACGCGGAAATGGCACAAAGGCCGAAGCGCTATCACACACTTTCTGGCCACTTGATTGCCGCGAAGCGGTCTCGTCCAGTCTACAATAATCGCAGAAAAAATTGCCCTGCCCACCGGGAGGGCAATCTCCACATCCGTGCATCAGGTCAACATCCCCAGCACATTCCCGCCGACCCGCGTAGCTTCCAACCGGACTCCGCCGGCTGCTGTGACGCTCGCGCGTAGATACGAAAGCCGTCCACGCAGGATTCGGCAAAAACAAAAATACGGTTGGTTTCATAACCAACCGTATTCGCTATTATTATGGTGGGCGGAACAGGGCTTGAACCTGTGACCCTCGGCTTGTAAGGCCGATGCTCTCCCAACTGAGCTACCCGCCCAACGCAGGGACTGTTTTGATACTTGATCCGCCGATGCCTGTCAAGCGGAAACGCGGATCAAAGGAGCGGCAGGCCTCGTCAGTTCAGGGGCGACGCATTGGTGCCGTCACCCTCGCCTTTTGCGATGTCGAAGGGCAGGTCCACTTCCTTGAACAGGCGCCCCCCCTCACCGAGGATCAGGGCATGCCCAAGGACTTCGTCCATGTGCTCCACCGGGATGATGGTCATGCTCCGGGAAATCAGCTTGGGGATGTCTTTGAGATCCTTTTCATTTTCCTTGGGAATCAGAACGGTTTTGATCCCGCCGCGATGGGCCGCGATAATCTTCTCCTTCAACCCGCCGATGGGCAGCACGCGGCCCCGCAGGGTAATCTCGCCGGTCATGGCGATATCCCGCCGCACCGGGCGTTTGCTCAACGCCGATACGATGGAGGTGCACATGGCGATCCCGGCCGACGGGCCGTCCTTGGGGATGGCGCCTTCGGGGATATGGATGTGCAGATCGAGCTTGCGGTAGAACTTTTCATCGATCATCAGGTAATCGGCGCGCGAACGGACATAGCTGACCGCCGCCTGGGCGGATTCCTTCATCACATCCCCCAGCTTGCCGGTCACCTGAACGTTGCCCTTGCCGGGCATGGTCAGGGTTTCCACGATCAGGAGCTCGCCGCCCACCTGGGTCCAGGCCAGGCCCGTCACCATGCCGATCTGGTCCTTGTCTTCGATCTGGTCCTGCTTGAAGCGCGCCGGTCCGAGGTATTTGGCCACCGACTGGGCGGTAACCTTAAAGGTATCGCTGCCCTGATGCTTGACCACCTGCTTGGCGATCTTGCGGCAGATGGAGGCGATTTCGCGCTCGAGGTTGCGGACCCCGGCCTCCCGGGTGTAGCGCCGGATGATGGTCAGGATGGCATTCTTGGAAAACTTGATGTCCAAGCCTTTCAGCCCGTTGGCCTCCAGCTGCTTGGCCACCAGGAATTTCTTGGCGATGTTGTACTTCTCGTATTCCGTATAGCCCGGCAGACGGATGATCTCCATACGGTCCTGCAGCGGCAACGGAATATCCGGCAGGGTGTTGGCCGTGGTGATGAACAGGATGTCCGACAGGTCGTAGTCGACATCCAGGTAATGGTCGTTGAAACTGTAGTTCTGCTCGGGATCGAGGACTTCCAGGAGGGCCGCCGAGGGGTCGCCCCGGAAGTCCATGCTCATCTTGTCCACCTCATCCAGGCAGAAGACGGGGTTGTTGACGCCCACTTTTTTCAGGGACTGCATGATCTTGCCCGGCATGGCCCCGATATAGGTGCGCCGGTGGCCGCGGATCTCGGCCTCGTCCCGGACACCGCCCAGGGAGAGCCGCACATACTTGCGGCCGGTGGCCCGTGCCACGGATTTGGCCAGGGAGGTCTTGCCGACCCCCGGAGGCCCCACCAGGCAAAGGATGGGACCCTTGACCTTCTGGGTCAGGGTCTGGACCGCCAAGTATTCGATGATGCGCTCCTTGGGCTTCTCCAGGCCGTAATGGTCTTCGTCCAGAATGCGCTCGGCCGCGCTGAGATCCTCGTTGATCTCGCTGACATCAAACCAGGGCAGGCTCAGCAGCCAGTCGATGTAGTTGCGCACCACCGTGGCCTCGGCCGACATGGGCGTCATCATCCTGAGCTTGCGGAACTCCTGCTTGACCTTCTCGCCGGCCTCCTCGGACAATTTTTTCTCTGCGATCCGCTTTTCTAAATCCTCCAGCTCTTCGCTGGGGTCGTCCTCGGCCCCCATCTCCTTCTTGATGGCCCGCATCTGCTCGTTGAGGTAGTAGTTGCGCTGGGTTTTTTCCATCTGCTCCTTGACCCGCCCCTTGATGCGCTGGTCCATGCGCATGACCTCGATTTCCATCTTGATCAGGCTGACCAGGTCGGCCACGCGGTCCGAGGGCGAGAGGGTGTCCAGCAGGCGCTGCTTGTCCTCCACTTTAAAGGCGAAATGCGCGGCTACGGTATCGGCCAATTTGGAAGGCGATGTGATTTCACCGACGCTCTCCATCAGCTCCTTGGAAATGCTTTTGTTCAGCTTGGCGTACTTTTCGAAATTCTCCAGGATCGAGCGGCACAGGGCGCGGGCTTCGATGGGATCGACGTCCGGCTCCGGCATGGGGGCCAGTTCGACATTGAAGAATTCGTCCTGTTCCAGAAACTGGATAATCCGCGCCCGGCTTTCGCCCTCCACCAGGGCTTTGACCGTGCCGTCCGGCAGCTTCAGCAGCTGGAGCACTTTGCCGATGGTGCCCACCGGATTGATATCGCTCTCTTCCGGCGAATCCACACCAGCTGTCGTCTGGGTAGATAGAAAGACGCGCTTGTCCCTGCCCATGGCATTGGCCAGGGCATTGACCGATTTGGTGCGACCCACGAAAAGGGGGGCCACCATGTGGGGGAAAACGACGATATCGCGCAACGGCAGCAGCGGAAGTTCAATTGTTTCGTCCTGGGGTTCGTCTTTGAAAATATTGGGTATATTGACCATAATACTCACTTCCTGATGGGATCTTCGGTTGTCCGGGCCACCGGTGGCCCGTTAAACGGCGGTGGCGTATCTTGCCGCCGGATGGCTTGTCCCTGCAACAACTAGAATAATCGGAAAACACATCCATTTCAAGGCCGCGCGCCGGTTTTAGACCGAATCGTGCACGACTAAAGGCAGGTTCTTTCACTCCCGGGAGCCATCAAGCCGGGGAAGGACGGATTTCCAGCTGCGCCAGCAAAAGCGGCCCCAGGCACATCGGCAGGATACCGCTCGTGCCAGGGGCCGCTAAAGTCAATCGTTCGATCAGGTTTGGATCGAATCAAGCCTGTTTCTTGGTCTTGGTCTGATCGAACAGCAGAATGGGGTCTTCCCTGTTGAGGACCACATCCTCGCTGATCACGCACTCCTTGACATTCTCCACCGAGGGCAGTTCGTACATGATATCCAGCAGGGTCTTTTCCAAAATGGCCCGGAGACCGCGGGCACCGGATTTGCGTTTGACCGCCTCTTTGGCGATGGCGGACAGGGCGCTGTCGGTAAACCGCAGGTTGACCCCCTCGATCTCGAACAACTTGTGGTACTGCTTCACGAGTGCGTTTTTCGGTTCGGTCAGAATCCGGACCAGGGATTTTTCATTGAGTTCGCCTAAGGTGGCAACCACCGGCAGACGCCCTAGAAATTCCGGGATCAAGCCGAATTTGATGAGGTCTTCGGGCTGCACGTCCAGCAGGGTCTCGCCCACGCTTCGATCGGCGGACTTGACGATCTCGGCGCCGAAGCCCATCACCTTGGATCCCATCCGGCGCTGGATGATCTTTTCCAGGCCGTTGAAGGTACCCCCGCAGATGAACAGGATGTTGGAGGTGTCAACCTTGACGAAATCCTGTTGGGGGTGTTTGCGGCCGCCCTTGGGGGGCACACTGGCGGTGGTGCCTTCGATGATCTTGAGGAGCGCCTGCTGTACCCCTTCCCCGGACACGTCCCGGGTGATGGAGGGGTTGTCGCCCTTGCTGGCGACCTTATCGATCTCGTCGATGTAGACGATGCCCTTTTTGGCCCGCTCCACATCGTAATCGGCGTTCTGGAGCAAAGCGAGAATGATGTTTTCCACATCCTCGCCCACGTAGCCGGCTTCGGTCAGGCTGGTGGCATCGGCGATCGTAAAGGGCACGTTCAGAAAACGCGCCAGAGTTTGGGCCAGGAGCGTCTTGCCGCAGCCGGTGGGGCCGATCAGCAGGATATTGCTCTTCTGGAGTTCCACGTCGCCGGCGTGAACGGTCGAGTTCAAGCGCTTGTAGTGGTTGTAGACCGCCACGGCCAGGATCTTTTTAGCGACTTCCTGCTCGATGACGTACTCGTCCAGGAGCGCCTTGGTCTCCTTGGGCGCCAACAGGTTTTCCAGCGCGTCGGCGTCCTTTTCGCTCTCTTCCTCGATGATTTCGCTGCAGAGCTGGATGCACTCGTCGCAAATGTAAACCGCCGGACCGGCGATCAGCTTGTTGACTTCCTTCTGACTCTTGCCGCAGAACGAGCAGAACAAGTTGTCATTGTCGTCGTCTTTATGCGTCATCTTTCTTCTCCAAGGCGGCTCCGCTTTTGAGATCGTCACGTTTGGCAATCACGTGGTCCACGATCCCATAGGCCCGGGCTTCTTCGCTGGACATAAAATAATCACGATCGGTGTCCGTTTGCACCTGCTCGATCGGTTTTCCGGAATGGAACGACAGGATCCGGTTGAGATCCTCTCTCATCCGCAGCATTTCGCGGGCGTGGATTTCCACATCCGAAGCCTGGCCCTGAAAGCCCCCCATGGGCTGGTGAATCATGATGCGCGCATTGGGCAGTGCATAGCGTTTGCCCTGGGCGCCGGCGGCCAGCAGAACGGCGCCCATGCTGGCCGCCTGCCCGATACACACCGTTGCAATGTCAGGCTTAACGTACTGCATGGTATCATATACAGCAAGTCCCGAAGTCACAACCCCTCCGGGTGAATTTATGTAAAAATTAATATCCTTTTCGGGGTCTTCCGATTCGAGGAACAGCAACTGGGCGATGATGAGGTTGGCCACCTCGTCGTTCATGGCGGAGCCAAGGAAAATAATCCGGTCCTTCAGCAGGCGGGAATAGATGTCATAGGCCCGTTCCCCCCGACTGCTCTGCTCAATTACCATAGGGATTAGCGGCACAATATTTCTCCTTTGTGGAATGTCTGGTGGTTGCCGGTCTAACGGTCCGATGAAGGGCGGGGCCTTGGGTTTCTGCACCTTCAAGACCCCGGTGAGACAGTCGGTTCAAGACCCGCCAGGGCACCTTATTCGGTCTTGTCTTCTTCAGCGGGGGTTTCCAGTTCCGGCTCGACTTCCTCGATGGAACTTTTATCAATGATAAGCTTAATCGCCTTTTTTTCAAGTAAAGCGTACTTGAACACATCGATCCGGTCCGAATTCTGGGCATAAAACTGCTTGATGACGTCCACGGGCTGGTTAAAACTGTCGGCCATTTCCTGATAGCCGGCCTCCAGGGCCTCGTCGGACACCTCCAGCGACTCCTGGTCGATAATCTTGGCCAGAATCATGTGGCGCCGCACCTGGTTGAGGGCCGTTTCACGGTATTTCTCGCGCAGGCCGCCATCGTCCAGTCCCAGCTCCTCCATGGAAGTGTTGTGGTAGGCAAACTTTTGTTTGGCCTCTTCCAGGATGGTTCCAAGCTCCTGATCGACCAGCGTCTCCGGAACCTCGAAATCCTGCTGGGCGATCAACGCTTCGAAAATCTGTTCGTTGAGTTCCTGCTCCTGGCGCTTGCTGTAACCCGCGGAAAGGTTTTCGTTGATTTTTTCCTTGAGCGCCTCCAGGGAGTCGAACGGGCCCAGCCGCTTGGCCATTTCATCATCGATTTCCGGTATTTGCTGCTCGCGGATATCCTTGACCGTCACATTGAAGGTGATGTCCCGCCCGGCCAGCTTGTCGTTGAAATGATCATCGGCAAATTTGACGGAAACTTCAGTGGAATCGCCGGCATTCAACCCCTTCAGGGCGGCATCGACATCGGGATGGAGCAATCCGTCACCGATTTTCATGGCAAAATTTTCCGTGCGCTGGGTTTCGGCAAAGGGCTTGCCGTCCTTCAGCCCCTCGTAGTCCACCATCACATAATCCCCATCGGCCACCGGGCGGGCCTCCTCGATGGGCACCATGCGGGCCAGGTTGTTGCGCAGCATCTGCAGCTGGGCGTCCACTTCTTCATCCGTCGCCCGATAAAGGGTTTTTTTCAGTTGAAAGCCGTCGAGGTTGAAAGGTGCCAGATCGGGGTTCACCTCCACCGTGGCGGTAAAGGTATACCCTTCATCCGCCTTGAGGTCCGGAGGATCGATTTCAGGCGTGCCGACCACCTTCATTTTGGATTCCTGCAGCGCCTCCACGAAGGATTCCTGAATCAGGCGGGAGGCCACATCCGCCCGCACGTCCTTGCCGTATAGCCGCTCGAGAACGGAACGGGGCGTTTTGCCCGGCCGAAACCCCTTGACCTTGGCACTCCTTTTTAATTCCTTGTAAGCGTTGTCCAGCTCGCGGACGACGTCCTCTTTGGGCACCTCGATGGTGAGTTTCTTTTTGACGGCACTCTGGTCCTCAACTGAAAAATTCATTCCGATTCCTTTCCAGGCGAACCGTGTCCCCACTTGCCGCGGGGATGGGTTCGCGCCTGATACGCACTGCAAAAAGCGGCCCGGCCAATCACAAGGTCTGTTGTGTCGGCCCCTATACGTCGAGTGCCCGGAGTCGATCACCTCCAGGCACTCTTAAAACTGTCGGATGTGGTGCGAGAGGGGAGACTTGAACTCCCACTCTGTCGCCAGAGCTGGATCCTAAGTCCAGTGCGTCTACCAATTCCGCCACTCTCGCAACTGCCATACAGCACAAGAATAAATGGACAAATTAATATGAGTGGCAAGGCCTGTCAAGGAGTTTCGGGGGGACTGGATGCTCGATACTTGATGCTGGCTGCTGGTTACCGGTCTGCTCTTCATCGAAATCGAAATAGCTATCGCTGTCAAGATCGGGTTTTCTGATTTTTTGGCCGTCATTCTCCGGCTTGACCGGAGAATCCAGGGAACGAACACCCAAAGTCCACCTCGATCTTTTCCCTCACTGCTGGCGTATCAGGCTGCGTTTCTTTTTGGTTTTATCCAGGAGCCAACATCGCGCATCCAGCATCCAGCCCACCCAACCCCTTGATACCCCACCAGATCAAAGACAGGTTGGCTCTTGCACCCTCCCCCTTTCCATGTTAGGTAAGCCGCCGATGGCCTGCCGGACACTCGGGGCGTAGCGCAGCCTGGTAGCGCGCCTGCTTTGGGAGCAGGATGTCGGAGGTTCAAATCCTCTCGCCCCGACCAATTATTTCAGGTACTTAGACCACATTCATACCCCATCACCCCTCATTTTCCACCGCTAATAGACGCTGGGATAGACGCTACGGTGTCAGAATCGACTAATTTACCCTTCCAGAAGTCAGCCAGGTAGTCCGTCTGTTTCCTGGTTCCCATCTCGATATGTCCCGCGTAAATTTCAGTGGTTTTCTGATGGTCGTGACGAAGGAAGCGCTGGAGCTGTGCGAGGCTCATATGCCCCTTGTCCTTCAAGATCGATGTCGCAAGGTGTCTGAGTTGGTGTAGGTTAAAAGGCGGGACCTTAGCCTTCTCACAAAGCCTGACCGTGAATATGGATCCCGGATATGCGCTGCGGGATATCGCTCTGCCCCATCGGAACCGGATCGGGTATCGAAATCATCATTTTCGATTGCAGCGACAAACGTTACGATTCATAGCGGCAAATGGGGGGCTGAACGCGCCAATACCGGGTTCGCAACGGCTTTTGACCGTATCGGTTTTACCAATCCTCAACGTCAGCCGCGTTACCGCGGTGCCATTCGATATATCACACGGATGGTTTTACGGCTTCAATAGCCGCGGAGGCCACATAGTCTTCGGCGCGACTGCCGGGAAACCATTCGCGGATTAATTGCCGGCTGTGGTCTTTCAGGTTGATCTTGATGCCCTGGAAGCCTGCCGCCGTCAGTAATGCCCTCACTTGATCGACATGCGCGGCACCGGCAACGCACCCCGTCAGCATGGCCGCCTGCTCGCGCAACGCTTCCGGCATTTCGGCCGTGGCCACCACATCGGAAATCATCAGACGGCCGCCTGGCTTCAAAACACGAAGAGCCTCCTTGAAGACCTGCCCCTTTTCCGGGGAGAGATTGATGACGCAGTTGGAGATGATCACATCCACGCTGTTGTCGGCCACCGGCAGGTGTTCGATTTCCCCCAGGCGGAATTCGACATTGACGGCTTCCATGCGGGCCGCATTCTCCCGGGCTTTACTGAGCATTTCGGGCGTCATGTCGACCCCGATCACCCGGCCCTGGCGCCCCACCTTCTGGGCGGCCAGGAAGCAGTCGAACCCGCCGCCGCTGCCCAGATCCAGCACGACCTCCCCCGGCTTGAGGGAGCCGATGGCGGTGGGGTTGCCGCACCCCAGCCCCAGATTGGCCCCATCCACGACGCTCGCCAGTTCTTTCTGCGAGTAGCCCATCACCTGGTTCGGATCGAAAGCACTTCTTGGTTGCGCGCCGCAGCAGGGCGATGCCGGTTCGGATGCGCAGCCGCATCCCGCGCTTCCCGCCGCTTGGGCATAGCGTCCCCGTACGACTTGACGAATGATATCCGCGGATTCTTCTTTCATGATGCACCTCTTTATCGCGTTAGGTTGTGCTTCAGCAGGGCCAGACCTTCTTCGCGCGCCTTGAGCATGGTTTTCATATCGATCCCCTCCAGCTCCGGTCGGGAAAGAACCTCGTCCTTCAGCGTCTGTCGGTAAAGGCGGTATTCGTCTTTGGCGGAGATGGTGGCCGAAACGTCGGCTGTAAAAAGGAAGCGATCGATAGTACCGTTCTTGCCGTTGCGGTTGCCCTCGGAAAGATCGACCCGGTGGTCCCGGTAGTTCAGAAAGCAATGCAGCATGGGAACGTAAGGCAACCGATAGCGGGCCAGAATTTCCCGGGTGCCGGTGACCAGGGCCTCGGTCATGGCGTAGATACCCACCTTCTTGTGGATGGGCAGAGCCAGCTCGACGGCCAGTGTGGCGATGGCCGCATGCTTGGTGGTGCAGCTGCCCCTTTTTTCCTTGAACAGGATCATGAGGTCGTCCCGGTCGGAATTGTAGCCGTAGGGCAGTTGCTGCACCCAGCGGCAGGCCCCCTGAAAGGTTCCGATACCAAGTCCCGTAAATATCCGTCCCATGGGACCGGTTTGCGTTATGGTTCGATCCGGGAAGACGGTGTAGGTTTCCATAGCCCCTGCCTTATTGCCCCTTCCTTATAAACGGTGGTCAGGATTCCGTGTCAGCGCAGGATTCAAGTCCCCGCGGCCGGTGATGCACGTGGCAGACGCCGGTGACCGCCTTGATTTCGTACGGGAAATAGCGGCGCTTGAACCAGAAGGCCACGTTGACCAGGCCGATCAGCACCGGCACCTCCACCAGCGGGCCGATCACCGCGGCGAAAGCCTGGCCGGAATCGATGCCGAACACCGCCACGGCCACGGCGATGGCCAGCTCGAAATTGTTGGAGGCGGCCGTGAAGGTCAAGCGTGGCCGTCTGCTCGTAGGTGGCGCCGACCTTCATGCACATGAAAGAAGGACACCAAGAACATGACCACGAAATAGATGCACAGCGGAATGGCGATGCGGACCACGTCCAGCGGCAACTGGACGATATATTCGCCCTTGAGGGAAAACATCACCAGGATGGTGAACAGCAGGGCAATCAGCGTGATCGGGCTGATTCTGGGGATGAACTTTTTCTCATACCACTCTCTGCCCTTGGTCTTCAGGCCGATCATACCGCGAGAGCATGCCGGCGATAAACGGGATGCCGAGATAGATGAAAACGCTCTCGGCGATCTGGCCGATGGAGATGTTCACCACCATGCCCTTCATGCCCAGCCAACCGGGGCAGCACGGTGATGAAAATGTAGGCGTACACGGAGAAGAAGAGCACCTGGAAGATGGAGTTGAACGCCACCAGCCCGGCGCAGTATTCGCGTGTCGCCCTGGGCCAGGTCGTTCCAGACGATGACCATGGCGATGCAGCGGGCCAGGCCGATCAGGATCAGTCCCACCATATACTCATGGTGACCGGACAGAAAGGCGATGGCCAGCAGGAACATCAGGATCGGACCGATGATCCAGTTCTGCACCAGGGAAAGCACCAGCACCTTACAGTTGCGAAACACCTCGCCGCAGTTTCTCGTACTTCACCTTGGCCAGCGGCGGATACATCATCAGGATCAAGCCGACGGCAATGGGGATGTTGGTGGTGCCCACCTGGAAGCATTGATGACCTCCCGGATGCCGGGAAACAGTAGCCCCCTGACTCCCGACGAACATGGCCAGGAAAATCCACAGCGTCAGATATCGGTCTAAAAACGACAGGCGTTTCGTTGCATCAGCCGTTGGCTCGCTCCTAAGTGGTCCTGTTCGTAAAAACGGTGGCGAAATACGAGCGTCAAGTCGCCTGGCGGACAAGGCGTGAAAGCTAAGGGATATCTGGAATATGCCGTGGTTTCACAACGCCGTCAGACAGGATGAATTGGCGCTCGAATGTCAGCGTCTTTATGAATAGGACCACTAAACTCCGCATTTCGTTTTGGCCGAATCCGTCCCGAATGCCGCCAGGCGTGCCTTGTCCTGATGGATGACCGGTTCCTCGGCCACGGACCGCGTCACCCAATCGAGGGCTTCCTTGACCACCCCGGCGGCCGCCGCCCCGTTCAAGCGGTAATACATCCAGCGCCCCGCCTTGCGCCCCAGGATGAGACGGGCGTTGCGCAGGATGAAAAGGTGCTTGGAAACCGTGGACGGGGCCAATTGCAGCAGGTCGATCAGCTGGCAGACGCACAGCTCCTCCCCGCCGTTCAGCGCCATCAGGATGCGCACCCGGTTTTCGTCGGCCAAGGCTTTGGTGATATTCATGAACGCAAACATACATCCCTCATATTTCGCCATTTAACGAATTATAGGGACAATAGTTGTCATCGTTCGGGTTGTCAAGCTGAGACGCGTCCTCTCCCGAAGCATCGCTTGCCAAGGCAACCGCAGCCGTTCGCCAGGCTTCCCGGCAAAGGCCGCCGGCCTTCGATCAAACGCCGGATCGGCCAATTGTTGTCGCAACACTGGCGGGTTGCCGTGGCAGATCCGAGAGATGACAAGCCGGTGCACGGACAAGTCCGGGGGTTATCATCGTCCTTTGGGATAGCTTCCTTTAGCAATCAGCACCCCCTGACGGGCCGGCACCAGAATCCCTCCCCCTATAAAAAGGAATGAAAATGGGTTTCTCCTTGGGAGGGGGCCAGGATCACCTTGCCCGCCCCGTTTCTGACCTTGGCAGCACTGAAAATGGGGGTGGCCGATTATGGAATCTTGACAAAACCGCATTCGGTCGGATATTGTCAGCAAACTTTCCGTTGGCGGAAAAGCTCCTGTCCAGCCTACACGAGTCCTTTTAAACCTGCCCTACGAAAAACCAACATTACCATTATTTCAATTTTCTGTCACCATGGGTGCCTGCTTGATCTCACCGCCCCGACCAGAGGATTGCGCACGCCTGGCGCATTGCGTTCCGGGATCGTGCGCAGGGAGATCAGGCGGCCATTCAGGGCGACAAAGGAGACCTACGAAAACAACATTATGAGTAAAAATTTGAAAATTATTCCTCTGGGCGGTCTAGGGGAAATCGGTAAAAACATGACACTGCTAGAATACGGCCGCAACCAAATTATCGTCGACTGTGGGGTCATGTTTCCCGAAAGCGACATGTATGGCATTGACTTGGTATTACCAGACTTTGATTACGTGGTAGAAAACCAGGAACCTTACGCGGAATTGTGCTCACACATGGGCATATGGATCACATTGGCGGCTTGCCCTATCTTTTAAAACGGGTCAATGCTCCCATCTACGGCACAGCCTTGACAATTGGCATGGTCGAACGCCAGCTTGAAGAAGCAGAATTGCTGAATCGTGCCTCTTTGCACGTCATAGACGACAAACAAACCCTTCATCTGGGCCCCTTCCGTATTAGCCCCTTTGCTGTGGCACATTCCATTCCGGCAGCGGTTGGACTGGTGATTGATACGCCGGTCGGCACGATTGTTCATACCGGTGACTACAAACTTGACGAGACACCCACCGGCGGCCGTACCACTGATTTCAATCGGCTCAAGGAACTGACACCCAACGGGGTGTTGGCAATGATGGGTGACAGCACCAACGCCGACCGACCAGGTCGGACACCAACCGAACAGTTAGTAGCAGATACATTAGACGAACTGTTTGCAGAAGCAACCGATAGCCGCATTATTATTGCCACGTTTTCTTCTGTATTGGCGCGTTTGCAAGAAATTATGCGCTTGGCGGATAAATACGGTCGTAAAGTGGCTCTCACCGGCCGCAGTTTGCAGCAAAATGTGGAATTGGCCGCAGACCTCGGCTATATGGACATTCCAAAGGATTTGATTATCGACATCAATACCCACATACCGGATGGGAAGTTGGTTATCCTTTCGACTGGTTCTCAGGGCGAGCCTCGGTCAGCGTTAAATCGCATGGCAAAGGGCGAACACAGACAAGTTCAGGTGCATGAAGGTGATACCATTATCGTTTCTGGCGGCACCATTCCTGGAAATGAGGAAGATGTGGGCGCATGTTGAATAACTTGTTTGCTCGTGGCGCAAATGTCATTTACGGGCCATTGGCAACAGTTCATGTGTCTGGGCATGGTAGCCGTGAAGACATGCGCATCATGCTGGAAAAAGTGCAGCCTAAATTCCTGATTCCGGTGCATGGCGAAGCACGCCATCAGCATCTTCATTCCTACCTGGCCCAGCAAAACGGCCTGGATGCCGACGCGGTGTTTATCCTGGAAAACGGGGCGGCATGGGTCAGCGACGGACAGCGCGCATGGCTGGAGGATCCGATGCCCCTCAAAGATGTGTACGTGGATGGCTCCCTGGTAGGTGAAATCGGCGATCGGGTGGTGCAGGACCGGGAGCGCTTGTCGCAAAACGGGTTTGTCTTGTGCTATGTGCCCGTGGACCGGCAGCGCCGCTTGGCCGGCGAGGTTCGCCTGATCAGCCAGGGCTTCATGCCGATGGATGCATCGAAGCGCCTGATGGAAAAGGCCAAACGCACGTTGCGGCGGACCCTGAAGAAAGACGGCTGCCGGCAGCAGCAAAGCATTTGCAAGACCCTTCAGGACTTTTTTTACCATCAGACGCGCTCGCGCCCGGTCATTTTGCCGCACGTCGTCCGGGTTTGACGACAACGGGCGCGCGCCCCTTGCCCGGATAGACGATTTGATAGACGCAACGACCCCAACCCAGGGTCCGCCAATGAAAATAACACCTGCTGAACGCGAATGAGTAAATTCTTCCCTCGGTCAGCATTTCATGCGTTCTCCTAATTGCCAACCTGCTGAGATTCATAAGATTCGGCGGAGGCCAGAATACATATGGAAGGTTTGGATGGCGCTTACGGAACCGGCGCTGCAAGACATCAAGCAACAAATCAGGCATCTCGTGATGCGTTGTTTTCAGCCCCTTCGATCCTGTTTTCCGGGTATGCAGAGTATAAACTCGATTATTGAAGTCGATACGTCCCAGGTCCACGTTAAAATCTCGGATCTCCTGGCTCCGGTAACCAGATAGGCCAACAACAAAGTGTATTGAGTTCCGGGGGGTCAGTTACTAACAGCGGCCTCTAATTGCCCTGGTACGTTACGTTCCCGCTCCCTGTGGATTCTATTAAGGGTGCTATCAAACAGGTCATAAATCTGACATGAACGTCGCCTCAATGATCTCAGGCTATACCCCTCACACGGTTTCCTCCTCATCCGAACTGGCGGCCTGCGGTAATCCACCGCAATATGGTAAAGCGGCTTTAAGACCTCTCGCGCCGTCCCTTCATACGGCCAGCCGATTTGTTTCATTCGCTGAGCAACCTTACTGAAACTCACAAAGCCCGACTTGCTCCATAAAACTGGACCACAGTCAAAGCGGAAAGGCCGTATTTATTCCATGTATGCGCCGCTAGGAAAGTACTGGTCGTATCCCACTAAAGCCGGGCAACTTGGTGTTGAGGCTGGACACATAGCTATTCTGAAGCCGCTCTCCATAGCGGATAACATTTATGATGCGATTGCGAATCCCGGTGAGATTGCGGCAACCGTCTGATTTCAAAACCAAATCGGCCCTTTTGCCTGCGGCCATCGTCCTCCCATCCATATTGAATCCGATTAAAAAGCAATTCAAGCGGCCCCAGCTTCAGCCAGAAATAATTCAACACCATCCTTCGCGTATCTTTGATATCGCCGTCATCAAGGGCTTGGGCTATTGCGGACCGTATAATTCAGGTGCCTCGCGTTAATTTATCTTTCAAGTCCAAATCTGAGCTATCAATCCCGATAGATACACTAAAACACTCTATAACTGGGTTATCAGGTGGGTACGTTAGGGGATAATTCTTGGATGCTTACTATGACAGGGTTGAGGACGACACGGGTTGTAAGAATTGTAGAAAGATAGAGATAGTTATTGTTGAGGGGTCGGGGAGTTTATCCCAAGACCAGTTCTTTGATATTCCAAGTTGATCTACCCTGTTTGAAGGCTTGGAGCTGGTGCATCTGAACGGTTAGACCCATGGCTGCGAAGATCCATCGGTTGTTTTCATCACCTCGCATCCAGCAACGGTCTAACTCGAAAATGTCTTTGACCAAACCCTGCATCGGCTCGACTTTATAAGCGCGTTCGCGGTAGAGCTTTTTATGCTTCGGCTTGTTCATGAATTTGATCATCTTCCTGCGCGCCTGCGTCTTGTCCATGTTTGAGCGACAATAGGTGATCATATTCATTCGTCGCTGTCGCTTAAACTCACGGAAGAGGTCAGCATCATCAGCTTTAGAGTCCATGGCCACATAGTCAACTTTGCCTTTGAGATGATAGGTCTCCAGCCACATGCGCTTGGCTTCGTTGGCCGCGTTTCGCATCCATAGGAAACAACCTAAAACCGGATGCTTATGGGAGGTTAATGAAAAACTGCCATGACCATAAACCCAGCCATCAGCGTTGGACTTACACCAGGTAGCCTTCTTATCGACACCGCGCAGTCCCTTGGGAATAATACCCAACTCCTTTTGCTTTTTGTGCCAGACGGGCCCTTTCGCCTTGTTCATCATCTTGTCGGCACTGATGGTGCGGTCCTTACTCAAGCTCAGGAAATAGCTGAAAAATGAACGCTGCTGGCTTTCCAGGGAAATGACGGATTTTTTTTAAACGGAACCGCAACTGCCGCTCACTGATAGGCGATAAATCCATGCCTTCGGCAATGATATCCCAGTATTGCAGCGCCATCTTATGGATCTGAACATAGGCTTTGATCTTCAGTTTTACCGACAAGATCGCAATGAACATGATCAACCATTCAGGATATGTAAATTTAGGACCACGCTCGCCGAGTCGTTGCGGATCGGGAAAGTCGGTTTCATCCAGAAAGGCGCGAAAATCATCACGGGTTTCACGAATCCACTGCTTGGAAATCTTGTTGGACTTGGTGGCCATGAATAATCTCCTTTCGTGTTGAAATCGTTGAGATTATTCATAACAATTACAGAGGCTTATGTCTAGTCAAAAATATCGTTAGATTTAAGGCGGTTAGGGAACTTCAAAAACTCCCCGACCCCTCACTTATTGTTAGATGTCCATTTCTGACGCTGTGGGCTATGAATATTTTGCAACAGCAGTTGACAAACTGCAGAAGCCCATGTTAGCTGCTGTGTCCGTCAGGAAATAGAAAAGCAATCTTCATCAGTATCCCAAAAGAATGATCGGAAAGGAGGTTAATATGCAAAACGTCAATCCACAAACCGTAACTGTTAACCTCCGGCTGGTCGGCTAACCGCTTCCAACCAAGGGCCCGACCGGGCCGGAATATCTATCTTCTTTAGTTAGCAAGTTGACATTAGACAGGTGATTTGCGTCCTAACGACGCGCAAAACAGCCCGCTGGTAGTTTATCTTCGCTATCATTAGGTTGGACACTATCCGTGCATCGAAAAGGAGGTGCATCATGTCGAGCAAGCATAAAACCCGCAATCAGGTAAGATTTTGAAACTATGAGCAAACGCAGACGTGGCTACCCATCAGAAACACGGGTGAAACGCGGAATCCAGGTCGTTCATGGCGACAAAGAGCTTTATGAAAAACTCGGACGGAACGATCTGTGTCCCTGCGGATCACGTCGAAAGTTTAAAAACTGTTGCCTTAAAACCGAGAAATACGACGGTTCACAAAGGCACCATTACTTTTAGAGACAAATGAAAGGGGCAGGATCATGCGAATAGTCGAATGCCTAAATAGAAAGTTGCCATTATTCATTTTCGAGTTTGAAATCAAAATACACAAGGAGAGCTGTTTTGGAACATATCGAAAAGGCATTCAGAGCTATCGGATCCCGATTGGAAATCGGCGACATCGAGCAAAGGAATAACCGCTTCCGAAGAATCGTCAATCGATCGAATAGGAAGAAAGCTCACTTTGTCGTCGATATCGCAAAAGATAAAAACGGCGATCTTTTCAAAATCGACACCGATGGCTCGGTGGAATTTCACATTATGGGGATCGATAAAAGCAACCATCACCTGCTTTTGTTTGCCCGCGACAACCTGAATGCAAAATACAGGTTTTTATGCGGGCTGGACGAAAAAGGGTGGTTTGCGGCAGCGGTTCCTGAAGCCGTTTCCAATATCTCTGGGGCGATGGACGCTTTAAAGCCTGCACAAATCATTGGTGCTCAGAAACATCTGAAACCGAAGCACAAAAATAAAAAAAAGAATGCAGCTTTCTTGCGTCAGGGAGAATGGTTCTTCATCCCTGCCCCCGAAATTGAGCCGGACTCGGTCTTGATAATTAAAAATGAACCGATCCGTAGAGGCAATGGCTCTGCGCATATGGTGGAGGAGGTCTACAGGGCTGGTGGCGAAACAGTATATGTTTGCAACAAATACCCTAACGGCATCAGTGCCACCCGCTACCAGAAATTGATTAAGGATAACCCTCGATCAAGAGCATGGGCTTGGCGACTTATGCGCCGCAACATGGCCGTTTATGGAAGAGGGCACGTTTCGCACAGGGATCATAAAACCATCGTTTTAAGAGGATGGCATTCAATCGTTCCCGATCGCGAGGCGGATGCCTGGTTCATCGAGGAAACGCTGCAATTTTTAGATTAACAATAATAACGTAGCTGCTGGCAGGCGTTTACTAAGAATGTAGAGCGCCTGCCAGCATTTTATACATTAAAGGTATCCAATGTTCAGCGATAAACAAAGTGCAAGAATTATCAGATCTAAAGACAGCTGGATTGAAGGTGATGCTGTCCGTCAATTGGAGCAAACATCGGCGCTTGATGGTATCGTCGATTGTGTGGGCTTGCCGGATATCCATCCCGGAAAATACGGGCCGGTGGGCGCAGCCTATCTGGCAGACGGAATATCTACCCTACACTTATCGGCACTGATGTTGGCTGCCGTATTGGGCTTTATTCCACGCACCTGAAAAAGACCAGATCAAAACAGATAAGTGGGTCAAGCAACTCAAGGGTATCGATCGGCCCTATGACGGCAATCTTGAAAACTGGCAGCTACAGTATGGCGTCGAAACCAAACCCAACGATGTCTCACTGGGAATCATTGGTGGTGGAAACCATTTTGTCGAATTGCAGTCCGTTGAGAAAGTGATCGACGCCACCACCCTCAATGCGCTTGGCCTTGACAGAAATCGCCTGGTCATTCTCGTCCACACCGGATCGCGGTCCATTGGGGATACACTGTTTCGAAGACATACGGGTCGATTTGGTGCCAAAGGGCTGGATGCCGATACCATTGAGGCCAAACACTATCTCGACGCTCATGATATCGCCTTGAAATGGGCCGCTTGCAACCGGGCCTTGGTTGCCCACCGCTTTGGTTCCTGTATCAGGGCTAAATGTGCGCCTGTGCTCGACGTTTGCCATAACAGTGTCATGCGAAAGACCACAGACGAAAAGGATTTTTGGTTGCACCGGAAGGGAGCGGCCTCAACTGAAAAAGGCTTGGTTGTCATACCCGGATCCCGTGGCAGTTTAAGCTATCTGGTCAAGTCCAAGGGCAATGAGGAATTAAACCTCTGGTCCTTACCCCATGGTGCGGGACGGAAATGGCGTCGTGGAACCTGCAAAGACAGATTGGGAGATCGCTACCCTGCCAAATCTCTCGTTCGGACTGCCCTGGGCAGCCGTGTGATTTGCGAAGATAAGGATCTTTTATACGAAGAGGCACCTCAGGCCTATAAAAACATCGATGACGTAATTGCTGATTTGATCAAGGCGAATCTGATCGAAGTGGTGGCCTCGTTTAAACCGTTGATAACCTACAAAATGAGGAAGAGCTAAATGCGATCGTGGCTCCAAATAACCTCCGGCCGGGGGCCGGAAGAATGCGGTTGGGTCGTATATCGACTGTCCCAATATATTTTGCGTGAAGCCGAAGTATCGGGCTATAAGCCGAAGGTGATTGAAATGGTGGCCGGCGACAAACCTAAAACCTTCAAATCCGTATTGATTGCCATCGAAGCAGACGATGCCACTATTTTCATGAAATCATTTGAAGGGACAGTTCAATGGATAGGCAAGAGCATGTTTCGCCAAAATCACAACCGCAAGAATTGGTTTGTAGGGGTATCGGTCTTTTTGCCGCCCGCCATGCCTCGCTGGTCCAATAATGAGATCAAAATAGAAACAATGCGCGCATCAGGACCAGGCGGTCAGCATGTCAATAAAACTGAATCCGCGGTTCGAATAACGCATCTGCCAACCGGCATCAAAGCTACAGCGCAGGAAGAGCGCTCGCAGCACCTCAACCGAAAGCTTGCCATGAGTCGCCTGAATGAAATGTTACGGGAAAAGGAAAATGAATCTATTAACAACTGCCGTAGCAAACTCTGGAATCAGCATAACAGTCTTGAAAGAGGGAATCCCATCCCACCGTTAGAAGGGTTGGATTTCATTCTGAGAAGATCGGTCAAAGCATGACGGATTCAAGGCCCATAGTGAGGGTGTACAAATAACTGTGTAACTGGTTATCAATAGCCCCTAATATGAAGGAGGAAGTGATGACCAGTAAGAAATGCAAGCAGGACGCCCTCATTGACGAGTTGCTGCAAGACTGTGATGATCCTCAAGAGATCCTGGGTAAAAACGGCCTACTCAAGCAGCTGACCAAACGCTCCATTGAAAGAACCCTGGAGGCCGAACTAACCGATCACTTGGGTTATGCGCCTAATGCCTCTCAGGGCCGTGGTTCCGGCAATAACCAGACCGGCAAAAGTCAGAAAACTGTACAGAGCGATTCCGGAGCGCTGCAAATCGAAGTCCCCCGGGATCGCAATGGGTCCTTCAATCCTCAGTTGGTCAAAAAGCGCCAGCGGCGTCTGAAGGGCTTCGATGAAAAGGTGATCGCGCTTTACGCCCGTGGCATGAGCACCCGCGATATTCAGGCCCAGCTCCAGGAACTTTCCGGGTGGAGGTGTCACCCACGCTGATTTCCAATGTCACGGCAGCCGTCATGGATGAGGTTTGCGCCTGGCAATCCCGCCCGCTTTCAGCCGTATATCCCATCGTGTACTTTGATGCCATTTTCGTCAAATCGCGGCAGGAGGGGCCGGTGAAGAACAAGGCTGTTTATCTGGCGCTGGGTATCAATCTTAATGGCGAGAAAGAGCTCTTGGGACTGTGGATGGCCGATACGGAAGGCTCTCGATTTGGCTGACCGTATTTAGCAAACTTAAAAATCGTGGTGTCCAAGCTGCTTTATCGCCTGTGTCGATGGACTCAAGGGGCTGCCGGAAGCTATTGAGTCGGTATTCCCCCAGGACGCATGTTCAGCTCTGCATCGTTCACAAACTGCGCAACTCGTTCAAATACGTCCCGTGGAAGGAACGTAAGGCTGTCGCTCAGATTGTGCCATCTATGCGGCCGCTACCTTGAAGGAAGCCGAACAAGCGCTGGAGCGTTTTTCCGATGCTGGGATGCCGATATCCGGCCATCAGCCCCAGCTGGCGCAAGGACTCGGATGGCTTGACGGTCTTCTTTGATTATTCCCCTGAGATCAGGAAAGTGATCTACACGACCAACGCCATCGAGTCGCTGAACTATTCGCTACGGCGTATGTTAAAATCCCGAGGGGCCTTTCCCAATGACGATGCCATTTCAAAGTGCTCTATCTGGCGATCAACCGGGTGGCTAAAAAATGGACGATGCCGATCCGCGACTGGAAAGCCGCACTCAATCAATTTGTCATCCTCTTTGGTGATCGGGTGACAGTGTGAATGGCAGTTACACAGTTAATTTGACACCCTCGGCATAGTGTGAGTTGGAAAATCCATTTCTTTGATAGTGCTTCGGAACAGATCATCGAAAAGATCAAGATCAGGTTTTTCAGGATTCCTGGGGAACTGATCGCGCAGCGATATTAATTTGTTGCGAATATAGCTATCAATATACTCTGAACGCTCCACTTTGAAACTCTCAGAATGCCCCTCTTTAATATCAATTAATTCACTCACTTTTTCCTTCAAAGGTGTTTCAACGTTAAGCTCATCCATTAAATCTGAAATATTCATGGGTGGTTGTGACAAGTGCTGGATTATCCATTCACAACAAAATATGGGACGAAGGGCATACATATAGGTTTTTAACTTCGCCTCGCTCCCTGTCCCTAACTTCTCAACACTATTATTAGCCATGGCCAAGTAATGGTGACAGGACGATTCGGGCATGAACGCTAATTTTGATAGTGATATTAGTTTATCGTACTCTTTAGGCAAGGCACGGTATGTAGTGGTCAACTAAAAACGAACACACGTTTAAGCAGCATTTCGTAATCGTTCTTTTTCATATTCGATGGGACTAAGGTAACCCAGCGTCGAGTGGAGACGCAGGCTGTTGTAGAAGGTAATGTAATCAAGTATTTCAGCTTCCGCTTTTCGGGTTGAAACCGGCATGAGTCCAATCGTTCCGACTTTAAGCTTCGAAAGAATCGTTCGGTCGGGGCATTGTCCCAGCAATTTCCTTTGCGGCTCATGCTGGCGGTCATGCCGTATTGGTTCAAGCCGTTCTGGTAATCATGACCGGCATATTGGCTTCCCCGATCGGAATGATGCAACAGACCGGGAGAAGGCTTTCTCCGCCAGTAGGCCATGGCCAGGGCCTCTGAGCGTGAGTTGAATTCTCATGTTGTCATCCATGGCCCAGCCCACGATCCGGCGGGAAAACAAGTCCATGACCACGGCCAGATACAGCCAGCCTTCCAAGCGTCCGGACGTAAGTGATATCCGCCGTCCAGACTTGGTTGGGTTCCCCGACCGAAAACCGGCGGTCCAGGAGATTGGCGGCCACGGGAAAATCATGGCGGCTGTCGGTGGTTACCCGGTATCGCCGGGGAGCCTTGACGCTCAGACCCAACTCCCGCATCAGGCGGCGCGCCTTGTAGCGGCCGACGGCAAAGCCCTCATCTTGCAGACCGCTAGCCAGACGACGCGAACCGTAACTGGATCGGGACTGCTGAAAGAGAAACCGCGACCTGGTCTTGAGCCGCTCCTCAAGCCCATTCCCACGGCGCTTTCCCCGACAGCGATGCACAAACGATAAAACCCGCTCCGGCTGACTCCCATCACCCGGCATAGCAGGATGACGGGATAGGCCTTCATTTGCTGCCGGATGAAGTCGTATCTCAATTCGACTCTTTGGCAAAGAAGGCCGCGGCCTTTTTTAATATCTCACGCTCCATCTCCAGGCGCTTGATCTCCTGCCGCAACCGCCGGTTTTCAGCTTCCAACTCACGTTCGCGGGACAGTCCGCCATCGGCCGATTCCGAGACTTCCCGGCGATGTAGACGGACCCATTTGTTGACGTTATTGGCGCTGATCCCAAGCCGGCGACCCACTTCCGCGCAGGTGTAACCGCCTTCCAGAACCAACCTCACCGCATCCATCTGAAATCTTCCGTGTAATTCTGCCGACGTCTTCGATGCTCCATTAACACCTCACTTCAATTGTCACTCTTAGCAAAGTGTCCGTTTCTTTTAAACCACATCAGTATTTAATTGGCGAAGAAAGCCATTCTGCTAAAGGGGAATTCGATTTTCTCATCAACTGAAGGGCCTTTTTCAAATCCCATCCATTGATGTCGAGGATTTCATCAACGGGCAATTCAATCACATCTCTTTTATTGCCAATTGTTAAATACCAGTCCGGCTTATTTACATAAATGAATCGGACGTCATAATCGCTGTCATTAGAAGGGAAACCCCATGCCCTGCTACCTGACTCGCTTGCCAGAATGATCTTAACACGGTGTTCTTTTTCAATGAGATCTAATTCCTGCGAGATTCTTTGTTCCATCTGTTTAAGTCGACCCAAATCTGCTTCTTTCCAAGGTTTCACATAAAAAGTCATTCCAGTACTCGATGTCAACTTTCTCAGGCAATTCGCTTTCGTTCACCAGCTTTTCAACTTCAGCCATCAGAGATTCCAGGACTGGAGCCACTTCCTTCGTGTAATCCAGTCTACCTTCCTTGACTTGTAGTAGGAAGGGCGCCTTTTTTAAGGGAAACGTGATCGTACCATCCAGCAAAATTTCCCTAGTTTGAATAGCGGCCCTCAAAGCATGGGATATGGCTTTCCAGTCTATATTTTGATTGGCAGCAGCCAGCTTCGCTCTGTGACCGTAGTCTTCATAGAATTTCAATATGATCGGCAGAACGTAACCTATTGAGGCGGATTCCTGGAACGTTTTCCCGCAGACCTGGTATTGCCTCATTCCGTTTGGATCGACACCCATATCATGACAATACTCATTCCTCGGCAATTGATCCCATACATCGCGCAACTTTCCCTCAGGATTCCCAGCCTCCAAATAGGTAATCACCTGTGAGGCGGCATTGAGCCTTGAGCCTTTGATCCCATACTTACTCGCTTGCCTACGTGCATAGCTAATGAACGACTTCAGATTCTTTGTGTAGAATCTATGCCTTTGCTTTACAATTCGCTTCCAGGTGTCTGAACTATCGATAAGCATTGACGTGGGTGCGTGCAGCATATCCATCGCAACAGTCTGCCCATCACAAGCCAGCTTTAAAAAATAATGGAGTGAATAAATCTCTTCATCAATATCAGATGGATCGTTTTTCCTAAAATCGCTGTTTGTCGAATAACTCCGACATTTCGGTACGCTGTTTAATAATATGTCTTTCTTAGAAGGTAAAAATACCCCCTTATAATCTACATCTGAATCATTGGTGCACGCAACCGTACAAATGCGATCCGAATTTCATTTTCACAATTAAGTCCATACTTCGACCACATACCGATAAAAATTATCGTGCGCGAGGGCTGGAAGCCCCTTGCTACCAGGTGCGTTGACTTGTTAGCCCCTCAAAGGATTTCTTTAGCCCAGTAAGATTGCTCAAGGCCCTTTTCTTCGTATTCCCGTACTAACCGGAATGCGTCAATTTCAGTTAGCCTATCCTCCACCAGAAAAATATTGCCGCTATCATCCTGGCGCCAAACTCAGTATTTAGGCTCATAGGACTCAGTTACAAAACCTTCGGTCCAATTATCTCTGATCAATTTCATACTCATCAATGTGAAAATAATCTGGGAAATCCTTAAATCCTGGTTGTAGAGACAGCCTTTTAACGGCCGATTGAGCCTTATCCATGCTTGAATAAACACCTATAAACTTGGTTTCTTCTTCACCAGTTTCTGACATTTCATATGAGTGCTGCAATACGAAGACTGATTTCATAATAATGAAACCCAGCTATACAATTATAACCGTGGGTCTACAGGCTCGCTTTCCATAGCCAGCACCCCAAAAACACACTCATGGACGTAGCGCAGAGGCTCTTTTCTGACAAAACGTTCCAAGGCTTCAACCCCTAATGCAAATTCCCTCAGAGCCATGGATCGTTTTCGGCTCAGGTTACGCCCCTTCAACCTTTCCATGTGCTTCTTGGCAGTGTATTCAGGGCCATAAATAATTCTGAGGTATTCCCGGCCTCTTACCTTAACTGCCGGTTGAATAATCCCCCTCTTGCCTTTGGCAATAAAATCGTACGGCTTTACAACCATCCCTTCCCCGCCGCTGCTGGTCATTTCCTCCCACCATTTGGCGGCTTCCTGCTGGCTCTGCGGATCATTCAAATCCACGATTTTATAAGGCGTGCTCAATAGGATGCCTGAATCTTGGGCGCACACTTCATGTATCGTTGACATGTGCCACTCATGGTTCTTATCGACATGTACAGATTTCTCGGTCGCTAACACGTGGAATGGTGCTAACTTCAAATCGTTTATGTTTTCAACCGCCCAGCAATAATGACGATAGGCGTTGCGGTACGCGTTAACCATTTCCAGTCGGTCTGAATACCATTGCATTAATTTCTTTATATCAGCGGGCTGGGATGAACTGTTTTTGGCAACCGTATAGTCCGTTTCCAAATCGCTGCGCTTCGTAACCTGCTCCAACGCTGAGATGGTTTCGGCCAGAGCGGCTTCAGCGGATGAGCCGACGGCCGCATATTGATTTTTTAGCAGGTCCTGTGCCTTCGCCGACCATGGCATTAATTCACAATCAAGGCTCACCCACTGAGTATCAAATTTATCCCAGAAGCCGGCTTTATCCAGAGCACCTCTAATCTTACCGATCAGCTCTTCCTCAATGGCTTTGTCATCGAAAAACCTTCGCCCGGTCCGGGTAAACACAATCCCCGCCCCATCATTCTCCACACCAAATCGAGAACGGGCAACTTCCTCATTTTGGCAGGCAATAACGATAGATCGGGACCCCATGTGCTTTTCTTCGCAAACAACCCGCGTAACACCTGAGGACCTATAATACTCAAAGGCCTCTGTGGGGTATTCGAGGAAGCCATCAATCGAGCTCGTTTCGCACGGGGACATGGTCGGCGGCAAATAAATCAGCCATTTGGGGTCTGCGGCAAACCTGCTCATCACCTCCAGCGCAGCGGTGGCGTTTTCCTCCCTAATGGTGATGTTTTTCCGCAACCGCGTAGAGATGATCCGTTTGCCGATAACATCATCGGCCTCCAGCAGACTATCCAACGCCTGCTGTGTGGTTAATCCCTGATCGTTTTCGTGGTCTGCCAAGAACGGCTTAGCAGGATCTGCGTATGTGTTCTCAGCAGGGACGGAAACGAATTCCTCCTCCGGATACCTCAAAGCCGTTAGCGCACCACCAAAAACACATCCCGTATCAACATTAACCGTTCTATTTAACCATTCTGGTTCAGGTACAGGCGTGTGACCGTAAACGACGGTGGCCGGGCCTCGATAGTCAGCAGCCCAATTATAGCGAACGGGCAAACCGAACTCGTCTGTTTCGCCGGTCGTTTCACCATACAGTGCGAATTCGCGCACCTTCCCTGATCCTCGACCTTGCATTTCCTGCGACATACCGGCGTGAGCTATAACCAATTTGCCGCCATCCAATACATAATGGCTTACCAGACCATGGATAAATGAAATCGCCTCCTTGCGAAACTGCTCCCTGGTCTCATCAGACAGGGCTTCATATTCAGCGAGGGTCTTATCAAGGCCATGCGTTATCCTGGACCTTTTTCCCCCAAAGCTTTCTGAGGAATTTGATATCGTGATTCCCGGGGACACAAAGTGCATTTTCCGTGTGCACCATATTCCGGACCAGCCTAAGCGTGTCGAGAACACGCGGTCCGCGATCTACCAGATCCCCGAGGAATAGAGCTCTACGGCCATCAGGGTGACTGAAATACAGATCGCCCGAAACTCATCCTCAGGCGCCAACGTCTTTCTTTCATAGCCCAGATCAGAAAGCAGGCTCTCCAATTCGTCGCAACAGCCGTGGACATCGCCAATGATGTCAAACGGGCCGGTGAGATCCTTTTTATTATTCCAAAGCGGGATCGCGCCTAATGGAAGCTGCATTAGCCTTCTCTTCATCGTCAATCGTGAAAATATGGCGGAACCCCTCCCGCTTCAGGCCCTTTCTTGATGCAATTCTACGCATCTGGGAACGCTGGTTGCGAATGACATGGGGGCCAAAAATCACGATCATCCCTTAGCTTGTTTCGCTCACGACATACTTTTTCAGGAAAATTAAAAACAATAGCGACCGGGAGGCAGTGGTATTGACGCGCAAGGGCTACGAGCGGCTTGCGAGCCTCGCGCTGCACGTTGGTTGCATCAACGACGGTTAAACGTCCCAAAGCCAGTCGTTTGCGAATAATGGTATGAACCAAATCGAAGGCTTCGGCCGTTATGGTTGGTCATTTTCATCATCAGCGATCAAACCTCGACAGGTATCCGAAGAAACGATCTCAGTCGGTAAAAAACAGTTCGCCGCAAAGGTTGACTTTCCTGATCCTGATGGACCCATCAGAACGACCAATGCGAGTTCCGGTATTTTAATCTGCACGCTTAAACACTCCCATTTGCGTCGGAGAACCGTATGAAGATGAATCAGGTCCGATCATGTAATAAGCTACGGAATAGTTGTAGTGTTCAGCAAGACCACCAGCCCATTTTTTGAATTCATCACGTGTCCACTCAAATCTGTGATCCCTATGACGCATAGCGCCGGCCGGCAACCCTTCCCACATGGTGTTGTATTCACGGTTGGGCGTCGTAACGATGATGGTCTTGGGCTTTGCATGTTTAAACAACACCTTCTCAAAGGCGGCCAACCGCGGAGGATCCAGGTGCTCCACCACTTCCATGACGACAGCCGTACTAAAACCGACAAAGCGTTTATCCTTAATATCAGCGAGCCATGGAACAACTCAACTTTGTCTTTCAATCGGCTTGGCAATCGGTCAATGCCAATACGCCTATGGGCAATTTCAAGGGAGCGGATCGACACATCCATCCCTGCAATTTTTAGAATGGATTTGTCTTTAATCAGATCCCTTAACAGTTTGCCATCGCCGCAACCCAGGTCCAACATGGATTCCGCACCGGATTCTGTAATTTTGGCATACACCGCTTTTAAGCGTTGTTCGTTGAGACTAAGAGGCTTTTCAAGCGTGACTTCCAAGCTGTCCGAAGCAGGGGCTGCATCTTCAGTGAATTCCTGATTGTCATCCAATAGCCGGGTCAGAGCTTGGCGGGCCAAGCTGATTCTATGTTTCAAATAGCGCTTAGCGATGATTTCCTTTTAGGGTGTTCCGACAGCCAGCCATCGCCTTTGGCGAATAGGTTTTCAAGCTCAGCCTCGCCAACATAATAGTGTTTGTTATTGTCCAGAACGGGAATAAGGACGTATAAATGCGTCAGTACCTCTTTCAACGTAGATAGCTTTTCCAACTCCACTGTGTAATAGAAGCTTTGGCCCCATTCCTTGAAGGTGCTGTCAAAAATATGAGGTTCGACGTTTACCTTGTAGCCCAAAGGCTCGAATAACTGTCTTAGAAAATCTTCGCCGCTTCGACAGGGAAGTACGGAAATCAGGATCTTCAAGGGTAATTCAGAATCCACCAATTCCGGTCTCTGTTTGCATTTACCTTTCATTGCCGACCCGAACACTTTAGCTATCGCTACTCAGAAATGACGAAGCGACATAGGGACGGTCATTTACATATTGGTCAAGTGGACCACTGGTGGAGCTGCCCACCTTCCCACGGACCATGCCTATGGGATCGATATCCAAGAGCAACGATGCCGTGCATTTCGATTCGGTAGCTTCCGGATAAAAAACGTAAGCCTTACCGAAGCTGAGCCCGATTTCCTGGCAGCGCGAAGGGCTTTTGTGAAGCAGGTATCCGATGTCCGTGGCAGGTTTCTTTAGATTTGTAATGGATAGCAGCATGAGAATTCTCGTATCTGTTTGCTGTTACAAAAGGGATTAAAAGGTACATGAATAACCGGAACCAACAAGATCAAACGCAGGGGCTTATCCAATCTACCATATTTACAAACAACATCAATAAGATTCATCAATCAACCGGGGACAAAACAGCTCCATTGTTACCAGGGCAGACTTTCCTGACAATAGATCGTCATCTAATCCAACTCACTGCGATATGCAATTCGCAGATTTGACCAAATTTAGTGATAGTTATTGCAGATTGAGGCGTATGGAGAGGCTGTCTGGATAGACGCTACGACCCCAAATAAGGGGCTGCCAGTGAAAATAGCACCCTTTGAACGGGAATGGGCTGATTTGCCTATCGGGCCATTTCTCATCGAATCCCCTAATATCCAACTTACTGAGAATCCTTCGAAATCGGCCTGTGCTTTGAACTTGCAGCCGACGGCCATTCATGTTAAGAAATCCCGCTTAAGATAATCGGGGCGTAGCGCAGCCTGGGAGCGCGCCTGCTTTGGGAGCAGGATGTCGGAGGTTCAAATCCTCTCGCCCCGACCATCGAATAATCTAAAAAGGCACTTGGTTTGCAAGTGCCTTTTCGGTTTTTTATATGTCAGCGGCGTAATTTGGTCAGTTGGTTAACGACAAAAAATACTCTCCTGGCGAGGAGGCTTGTGCGCCTCGGGCGCATTCAAATCCGCCAGAGGCGGACAATCCTCTCGCCCCGATCAATTATACCAAGTACTTACCTCGTTATACCTCACTTCGAAAACCGTCTGGGCGGGACTTTTCTCACCCCCCCTCCCTTATCCACATCGCGTTATACTTTTACTTGTAGGCAATTAAATACCCACAAGGCCGTCGAAGGTTGTGGAATATATTTCACATTTGGTATCGCTAACGCTTTTATTGCTATCAACAACAGTTTGTTTTCTCAGGCTATATTTGCATAGCATAGCAGTGTAATAATACGGCTTATTTATTGCTTGCATAAGACTTCGATAAAGCCAAACCCACCGCGAGATGGGGACGGAAAGCCACGGGTCTCTCAGGGGCGATAGCCACGGACCTTCGGGAGAAAGCCGAGTTGCCTTGGTTTAAGGTTACTTGGCTTTTTTATTGGAGGCTTATCACATCAAGAAACACCTATCACCAATGCAAAGGAGGATGCCTCATGAGGAACCGTTTGTTGCCAGTCTTATTGGTTTTGGCCCTATTATTTATTTTTCCTTTTTTATGTCACGCGACTCAATTCAACAACCTTGTCGCATATGGCGATAGTCTTTCAGATGATGGCAACGTTGCTCGTTTTACAGATGGAGCGATTTGGGTTGAAACCCTGGCGGGTTATTTAGACGCCGAATTACATGATTTCGCATATGGGGGTGCAACGACGGGCTATGATAATCCAGCAATAAGTTCACCTTATACTGGACTTCAATGGCAAGTAGAAACTTATGGCGCACCGATAAACGACGCCCTTTACACCGTTTGGGCCGGAGCAAATGATTTTTTACAAGAAAGATCTTTTATTACTGCGGCAAACAACATCGGGGTGGCGCTTGAGAAACTTTATGCATTCGGTGCCAGAGATATTCTTGTGGGAAATCTTCCAGATATAGGCGCAACTCCAGCATATATTGGCACGACGGATAGTACAATAGCCCATTATTGGACATTGGGGTTTAACGCTCAATTGGAAAACGTGCTATCGGATTTTGAAGAATCATATGACGATGCAATTCTATATAAATTGGACGCTTTTGACATTTTTTCCAGTTACGTCCCTGGATCTCCGGAATGGGCTGAGCTATTTTGGGTTGACGGCTTTCACCCTTCCTCAGTAGGCCATCAATTAATTGCAGATAATGCATACATGGAAGTCGCTCCAGTACCAGAGCCGTCCACTATCGTCCTTATGGGATTAGGGCTTGTTGGTTTGGCTGGCTTAGGCAGGAAAAAATTAAGGCAATAACAGACGGCATATAGGCATTCAGGAGGGAGGATCCCCGTTACTTATCGGTAACGGGGTTTTTTCTGCTCAGCTATCAAAGCACCGACAACGGCCAATGCACCTCCAGTTCAGATTTCTCGGTCATACCATCCAGCACGACTTTCAAATCATCACACTCACGGTCGAGCATCTCCACCCCGATCATCATCCAAGCCTCGCCCTCCAGGCCACCATCCGAATCCCTCAGTCCGTTACCGATAAGCTCCAGCATTTTGACCGTTCGCCGGATCGCGATCACTTCATCAATCACCAAGGCATATTGTACTTAATGGCCAGATCCTTGAAAGACAGCCGATATGGTTCATCCGCCGGCAACCTTATCGAAATCAACAAAGCCTGACTTGCTCCATAAAACAGGACCGCAGTCAAAGGCGCAAATACCGTATTTATTCCACGTCATGGCAGCTGCTTAGGAAGGTGCTGGGGGTATTACCGCTAAAACCAGGCAACTTTGTGTTGAGGCGCGACACATAGCTGTTCTGAAGATGCTCCCCGAATCGGACCACATTGATAATTCGATTGCGGATTCCAGTTAGGGTACGCCACCCTTCCGACTCGTCCTCACCAAAACGTCCCTTCATTCTTCGGTCATCGTCATCCCATCCATATTGAATCCGATCAAAAAGCAATTCATGCTGCCCCAGCTTCAGCCAGAAATAGTTCAATACCATTTGCCGTGCATCCTTTATATCGCCGTCGTTAATGGCTTCTGCGATGGCTGACCTGATTATCCCAGTGCTTCTTGTTAAACGATCTTTCAGGGCACAATCGATTTCATCGATAGCCTGTGAAAGACCATTCCTTTCCGACCTGGGCACACCTCTTACGCCAGTACCAAAAGGACTCATCCCAAAAGCGCGGCCATATTTGCTGTCGACTAAGCAAAACTCGTCCTGGTGATCCCAGAGAAACAAGTGCCGATGGTTTACGTCTGGTTCCTTTGCGTAGCCGAGAGCCCAATTTAGATAAGCGATTTTTACTTCTTGAAGATCCAGCTCATACTGCTTCCAGAAAGCATCTTTCAGTCTCATTGTTTACACCCCATAGTTGGCATAACTATCTGTATTTACATACATTATACCATCTTAATGCTATGGCGTAAACGACTTAACCTACTGTAATCATGTAGTATTGTGGTGGGTGACCACACCCAGACGCTACATCACTATATAATTGGGTTATCAGTGGGGTATTATGGGATGATTCTTAAACACTGAAAATGCGAGGTGGGTGGTGGGTGACACACTTGTTAAAAGTGTTAAAATGGAGGGATAGTTATTGATAGATTATCGTATCTGTACCTCGGCTAAAGGGCCCCAAGCGTGAATAGATAGCAGGTACCTGTAATCGGGCGTGGGAAGCGATTAGATATGGCTATGTGTAACGCCCAAATCCGACTGGATTTGTTTGTTATGTGGCAAGTGAACATTGCTTGATTATAACCTCTAGGTAGTAAAAGCGGACCCTCAAAATATTTACTTGAGCGGCGCTCTTCGGCACACACCGGACACTGGGGATACAGTGTCGAGCGGCAAATAATCCGACCTTTTTTTCCTGCTTCCTGAACGTCTGCTTTCTCAATAGCGGCCGCTCGCTGGGGTATTTTGTGAGGCTGCTATATACTCATAGCCGTCATATTCTCTCCTAGCGAGGAATAGAAATTGTGAAGTCGAAATATCGAGCAGCACTACTGGGTTTATCGACAGGGGCCGCCGTCACAGACAGGGACAGTTGCAGGGCAAATAGAGCCAGGACCCACTTGCACAATATAGTCATCGAAAAGCTGTCAACTAGCTCGCTGACGCAAAAGCGCGATGCCGGTAAGCAGCGCCCACAGGGGCAACAAGACCAGGAAAACCAGCTGAAACTGTGCGGCCACAGACCAAAGGCCCAGCACACCGAGCACGAAAATCGCTGCATAGCAAAATCCAACAACCATCAGCAGGAGGCCGTATGGCTTGCCCGAACGCCGCATGGCACTGCCCATCACAAGTCCCCAAAAACCCATGACTGGACCCTCCATTATCCACAGACCCTGCTGGGCACCCGTCGCAAGGGCCAGCCAGGCGGCCTCGCTGGCCGCTTTGACCGCCGGGTCCCCGGCGGCATGCATCGCCGCCAGGGGTGACACCGAGGCAAACAACAGGGCGTCACCGGCAATACCCATCACCGCGTAGGTGACAATGCACAGCGCCGCCATATCAATCAGCGCGCCGTGCTCTATGCGCATTACCGACCATAGGTAACCGCCAATCACCAGGAACGGAAGGTAGAAGCCAAGTGTGTCCAGCACCAGCGACGCATGAAAATAGTCGTGTGCATGCGCGGGCAGGCTGAGAAAAACTGCCGGCTTATAGACCGCGGCGAGGTCACCACCCAGGGCTACCATATACACGCCGATTTCCGACCAGGCCAGCAGTGCGCCGATGATCGCCACCCAGCCGGCCAGGCGTCTTGGGGTTTCCGTACTCTGTATATTCGTCATGGGTCTACTCCATTGTTGCGGGTCCAACCCGGCATAAGTTTACGAGCGCGCGATAGCGCACATCCAGTGGCGGCGATACTCTCCTGCTCGCGGAATACGGTGTCTGAAAGGACTCATTATTGACAGACATTCATATCTGCACCTTTTTTCTACAGGCCGGACTATGAACAGATAGCAGCTAACTGGAATTGAACGTGGGAAGTTATTAGAAACGGATATGTGTAACGCCGCAAATCAGCCCACGGGTTTTTGCGTCGGATAAATTAGGGATGAAACTCTCAGCATTAACACCTAAATAGGCGACTATTGCAACACGACGAACAGATGTAGATTTGCTTCCTCCAAATAGTATATTTATCGCCTTATGAACGTCACTGGATGTCAGATGTGCGGGGAAATAGATTTAAGAAGCGGTGTCGCAAGCTCAATGACACGCTCAATTTTTACTGCTCGTTCTTTACGAGAACCGTAAAGCACAATAGTGCCCTCTGACATTAAAGCTAAAATTTGCACCAGTTCACGAATCTGCCCTATATCGGCTTTCGGGTAACAACGTATCAACATCTGTACTATATTCTCCATGAGATCATCGTAAAAATCATCGACTGCCCGCTGAATAACCTCGTCACGCAATGACATTGCCCAAAGCTCTCGGGCGACAACCACTGTCTTTTCATTGACCGAATCTGTAAAAAGCCAGTCGACAATGCCCTGCAGCTCCTGCCCCTGAGGAATATCAACATCGGTAAGAAATACTTCGATTCGGTTTGAGTAGTCCGCTATCAGCATGTTTATAACAGCTTGAAGCAGCTCGTGTTTGCTGGGGAAGTGGTAGGAAAGATTACCTGGCGAGATGGCTGCGACAGCTGCTACGCGACGTGTAGTAAAGCCGGCATGTCCGTGTTCGCATAATACCTGAAGTGCACTATTCAGGATGAGTCGAATGGTTGGGTGCAGATTTGCGTGCAAGTCATCCCCGGGCAGATAGGCTACAGACGTGTCGAACTTTTTATCTTTTCTGGTCATTTTGTTTCTTTTATATAGCCATACATTGACATATTAGTACACTGGCACTAATTTCATCATTATTGACTCATTCAAGGTCATAACTCACCGCAATTTGGGTGCTATTTCTGGATAATCATTCATGTAGGCTTTCCTGAAACGGCTATAAAATTGTTTTTGGCGCTCAATCAATTGCATGAAGGCCGATTTGTTAAAACATAAATCAAAAACAACAAGGTGGCAAATGAAGATACACCCATGCACAGATTGTTCCTGTATTTTCTTTTCCTACGGCAGGCCGAGGGAGCGAGGATAGCGATAGCTGCCCGGAACATGAGTGCGTAGTCCATCTGCAGGAAGTCGGGCATTCCGATCACCTTCCAGGCGCGAAGGAGGCTGCCGCCGATCTGGGGGACTTCCTGGCTGCGTTGCGACTCGATGTAGACTTGGTGGGTCACCACATCGATGATGTTGAACGAATAAAACCGTCTGTCGCCTTTGATGTAAGCAAGCAGATCACGAAAATTACTAAACCAATACAATTCCAGGTTCATCCTTATTGAAAGTATAGGAGATAAAACAATGACACAAAGAGTCAGTCGAATTACATTGTTTTTAGGTATCGGCTTACTGGCCTTGTCTTGTGGGTCGATCGCGCGGGCTGACGAGGTTAAGACGGCCATCGTCGTCAATGTAGACAATTTTGATAGAGCGCAGACGGATTTTGAATTCAATGGCATCACAAAGCTGGCGAAGGGTATCAACAAGGTACACAGCAATCGCGAACCCACACCAATCGACAAGCAGAATGTCATTCGAATGAACCGGGATACCCTTTACAGTCTGGGCGTTGTCAATATCTCCAAGGGCGCCACCGTAACCCTGCCAGATGCCGGTAAACGCTATATGTCGCTTATGATAATTAACAATGATGGTTATGTGAATGACGTCTATTACGGCGGTGGATCTTATAAATTGACGATGGATAAGTTTGATACGCCATACGTGGGCGCGGTCATACGCACGCTGGCGAACCCGGAGGATCCTAAAGATCTGGCAATCGCCCACGAACTTCAGGACCAGATTCAAATCGAGGCGGGATCTGACGAGCCTTTTGTTTTGCCGAACTACGACAAAGCCAGCTACGAAGCGACGCTTGAGCCAATTCTTGACTTGGCCAAAGGGCTCAAAAGATACACCCAAACCTTCGGCGCCAAGGGGGAGGTAAATCCCATCCATTTTATGATTGGCACGGCGTCAGCCTGGGGCGGTCTTCCTGACAAAGCCGCGCAGTACGTCAATGTGCAACCTGACCTTCCGGTCGGCGAGTACGAACTCACGGTCAAAGATGTTCCGGTCAAGGGCTTTTGGTCCATAAGCCTCTACAATGAAAAGGGCTATTTTCAGCAGAATAAGTTTAACGCGTACAGCCTCAATAATCTGACCGCCAAACCAAACAGCGATGGGTCTTTCACGATTCGGTTTGGAGGCTGTACGGCTACAACTGAGAACTGCCTGCCGATCATGGAAGGCTGGAACTACGCCGTTCGAATGTATGAGCCGAGCCAAGCGATCATCGATGGCGAATGGACATTTCCGGGGCCACCGAAACAAAGGAGCCATTGATAAGCAACCGTATTGGCACCATACAGCCCCAACAAGCCTTGCGCATTAAGAAGCAATTAAACAAAAACCATTAAAAGAGGATGTGAATAATGAAAAAGCATATTATCGCGATTGTACTCGCCGGCACGCTTACGATTGCGAGTGCTTATGCACATGCCGAAAGCGCTATGGAAGCCATGAAAACGAAGGCGGCGTCGATACCGGACAACGTCCAGACGGCAGCCGGTGAGCTGAAGTTCTTCGATGGCGTACCGATAGGCAACACCAACGATTTGGTCTATGACTATCTGGACCGCGCGCGCGGGCTCAGCGTCTATCTGGACAACGTCGGCGCTGTATCGATATACAGCGTACTCTTAGGGATGGCCCAGCAAGGTGCCGACGCACCTAACAAGATCGCCATATGGGAACAACTGATGGATTCCCGGACGCCGGTCATTACCTCCAACACGTCTACGATGTATGCCTATGCCCCCACGGATTTGGCAAACGATGGCCCGACGGTCATCGAAATCCCACCCGGCATGCTGGGCTTCCTCGACGATGCCTGGCAGCGTTTTGTCGGCAATATGGGTGTCACCGGGCCGGACAAGGGCAAGGGCGGCAAGTATCTCGTCCTGCCTCCCGGTTACAAAGGCAATGTGCCGGACGGGTATTTCCTGCTGAAGCCCAAAACCAACAAAAATTTTCTCTTTCTGCGTGGTTCCATCAAGGATGGCCTGAAGGCCGCAGCCGACAACTTCAAGTCCGGGCTGAAGGTCTATCCATTGAAGGATGCCGCCAATCCGGCGCCGACCCAATTCATCAACATGTCCGGCAAATCGTTCAGCACGATCTTTCCGAGCACGCTTGAATACTTCGAGATCTTGAACACTATCGTTCAGGAAGAGCCGATTGAGGCCGTCGGACCGGAAGTCCGCGGTTACATGGCCGCCATCGGCATTGTCAAAGGCAAGCCCTTCAATCCCGATGATAGAATGAAGAAATTACTGACCGAGGCGGCGATGCTGGGTAATGCCGCTGGGCGTTCCATTACCTACGACCCACGCATATCCGGAGTATACATCTATCCCGATACGAAGAGCAACTGGGTTACGGCCTATGCGAACAGGAATACTTCGTTCGAAGCGGACGGCGCGATGAATCTCGATGCGCGCGTGCTGTTCTACTACAACGCCGGTGGTGTGACGCCAGCTATGGCGACGACGCATGTGGGAGCGGGTTCCGATTACGCCCTGGCTTTCCTGGACAGCGACGAAAAGCCTTTCGACGGTTCGAAGACTTACAAGCTGCATTTGCCACCCAACGTGCCTGTGAACAACTTCTGGGCGGTCACGCTCTACGACACCCAGACGCGCACACAACTGCAAACCAGCCAGTTATTCCCAACGGTAGGTAGCCTGACCAAGGGCATGCAGAAGAACGCCGATGGCTCTTACGACGTCTATTTCGCGCCGGAAGCCCCCAAAGGCAAAGAAGGCAACTGGCTGCAGACCAACCGGGACAAAAGCTGGTTCGTCATCCTGCGCATGTACGGGCCGCTGGAGCCATGGATCAACAAGACCTGGCGACCGAGCGAGATCGAGTTGGTCAAGTAACTCGCATTTATAGATTGCCATAGAACCGAGCCGTGCGTGTCTGCGGATAAAAAGGGATAGGTCAACAGTCTGCGCTGTTCCGGATCAAGAGCCATCCGGGGCAGCACGGACCAACTCATAAAACAGGAGAAATCACGTTGAACAAGTTTTCCGGTTCCGCCATCAGATTGGCCATCGCTGGCGTGTTGACATTTGGCCTGCTGTTGGCCGACGGCAAACCGGCTGTCGCTGCCGCGACGCCGATGGACACGCTTACTACCGTGCAGTTCAAATCCATCGCCGAGGAGGGCTTCATCTACGGCCTGCCGCTGGTGATGAACTACGCAATTATGAACGAATATGCGGTTGACCCGAATTCGAGTCAGTTCAAGGCGCCGTTCAACCACATCAAGAACCTCGCGCGCGTGTTCACCTACAAGGACACCGCAGTGGTGACCGCCAACAGCGACACGCCGTATTCCTTCCTGTGGCTGGATCTGCGTGCCGAACCCATGGTGCTCTCGGTACCGGCGGTGCCCAAAGGCCGTTATTATTCGGTGATGTTGGCCGATGCCCACACCTATAACTACGGCTATATCGGCAGCCGTGCCACCGGCACAGAAGCGGGCAAATACATGGTCGTCGGCCCCGACTGGAAGGGCGAGAAGCCGGCAGGCATCGACAAGGTATTCCAGTCACTCACGCCGTTCAGCTTTGCGGCGTACCGCACCCAGCTCATTAATCCCGCAGACATGCCCAACGTGGAGAAAATCCAGGCCCAGTACAAGGCCGAGCCACTGTCGGCATTCCTGGGCCACCCGGCACCGGCCGCGGCTCCGGATCTCGATTTCCTGCCAGCCACCACCGCCGGTATCAAAGCGAACTTCTGGACCTATCTCGGCGCTGCGCTTGAATACATTCCGGTGGCCGACGAAGACCGGGACATTCGCGCCAAGTTGGCCGATATCGGTGTCGGCCCCGGCAAGATATTCGATATGAAGAATCTTTCACCCGAACGCCAGCAAGCCATGGTCGAGGCGATGGAAGCCGGTGCCGAGAAGGTGGCCACGTATCTGGCCTCCGGCATGACTGACATCAATGGCTGGCAGGTCGGCTCGTTGCCGGGCGACAGGGCTCACTACAACGGCGACTGGGTCATGCGCGCAGCCACCGCCAAGGCGGGCATCTACGGCAACGATGCCGCCGAGGCCATGTATCCGCTAACCCGTGTGGATGCCAACGGCCAGGCCGTCGATACCAGCAAGCACAATTACACGATCACCTTTGCCGCTGGCCAAATGCCGCCGGTGAACTCGTTCTGGTCGGTGACCATGTACGACGGCAAGTCGCAGTTACTTATCAAGAATCCGATCAATCGCTACCTGGTCAACACCGCAATGGTGCCCGACATGAAAAAGAATGCCGACGGCTCCGTGACGATCTACATCCAGAAGGATTCGCCGGGCAAGGCTATGGAAGCCAACTGGCTACCGGCGCCGAATGACACGGCCTATCTGGTCATGCGCCTGTACTGGCCGAAGCCAGCCACCGACGCGCTGTCGATTCTGCCAGCCGGTAAAGGTACTTGGCAGCCACCAGGTATTGTGGTCGCCGACTAATCAAGCGACTGCCCGAAGTGACAAGAACACAACAGTAACCACGACGCATGCAAGGGGTCGCCAGAAGCGACCTCTTCATCGCCCATCGAAGAGGAACATCCCATCATGAAACTGCGTCCCCTGTGTTTTGGCGTTGTTGCGGCTCTAATCATGCTGCCGCTATCACACACCGCCTTCGCCGAAGTCAGCAGGTCCGAGCTGGAATCGATTTCGATTCCTGACAGGGTCGACACGCCGATTGGCGAGTTGAAGTTCTTCGACGGGGTTCCCACCGACGCCACCATCGACACGGTCTATGACAACCTCGACCGCATGCGCGCAGTCGAGGTGTATCTCGACAATCAGGGTGCCGCATCGCTGTATGCCATGCGCAAGGGCAATGCCGGCATCGGCGCAACATCGAACAAGGTCAGCATCACCGAGCAACTGCTCAAGCCGGAATCCCTGTACCTGACCGGTAATACGTCAACCTTGTATGCGCTGACCTACCTCGACCTGAAAGTCGACGGTGCACTGGTGGTCGAATTGCCGCCGGGCATGCTCGGCTTTCTCGACGACGCCTGGTTCCGTTATATCGAAAACATGGGTCTGCCCGGCCCGGACAAAGGCAAAGGCGGTAAGTATCTGCTGTTGCCTCCGGGTTACACGGGCGCAGTGCCCGAGGGTTATTTCGTCGTCAAGATGCCCACCTACCATAACCTGATGTTCCTGCGTGGCTCGATCGCCAAAGGCCTGGCGCCAGCCGTCAAGAACATCAAATCCGGACTCAAGATTTATCCGCTGTCCAAGGTCGGCAATCCGCCCGCCACGGAGTTCGTCGATTTCTCCGGCAAAAGCTACAACACGATCGTGACCCGAGATCTGGGCTTTTACGAAAGTCTCAACCAGGTCGTGCAGGAAGAGCCGATCGATGCGATCGGACCGGAGGTGCGTGGCACCCTGGCTGCAATCGGTATCGTCAAGGGCCAGCCGTTCAAACCCGATGCACGCATGCAGAAGCTGCTGGCTGAGGCCGCGACCATCGGGGCCGCCACCGCGCGCGCCATCACCTACCAGCCGCGCATCAGCGGCGTGGAAATCTATCCCGACACCCACAGTGCCTGGACCATGGGTTATGCCAACAAGAACACTTCGTTCACTGCTGATGGCGCGATGAATCTGGATGCGCGGGTGTTGTTCTATTACAACGCCACCGGCGTCACCCCGGCCATGGCGATGACGCGAGCGGGAGCCGGCTCCGATTACGGCATTGCCTACCTGGACGCCAACAAGAAGGCGTTCGACGGCTCCAAAACCTACAAGCTACACCTGCCTCCCCAAGTGCCCGTAAACAATTTCTGGGCGGTCACTATTTATGACACCCAGACCCGCTCGCTGCTGCAGACGGATCAACCGTTCCCGACCCTTGGCAGTCAGGACAAGGGCTTCGAAAAGAATGCTGACGGTTCCTACGACCTCTATTTCGCCCCGAAGGCGCCGAAAGGCAAAGAAGGCAACTGGCTGCAAACGGTGCCGGGTAAGAGTTGGTTCACCATCCTGCGCATGTATGGCCCGTTGGAGCCCTGGATCCAAAAAACCTGGCGTCCGGGTGAGATTGAATTGGTTCGTTGAGTCACGGCATTGACCCGCTAACAAAAAGAGGTGAACCGGGGTTGACTCGTCTTTAGGCTTTTCAACTCCGGTTGCTTCGTCCAGGGTGATAGTGTGTCAACGCCAATCATGTTGTTCAGTCAACCTGGTGACCGTAGCCGTTGCATATCGCTTGCCAATATGCCAGTCACACCCAATCGATGGGGTAGGCATCGGCTATCCCCGCTCTATTACGACACTTGTCCGAGATGACTAAACAGACAGATAGTTATTGTGGATTGAAGCCTGCGGGGAGCTGCACGGATAGACGATTTGATAGACGCTACGACCCCAACTCAGGGGCCGCCAATGCAAATAGCGTCTACCAAACGGAAATGGGCTGATTTGCCAACTATTTAAAATGCCAACAATTACGGTTGTTTAATAGAATTTCCCCAAATTGCCGACCTTAATTTGAGAGCAGGATGTCGGGGGTTCAAATCCCTCCGCCCCGACCATTCATGAACTACCTTACCAAATCTACCATTGGCGAACTTGTACTGGGAAGTGCGTCTAATGCATTGGCTGCTCGACCACCTTTCATCGAAACTCAACTCGACCTTCTGCGACCTTTGATATTGTGACACCACACCTAAAGGTATTTTTCACGCAATTCGTCAGATAGCTGCTTCACGGACGCAAAAGCACGCTCTACGGTACGCTCCTTATCAGGATTGACCAGACAGCACGTGGCCGGCGACAGCATGCTTTGGGCAATCATCTGGCCCTTGTCAATTCCCTTGGACCATAGAACCTGCCACACCTTTTCGAGCCGCCGAATCATGGTGTGCATGTCTTCCCCTTCAAACGCTTCGAAACCGGTGGGGACGAGTCCCCATACGATAACACCTCCCCGAGTCAAAAATTTCCCTATGGAAGCGGCATAAGAAGCAAAGATCTCCGCATTGGTGTACACATCCAGGGAAAGGACGTCCAAATCGAGGTTCAACAAAAAGTCCCAATCGGGATTGCCGCACAGGTGAATACCGCGCGGCCTATCGACTTGTGCGAAAAATTGATCCAAATCCCCTTTGGCTTTTTGATCGCCGTAGCCGGCCATGGCTGAGAACAGGAATTGCAATCCCGGTTCATCGACAAACATGAAGGCGTTGCGATTGCGTTCTTTGAGCTTGGCCAACTGCACATTCAATCGACGCGCCATGAAATCCAGCATGAACGGTCTGATCGTGTCGTCGAAAAGAATCGGGCGTTCATCTTGATCGAGCACGTTGAATCCGAAACTGATGGGGCCTTCCAGTTGCCCCCGAATAGCCGGCCTGTCGCTCAGGTCAAGAGCCAAAAAGCGGTGGTAAACGGCGGAATAGGTCTCACTGATGTCAAAGTAGTCGGGATTCTCCAAGTGCAGCAGGGCCTCTTCCAGTTCATCGGCAAACTTTTCCATGGAAAAGCGTAGCGTGCGCTTCTCCAGGTCCAGAACGATGCCGGGAAAGTGCTCGGCCGCCTGCACGTACATGTCTTCGTAATAGCTGTAATTGGGGAGCTGCGGCCAAAAGGGGACATCCAGGCCGAGCGCCGCTTCAAGCGCCCTTTCCACGTCCGTGTGCGGCATCACCGCCATGGCCGTGGTGAGCAGGTTGCCGGGGATTCGAGGATTCATTAGATCTTTCTTTCGTTGTTTACGCTTTGGAACCATTGCCGTGATGGTGATGCCCGCCAGCCGACCCGATCGCCTTTTGGAGGTCGGCCAGAAATGCGCGCTTATCGGGACCATATTCCTTGGCGACGTCCGCCAGGTTGTGAAACAAATCGGCGGGACAACCCGCACACATCAGTTTTAAGTCGATAAACGTTCGCAACAAATGCGGATGGCGGTCCAATGGTTTTTCGATGTCCAAGGCTGAGGACCTCTTCATATTGCATTTCCGTCATGCCCTTGAATACATCGGATTTCTGGAGGGCGTCCAATAATGATAGATGGCGTTGCATCGGGCTCGTGCCTCGGTGAGGTCGGAGAGAACAGATCTTGCCGGTCTTGACTTACCTAACTTTTGGAGAACTACCATGACGTTGATTACGATATTCTGGAAAAAGGACGGTCCAGCACGCTTCCGGTCCAACCAACAGATCCAGGCTGTCTATGGATGGCTGCTTGCACGGTTCGGCTGCGACCGCCCTTGCCAACTCAACTGCGGCCGGAGAAATGTATGCCCAAACCTCGCAATGAAGACGGCCTTCGGATTCGTGTCGATAGAATACCGCCACGTTCGAGCGTCGGTTGGTCTTACCATAGATCGACGCATACAGGTCTTGGATGCGGTCTAAGTGCTCCCACGCCAACATTGCATCGCCGAGATTTTTCCCATACCAAAGATTCATTTGCGCAATTCCGCCGTCTTTCCGAATGGACAAGCTGGAAAACGACATTCATTACAATTCAGACAAAGTCCGCCGTGCCCCATCCCGGCGATATCCAGGCGGGTCAGTCGTTCGCCGGCAAGGATACGCGGAAGAACCAGATCGAGCAGTGTTGTTTCATGGTACAGCCCGCAGGCCGGGATACCAATCACAGGGACGCCCTGGATTTCAGCAGTCATGAACATCGCTCCCGGCAGCACGGGGGCGCCATAGAAGTGGCAATCTCCGCCGGCCTGCTGGATTCCCTGGCGCGTGACATCGTCCGGGTCCACGGACATGCCTCCCGTTGTCAGAATGAGATCGGCACCTGCTTCAATCAAACGGCGTACCTCCGAAGCGATCGTCTCGGGGTTGTCCGGTGCAAAGGCCACCCCCATCACCTTCGAGCCCAAGCGAAGGGTTTTTTGCCGCAAAATGTCCTCGAAGCGATCTTCAATCAGGTGGGTGAAGACCTCGTTTCCTGTTATCACGAGACCGACCCGGGCGCGCCTTAGTGGTTTGACTGCCAGCACGCCCCCGCAAGTCTTCGCTTTGGCAACGGCAGCCTCGACATCGGCGGCTTTGATGACCAGGGGGATGGCGCGGGTTCCGGCCACCACCTCACCTTTCTTGACAAGGGTATTCGTATGCCGTGTGGCGCACATGACATCGCCGAGCATGTTGATTTCCGTCAATCCGCCCACTTGGACCTTCAACAATCCATCCACCAGGGCCACCAAATTCAACTTCCCTTCCCGGGGTTCGCCCTCCCAACCCACGTTGGGGCCGCAAAAGGCCCTGGCCATGGCAATAGCGGCATCATTCTCGTGGAGGTAGCCCTCCTCCAGCGTCAAGACGAAAAGGTGTTCCTTGCCCAAACGTTGCAGATGGCACAGATCTTCATGTCGGACGCGGTGGCCTTTCCTGAACGCCGGGCCTTTGAATTCCCCTTGGCGGATTTCGGTCACGTCATGGGCCAGCACAAGCCCGACCGCATCCTTAAGCTTAACGGTTTTGAGCATCTGGTCTTGCCCCCGCGATAATCCCTATTTACCAACCGCCTTGACGCGATGGCCTTCGTAGTAGCCATTCCCTTGACAGGCCCGGCAGATCGAGCCCTGGGTCGCCGTAAAAGCTTCGTTGCAGACCGGACATACATTGATATCCGTCTTCTTTACACGGTCGTAATACTGGGTCATGGTAATGGCCTGCGATGACAGGACATGCCGCCCCGCCTTTAAAATAATTCCAAGCAGGACATCGAGCGGCAACTCTTTTTTGGGTATCAGGCGCATATACCATTTGAACAATTTAGGGTATGGCCGCATCTTTTCCAGGTCAACCCATACCCGATAGCCATGTTTCGTCCTTCGATCATAGAGGCTCAAGGCAAACTTGTCCCAGTCCAGAATTTTCATCCAGCCGTTGCCGACCGTGCACGGTGTGAAAAGCTGAATGGCATCCGGCAGACAAAAATGTGTTTCGACGATGGCATCCGCCTCCGTTTGTGTACCGAGCAATTCCTGCGCAAGGTCCACCATGAAAAGGCCCAGGACGAGCCCGGGCGCTTTCCAGCCATGGAAATTTTCGATCGTTTTCAGGCATTCTGTCAGGGGTCGGCCGCACACTGTCTCCATTTATTTATCTTCCCGAACCATTATGTTGAAATTTCTTTGTTTCTCTTAATTCGCCGGAAACCTGCGGGTTTTCTCCAGAAACCAGTCGCAGCTATTACAAGCCCTCTGTCAGGTCGGCACCTTTGCGCTGCGCAAATCTGCCACGATGCTGTGCACCATTCCGGCGAAGGTAACGGCCCAGGCCGCCATGGCCACATAAATGAATACCTTGGGAATGGCGGCAATCAGCGGGGCGGCAGTCACTTCAGCCAGGCGGTGGGTGCAGGCCGTGTACATGCCCAGGGGAAAGACCGCGCCCCAAAACAGCGGGCTGTATCGCAAAGGAAAGCGGCGGTATCCGTGACGCCATACGCCCAGAATGACAAGCATTGGAATCCACCATGTCGCCGTGGCCCAAAAGAAAAAGGTGAACCCTTTTAGAAAGGGTGTCAGTTCCATCAAAAAAGGTGAAGCCGCTGCATTGGCGATCAGCCCGGTGCCGCCCAAGGTGGTGATGGCCACGGCACCCATGTTGATCCAATAGGGTGGGGTCAGGTCTTGGGGGGAAAAATGAAAAAACAGATAGCGGTAGAAAATAAGTGCAATAATCCAGATATAGAGCATGCCGCCGAACAGCCAGGTAATAAAGGCCAAAAACAGCAACGGTTCACGGTAAGATTGTAATAGAGGCGCGATGGCCGTGCTCAACACAGTAACGGCCTGGGTGGCCACAATGGCCAGCAGCCAGCCACCGTTGATACCCTCGGCAATCGTGGGCTTGGTCTCCTTGGTGATCAGGCCGGTGAACAGCCCGTAAATCAAACCGATCCACAAAGCAAGGGTGACACACCACAAAACAATCGCGAATGTTAAGCGGCCGGTAAGCAAGAGGGTCTGACTGCCCAAAACACCGGAAGCGGCCACGGACGTGAAGAAGCCCATGCCCAGAGTGTGGTCACGAAAGTCGTCGCGAAAACGCCGCGTGAAGAATATCATCCGCGCGATATACATGATCCATAAGATGACATAAGCGGCCACATTGAATCTGAAAAGGATGGTGGCGATCAGATCCAGTCCCTGATAATGGGCGGCAATTGAGATAATGCCTGTGGACATCACCAAAGCGAAATAAGCCGGATTGAGGTTTTCAAGTTTGTTGACCAACGTTCGCATGAACCGTTCCTTGCTAAAACACTTTCATGATTGCCCTGCGCGGCGCCGGAACAGGATTGGGCTCCTGAAAAAATAGAAAACAGGTGCACTCCAGATGTGCACCAGGCGGCTGAAAGGCGAAAAACCCAGCAGGGTCCAGGCGGCGATCACATGAATTTTGTAGCTAAGAGGGACCTCTTTCATCAGCATGGCATCGGGCGTGAATGTGACAATCCCCCGGATCCAGGGCGCCACCGTATCGAGAACGTTGAAATGGCCGAATATGACATTGTAGAGCCCTAGCCCGACAACGATCACCAGCCCGCTGATCGTGACCAGATCGTTGGCGGTGCCGGCCGCTTTAACGCGGTCGTTGTTGATACGACGCAGCAGCAAGAGCAATAGCCCTAAAAAGGCGGCAATGCCCACCACCAAGCCACTCCAGTATGCGATCGTCAGATGGACCTGGCTGTCAATGCCGAAAAAATCAAGAAACCGTTGTGGAATCAGCAAGCCGCCGGCATGGCCCAGAAAAGTGAACACGATGCCCCAGTGAAATAGAACCGCTCCCGGAAAGAGGGCTTTTTTTTCCAGGAATTCGCTGGAGCGGGCGTTCCATCGGTACCGGTCGGTGACGTAGCGGTAGCTGTGGCCCACCCCAAAGGTGGTGAGGCACAGATAGGGAAAGACAGTGAACACAAGCGTATAAGATAGGTCCATGGGTCTCCTCCTGCGTGCTACGACGCATTGGCTTCGGGCGGTTGGTCGCAGCCGTTAACCGCCAAGCATCGTTCAATGGCCATGGTGGCAATCGGTTGCAACAAGGCGGCATAGATCGGCGCCTTTTCTTCCAGACGGGCAATCAGCGGCGGCATGGTTTGCAGGCACTGCCAGACCGGCTGCGCATGCCTCGGATCCGCACAGACCGAGAGGAACTCGAGCATCAGGGGCAGATAATCCGGCAACTCGCCGGTGACGCGTGTCCACCCGGCCTGTTCGTAGTTGTGCTGCAAATATGCCAGCGCCGCGGCCCGTTTTTCATTGTCGCCAAACGCGTGGTAGGTGATGTTCAGGGTCGTTGCCGGATCCATGTCGAACACGGCCGTGTATCTTTCCTGAACGCCGATGAGCGGCTGGGTCTTAAGATCATTGATAAACGCCTGGATGGCCGGTTTCGTTTCGGACAGCGGTAAATGGGCGACAAACGATTCAATCTCGTCCAGGCCGTTTAACAGGTCCTGGTCGGGATAGTGAAGCAACACGGACAGCACTTGCAGTGCATCGGTGTGGTGATCGATCATTTTGTGGTCTTCCTTTGCATTCCCGCTCAAAGGGCTTCGCCAAAGCCGCAGCATCCCTGCCGGGCGTAAATTTCTTCATCCTGAACAACGGGCTTGGTCGGCAAAACGAAACGCTCCTCCAACCGCGCCAGCGCCAGCAGACGGTAGATCCTTTCAACCGTTTCTGCGTCGAGTCCCACCGCATCGAGCAACCCTGTGTCGGATCGCTTTTCCACCCGTTGGGTCCGCATGTAGTGACGAACGGCCGAGAGGCGTTTGAGGGCCGTCCGGACGGGGGCTTCGTCACCAGCGGTGAGCAGGTTGGCCAGATAGGTGATGGGAATCCGCATACGGTCGATGATATCCGGTTCCTGGGATGGTTCTACCTGACGGCTGACCGGACTCAAGGGCGGCACATACCAGACCATGGGCAGGGTGCGGAATTCGGGGTGCAGCGGCAGGGCCAGGCGCCAGTCCTTGATCAGGGCATAGACCGGTGATTTTTTGGCGGCCGCCAGCATGTTCGGTGCGATTCCCTGGTCGGCGGCGCTGCGCTCGATATCGGGATCGTTGGGATCGAGCAGGATCTCCAGGTGCGCCGGATAGACGGCCTGGTCGGATGGTGCGGCGGCCGCTTCGGCAATGCGATCCACATCGTAGAGCAACACCCCCACGTAGCGGATGCGACCCACGCAACTGTGGGCGCACAGGGTAGTCAGTCCGGCCTCGATGCGCGGATAGCAGAAGATGCACTTTTCCGCGCGCCCGGTCTTCCAGTTGAAATAGACTTTCTTGTACGGGCAGCCCGACACGCAGTAGCGCCATCCACGGCAGCGTTCCTGGTCCACCAGCACGATGCCGTCCTCCTCGCGTTTGTAAAGAGCGCCGGACGGGCAGGAGGCCACGCAGGCCGGGTTGAGGCAGTGTTCACACAAGCGCGGCAGCCAGAACATGAACACATGGCGGAACTGCAGATAGGTCGCAATTTCGAGATTTTTAAAATTGGCGTCTCCCCCGCCGGTTTCGCCCAGGCCGGCCAGATCGTCCTCCCAGTTGGGACCCCACTTGAGGGTGATCGGTTTACCGGTCAGGCGGGAATGGGGGCGCACGGAAGGCTGGTGCTTGCGTTTGGGGCTCTCGATCAGCCGCACATAGTCGTAATTCCAGGGCTCGTAATAGTCGTCGATGACCGGCAGGTCCGGATTGTGAAAGATGTTGAGGCCTTTGTGGACGCGGCCCCCGGCTTTGAGTTGCAGCGTGTTGCCATTGAGGTGCCAACCGCCCTTGTGGATCTCCTGATTTTCCCATTTTTTGGGATAGCCGATACCGGGTTTGCATTCGACGTTGTTGAACCACATGTATTCGGCGCCCTCGCGGTTGGTCCACACGTTCTTGCAGGGAATGCTGCAGGTGTGGCAGCCGATGCATTTGTCCAGGTTCAACACCATGGCGTATTGGGCTTTAATCTTCATACCAGTCCACCTCCCCGGCTTTGCGCACGATAATCGTCTCGTCGCGCTGGGACCCGATGGGGCCGTAATAGTTGAATCCATAGCTGAGCTGCGCATACCCGCCGATCATGTGGGTGGGCTTGACGATGATGCGGGTGACACTGTTGTGAGTGCCGCCCCTTTGCCCGGATAAGGGCGATCCCGGCGTGTTGATCAGGCGTTCCTGGGCGTGGTACATGAACGCCTTGCCCGGCGGAATGCGCGGGCTGACCACGGCCTTGGCCATGACCACCCCGTTGGCATTGAAGCATTCCAGCCAATCGTTGTCCTTGATGGCAATTTTCCGGGCGTCTTCGTCGTTGATCCAGATCGCCTCGCCGCCGCGGAAGAGCGTCAGCATGGTCAGGGTGTCCGAATAGGTGCTGTGAATGGACCATTTGGAATGGGGCGTCAGGTAGCCCAATTCGATCTCCCGGTCCGGCTCACGGCGCACCTGGATGGAGGCGTCGTTCAGCATATCGAGCGGCGGCCGATAGAGAGGCAGGTGTTCGCCAAAATCCAGCATCCAGGGATGGTCCTGGTAAAACTGGGCCCGGCCCGTGAGCGTCCGAAACGGGATCTTTTCTTCGATGTTGATCACAAAGGGCGAATAGCGCCGCTCCTCGGATTCGATGCCGCTCCAGATCGGCGAGGTGATGATTTTACGCGGCTGGACGGTCAGGTCATCGAATTTGAAACGCTCGCCCTGACGGCGCCGGCTCAGGTGCTGCAGTGACAGACCGGTGCGTTTTTCCACTCCCACCCAGGCTTTGACCGCGGTCTCGCCATTGGTCTCGGGCGCCAGCATCAGGATGGTTTCGGCCGCCTGCTTGGCGGTTTGCATCACCGGCTGCCCCTGGCCGGTGCCTGCCTCGGTCACCCTGCCAAGGGAGGCTTTCAGGGCTTCGACTTCTTCTTCGGCCTTCCATATGATGCCCTTGGAACCGACCCCCACCGAAGCGGCCAGCGGCCCCAGGGCGGTCATCATGCGATAGACCTCCGGGTAGTCGCGGGTCACCACTGCCAGGTTGGGCATGGTCCGGCCCGGTTGCGGTTCGCATTCGCCTTTGCGCCAGTCCCTGACGTCCGGCTGGGCGATTTCCCCGGGGCTGTCGTGCATCAGGGGCGTGGCCACCAAGTCCTTGACCTCACCGAGATGTTCAGCGGCCATCTCCGAAAACTTCGCGGCGATGGTTTTAAACTGCTCCCAGTTGGTGCGGGTTTCCCAGGGCGGATCGATGGCTGGATTGAAGGGGTGGATGAAGGGGTGCATGTCGGTGGTATTCAGGTCATGCATCTCGTACCAACCCGCGGCCGGCAGGGCGATATCGGCATACATGGCGCTGGTGGACATGCGCAGTTCCAGCGTCACCAGCAGGTCCAGCTTGCCTTCCGGGGCCGGATCGCGCCACTGGATTTCTTCGGGACGCAGGTCGCTGTCCGTGTTAAGGACGGCGCTGTCCACGCCCAGCAGGTGTTTGAGAAAATATTCATGCCCCTTGCCGCTGGCTCCCAGCAGGTTGGCCCGCCACAGGAACAGCATCCTTGGAAAATTGGCCGGGTTGTCCGGATCTTCCACCGCAAAGTGCAACTCGCCCTTTATTAAGTTTATCGACCGCAAAGGCCACGATCTCCTCGTCCGAGGCAGCCCCGTTGGCCATCGCCTCGCGCACCAGTTCGATGGGGTTCCGGTCGAACTGCGGATAGGAGGGCAGCCATCCCAGGCGGGCCGCAATCACGTTGTAATCGGCCATGTGCTGCAACGAGGGGCGGTCGGCAAGGGGGGAAAGAACACTTCCGGGACGCAGGCCATCGTAGCGCCACTGGTCGCTGGCGAAATAGTAAAATGAGGTGCCGTTTTGCAGCCGCGGCGGTCTTCGCCAATCCAGACCGAAGGCCACCTGGGACCAGGCCGCCTGGGGCCGCACCTTCTCCTGCCCCACATAGTGCGCCCAGCCGCCGCCGTTGACGCCCTGGCAGCCGCACAAGGTGGTCAGGTTGATGATGGTACGGTAGATCATGTCGCTGTGATACCAGTGGTTGGTGCCGGCCCCTAAAAAAATCATGGATTTGCCGCGGGTCTTTTCGGCATTGTCGGCGAACTCGCGCGCCACCCGGATGGCATCGGCCGCCGGCACGCCGGTGATGGCCTCCTGCCAGGCGGGTGTGTAAGGTTTCGGATCGCTGTAATCCGTTGGGTAGTCGGGAAAAGTGTCCCCAAGTGCCGCTGGAGCATGCTTGGGCAAAACCCCCAATTGGGCGCTCATCAGGTCGAAAACCGTTGTCACCCGGCGTTCACCTGCAGCGGTGGCAATGGTTTTGTAAGGTACCCGGCCCTTTTTGATGCCGCTGCCGACAGCTTCAAATACGGGGAAGGACACCTCCTGCCAGCCGTCGTTCTGATCGGCAAAGCTGAGCAGGGGATCGATGGGCCGGCCCTCCTCCTCCATCTTCAGATTCCAGCGCCCTTCTTCGCTCCAGCGAAACCCGATGCTGCCGTTGGGAATCTGGAAATCTCCGCTGACCGCATCGACCACCACGGTTTTCCACTGGGCATTGTTGACTTCGGCACGAAGGTCCGCGGCACGCAGGAACCGGCCCGGCGTATGGGTGTCGTCGTGGTCTTCGAGCACCACCACGAAGGGCAAATCGGTGTACTGCTTGGCATAGTCCCATAAAATAGGGCACCTGGCGGTCAACGTAGAACTCCTTGACGATGACGTGGGTCATGGCCATGGCCAGGGCCGCATCGGTGCCGGCCTTGGCCGGCAGCCAGGTATCGGCGAACTTGACATACTCGGCGTAATCAGGGGCCACCGCCGCCACCCGGGCGCCCCGATAGCGGGCCTCGGTGTAAAAATGCGCATCGGGGGTGCGCGTCATGGGCAGGTTGGTGCCCCATACGATGAAATAGCTCGACTCGTACCAGTCGGCGCTCTCAGGCACATCGGTCTGCTCACCCCAGATCTGGGGCGAGGCCGGCGGCAGGTCACAATACCAGTCGTAGAAGCTGATCATGGAAGCGCCGATCAGCGACAGGAAACGCGATCCCGAGGCATAGCAGACCATGGACATGGCCGGAATCGGGGAAAAGCCGAAAATGCGGTCCGGGCCGTATTTTTTAATGGTGTGGATCAACCCGGCCGCGATCAGTCGTGGCGGCCTGATCCCAGGTGGCCCTGACAAAACCGCCCTTGCCGCGCTCCCGGTGAAACCGGCGGCGTTTTTCGTCATCGTTGACGATACTCTCCCAGGCGGCGACCGGATCGTTGTGCGCTCCAGCGCCTCACGCCACATTTCCATCAAACTGGATCGGATCAGGGGGTATTTCAATCCGCACCGGACTGTACGTGTACCATGAGTAGGTCGCCCCGCGCGGACACCCGCGGGGTTCGTGGTTGGGATACCCTTCGCCGCAGGCCGGGTAGTCCGTGGCCTGGGTCTCCCACACCAGGATACCGTCCTTGACATAGACATCCCAGGAACAGGACCCGGTGCAGTTGACCCCGTGGGTGGATCGCACCTTCTTGTCGTACTGCCAGCGGCGGCGATACAGATCTTCCCACTCCCTCTGGCCACAGCGCAATTCCGTCCACTGGTCCGGGGATTTCTCCTCTGTGCATCCATGCCTTTGACCTGTTGGGCGAAGGAATCGGAGCTTGGAAAGTAGGGGCGATTTTGACATATGAGACACCTCCCGGTTGAGGTGAAAGAAATTCGTGCAGATCCAGCGGTTGCTGGATATTCAATGGACCCAGGACAAGATTGCCGTGACCATCAATGCGAGAAAACAGAATGATTTTACAAGCGCCGATGGAAATGTCGCGATCCGTTGAGAACGAAATGGTAGTTTGTGTTCATCGGTAGATCGATTTGAAAATAAAGTATTTGATCTAAGTCAAAAATATGCGGTTTCCCCTTCAAATTGATCGACCAACGATTCGTATTTTTCATGAATCATATTTCGATCAAATTCCCGGAACGCCGTCAGCATGGCCTGATCCTCGTCATCCGTAAAATAGTTTCTGGAAGAAGGGAAAAACACTTTATCTTCTTTCTCGATATGTTTGGGATAGAACTCGGTAAGGGTTTGAAGGTTCGCGGTGATATCGTTTAGGGCGCTCTGATCGCCATTCCGGTATCGGGTGTTGGCTTCGACCAGTGCTTTGGTTGTCTGGCGGCCGAATACATGCTCTTCCAATAGTTCTTCCATAGTTTTGCGGTCTTCTGCTGTCAGCTGCTTATTTTTCAATTCGCGAAAGAGGATGTCTTCCTCCTTCCCGTGGTGGGTTCGGTCGGCATACACCCGGATGAAATCAACTGCGGTATCAACGAACACGGGATCTACCTTGTGCCTTGCTTCGATTTCGGAAAGGGCATTTCGAATTACGGAAAGCATCCGTTCAATGAGACGATGCTCTATCATGAGTGGACCACGTGCTTGCATGATGGTGTCCTCCTTTTCCTTTTATTCCGGCCGCTATAGCTAAGCGGCGCACTATCATTATAGCGACGATACCGCATCGCACGCCAAAAAGCCGTAATGATCAAGCCCGCTTCAAGCGCAAGTATGTTAACCCCGAAGCAACAACCATCGGAACAACGCCCAGTATGATCAGGATCAGGTGCGACGGCATGCTGACCCACTCAAGCATGCGTATGCGGTCCGTGCCGATGAATTCCAGGCTGCGGGCATGCCAGTAACCATTTTCAAGCACATCCCAGACCTGCAAAATACCTTCCGGGAATAAATTGGTGATCACCATCAGGGCCAATCCGATGTTCAGGCCCCAGAAGGAGAGCTTGACGAATTTTTCCGGGAGAACCCACTGTTCATCGGTCAGCACGTGGCGCAGTCCCAAGACCAGAAGCGCCATGGCCAGCATGCCAAAGGCCCCCAGCAGAGCGGCATGCCCGTGGTTGAGTGTCAATATCGTACCGGCTTCATAGTAACTGACGACGGGCATATTGATCAAAAACCCGAATATGCCGGCACCAACGAAATTCCAGAATCCGACGGCCATTAAAAAATAGAAGGCCCATTTATGGGGAATGGTTTTTTTCGGCACGCCGGTCGCATTCCCGGTCCCCGTCAATTTGATAAAGTCCCACGCATCCAGCGTAAGCAAAGTGAGGGGCACCACTTCAAGGGCCGAAAACATGGCAGCTAACGCCATGGTGAAGTTGGCCTGTCCGGTCCAATACCAGTGATGCGCCGTTCCGATGATGCCGCCGGCCAGAAAGAGGATGGCATCCATGTAGATGACACGCACCACATTGATGCGCCTGACAACTCCCAACTGATAGAACGTGACCGCCACCAGAACGGTTACAAACAGCTCAAAAAAACCTTCCACCCACAGGTGGATGATCCAGAAACGCCACATGTCCACCACTGTAAAGTTGGAGGTGCTGCCGAAAAAGAACGCCGGCAGATAGAAAAATGGAATGGCCGCCGCCCCCCCCAGAAACAGCAGGGTAATTTCGCGACGTTCAGGGTCTTGCAAAGCCGGTGCGGTCGCCCGGTAAAGAAGCCCCAACCAGAAGCTGAGTCCGATCACCAGGATGATTTGCCAGAACCGCCCCAGTTCGAGGAACTCCCATCCCTGGTGGCCAAACCAGGACCATAAGCGGCCAAATAGCTGATGAATGCCCGCCAGTTCGCCCAACAGGCTACCGACGACCAAGACGACAAGGGCCCAGAAGAGCATATGGACACCAACGGCATGCCCACGCGGCTCTTTCGGGTTTAAAGAGGAGGCCAGCAGCAGGCCGCCGGCCACGTAGGCGGTGGCAATCCAGAAAATGGCCAGTTGAAGGTGCCAGGTGCGCAGAATATTGCTGGGCAAGTATTGGGCCAGATCGATGCCGTAGAAATTTCCGGGGTCGGCCCGATAGTGGGCCAAGGCGCCTCCGATCAGGACCTGCGTCAGAAAAAGCAGCGCGACAATGAGAAAATATTTGATGGTTGCTTTCTGGCCTGCGGTGGCTTCACCGGGCAGCATCTGGGGATGAATGCCTTCGGGGCCGCCTTTCCAGCCCAGGTAATCGAACTTGCCGAAGACAAACAACACGGAAGCCAGTCCAGCCAACAGCATGACGACACTCAACGCGCTCCAGAGTACCGCATCGCTGGTTAACAGGTTGCCGACCATCGGATCGTAGGGGAAGTTGTTGGTATAGGAATAGGACTTGTCCGGTCGGTCGGCGACACTGGCCCAGGCCGTCCAGGCAAAGAACGCCGTCAGCTGGCGAATTTCCTCGGGGTCATGGATGTAATTGTCCGGAAGGCCGGAATTGGATATCGGGTGTTTGAAATAGTCGGTCCAGGCGGCAAGCTGGTTCCTGAAAGAATCTTTCTCCGCATCAAGGAAGGTCAACTGTTTGGTTACGGGATCGTAACGATTTTCTTTGAGCAAAATGGCGATCCGCGCTTCTACCAGGGCGCGCTGGGATTCATTCAATGCCGACCAATCGGCACCAAATTCCTGCCGGGCGATCACCTGGCCGGTCTCCAGTGAGAGGGCGTGCAGGTATTGTGCGGCAAAATCCGGACCCAGGTAAGAGCCATGACCCCAAATCGAACCGTTCTGCATCAAGCCGTATTTTAGAAATACCTCCTGACCCGATTCGATATCATTTCGGTCGAAGACGACCGTGCCCTCTGAATCGACCACTCTATCCGGAATCGGCGGTGCATAGCGATAGGCTTGCACCGACATGAAGATCAGACCGATCATGCCGACGATAAAAACCAGCAGCACACTGCGTCGCCACCATGGGGAAAGGTCCGCGGTGTCAGATTGTTGTCTTTGCATTGGTGTACCTCCGCTTTTCATCGGGATGACCGGTTAGGGTTTCTTTTGCATTTCGATTTCCTTGGTTTGCTATAATATTATTTCTCCAATTTGATGTGCACCAGAATCATTTTAGCATCTATGCGTCACTGTAGATAAAAGTCCTCCAAAGATTCAATCATCCTGTGGAAGGCCTCATGTTTTCCGGCACCAATTTTTTCTCTCTCTATGGTTTCGAAACCTTCCCACAGTTCCCCCTGTTTCTCGCTGGAAAGATGCCGGTCGGCCATCGGAAACAGCACATGGTTCTCTTTATCAATGTGCTGCGTCAGCAGAACGATGTAGGCGCGGGCATGTTGAATCAGATCAGAAACCGCCCCCCGATTGCCTTCTGAATATTGGGCAAGAGCGGCATTCATTTTCGCTACCAGATCGCGTCCCTGCTGGTGTTCTTTGAGCATCACACCGATAGGACCGCCTTCCCTGCTAACACCAACTTCCTCTAAGGCCGGGAAGAGAAGCTCTTCCTCTTTTCCGTGATGACACTTATCGACAAAGGTTCTGAAAAATTCGATTAATTGGTTCAAATGATCAGGGTTTGACATTTCACCGCTGTTTTCAGCTTCGTTGCAAATGCTATCCAAAATCCTCAAGGTGATCTTGACGGCCTCGTGTTCGGTTTTTAAGTCTTCGATTGGGTTCATTTCGTATCTCCTTTGCAGAATTGGATCTGCCTTATTCTAAAGCAAGCCGCATACCAAATTATTATTATTGCATTTACAGATGGTTATAATATTCGTTGTAAATTTACAAACGATAAAACGTTGTAATTTTATAAACAATGTTGTACTTATAAAAACCATGACACAATTAGAAACGATCACTTCTATGGCCATCGATCTGACCTCGGCCCTGAATGCCAAGGACCGCTACCAGCGGTTTCTCCGCGCCATTGGCCGGGTGATTCCCTACAACGCCGCAACGCTGCTCCGTCTTGAAGGTGATGTGCTGATACCCATCGCAGCGGTCGGTCTTAAGCGTGACACCATGGGACGCCGGTTTGCCATCAGCGATCATCCTCGGCTGGACATCATCTGCAATGCCGAAGAGCCCGTGCTTTTTCCAACAGATACAAAGCTGCCGGATCCGTTTGACGGTCTATTGAGCGAGGATGCAGATGCGATTCACCTCATTCACGCCTGCTTGGGGTGCCCTCTACGTGCGGATAATCAATTGATTGGTGTGTTGACCGCCGATGCAAAAGACCCCCACAGTTTTGATCATCTTGAACCGCAATTTCTAAAGACGATAGGCGCTTTGGCCGGAGCCCAAATGCAAACGGCCAACTTGATGGAAGCGTTGGAGGAAAGTGCCAGGCGGCAGGGACAAATTGCGGCGGATTTAATGCGCGATGTTCAAATCGGCAAAGAAAAACAGATCATCGGCAACAGCCCGGCCGTGGTTCGATTGCGTCGCGAAATCGAGCTTGTCGCCGGTTCGGACTTTACCGTTCTGGTTTCGGGCGAGACGGGTGTCGGAAAAGAATTGGTCGTTCGGGCCATCCATACCGGATCGAATCGCAAGGATGGTCCCATGTTGTATTTGAACTGTGCCGCCATGCCGGAAACTTTGGCGGATTCAGAGCTTTTCGGGCACACCAAAGGCGCCTTTACCGGCGCGAGCAAAGATCGGCCAGGCAAATTTGAAGTGGCGGATGGCGGCACGCTGTTTTTGGATGAAATAGGTGAGCTGCCCCTTTCCATTCAGGCCAAGCTGCTCCGGGCCATACAGGAGGGGGAAATCCAACGTTTAGGGTCCGAAAATCCAATCAAGGTCAATGTGCGTTTATTGACAGCCACGAACAGGGACCTTGAAAGAGAGGTAGCGAAAGGCAATTTCAGGCAGGATCTTTTTCATCGGATAAACGTTTACCCACTCAAGGTTCCGCCTTTGAGAGAGCGAAGGACAGATATTCCGTTATTGGCTGGTTTTTTCTGCGAGCGCACGCAAAAACAATTGGGGCTCAGGCCTGTTCGAATCACGACGCACGCCATGGCGATATTGGAGAGTTACGCCTGGCCGGGGAATGTCAGGGAATTGGAAAATATCGTATCAAGGGCGATCCTTAAAGCATCGGCTGAATATGTATCGGGAGAGCAGGTCATCATTCGTCCCGCGCATCTGGGCGGTGATCTTTCCCCTGGCAGGGACGATACGCAGCTCGACCCCCAGCCGTCATCAATTCCAAAACCGCCTGGGTATACGCTTCGTGAGGCAACAAAAAACTTTCAAAGACAAGTCATCAAGGTTGCCTTGGATAGAAATGGTGGCAATTGGGCGGCGGCAGCCAGGGAATTAGGGACGAATAGGAGCAATCTCCATAATTTGGCCACCCGTTTAAATCTTCGCAAAAAAAGGACCTAATTGAGGATAACCCTGCGTCCGGCACGCTTTAATTGAGACGATCCCAAGAAAATGGAAGCGTTTATACCCTGTGATAGCGTGCCATACGACAGAACCAAACAAAACGCAGATGAAGTTCAGCGATCACCGCCTGAATCACGGCACCTGGTAAATCCGATCCCATATTGAGATGGTTATAGTGGATTGAGGCCTGAGGGAGCGTCGCCCGGATAGACGATTTGATAGAGGCTGCACCCCCAACTCAGGGGCGGCCAATGCCAATAGCGTCTATTTCCGACGAGAAGCGATACGCCATAATTTGCGTTTGTCCCAATGCAACTCAACGAAATTCAGTCCCCCTCGCCCCCTATATTGCCGGTATTTTCCCGGGAATCTTTTGCGACGGGCGGGGCGTTATCTTTTACTATTCCCACAACAAAAAATGACCGTTTTGGCTTGTTTTATGTCATATATGCCTCTTTTCGTGGAAATGGCCCGCTGGTAACCTGAATCCGACAATTGCTCCTGAACAGACGGGACTTCGGATCTGATGTGTGGCAGACGTTTAATGACACACGCATGACGCCACCGGTCTTTCCCTTATTGCGCCTCGACAGATGCTGCCGAGGGGTTATCAAACCTGAACCGATAGGAACTAAAAATGAGCAACCTGTTTGAACCCACAGAAATAAACGGTATGCGGTTGGCCAACCGGTTTGTGCGATCGGCCACGTGGGAAGGCATGGCCGCCGATGATGGTGCGGTTACCCCTAAATTGACGCAAACCTTGGTGGCGCTGGCCGAAGGCAAGGTTGGACTGATCATCACCGGCCATGCCTACGTCAGTCCCGAAGGCCAGGCCGGCCCCTGGCAATTGGGAATCTATAAGGACGAACTGGTGGAGGGGTTGACATCGATGTGCGACGCGGTTCACCAGGCCGGTGGGAAAATTGTGGCCCAATTGGCCCATGCCGGCCATTTTGCCGCCAAGGCCATTACCGGGCAGGCCCCGCACGTGGTTTCCGATTTTGAAGGGCTTTCCGATTCCCCCCGCCATGAACTGACCAAAGAAGATATCCATCAGCTGGTTCAAGCATTTGCCGATGCCGCGGGGCGCGCCAAGGCCGCCGGTTTTGACGGGGTTCAAATTCATTCGGCCCACGGCTATCTGCTCAGTCAGTTTCTGTCGCCGGCATTCAACCGGCGGAATGACGAATACGGTGGTTCCTTAGAAAACCGGGCAAGGGTTCATTTGGAAGTATTGAAGGCCATCAGGGAAGTTGTCGGCAAGGCATACCCGGTATTGATTAAAATCAACAGTGAAGACTGCATTGATAACGGTCTGACGGTTGAAGATTCCGTTGCGGCCGCAAAAATCCTGGCCGATGCCGGGATCGATGCCATCGAGCTCTCCGGGGGCACCCTGACCTCCGGCAAACTATCCCCCAGCCGCGCCGGCATCAACAAGGAGGGCAAAGAAGCCTATTTCAAGGAAGCCGCGGCCGCCTATAAAAAGGCCATCGATTTGCCTTTAATCCTGGTGGGGGGCATGCGCTCACTGAATGTCGCCCGGCAAACCATCGCCGGTGGAACAGCGGACTATATCTCCATGTGCCGGCCCTTTATCCGCGAGCCGGGTTTGATTAAACGCTGGCAGTCCGGTGACACGGCCCCGGCCAGGTGCAAATCCGACAATCTCTGCTTCGGTCCGGCCATGAAAGGCCAAGGAATTTTGTGTGTGGTGGAGGAAAATGAAAAAACACCTGCTTAAGCCATTTTATAAGCAGGGACGCGCTAAAATGTAAAGAAAGCGGTAGTGATTTACGTCTGGAAAGATCATCATGCATCAATTCGATCAGGATATCGCCGTTGAATCGGCGAATGCCCATTGCTACACGGGTTCCATTGCAACCAACTGGTCCATCAACGGCGTACCCAACGGCGGCTACCTGATGGCCTTGATAACAAATGCATTGTTGCAGTCCAGCCGGATGAGAACCGCCCCCATCGTCACGACCAACTTCCTGAATCGATGCCATCCAGGCGACGCCATCGTATCGGTGGAACGAATGTCCCTGTCGCGACAGTTCGACCGACTGGAAGCCCGACTGGAACAGAATGGAGAGGAGAGGATTCGCGCCTTCGGCACCTTTACGGATGAGAAAAATGAATGCCTTCTCGAGCGCTATCAAACGAAGGCGCCCGATATTCGAAGCCTCGAGGAATGCATCGCCGTGCCGGAGATGCCGGATTACACATTGTATGGGCGGATGGACATTCGTCTGGACCCAGCTTGTGCCGGATGGTTCGAAGGCCGCTTGTCCGACCGATCGGAAATCAAGGGCTGGATCAGATTCAAAGATGACCGGCCCTTTGACGTGCCGTCGATCCTGTTAGCCGCGGATGCGTTCCCGCCGGCGGTACTCACTTCCCAGGGAATGGCGGCGTGGGTGCCGACAATAGAGTGCTCCGTCAACATTCGCAACCTCCCGGCCTCCAAGTGGCTGAAATGCATCTTCCGCACCCGTTTCATTACCTGCGGTCTTTTGGAGGAAGATGGGGAGATCTGGGATGAAGGCAATGCCCTGGTGGCGATTTCGCGGCAGATCGCCCTCTACCGCTCTCATCAAAAGTAGCGCCCAACCATAACGATCCGATTCCGTCCGATATTCCTGAGATTGTAAATAGAACGCTAAGTTTGATGCAGCCTGCGTATTTTGTGTGGCGTTAAAAGTTTGATCAGCATGAGCCGGTGATAAACATGACCCATCGACGGATTAGCTTTGGCAATCGCAGTGTTAAAAATCCCACCCGTCGGAGATGACGAAGTTGGCAGACAACTTGTGTGCGGAAGCCATCGGACAGCTATCGGGATAGACGATTTGATAGACGCTACGCTCCCAACTCAGTGGCCGCCAGTGGAAACAGCGTCCACCAAACTGGAATGAGGCAATTTGCTTTCTGCTTAAGATATAAACCATTATAGACAGTTAACTGTAAATTCCCAAACCGCCGACCTACATTTGAGCGCAGGATGTCGGCGCCCTCCTGAGGCGGGTAAAGCAACCCTTCCCGGGAGGAGCTCGGCGCCTCCGCACATTTACATCTCTCCGCCCAGACCCATAATATCAAGTTCTTCGCCCACTATCTTACCGTCGTCACCCCAACACATCCTCCCCGTCCCGAACCGCCGCAGCAAGATGAGGAGTCTCTACGCCAAGCGACTGCCATTTCCTACTTTTCAACATTATTCAAGCGCTCCAGTGAAAACATAGGCCATCATTTACAGAACCTAATTCATTTTTCTTGACGAATTCATTTTTGATTGATAATGGATTCCACATTGCAGAATTATTTTTATTAATATTCCACTATGCGGAATTTTTATCGGAAAATCATGGCTGACAAAGATCACATCAAATCTATCGAGAAAGTGCTTCGTTCTTCCTCGATTGCCTCCATACCAAGTCGCCATTTGATGACGTTGGATGAAATCAGCTCAAATCACCGGCTATAAAAAAACCACCTGTTTCCGCCTGCTCAAAACATTGCGCACCCTCGGTCTTCGTCGAATTCTCCCCGCGCAACCAAGAAATATCGATACGGTCCGCGGCTGGCCGCCCTCGGCTTATCAGCCCTGAAAAATATGAATCTCAGACAATGCCGCCTTACCGATTCTTACAGCAATTAAGGGACGACAACCGGAGAGACCGTCAACCTCACGATCCTCAGCAACTCTGAAATCCTTTATGTCGAGCGGATCATGTCCGATTATCTGGTGAACGTTAACGTCAATGTCGGCGATCGGCTTCCGGTTCTATTGCGCCAGCATGGGCAAAGTCATCCTGGCTTATCCTGCCGGAAAGACCGATTGGAAGCAAATCCTCTCCTCGATTAAGCTCATAATCAAGAACTGAAAAAACGATCGTTTCCAAATCCGCGCTGCTCAAAGAGCTTGAACAAATTCAGATCCAACGGTTATCGCCATAAACGACGAAGAGTTCGAAAAGGGGCTGCGGGCGGTGGCGGCTCCCATTTTCAATTATACGGGAGAAGCCTTCGCCGCCACCAACATTGCCTGGACAACCGCCAGACATCCGGATCGGGCCGACGTTTGCCGGATTACGCCCCAAAAATCATTGCAGCGGCTGCAAGGCAAATATCACGGTTGCTGGGCTACACTCCCTGAAAATTAAAATTTTCGATTTTTACCGCATTGCAGACCCTGACGGATCCGGCCTGACGCAATCGTCCGACAGCTGGTCTAGATCGCAGGGAACCCGTTTAACAAACAATCTAAGGAGGAGCGCATCATGAAAAAACAAATCGGGATTTACGTATCAGGTTATTTTTAGCGTTTTCATTGCATCAGTGCCCTGTTCGTGGGCACATCAATCGCCGCACAAGAAGATGTTGATCGGCTCGACATCGGCTTCGTCCAGCCACTATGGATATTTTGTTGCGGTCTCCCAGGTGATCAATGAGAAAGTGTGCCGGGAGTAGATACCTCGGTCGTTGAAACCGGTGCCACGGTGGACAATTTACGCCGATTTGCCCGCAATCAGATTGATATCGGACTTGGTTACCACCAATGTGCTTTCTCAGGCCTATTACGGCAAGGCAGGACTTCAAGGATCGACCGGTCAAGTCGAAAGCTGCTGTGGGTGTATGTCATCGCCCCCCAGAACGCCATCGTCCGCAAAGGATTCCGGCATCACCGATTTTGCCGGGCTCAAAGGACAACGATTCAATCCGGGGCTCAAGGGCTCCGCCACCGAAAAAACGACTCGAAGCCGTTTTCGAAGGTGCTCGGCATCGCGCCCGATTACGTCAGGGGTTCCACGACCGATATCGTCACCGCCGTCAAAGACAACAATATCGTAGGGTACGTCAAATCCGGTTCCGGCATGAAAATCGATGCCTCATCCCGTGATATTTCGACCTTTACCCCCATCAGAAATCCTTTCGCTCGACAAGTGATCAGACCGCCTTGATCGCGTCCAAACGGCGATGCCCGAAGCTCTCCATCGTGGAAGTGCCCGCCGGGCGGGACCCGGGATCGGCAGCTATACGACCTGGGGATTTGCCGTCGCCTGCAGCGCCGGTCTCGACTTGGATGAAGACCACCGCCTACAACATCGTCAAAGCCGATTTGTGAGGATAAAACCGTCCAAGCCAGCAGCCATGGCCAGCGTAAAAGGAGCGGATTTCGTGGAGATGACCTTCAAGTATGCCACATCCCCACTCCACCCGGGGGCCATCAAATATTTCCAGGAGGTGGGAGCCAGTATTCCGGATCGGCTGATCGGGAAATAATGCGTCTCAACGGACATCGTTCCATTCGGGAACTGACCGGGGACAACTTGCATCGAGTTCGCCGGCCGGTTGGCGGACTAAACATATCTGATTATCGAACCCATGTATCTGGGAGTCTTCCGATGAGTGCCGGCAACCTGCACAATCTCAGGCAGCGAGGCATCACGCTGCTGTCCGCCATATTGAGTCTGTTTATTCTGTACACCTGCGCGACAGGTCCCTTTGAAAGCATCATCCAGCGGGCCATCTTCTTAGCGATCCTGATCTGTCTGGGCGTCCTCTATTATCCGCTTTGGGAGGGTAAAACCAGATGGCGGCCGGCTGGGGATGGCCGATCGACGCCGGGATGGCCCTCGTGTCGCTTACCGCTTGCATCTATGTCATCGTACAATTATGACCTGATCATGACCACGCTGCCCATGGCCAAGACCCCAGGGATATCGTCATGACCACTTAGCCTTGTCGGTCGTCATTCTCGAGATCGCCAGAAGGGCCATCGGCTATGTGTTTCCAACCATCGTCGTTGATTATCTTGGCTTATGCCCTCTTGGGCGAATATATACCCGGGCCGCCTGGGTCATCGCGGCTTCGACATATATTTTGTTACCGAAACCCTGTTTCTCGGGGACCTGGGCGTGTGGGGCATGCTGATGGGCGTGGCCGCCACCATCATTGCCGCCTTCACCCTGTTCGGTGGCATTCTGTTGAATACCGGCGGCGGGCAGACTTTCATAGATCTGGCCATGCGCCTTGGCGGCCGGGCGCCCGGCGGCGGCGCCAAAATCGCCACCATCGCCTCCGGGCTTTTCGGCATGGTCAGCGGCAGCGCCGTGGCCAATGTCGCCACTACGGGAAATTTCACCATCCCGCTGATGAAACGCCTGGATTATCCGGCGCCCATGGCCGCCGGCACCGAAGCCGTCGCCTCCACCGGCGGCCAGCTGGCACCGCCCATCATGGGAGCCGCGGCCTTTATCATGGCCGAAATCATCGGCGTGGAATATGTCAACATCATTCTCGCCGCAGCGCTGCCGGCATTTCTATTCTACTTGGGCGTTTTCATGACCATCGATGTCATGGCCAAAGAACATGAATCTCGGCAGCCTGCCCGATGCCGAAGTGCCGCCCTGGAAGGAAATTCTGTATTGGCGGCGCCTCACGCCGGTGGTGGTCGCCCTCGAGCGCGCTGTTTTTCGGCATCTTTCGGGGCAACGCTCATCCAGACCGCCGCCTTTTACGGCATGGCCGCCGCGTTGATCGCCTTTCCCATCACACGCATCACCTCCATAGCCGATCTGGCGGGTGGCTTTACGAAAAGATCACCAAAGCCTTCAAAGATTCGTCCAGCGGGTTGCTGATCATCGGCATTCTGCTTGGCCGGCGCCCAGATCATGGTGTCTATGATCAATATGACCGGTCTGGGCATCACCCTTTCCTCGCTCATCGTCAGCGTCGGCGGCGACAGTATCTTTCTCGTGGCCTTCATTGTGGCCGTGTGTGTGCATGATCCTGGGCATGGGAATTCCCACCACGGCCGCCTATGTTCTGGTGGCGGCGGTGCTGGCCCCGGCCATGATTAAAATGAATATCGCCCCCATCGTTGCCCATATGTTTGTTTTCTACTACGCGACCCTGTCCGTGATCACGCCGCCGGTCTGTATTGCCGTCTTTGTCGCTTCCGGCATTGCGGAAACAGAGTGGACTCAAGACCGCCAAATATGCCCTCTCATTCGGGAGCGGTCACCTATGTGATTCCGTTTCTGTTTATCATCTACCCCGGCATGCTGGCCCAGGCCGGGTGGAGGCGTTTTTGTCGGGCTGCTTTTTCCGGGATGCCTGTTTGTCCTGTCGTTTGCCAACCTCTTCGGCGGCATGAGGATTTCAGGACACCGAATATTTGACAATACAGTGCTGTGGCTGGTTGATCGCTGCCCTGGCTGTATTGCCCGGGCATCTGGACGTCCTTTGTCGCTCTGGTGATCACTGTGCGGGCTTGTATGCCAGCGAGAAGAAAGTTAAAGGTAAGAAAGCCTGAGAGCAGCGGCATAAATGCATGCAACGTCAATCCCTAGTTCCTACCGGAGGCTTTGATGGTTGCAAATTAAGGGGCATAAAGGCGGAGCATTGCAACGGCATTCGGGTGCTTGATTTGACACGGGTTCTGGCCGGTCCGTTCTGCACGATGCTGCTGGGCGATATGGGCGCTGAAATCATTAAGATCGAAATCGCCCGGGCACGGTGACGACTCCAGGAGCTATCCACCGTTTATCGGTGAGGAAAGCGCCTATTTCATGAACCTCAACCGCAACAAGAAAAGTATCGTGCTGAACCTCAAACATCCGCAAGGCGAAAGCGATCTTCCTCGGACCTGGTGGAGCGCTCGGACGTGGTTTTTGAAAACTTCCGCCCCGGCACCATGGAAAAGCTGGGACGTGGGCTATGAGACGCTCAAGGCCCGCAATCCTCAGCATCGTGTATTCCTGTATTTCGGGATTCGGCCACACCGGCCCTTACAAGGATCTTCCCGGCTATGACATTGTCGGCCAAGCCATGGGGGGCATCATGAGTATCACCGGGTGGCCGGAAAGCCCACCCACCAGAACCGGAACGGCCATTGCCGATGTGTTGGCCGGACTGAGTGCCTGTATCGGCATTCTCGACCAGCCTGCTCGCCGTCCGCACGGCCGGCCGGGTCAAAAGGTCGATATTGCTCTGGTGGATTCGGTGGTCTCAGCCATGGAAACTATTATTCAAATATATCTAGTTGAAAATCGAATTCCGCAGAGAACCGGCAATCGCTATGAGTTTATCTACCCTTACGACACCTTCAAAGCCGGTGACGGGTGGGTCATCATTGCCGTCGGCAATAACAAATTATGGCAGGTTTTCTGCAATGCCATCGATCGGTCGGATCTGCTGTAAGATCCTGACTTACAAGGATAATTATGATCGCGTGAAAGCCCATGTGAAGTCAAACAGATCGTCGAAGATTGGTCGCGGCAGAAGAGCCGTCAAAGAGATCGTCGATTTCATGCTGTTCCAAAACAATTCCCTGCGCACCGATCTGTATTCGGTCAAAGATGTCGTTGAGATGAGCATATTGCCGTTGCCCGGCGGATGATTCGTGAAATCGAACATCCCGTTGCAGGATCTATGAAAGTCATCGGATCCCCCGTAAACCTTTCAGAAACCCCGCCCGAAGTCCATTCACCAGCACCAATGCTTGGCCAGCACACCGAATCAATCCTTTCAGAAATTATGAAGCTAACGCCGGCAGAAATTTTATCTTTGAAAGAAGAAAAGGTGTTCGGATAAGACCGCCGCGCTAATACTTGAAACCAACAAAAGGATGAGAATCGTTTAGTACGATTTTTGGTGAATACTTCCCCAAATACCGCGGAAGGTTATGTTGGGCGGCATAACCTTTCCCGATGGATTGCAGAACTTGATATTCCAAGCCCGCAGACAGCGCCTATCAATCGACAGTGTGGACCCGGCATGCACAAAGGGCGGCGCGTTCAAAAAGTTTCTAGAATTCTAACGACCGCCTAGGGTGTCGCGCGGCACAACACGGGAAGTCCCTGACTTTGAGGCGCTCGTTATGGGATTTTAGCTTTGATTCTTTGACCAGCAGCCGGTAAGGGCCAAAAAGAAGGCGGCGTTTCATACTCTATTGAAACGCCGCCTTCATATGTTGCGATGCCGCTATGGACGTTCAAGACATCCGTCTATTCGTCGCGGTTATCGGCGCCTTATCATCCGATTTGCCGTTCAAACCATGCTTCGACGGTTCTCGAATGCGGTTACAGCAGGATCAGGCAAGATCGAACCGATCCAGGTTCATGACCTTGTTCCACGCCGCTACGAAGTCGTCCACAAACTTCTCCTGGGCATCCTCGCTTCCATAGACTTCCGCCAAGGCCCGCAGCTGGGAGTTCGAGCCGAAGATAAGGTCGACCCGGGTGCCGGTCCACTTGCGTTCGCCGCTCTTGCGATCACGCCCCTCGAACACGTCTTCGTCTTCCGCGGTGGCCTTCCACTCCGTTCCCATGTCGAGCAGATTCACGAAGAAGTCATTGGTAAGCGTCTCGGGCCGCTTGGTAAAAACGCCGTGCGGGGACTGCCCGTAGTTGGCTTTCAAGGCACGCATGCCGCCCACGAGAACCGTCATTTCAGGCGCCGTCAGGGTCAGCAATTGCGCCCGATCCACCAACAATTCCTCCGCCGATACGCTGTATTTACCTTTGAGGTAGTTCAGAAATCCGTCGGCCGCCGGTTCGAGCACGGCAAACGCTTCGACGTCGGTCTGCTCCTGGGAAGCGTCCGTGCGTCCCGGCGCGAAGGGCACCGTCACATCGTGCCCGGCATTCTTCGCCGCCTGCTCGACGCCGGCGCAGCCCCCCAGGACAATCAGGTCGGCGAGGGACACCTTTTTCCCGCCGGAATGCGCGCCGTTGAACTCTTTCTGGATTTTCTCGAGGGTCTGCAGCACCGTCGCAAGTTGCGCGGGTTGGCTGACGTCCCACTCCTTCTGCGGCATAAGGCGGATGCGGGCGCCGTTGGCGCCGCCGCGCTTGTCGGAGCCGCGGAAGGTGGAGGCCGACGTCCAGGCCGTATAGACCAGCTGGGAGACGGAGAGGCCCGAAGCGAGGATCTTGGCCTTGAGGTCGGCAACGTCCTTTTCGTCGATCAGTTCGTGATCGACCGCGGGTACCGGATCCTGCCAGATCAGTTCCTCGGCCGGGACCTCGGGGCCGAGATAGCGTGAACGGGGACCCATGTCGCGGTGGGTCAGTTTGAACCAGGCCCTGGCGAAGGCATCCGCGAATTCCTCGGGGTTTGCCAGGTAGCGCCGCGCAATGGGCTCGTAGATCTGGTCGAACTTCAGCGAGAGGTCCGCCGTGGTCATCATCGGCCGGTGCTTCTTGGACGGGTCGTGGGCGTCCACCACCATGTCCTTTTCATCCACGTCCTTGGCCAGCCACTGATTAGCCCCGGCCGGGCTCTTGACCAGCTCCCAGTCATATTTGAACAGCACCGTCAGATAGCCCATGTCCCATTGGGTCGGATTCGGTTTCCAGGCGCCCTCGATGCCGCTGCCGATGGTATCGCCGCCTTTGCCGCTGCCGTGACGGCTCTTCCAGCCGAGGCCCATCTCTTCGATGGGGGCGGCCTCCGGTTCCGGACCGACCAGGGCCGCATCGCCGGCGCCGTGACATTTGCCGAAGGTGTGCCCGCCGGCCACGAGCGCGACGGTCTCTTCATCGTTCATGGCCATGCGCGCGAAGGTCTCGCGGACGTCACGGCCCGACGCCACGGGGTCCGGGTTGCCGTCGGGGCCTTCCGGGTTCACGTAGATCAGCCCCATCTGCACGGCGGCCAGGGGGTTTTCGAGATCGCGGTCGCCGGAATAACGGCTCTTGGGTTTGTCGCTCGTGGCCAGCCATTCCTCTTCGGCCCCCCAGTAGACGTCTTCTTCCGGCTCCCAGATGTCCTCACGCCCGCCGCCGAAACCGAAGGTCTTGAATCCCATGGACTCCAGGGAGCAGTTGCCGGCAAGGATCATCAGATCGGCCCAGGAGATCTTCCGTCCGTATTTTTGCTTGATCGGCCAAAGCAGACGGCGCGCCTTGTCGAGGTTCACGTTGTCGGGCCAGCTGTTGAGGGGGGCGAAACGCTGGTTGCCGGACCCCGCGCCCCCGCGGCCGTCGCCCAAGCGGTAGGTGCCGGCGCTATGCCAGGCCATTCGAATGAAAAGCCCCCCGTAGTGACCGTAATCGGCCGGCCACCAGTCCTGGGAGTCGGTCATCAACGCATAGAGATCCTTCTTCACGGCCTGCAGGTCGAGTTTTTTGAACTCCTCCGCGTAGTTAAATGTCTCGCGCATCGGGTTGGACAAGGAGGAATGCTGGTGCAGGATTTTAAGGTTCAACTGGTTCGGCCACCAGTCCCGGTTCGACGTGCCACCGCCGGCAATGGGTTTGCCTGTCCTGCCCGTTACCGGGCACTTGCTTTCGTCCGTCATATCGTTGTCTCCTTTCGTTGTCTGAAGTTATGCACCGTGGAGGATGCATCTTGTACTTAGGTGCCCTTCGCGCCCATTAACTTTAGCGGGCTTATCGATTGCTATTGTGTGACAATGGAGGGCTTGAAGCATCGTTTGAAAACCGTCGAACTATCTATTACGCGCCAAATCTGCGGCCTGCCGTCATTACAATCGGATAATCAGAGACATGGGCACCGGCATTGTGGGTCCGTTCTTTTCTTTGTAGAGAAGTTGGCCTCCTCATTCATTCAATTCTAAAAATAAATACTATATGATAAAGACTATCAATTACCTGCCAAAAAATATATTATGTATTTTCTGCCAAACAATTGCTGCATATACCGAAAAAGTCCAACCTGTGATTCAGAATTTTAAATTTGGTCTCCAATGCGACCTCTTTCTTCATTTCATCCAGGCTATCCAGGTCCGGGTCGACAATCTTTTTACACTTGATGCAAATGACGTGCGGATGGGGGGTTGGCATGTTCCCATCATATCGGTTGCTTCCATCCGGGAATCCAAGTTCTAGCACCTCGTCAAGTTGTTTGAGAAGGTTGACCGTCTTGTAAATGGTGGCGATGCTGGTTGTTGGAAATTGAGCCCTGACCGTTTCATAAATCCGCTCAACAGTCGGATGGCCCTCGCTGGCCGCTAGAACTTTTAAGACGGCCAGCCTTTGGGACGTCAGACGGAAATCGTGTTCCTTCAGCTTCGAAAGCATCTGGTTCTGTCGTTTCTCTATGTAAGCCGAACCCGCCCGTTTTTTCATGGATCCATACCAGGAAAGATATACAAAATATAAATAATTATTATCCAATGATAATGATTCTCATGTTGTACGTCAAGCAATGACCGTCAAGAATCAAGAGAAAAAACCTTTCGATGCCATGTCGCACATCCGGAACGAAGTCATGGCGGAAGGTAAATTCCGCAAGGGTCTCTTCACTGAATTGTGCAAAAGCCTGGGATGAGGTTACCCGGTTTTTCTGGGGGGGCCTTCGGACTGAAGTGGGAAAAGCCGGTACCGCACGAACCGCAACCTGTGAACCAACGCCCGAAAGAATCGTGAAAGATTCGGCGGCCTGACCCGCAGCAGGGGATTTCGCGCAAGAAAGGCCGCGACAAAGCGTATGCCCCGAATGCGCCAAAATCCATTACCCCGAGTATGAAGCAGCCTAATCCCAATGACGGCAGGATATCCTGCGGCACAACAACATAGCCGGTCTTCAGCGAGCGTAAGATGCGAAGCGTTCGTCGCTTTTGTGTTGTACCGCATGATTTGACTTTCCGGCAAACCAGCCGATGGCGTCGACCTGCCAGATATCGAAGTCCGGCACATAGGGCTTGATGTCGATGACCGGGGTTCCGTCCAGCACGTCCACGTTTTCGAGAATCACCAGGTCCTCGGAAACCGTATCGAGCCGCATCACCGACAAGCCGATGGGGTTGGGGCGTTTGGGCGAACGGGTAGCGAAGATGCCGTGCTGACGCGTGTCGAGAAAGGGCGTCACCGTGAGGTCGTAGCCCTGGATCTCGTGGAGGTGGTAGAGCACGAAGACATGGGAAAAGCCTTCCAGATCAGTCAATCCTTCGCGATATTCCGGGAGGATGGTGATGGCGCCGTATACGCCTTTGGCGCCGGTGGGCTGGATGGGCATGCCGAGCACTTCCTTGAAGGGGGTCGAAAAGTATCCGATGGGCTGAAACTGAATGGTCATGACATTTTCCTCTGCAAGTCGATGTTCATATCTGATGCCTCTCCCTAAAGGACATCTTTTGGCCCCTTACGGCGTTCCCGCCTCCTGTCGGTCCCGTCCTCGTCTCAGCCGCGCTGTGCGGCGGGAGCAGGAACCAGAATCTACTATTTATGGAGGGGCACTTTCTATAGGCGCGTTCAGGTGGCCGCGCGAGACGGCAACGCTTTTCACCATGGCAAAAACGCGTTTTCCGGGTGCAAGTGCAAGCGTGCTCAACGCCCGGGGGGTAATTCGCGCCAGCAGGGGACAGCCGATATCCATTTGGATGTCCAGCAGCTTTCCGGGCGCCTCGGTGATGGCGGTCACCTCGCCCGGAAAGATGTTCTGGAAGCTGGTCCCCGGAGGCGCCTGCAATGCGATGGCCACATCGCGGGCGCCGATGCGGACCCTCAGCCGACTTCCCACGGGGGCCGCCGCTTCGGGCACCCACAGCGCCCCGCCCGGAAAACGGAGCCGCGTCAGACCATCCTCATGGACATCCACCGTGGTGGCGATCACCGCGCCAAGGTCGGCCGCCCCGGTCAACCGCTGCAGATCGCGCCGATTGAGGAGCGCCTCAAGGGGCCCCTCGGCGGCTACCCGGCCCTGATCCAGCAGCACCATGGTATCGGCCAGGTTGAGTACCTCTTCCAGGGAATGGCTGACGTACAGAATGGGTGTCGACAACTCGCTGCACAGCCGCGACAGGAAAGGCAGCACTTCGGCTTTGCGGCTCCGGTCCAGGGAGGCCAGGGGCTCGTCCATGAGCAGCAGGGACGGGCTCGTCAGCAAAGCACGGCCGATAGCGACCCGCTGCTTTTCCCCCCCTGACAATTTGGCTGGCCGCCGATGGAGCAGATGACCGATGCCCAGGAGATCCACCACATCATCCAGGCTTACATGCTGTTGGGAAGATGATGCGCGCCGCATGCCATAGGTCAGGTTGGACTTGACCGACAGGTGGGGAAACAGGCGCCCGTCCTGAAAGATATAGCCTATATGCCGTTTTTCCGGAGGTACATGAAGGCCTCGGTCGGCATCGAAAAGCGTTCGACCGTTGACGACGATATGCCCCTGGTCCGGACGCACCAGGCCGGCCACCATGTTGACCACCGAGGTCTTACCGGCCCCGGAGCGGCCGAACAACGCGGTGACCCCGACCTCCGGTGAACGGAAAGCCACGTCGACCCGGAAGTCGCCCTGTTGTCGGATCAGATGCAGGTCCAGCATGAATTACCCCTTGATATAGGCGGCAAACCGGCGGGCCAGACCTTCCGAGGCCACCAGGGCCGTCATGGCGATGACCACCGAGATGATGCACAGACGCATGGCCCCCACCTCGCCATTAGGTACCTGGGTCAGGGTATAGAGGGCCAGCGGCAGGGTCTGGGTCTCACCCTTGATATTGGACACGAAGGTGATCGTGGCCCCGAATTCGCCCAGGCTGCGGGCGAAGGCCAGGATCAAGCCGGTTAGAATTCCCGGCGTGACCAGGGGCAGCGTTATCGTGAAAAACACCCGCCCCGGGCCGGCCCCCAGGGTGCGGGCGGCTGCTTCCACGCCCCGGTCCACGCTCTCGATGGACAGCCGCACGGCCCGCACCATCAGCGGGAAAGCCATGACCGCCGCCGCCAGGGCCGCCCCTTTCCAGTTGAAAGCCAGGGTGATGCCGACTAAATCATGGAGCCAGGCACCGAGGATGCCCCGCCGCCCGAACCCCACCAGAAGAAGGTAGCCGATCACCACCGGCGGGAGCACCAGGGGCAGATGGATGAGTCCGTCAATGAGGGCTTTGCCCGGAAACTCCAGGCGGGCCAGCAGCCAGGCCACCAACACACCCAGGGGCAGACTGCCGGCCACCGCCCAGAAGGACACCCACAGGCTCAACTTGAGCGCCTCGATCTCGACAGGCGAAAGCATCCATCCCTGCATCAGCGCACCGAAAAGCCGTATTTTTCGAACACGGATTTGGCTTCCGCCGACTGAAGCAGTGCCATAAACCGATCGGTGGCCAGGGAACGTTTTCCGGCCACGACTGCCACGGGATAGATGATGGGCGGATGGCTGGTTTCCGGGAAGGTGCCCGCCACATGCACCTGGTTGGAAATGGCGGCGTCCGTGGCATAGACCAGCCCCAGCGGAGCTTCACCCCGCTCCACCAGCGCCAGGGCGGCACGCACATCCTTGGAGCGCGCCACGCGGCTCTCGACGGCGGCCCACACACCAAGACTTTCCAGGGCTTGCTTGCCGTAGATGCCTGCCGGTACGTGGTCGGGATCGCCCATGGACAGGCGGCCCTCACCGATGATGGGCAGCAGGTCGACACCCGGCACGATTTGAATGTCGTTCACGGGGCTGCCGGACGGAACGATCAGTACGATGCGGTTGCTCAACAGATCGATGCGGGTGCCGTTTTCGATCATTTGCTTTTCTTCGAGGTAGTCCATCCACTTCCGGTTGGCCGAAATGTAGATATCGGCCGGAGCGCCGTTATCGATCTGTTTGGCCAGGGTGGAAGAGGAGGCGAAGGAAGGCAGAAAGCGCTCCTCATTTTGCTGACTGAAAAGGGCACCGATCTCGGTCACCGCATTGGTCGTCGAGGCGGCGGCAAACACCGTTAGGGAATCGGAAGCCGCCCACACTTGAGCAGGACTCCCCATCAAAATCGCGATCGTTGCCAACACCCCCACCACGGCCGCTCTGCTCAAAACCTTCTGTTTCATCATTTTCTCCTCCGCGTGATTAGAATTTTGAAGCACTTCGATAAATTCCGGATGGTGCGTCGCCGGCTGACCGACGCCCGTCAGTCAGGTCGCAATGAAACGATTGACGTTTTTAACGTACATCCAATTAGCTTATGACATCTTTAGACGTCAATGCATATTTGCTTTAGCATAGAGCATGCCAGGAAATTTTTTGGCGCCCAAAGTGGCTCTATCAATAGGATATCTCCGGAAAGAAGCCGGCTGGAACGACGGACAGACACTTCAAGATTGTAACCCGAATCTTCAATAATGTCGTTTGCGACGGACTTGCCTCCCCGTGCGCAGGCTCTGGATGAACCAGAATCTTGCAAGGGCGATCCGCCCGACCGCAAGGCGATCAACCACCGGGCCCGTTGCACACCCGGCAGGATGTCCGGGGCCGGTTGCATTCAAGGACGTCATCCGATATAGGTTTTGACGTTCACAGCAGACATCCGGATCGGTCGCCATACGACGAGGGGGAGGCCATGCCGAAAAACCTCACACACCCCATCATCAGCCATCTGAAGACCCTGCGCCTTTCCAAAGGACTCACCCAGACGCAGCTTGCCGAACGCATCGGGGTTAAACGCCAGGCGATCTACGACATGGAATCGGGCCGCTATCTGCCCAACACGGCCGCGGCACTGCGGTTGGCCGCTATCCTGGAATGCCGGGTTGAAGAGATTTTTAAGCTGGAGGCGCCACCGGAATCCCCTTCGATGACCCTCATCGGCCAGGGATCGCCGGACGGCGACACCCGCCTGGCCCTGGCCCGGGTCCGCGGTAAATTGGTGGGTTTCCCTTTGATCGGCAAAAATGATTTCCGGGAAAACATGCGGCCCGCCGACGGCCTCCTTCTTAAAGAGAGCGGCCGCCTGCGTTTGCTGCAACCTGCATCGGCCCTCGAGCACAAGGCCCTGCTGATGGGCTGCGATCCTGCCTTTGAAATCATAGCGGCCCATGTTGCCCGATCCCAGGGGACATCCTCCCTCCTGTGCCGTTTTGCGTCGAGCCAGCGCGCATTGGAGTCTCTGGCCAACGGCCATGCCCACATTGCCGGCACCCACCTGCACAGCGCGGGCAAGACGGAAGCGAACGTGGCCTTGGCGCGCCGTATCCTGGGCGACTTCAGCGGGATGGTGATCGGCTTTGCCAAATTCGAGGAAGGTCTGATGGTGGCCCCCGGCAATCCGCTGAATATCCGCGGTGTGTCGGACCTGGCCCGCCCGGAGGTGCGCCTGGTCAACCGGGAATCGGGAGCCGCCCTGCGGACGCTTCTGGATGACTGCCTGGCCCGGGAGCGCATCCCGTCCGAGGCGGTGCGCGGTTTCGGGGACCTGGTCGCCAGCCACAGCGAGGGCGCCCAGCGCGTGCTTTACGGAACCGCCGATGCGGCCATGGGACTGCGGGTGGTGGCCTCCGCATACGGACTGGATTTCATCAGCATATCAACCGTACGCTGCGACCTCGTGATCCCCGGCGATCTGATGGAGCACCCGGCCGTCAAGGTTTTGCTGGACATCCTGCAGTCCAGGAGGTTTCGGGAGGAGTTGGACCACCTCCCGGGTTACGATACCTCGGATACCGGAAAAGTGATCGTCCGCCGGTGACGCGACAGACGGACGCCCCCGGAAACTTCTATCTGATAGGAATCCGGTGAATGGCGTGTGCCGGCATGGTTTTGCGCGCCGCCAGATGCTGCGGCCTATAAATCCACTTGCTATTGCGCGAACGCTGTATTAGGTTTGATGCACTCAATTAACCCGCCTATACCCAGCCGGGAAGTTTTTCTCTGAAGGAATATATCTTTATCTTCTAGTCCATCCTCCAGTTTGAGACGTTGAGCGTGCCAGTGATAAGGAGGATGGCCCCATGCACAGCGGATCCGTTAAACGCTTCAATGACCCGAAGGGATTTGGCTTCATTGCGGCCGAAGATGGCCCGGATGCATTCGATCACCACGCGGTAATCGAGGTAACCGGTTGCAGATCTTTGAGGGAGGGCGATCAGATTCCCTTCGCTATCGTCGAAAGCACCCAAGGCCCTGCAGCCCATACCACTACCATCGTCTGATCTTTGCATCAAAAGGGCATTTCTTCCCCGGCCGGGAGGGAATGCCCTTTTTTCGTCCACTGAGGGCGCAGACAGGCGTTTGCCGAAAGGACTCTATCGTGAACATCTATATTGGCAATCTTTCTTTTTCCGTCACCGGGGATGATCTGCAGACCATGTTTGCCGAATTCGGAGAAGTGGAAGTGGCAAAAGTGATTATGGACCGCCGTGCGGGCCAGTCCAAAGGATTCGGTTTTGTGGAAATGCCCAGCAATGCGGAAGCCGATCAGGCCATCAAAGCATTGAATGGAAAATTTCATAGACGGGCGCAATATAAAAGTCAATCCGGCGGATTCGGGCAGAAAAAAGAAAAAGCGCCGTTCCTTCCGGAGACGTAATTGAAAATGATTAAAGGTTGCCTCAAGCCTGACGCCGATCCCCGCGCCCAACGGGGAGGACAGCCGTATCAACGGCGAAAAACGAACCGCCGGGTACTTCCAATTCGGTTTTGAAGGCAGAGGCCTTTTATGGCGGCCGCCCCAGCCCAGCACTTTAGTCCACCCGTAAAAGCCACCGTCCAAGATTTGCTTTAGCGCCGCAGCGAAGCTTTGCGAACGATGCCGGATGCAAGCCGAGGCAGCGCGGGTGCCAAGCAGAACGATCAGCCGGCGGCAGCCCGGCGCCATCTATCCCCCTCCGTGACTTGCCTTCCCTTTGCATCTATCATATGAAAGCCTGTTTTTATTTCCCGCAAGGTCGCCGTCTTCAGTCGAAACGCGGAGCACTTGCGCAGTAGGGTCCGATCCCTTAACGCCCTCGACGACGAGGGCTACGCAATCATCATGGCGCGGGAACGGGAACAAATCGCCGGGATAAGCGGAAAAGTCCTTGTGATGTTCGTCAAATACGCGTTAATTTATCACACCCTGTCATTTCCACCGTGTTACCATCTGTCAATAAGGGGAGTTAAAGGGAAACCATGAGCAAAGATCACGAAAATCAGAATATGGCCGTATTTTGTGACTTCGAGAATGTGGCGATCGGTGTCCGGGAAGCGCGCTTTGAAGAGTTCGACATCAGCAAGGTTATCGAAAAATTGCTGCTGAAAGGCAGTATCGTTGTAAAAAAGGCCTATTGCGATTGGGAGCGCTATAAAGAATTCAAAGCGGCCATGCATGAGGCCGCCTTCGAACTGATCGAAATTCCCCACGTGCGCCAGTCCGGCAAAAATTCAGCCGATATCCGCATGGTGGTTGACGCCCTCGACCTGTGCTACACCAAATTGCACGTGGACACCTTTGTCATCATATCCGGTGATTCGGATTTCTCCCCCCTGGTGAGCAAACTGCGGGAAAACAACAAAAATGTGATCGGCGTCGGCGTGAAGAATTCCAGTTCCGACCTGTTGATCGCCAACTGCGACGAGTTTATTTATTACGACAATCTGGTGATACGGAAAAAGAAGCCGGCTAAACCATCGCGCAAGGGGTCTGCCAAAAAGGCTCCGCGACCGGCCGCCAAAGACAAGGAAGCGGAAGCACGCATCCAGGAGGCTCTGGACCTGGTGATGGGAACCCTGGAAGCGCTGCGGAAGAGCGCGGCGCCGAAGATAAAATCTGGGGGTCGATGGTAAACAGACCCTTAAACGCCGACGCCCCGGCTTCAACGAATCCTACTACGGATTCCGGTCGTTCAATCGGCTGCTGGAAGAGGCGGCCGCGCAAGGCCTTCTGAAACTCGAGTCGGATGAGAAATCCGGTGGTTATATCATTGTTTCCCGCTGATACGGCGCAATGCCGAACGACCCGCAGCCATAACGCCTCAATACCGGGGTTTACGCTCAGGCATTGACCGGAACAGAGGGCAAGACCTTATATACGCGCCCGCCGATGACGACTATAAGCGGTATCAAAACCTTCGTCCATACCGCGTTGAATACGATCCCAGAGCTTCGCTTTCATAAGTGTCTCCTTTCAGGGTTGCGTCCGGACCCGCACATCGATACGCAACCGTGCACCTTGCAATCCGATCTCATCCAGCGGGACGGCCGCCGACGTGCCGTCGGCCACGTCGGGGGGGATGGCCAGGTCGAATTCCCGACGTTCCTGCAAAGCACCCCGGCCCCCGCAGGTGGGACAGAAAAACACCCATCCGCCCCGGCGGCAGTCGGGGCAGGCCTGCAGCACAGGCACAGCCACCGGAAAGACTCCACCCCGGAGGGCTTCCTCCGGGGTCAGGACCACTTCCATGTAAAGATCCTTGGACACCGAAGTCCGCCGGAGACGCCGTCCGTAGAAGCCGGGAACCAGGCCTTCGAAAAAATCATCCAGAAGGGACGCGGTCTCGCGCAACTCGCGCCAAGCCCTGCGGTGACGTGCAGCCGTCCGCTGAATGCGGGTGACGTGCACAGGAATGCCATCCCGGCGCAATTCGGCATCGTAGGCACGGCGCCGGTCCATATCCGAGAGAACTTCATAGGCTTCGTGCGCCGCCATGAATTTATCCGGATCGGTGCCCGTACCGAAACGGTCCGGGTGATAGCGTTTGATGGCGCTACGGTAGGCGTGCTTGATCTGGGACATATCCGCCCCCCGTTCAACGCCCAATACCATATAGTAATCCCTCGGCATCAGAAAAGCTCCGGAATGGATCACGACGATCTCCCGACCACACACCGCCCCAGATGCCGGCCCGCCTCCTAAGGGCCTGGCGAATTTAGCGGCCGGCGGGTATCATTCTTGTCCACCGGCCGCTGGAAGGATCCTTATGAGGCACGAACCGTGATCTTGCGCGGCGTGGCTTTTTCAACTTTCGGCAGCGAGAGCCGCAACACGCCATCGGCGAGTTGGGCGTCGATCTTGCTCTGATCGATCATCTCCGAGAGAGAAAACTGGCGGAAAAACCGTCCGGTGTTGTACTCCTCGTAAATGGGTTCCTCCTTGGAATCCGCGGCAGACGCAATGCCGCCTTCCAGGGTCAGGGTGTTGTCGCGCAGATCGATGACCAGATTTTCCGCCGTAACCCCCGGCATGTCCGCCAGCAGCGTAATTTCTTTTTCTGTTTCGAAGATATCCACGCTCGGGGTGAAATAGATGCCGGGCCGTGTTTGCTCGGCAGGCGGGGCGACCTCCTGCTTTTCGCGCACTTTGATTTCCTTGTTTTCCATGGCAGCCATTTGAGGGCCTCCTTTCCTGGTGTCTTCCTTACTGGCGAACCGTGATCTGTTTGGGTTTAGCCGCCTCGGCCTTGGCGATCTTGATGGTTAGAACCCCGTTCACCAGTTCGGCTTCGACGTTTTCGGCATCGATATCCCCCGGCAGGGTCAACATGCGCGAAAAGCGGCCGCCTTCGCGTTCACGCCGGTGGTATTTGACCCCGTTGCCCTCCTCGGCAATTTTGCGTTCACCCGAAAGGGACAGGCTGTTGGCCGTGACCTGGATGTCCAATTCATCGGCCTTGAGGCCGGGAAGCTCGGCGCGGACGTAATAGTTTTCCTGATCCTCGGTCAAATTGACGAGCGGGAAAACACCTGCCGTTGCCCGCCCGGGGCGGTCGCCGCTGAAGGCATCGCTCAACCGGTCCATCTGGCGCCGGATGCGATCCAATTCATCGAAGGGGCTGTGAACTCTCCATGTCGGCAAACCAAACATGCTGCGGTAAATCATGGCTAAGTCCTCCTTATTGTTGTCATTATCGCCACCATTTATCTTCGCTCTTCATTTTTAGGAAAAAATTAAATATGATTTTGCACATGTCAATATATAATAAATAAATTTTATATTGCATTATTAATAAGATTTATTATATATTAGTAATATAAATCGAACTCTATTCTGGAGCGATCCCTGTGAGCAAGAAAACCAAGCCCTCCGCCATCGACCCTTTAGCGCTGATCCCCAAAGCTTCCGCCACCGATCTGAGGGGGCGGCAATCCATTCGCGTGGCCTTTAAATTGACACCCCATTGCATCGAAGCCATGAACATCCTGGGGGCGCACCTTCGGCTCAAACCTAAATCCCTTTTCGACCACATGGTCCAGGAACCCAAAACCCTGGAAGCGATTGCGGCCCAGGCCAAAAGTGCCCGGACCGACGATAGACCGCGTGTTACCAAGACCTATGTGATCAGCCGCGATGCGGCCCTTGCGCTCGATGAGGCCGCCCGCAGCCTGGAACTTTCCCGCGACCTGCTGGTGGAGACGTCGGTGCGGCACCTGATGCCGCTTATCCAGAAGGAACAGGTCCGCCATAGCGCAAGAAAACTTCTGCTCGCCAAGATGGAACGCCATCTGAAGGACGGCCGCAAAATGTATGGGGACATGGAAAAGGAATTGGGACCCAACGACCCCATGTGCGACAGGATGAACCATGTCATGGAAGCATATGAACGGGCGTTTGCCGCCATGGCGGAATTCATCAAGAAAGGGGAGAATATCGAACGGTTTGAAACGGAAGGCTAAGGGCGGGGACAGGCCATGAAAGGATAGGCCGCCGGATCAGAAGAACAGCGCCCGGCAGGCAGCTTATCACGCCGCATGGGCACGGCTGTCAGGTTAGGCGGACAGACGCGGATCCTCGCCGTCCGCCGGGGCGGTCATGCCTTCCGTCAGAAAGGTAATCAACAGCTTCAAGACCGTTTCGGTATCAGCGGCATGGGGTTCTAAATCCTCCACCGGCCATTGGCTGCCGCACAGCCGCATGACATGGGCCAGGGACCCGATGGCAAAATGCAACCGCCAGCGAAGAACCGATTCCGAAAGGTTGGGCAGCGCGCTATGCATTAACTCGGCCAGCAGCAAAAAGGACGGCTCGAACTGGCGGATGAAAATATTGCGAATGGCCTCGTCTGGCTCTGCCAGGGCCCGGCCCACGATCACCAGGAAATGCCGTTCACCAGGGGTCATCTCCGTCAATGTCAAAGCGGGCTCGATATAGGCCCTTAGAAGGGCTTGCACTTCAGGGCGACGGCCCTGCCGCTGGACCGCCGTTTTGATCTGCCGCAGGTTTTCCATGCGACGCTGGCTGATCATGGACAGCCGTCGCTCGATGACTTTTTCGACCAGGGCATCCTTGGTGCCAAAATGGTAGTTGACCGCCGCCTGGTTGACACGGGCTTTGCGCGCCAGGCGATAGATCGAGGTATCCTTGAAGCCGTTTTCCGCAAACAGGATTTCCGCGGCGTCCAGAATACGCGTTTTGGTATCGCGTTTTAGAGCGTTGCACTTGTCCGCCATTGAATCAACTCCATCTTCTAAGCCGCGGCTCGGAATCGCCTAACACCACCCCCACAGGGCCGCGCATGGATAGCGACCCATGGGAATGAGCCCACAGGCGGCCGACCTTGCCCGAAGGCCCTATTGGGCCCCGCCCCCCAACACCGCATAAAGCCGGATCCGACTGGCACGTTTGGCCAGGTTCAGGGCGACAAGTCCCTGCTGGGCCGCAAATAACGATCGCTGGGCCACCAATACCCCCAGATAATTATCGATCCCTTTGGCATAGCGGGTTTCCGAAAGGCGGTAGGTTTCAGCGGTGGCCCGGACCAGGGATTGCTGGGCGGCAAGCTGTTCGTCCACCGTACCCTGGACGGCAAGCGTGTCGGCCACTTCCCGGAAAGCGGTCTGGATGGCTTTTTCATATTGTGCCAGAGCGATTTCCTGCTCGGCCTTGGTAACGTCCAGGGCCGACCACAGCCGGGCATCGAAAATCGGCATGGCGATCTGAGGAGCGAACAACCAAGTGCCGGAGCCGGCATCGAAAAGCCCGGAGAGTTCGGCGCTGGCCGTTCCAACCGTGGTGGTCAGCGAAATCCTGGGAAAGAGGGCCGCACGTGCGGCGCCGATGTTGGCATATGTGCCCTTGAGCACATGCTCCGCCTGCAAAATGTCGGGGCGGCGCAAGAGCACTTCCGAGGATAGGCCGGCATCAGGGGTTTGCAGTGGTTCGACACCGGCCAGGTCCTCCGGCAGGAGCGCACTGGACAATGGCGAAGGGGTTCCCACGAGCAGGTTCAGGGCATTTTCGTCCTGGGCCACCCGCTGGGTGTAAATGGCCCGGTCGCGCCGGGCGACGTCCACCTGGGTTTGGGCAAAGTTGAGATCCAACAGGGTGGCCAGGCCCACGTCATAGCGGCGCTTTACCAAATCATAGGTCTTTTTCTGGGCGTCGAGCGTATCTTGGGTCAGCTTAAGGGCCTCCCGGTCCGCGGCCAGCGTCAGATACGTCTCCCCCACCGACGAGATCAGCAGAATCTGTGCGCTCCGACGGGCCTCCTCCGTTGCCAGATAGGCTTCCAGGGCCTGGTCTTTCAGACTGCGAAGGCGGCCGAAGAAGTCGATCTCCCAAGCATAGACCCCCAGGCTAACGTCGTACTGTTCTTGGGTGTAGCGCTCTCCTGTGGATGAAATATCCGCCGGCACCCGCTTTTTGGTCTCAGTGGCGACGGCGTCCAGGGACGGGAAGAGGGCGGCCCGCTGAATGCCGTAGACGGCCCGGGCCCGTTGCACATTCAAGGCCGCAATCCGGAGATCGCGGTTGTTTACCAGCGCTGCCGCGATCAACTGCTGCAGAGACGCGTCCGTAAAAAACTCCCGCCAGGCCAAGACGCTCACATCCGGCGCTTCCGGCGCCTGAGGTGCCTGGTAGGCCGGACCGGTGGGCCAGGTGGGGGGCACCGGCGCTTCGGGCCGCATATAGGGTGGCGCCAGCGTGCAGCCGGCCAGCATAATGAGGCTGCCCAGCAGTAAAAATGCGTGTCGATCCAGATGTCGATCCATAGGAATAGATTCCCCTATTGATGTGTCGCAGGGCGTCCGGCCCGTTCCCGTTTGCGGTGTTTGCCGAGTGCCTTGTAAATCAGCACGTAAAAAAGCGGTGCGAAAAGCGTCACCAGGAAGGTGGACGTCACAACCCCCCCCAGGACGCCGATGCCGATGGCTTTCTGGGCGCCCGCCCCGGCACCGCTCGCCAGGGCCAGGGGCGCCACGCCGAATCCGAAGGCCAGCGATGTCATCACGATGGGCCGCAGCCGCAGCTTGGCCCCTTCCAGGGTGGCCTCGATCAAGGGCATGCCTTCATCCACCCGCGCCCGGGCGAACTGAACGATCAGAATGGCATTCTTGGTGGTCAGCCCCAGGATGGTGAGCAGCCCGATCTGAAAATAGACGTCGTTGGGCAGCTCCAGCAGCGTCGTGGCAATCACGCCGCCAATCACGCCCAGGGGCAGGGTGAGTAGGATCGAAATGGGAATGGGCCAGCTTTCATAGAGGGCCGCCAGGCACAGAAAAATAACGAAAATGGAAAAGGCGTACAGCAGAGACGCTTGCGAGCCGGCCATGCGCTCCTGGTAGGACAAGCCTGTCCAGTCATAGCCCACCCCCTGCGGCAGCTGGCGGACGGCATCCTCCATGGCCTGCATGGCTTCGCCGGAGCTTTTGCCCGGTGCGGCTTCGCCCCAGATATTCATGGCGGGAAACCCGTTGAACCGTTCCAGCTTGGGCGAACCGGAAGACCAGTGCCCCGATGCAAACGAAGCAAAGGGCACCATCTTGCCGGCCGTGTTACGGACATAAAGCTTTTCCAGGTCACCGGGCAGCATCCGAAAAGGCTTGTCCGCCTGGATGTAGACCCGCTTCACCCGCCCGGCCTGGATAAAATCGTTGACATAGGCACTGCCGAAGGCGGCCGCGATGGTGGTGTGAATCGACGATATGGGCGCGCCCAGGGCACCAGCCTTCTCCCAATCCACGTCGATCCGGTATTGGGGCACGTCCTCCAGGCCGTTGGGGCGAACCCTTGTCAACCGCGGGTCCTGGGCGGCCAAGCCAAGCAGCTGGTTGCGGGCCGCCATCAGGGCCTCATGTCCCAACCCGCCACGATCCAGCAGCTCGAAGTCGAAACCGTTGGCCTGGCCCAGTTCCACCACGGCCGGCGGCGGGAAGGCAAAAACGCGCGCCTCGATGTACCGGGAAAACGCCTGCATGGCGCGCCCCACCACGGGCCCCACTTTCAGATCCGACCGTTTGCGCAGATCCCAGTCTCTGAGCTTGACGAAGGCCAGGCCCACATTCTGACCGCGGCCGCTGAAGCTGAACCCGGACACGGTCAGAATCGATGCCACGGCGTCCTTCTCCTCATCCAGGAAATGGTTTCGAACCTTTTTCAGGACGGCCTCGGTTTGCTCAAGGGTCGAATTGGCCGGCAGCATGGCCTGGCAATAGAGAATGCCCTGATCTTCCTCCGGCAGATAGGCCGTGGGCAATCGCTTGAACAGGACTCCCATGGCCGTCACGATCAGGACAAAAATGAACAGATAGCGCAGTTTGCGATGCAGGGAATGCGCCACCAGCTTCAGATAGAGCTCCCGGGAGCGGAAAAAGACACGATCGAACCAGCGGAAAAAGGGCCGCATGAAGAAGACGGCGTTGTCGGCCGGCTCGTGTCCGGCCGCGACCGGCTTAAGCAGGGTGGCGCAGAGCACCGGCGTCAGGATCAGGGCCACTAGCACCGACAATAGCATGGCGGCGATGATGGTCACGGAAAACTGGCGGTAGATGACGCCCGTGGAGCCCGGGAAAAAAGCCATGGGTCCGAAAACGGCCGAGAGCACCAGGCCGATGCCGATCAGGGCGCTGGTGATCTGGTCCATGGACTTGGCGGTGGCCTCCCGGGGCGAGAGGCCCTCCTCGCTCATGATGCGCTCCACGTTTTCCACCACCACGATGGCATCGTCCACCAGCAGCCCGATGGCCAGCACCATGGCGAACATCGTCAACATGTTGATGGAAAACCCGAAAAGCCCCAGCACCGCGAAGGTGCCCAAAATGACCACCGGAACGGCAATGGTGGGAATCAGGGTAGCACGGATGCTGCCCATGAACAGGTACATCACCAGAAAAACCAGCAGGATGGCCTCGAACAGGGTCTTGACAACCTCTTCGATAGCCACCCTGACAAAAGGCGTGGTGTCGTAGGGGTAGACCACTTTCATGCCGGGCGGGAAAAAACGGCTCATCTCCTCCAGTTTGGCCCGGATGGCATCGGCGGTTTTCAGCGCGTTGGCACCGGCCGCCTGGCGGATGGCCAGGCCCCCGGCGGGCTTGCCGTTATAGCGCGCCACGACATCGTATTGTTCGGTGCCCAGTTCGGTGCGGCCCACATCCGCGATGCGGATCACCGATCCGTCCGGGTTGGTGCGCAGGGGAATGGCGGCAAACTCCTCCGGAGTCTTGAGGAGGTTCTGCACGATGATGGAAGCATTCAGGCGCTGACCTTCCACGGCCGGCGCTCCGCCGAACTGGCCGGCGGACACTTCCACGTTATAGGCCCGCAGGGATGCCAGGACATCGGCTATGGTCAAATGGTAATCCGTCAGCTTGTCCGGATTGAGCCACACCCGCATGGCATACTGGGAACCGAAGGTGTTCACCTCCCCCACCCCCGGCACCCGGGCCAGCACCTTCTCCAGGTTGGACTGGGCATAATCCCGCAGGTCGTCGCCGTCCATGCTGCCGTCTTCCGAGATCAACGCGACGATCAGCAGATAGTTGCGGGTGGACTTGCTGACCTTGACGCCCTGGCGCTGCACCACCTCGGGCAGGCTCGCCATGGCCAGCTGGAGTTTGTTCTGCACCTTGGCCCAGGCCAGGTCCGGATCGGTTCCCGGCGCGAAGGTCAGCTCGATGCGGCCGGCCCCGGCGGAATCGCTGGTGGCCGAGATATAGAGCATATCATCGAAGCCGGTCATTTTCTGCTCGATGATCTGGGTCACGCTGTTTTCCACCGTTTCGGCCGAAGCGCCGGGATAGAAGGCATCGATGGCGATAGAAGGCGGCGCGATGGGCGGATACTGGGAGATGGGCAGGTTGTATATGGCAAGCCCCCCTGCCACCATCATGACGATCGCGATGACCCAGGCAAAGACGGGGCGGTCCAGAAAGAATTTGGATAACATCAGCGGCCTCCGTCAGTTCGCGCCGGGGGTGGTTTGCCCCCCACTCGTGGGTGTTGCCGGTCCTTGTTGGACATCGGATTCGAAGGGCACGGTGCGTACCGACACCCCCGGACGCACCTTTTGGCGCCCTTCGACAATGACCCGGTCGCCCGGGGCAAGACCGGAAGCCACGAGCCATTGGTCCCCGATGGCGCGATCGACCGTGAGCTGGCGCTGTTGAACCTTATCCTCGGCATCCACGATCAGGGCCACCGGATTGCCTTTGGGGTCCCGGGAAACGGCCTGCTGGGGGATCATGAGGGCCTTTTCATCGACCCCCTCTTTCATCACCGCCCGAACGAACATGTTCGGCAGCAGATAGCCGTTCGGATTGGGGAAAATCGCCCTGATAATGACCGATCCGGTGCTCGCATCCACGGTGACGCCCTGGAACTGCAGGGTGCCCTCCAGGGGATAGGCGGTTCCATCCTCCAGCCGCAGGGTCACCTTTTTCTGATTGCTGCCGTCCTGATTGAGAAGGCCGCCGGCCAGACGCTGCTTCAGACGCAGCAGTTCCATGGTGGATTGGGTCACATCGACATAGATGGGGTCCAGTTGTTGAATGGTGGCCAGGGCCTGGGGCTGATAGGCGGTTGCGATGGCGCCTTCGGTGACATGGGATCGACCGATACGGCCTGAAATGGGCGCCGTGATACGCGTATAGGCCAGATTGATGCGGGCTGTCTCCACAGAGGCTTTCCCATAGGCGATATCGGCTTCGGTCTGAAGCAAAACGGACGCCGCATCATCGTATTCCTGCTGGCTGACCGCCTTGTCGGCCAGAAGCTCCTGATAACGTGCCACCCGCGATCGAACGGCCGGCAGATTGGCCTGGGACCGGCCCAGGGCGGCCTGGGCATTTTTTAGCGCCGCTTGAAAGGGGGCCGGATCGATCTGGTAGAGCACATCACCCGCTTTTACATCGGCCCCCTCTTTGAAGAGGCGCTTTTGAATCAGGCCGCTGACCTGGGGTCTGATTTCCGCCGTGCGGTGGGCAGATGTGCGTCCGGGCAGCTCCGTGGTCAGCAGAATCTGTCGGGACTGAACTGTAACCACGGCCACTTGCGGGGCCGGGGCCGATACAGCGGCGCCTTGCTGTTCGGATTGGCAACCGGCCAGAAACAGGCCGAATACGGTGGCGGCCGCTAAAAAAGCCAAAAAAGGCTTGTGAATAGGCGTTCGCATGGGAGTCTTTCCTCTCCGCTTCAGGTTGTACGAATTTCTATTACTTTGATATAGTTTGATATATTTCGTTAAATTAAGTTAAACGGTAATTTGAAATGATATTCTTAGTTGATTCAAATGTATATTTCAATCATAAATTTAAAATATTCATTTTAATTTCTCTCCCCGCAGGGGAACAACCGAGGGAGCCCCTCATGACCAGGCGCGAAGACGGCAAAGTAACCCGGGGGCGGCTGCTGAAGGCGGCCTGCGACGTATTTGCCGCAAAAGGATATCGCCGCGCCAAAGTGGCGGATATCTGCAAAAGGGCCGAAGCCAACGTGGCTTCCGTGAACTACTATTTCGGAAATAAAGAGAATCTCTATAAAAAAGCGTGGCAGTATGCGCTGGAAAATCTGGATGAAGCCACGCTGACCGATGCCGCCGGGGAAACTCCGCAAGACCGTCTGCGGCGCCATATCCAGATGCTGATCCAGAATTTTACCGCCGGCGGGGATTTGGGGCGTTTCAGCCGCCTGTACCTGATGGAAATGGTCAATCCGACCGGCTTGATCCAGGATGCCTGGCATGCGCTCATCGAGCCCCGCCGCCGCGAGCTGCATGCCATCATCCGCGACATCATGGGACCCGGGGCCGATGATCTCAGCCTGCGGTTCTGCGAAATGAGTATTGTCAACCAGTGCCGCATGGTCATCACGATCAAGAGCAGCGACCTTGCCTACATGCTGGGGCAACCGCTGACGCAGGAGCTGATCGGTCAGTTGGCACGCCACATCGCCGACTTCTCACTGGCGGGAATCCAAGCTGTTGGGGAAAAAAAGGCAGGCGGTCGTTAGCATCGCAGACCGGTTCACCAACCCCGGGACGCGGCCGCCGGAGGGGAAGCAAGCCGCCCGCTTCCGGGCGATGCCGGAAGGCGGCCCGGCGGCCGTTTCAGATACCAAAATCGTCCCCGAAAACAACATGTTCGATTCGCATGCGCTCCTCTTGCCCCGTCCGGCGACGGGGCGCATCGGCCCACAGAATGCCCTGACGCGCGGCTCTTTGCACGGCAAAACCCTTGTCCCGGTAGCACTTGAGGCAGACTAACGGCTCAAGGTTGCGGGTGGACGGCTGCCCGGACACGTTGAAGACGTCTCCCACCGGCGCACCCTGGCGAGAGACCCCGCACAGCCGGGCGCAGCCACAGTCCAGTTCCAGGTAGGCCACCCCCACGGCATCCCCGTGGGAAGCGAAAATGATCTCGGCGATTTCGGCATATGAGTCGTTCATCACGTTGAAAAAAATAATCCACTACAGGCGGCTTCATAAATCGCTCAAGATCAAGGCTTGAGGCGTGCGACGAAGGCCGTTGCACAACGCCGATAGGGGCCAGTTTACGAAGTTGCCTAAAAAAGGCTAAAGGTTTTGCCGCCGGAGTCGATAACCATTACAAGCGTTGGCCAGAACGCTTGAACGTATCTTTTCAAACCTCCTTGAAGCGGGGGCGGCCGCCACCAGCGACCGCCCCCCTTTCTTTTCGAGCGGCCACCCCTGGGAGACACCCCCTCGCCCCTTATAAGTGTTTGGAGGGGATAAGCGCCACGCCCTGGTCGTCCAGCGCCTTGATGGCCTGGTCGAGGTCCTCGAAGCTCAACACCATGGCCGCCTTCTGGCAGACGTCATGGGCGGCGGCATAGGTGTAGCGAAGCTCCAGGCCCTCGGCGTCGAGAATCTCTAGGATGCGATGCAGCCCTCCCGTGCGGTGGTCGACTTCGACGGCCAGGACATCTTCCACCTTGACGCTGAGACCGCGGTTTTTAAGCACCGCGGCGGCCTTTTCGGTGTCATCGACGATCATTCGCAGAATTTTATAGGGCGTGTTGCTGTGCCCGATCAGTGAATGCGCCCGGATATTGATGCCGGCGTCGCGAAACAACTCTGTAATTTCCCGAAAACGCTCCAGTGCCTTTTCCATAAAAACGGAAACCTGACGGATACGCATGGCAGCCCTCCTCGGCCAGGTGTAGGTTAAGCGGCAGCGCCTCGATCGGCGGGAAGCACTATCGACACAGCGTTACGAGCGCCCAATCGGCTCTAAATCTTTGCCTCAATCCGCGCCGGGCTGCAACCCTTTCTTTCCAGGGGATGACAAACACGCCTTTAATGGTTATAATTTTGATTTGTGACGGGTATAAATATGACGTTATTGAATTTCCCCGGCCACCCCTCCATGCTTCCGGTTGTTTCGTAACGCTTCAAAATATAAAGCGAAACATTAAATTCCGCGTTGCGCTGACGTCTGGCGCACATATCGATTAATCTATATTGGTCATTAGACCAAGGGAGGAAGAAAGATGCAAACCGATGAGAGGAAGACCGACCGATCACCTGCCGCGCACTTGAAACGGGCCCACCACTGTTCGGTCTGCGGAACAGAGATGACACCCCCCCAGAGCATCCTGAGCAGGGATGGAACCGGTTTTTGCGACGCTTGCTATCGCGACAACTTCTTCGACGGCATGCAATCCCCCCGTCGCCAGGTGCCGGACCCTTGCGATGCCTGACCGCAACCCGGCACCCCCCTCTTAAACTTCCTCGTCCGTGCCGGGCGAGCCTTTAACGCGCGGCCGACACGACAACGATTGATCCTGCCATGACGGCCCCAGCGCACCTTCTTCAGGTGGAAGGGTGCCATCTTTTTGTAAGCCGCAGCAGCAAAAGGCCACGCAACGCCGCAATTGGCCTTTGGCCTGCATCGTGTCAGCTATCGGACGGCTTCGTAAACGGGCCAAGATCAAGACATGTAAATTCCGAGGAGTGAACCGTACATCCCCACGCCGCAGCGACGAGGAGTGCCGCACAACGCAGCGCTTGGCCCGTTTACGAAGCCGTCAAAAAAGAATTGACAGCCGGCGAATGCCTGCCGGATAATCCCCACCTGAATCAGGCGGCCGCACCCCATCACCTCCCCCTGGGGCGAGGTTTTTTTTATGGCCGGGCAGCCGGCCGGCATGGCTTAAGCCGGCCCCCAAGCACACGACCAATGCCGATATGACCGATACGCGACCCATCGACCGCTCCAAACTCTTTCTTGCGCTGCTCTCCGGTGTCTTGATGACGGCCGCTTTTCCTCGCACGGGCTGGTTTTGGATCGCCTGGGTGGCCCTGATTCCCCTTTTGCTGGCCCTGCGCGATGTCACGGCCGGGAACGCGTTTCGCCTGGGATGGATCGCCGGCATGGCGCACGCCACGGGCTTGATCTATTGGCTGGTGCATACCATGAGTGCCTATGGCCACCTGCCCCTTTACCTTTCCATCGGCATCCTGCTCCTTTTCTGCTCCTATCTCGCTCTTTACACGGCGCTTTTCAGCGCCCTGACCATTCGCATCGGACGCACGCCCGTACGCGCTCTGGCAACCGCCCCCCTGCTCTGGGCCGCCCTGGAATATCTGCGCAGCTTTGTCCTGACAGGGTTTACCTGGGGCTATCTGGGCCACTCCCAGTACCGTTGGCTGACCTTGATTCAAAGCGCCGACCTTTGGGGCGTCTACGGCCTCTCGGCGATCATCGTCCTTGCCAATACAGCCCTGTTTCTCCTGATTCTGTCCCGCTCCGGCAAGTCCTGGCAGGGCGCACCTGTTTCCAAAGCCTTGGCCGGGCGCGGTCTGATCGTGTCCGTCCTCTGCCTGACGGCGACGTTGGGCTACGGCTATGTTAGGCTGGGGCAAATTGAGCGGCTGGCCGCCGCGGCCCCTGAACTCAAGGTCGGCCTGGTCCAGGGCAACATTCCCCAGGCCGAGAAATGGGATCCGGCCTTCCAGATTAGCTCCACCAAAACCTACGTGCGGCTCTCCCGCCAATTGGCCCCCCAGAAACCGGATCTCATCGTCTGGCCGGAAACCGCCACACCCTTTTACCTCTTTCATAACCAGGCCCTGACCCGCATGGTGCAGCGGGGCGTTCACAGCACGGGCTGCGCCTTTGTCATCGGCAGCCCGACGGTGCGCAAGGAGGGCGACCGCCTGGCCTATTTCAACAGCGCCTACCTGCTGAATCCCGCCGGCGAAGCGGTGGGCCGCTACGACAAGGCCCACCTGGTGCCTTTCGGAGAATATGTGCCCCTCAGGAAGTGGCTGCCCTTTATCGGCAAAATGGTGGCCCAGGTAGGGGACTTCAAAGCCGGTCACCCCGGCGGCATTCTTGAGTATGAGGGCCACCGCATCGGCCCCCTCATCTGCTACGACGGCATCTTTCCGAATCTGGCGCGGGACGCCGTTGACAATGGCGCCGATCTGCTGATCAACCTCACCAACGATGCCTGGTACGGCGTCACCAGCGCCCCCTATCAGCACTTGCTGCAATACGTTTTCCGGGCCGTGGAAACCCGCCGCAGCCTGGTGCGCGCCACCAACACCGGCATCAGCGGATTTATCGAACCCAGCGGCCGCATCGTCGACCCCACCGGGCTGTTCGAGACGGCCGTCCGTATCCGGAGCGTGCCCTGCCTCACGAATCGGAGCCTTTATGTCCGCATGGGAGATGCCTTTGCCCTGATCTGCCTGATGGTGGTCAGCGCTCTGGTGCTGGCGCCCTGGCTTAAGCAAGGCCGCAAATCCCGCTGAGGCCCAACCCGGGGCCCACCTGCCACGGCCGCCATATTCCATGGGTGGAATCCCTTGAAGTATTTACAGCCCTGCACTATTATGGAATCGCCATTGACAACGAAAGCGCATGCGCCGGGCCGCCTGCGCCGAAAAGGAGCTTGCAACCATGTCTGCCGAAATCAAACAAACCCTGCACGAAATCCGCAACCGCCTCCACCAGATCCGGGACTATCTTTGACCTCGCCAACAAGGAATACCGCCTCCAGGAAATCGAATCCATCATCGCCAAAGACGGCTTCTGGGATAGACCCGGAGAAACCAAGCCGCTGCTGAAGGAACGCACCGTACTGGCCGGCAAGATCGACCGCTTTCACCGTCTCTCCCATGATGCGGAAGACAACGAGATGCTGCTGGAGATGGCCCTCGAAGAAGAAGACGAGGCCACCCTGGCCGAAGTCGGCCGCAATCTGCGCACCCTGAGCGACGCTATCGAGCGCTTCTCCCTGTCCCTGATGCTGGACGGCGAAAACGATGCCAACAATGCCATCGTCTCCATCAATGCCGGGGCCGGGGGAACCGAAGCCCAGGACTGGGCGGAAATGCTCTTTCGCATGTACGCGCGCTGGGTCGAGCGCAAGGGCTACCAGTCCGACATCATCGATCTGCAGCCCGGCGACGAGGCCGGCATCAAGAGCGTGACCTTCACGGCCGTGGGCGAAAACGCCTACGGCTATCTCAAAGCGGAGCAGGGCGTCCACCGACTGGTACGCATCTCGCCTTTCAACGCCAGCGGCAAGCGGCATACCTCCTTCGCGTCGGTCTTTGTCTATCCCGAGCTGGATCAGGAGATCGACATCGACATCGATGAAAAAGATCTGCGCATCGACGTGTTCCGGGCCAGCGGCGCCGGCGGACAGCATGTCAACAAGACCAGCAGCGCGGTGCGCATCACCCATCATCCCACGGGCATCGTCGTCCAGTGCCAGCAGGAGAAATCCCAGCACCGCAACCGCGACCTGGCCATGAAGGTCCTGCGGTCCCGGCTCTATGACCACGAAAAGCAAAAGCAGGACGAGGCCCTGCAGAAAATTCACGACAGCAAGTCGGACATCGCCTGGGGCAGCCAGATCCGCTCCTACGTGCTGCATCCCTACCAGATGGTCAAGGATCATCGCCTCGGCATGGATGTGGGCAATGTCAACGAAGTCCTGGACGGCGGACTGGATCCCTTCATCGAAGCGTGGCTGCTCTCGAAGCAGCAATCCCATTCGTAAGCCCCGTCTTTCGGGCGGAATTGGCGAACAGGGGCCTGGCAACAGACGGGAGAGCCAAACGCGTGAATACTATCGATGCCGATGCCGTCCTTCGGGAATACTACCCGCGGGGCTCGGCCACCTATGAGATCCTGAAACGGCACGGCGAGCAGGTGGCCGCCAGGGCCTTGGCCATCGCGGACCGGCCGGGCTTCGACCTGCTGGATAAGCGCTTTTTGTTGGAGGCCGCCCTATTGCATGATGTCGGCATCTTCATGACCGATACACCGATCCTGGGCTGCCACGGCAACCATCCCTATATCTGCCACGGCGTCCTGGGACGGGAACTGCTGGAGAAGCACGGCCTCCCCCGGCATGCCCTGGTCTGCGAACGGCATGTGGGCGTCGGGCTGAGCGCCCGGGATATCGAAGAACAGCAGCTGCCCCTGCCGGTGCGCGACATGCAACCCCGCACCCTGGAAGAAGAGATCATCTGCTACGCCGACAAGTTCTTCTCCAAAAACGGTTCCAACGGAGGGAAACCGCGCACCGTCCAAGAGGTGACCGCTCTCCTGGGGCGTTATGGCCCGGCGCCGATCCGCCGCTTTCAAACCTGGGCCCGCCGGTTTGAGCACGGGAACGATACCCCCGGTCTTCCCGGTCAAGAGGGCTAACGGCCATGCATCCCTCGCGTTTGTCACATTCCCTGCGCTTTTACTTCATCACCGACGATCAGGCCCCCGCCCTTTCCGCCTTCGAACAGGTGCGCGCCGCCCTCCAGGGGGGCGCTGGCTGCGTGCAGTACCGCAACAAAGCGTTTCAGCTCTCGGACTACGAAGAAGTGCATCGCATCCGTGATGTCTGCCGCACCAACGGGGTTCCACTGCTCATCAACGACAATGTGCTGTTGGCCAAGGCCGTGCAGGCCGACGGGGTGCACCTCGGCCAGACGGACGCCGACCCCCGGGAAGCGCGGGCCATATTGGGACCCGCAGCGATGATCGGGGTCTCCGTTTCGACACCGGCGGAACTCCGTCAAACCGATCTGGCTTCCTGCGACTACGTGGGCAGCGGCCCGGTATTCGCCACCGGGACCAAGGCCGACGCCAAACCGGTGCGGGGTCTTGACGGCTTGGCGGAGATCGTCCGGCAGGCCCCCCTGCCGGTGGTGGCCATCGGCGGCATCACCGCCCGCAGCGCGCAAGACTGTCTGCACGCGGGCGCCGCCGGCGTGGCCGCCATCAGCGCCGTTTCCCGGGCTCCGGATCCGCTGGCAGCAGCGAGGCGACTGGGCGCCGCCTGCGGCTGCCCGCCCCGCCGCCTGGAGGAGGGCTGGCAGGATGAATTCGGTCTTATCCGCTCCCTGCTGGCATTCAGCATAGAGGAAAGGCCTTCCGACGCGGCTACCGTTCCGCCGGGCGACGATGCGGCCCTGCTGGCCGCGTTGACCTGTCCGGTCATCACCACCGACACCCAGCGGGAAGGCATCCACTTCCAGTCCGCCTGGATCGCACCTGAGGCCCTCGGCGAACGGGCCGTCGAAGTCACCTTGAGCGATCTGGCAGCCTGCTATGCCCGGCCCGTCAGTCTGTTTATCAACTTAGGGCTGCCACCAGCTATTCCCGAAAAAGCGATCCGGGGAATCTACGCGGGAATCTACGCGGCACTGGAGAGAAACACCTGCCGGCTCGGCGGCGGGAATATCTCCCGTGCCGAAAGCCTGGCGCTGGATCTTTTCGCGGTGGGCGAGGGCCGGTATGACAATTTCCCACGCCGCAGCGCGGCCCGGGCCGGGGACGGGCTCTATGCCACCGGCCCCCTGGGATTGGCCCGCTGCGGGCTGCTGGCCCTGCAAAAAGGAGATGAACGCTTCCCCGCGCTGGTGCAACGCTTCCGGCAGCCCCGGGCGCGTTTTGACGCCTCGGAAATTCTGGCCGCCCACGGCGTTGGCTGCGTCATGGACATCAGCGACGGCCTGGCCGGCGATGCGGCCCACATCGCCGAGGCGTCGTCCTTGACCATCGCGCTGGAACCTTCCGAGGCCACCCGCCATGAGGAATTGCGCGCCTTCTGCAAGGCTTACGATCTCTCCCCCGAAGAGACGATACTGATCGGCGGCGAAGACTATGAACTCCTTTTTGCCTGCCCGGAAGAAAAGTTCGCTGCACTAAAACCCTTGCTGCCCCAGGCTCTCAGGGTGGGCAGCTGCAAGGTTTTTGACGGTGCCCCCCTGCGCAACGTGCCGAAGCATATTCTGTCCTACCAGCACGGGCAGGCGTGACCCGCTCCAAAATCGAAATCGGGGGCGAAAGGCTTTAGGAATAGATACGTTATCAGCACGATTGCGATTTCGATGCGGTTTGCGCGCCGCGCCCTGCCCATTTGTCGATGGAGCAGTAAATCATTGGTCCGAATCGAAGGCCTTTCTCTATCCTCATCTCCGGTTCCCTCAGGGAGCCAGCAGGCGTTGCACCTCCACCGGCCGCTCAATCAGCCCGCTTTCCATGGCAAAATCCGCAAAAACCTGCCAGCGGTCGGGATCGATCTCCTGGGTTGCGGCAAAAAATGGACGGGTCTTCTCGAAGGCAGCCGTCTCGATGTCTTGATCCACGTCGGGAACCGCTTTGAAATAGGCCTGCAGAGCCTCTTCGGGACGAAGGCGGGCGTCTTCCAGCCCGCGGGCCACGGCTCGCATGAAGCCCTCGACCTGCTGCTTCTTCTGGGCAAGCGTATCCGCACCGCAGATGAAGATCAGCTCATCGTAGTCCGGGATGCCCCACTTTTCGAGTTCGAAATAGGCGGCCTCGATGCCCTTGGCCCCCATGGTGACGGTTTCATAGGTCTTGAAGGGTCCCATGACGGCCGCCACCTGGCCGGAGGTCAGGGCCGGCACGATGTTGAAGCCCACGTTGACCGCCTTGTAGCCGGCAATGCCGTTCTTTTTGGCAAAGGCTTCCAGGAGCACGTCCATCAGCCCCGGTACCGTGTACCCGATGGTCTGTCCGCTGAGTTCTGCGGGTGACGTATAGCCTTTCTTTTTCAGGAACAGGAGGGTGGTCAGCGGATGGGCCACCAGCCGGCCGGCCACGTGCACCGGAAGCCCTTCGGAAGCAGCGATGATGGTCTGGGGCTCGTAGGACACCGCCAGGTCGACCTGCCCGGCCACCGCCAGCTTCAGGGCATCGGCGGTATCCGAGGGGGTTATAATCTTCACCTGCAGGTCTTCCGCGGCGAAATAGCTCCTCTCCTGGGCCACGTAAATGGGCAGGTGGTCCACATTGGGGAACCAGTCCAGCATCAGGGTCAGATCCTGGGCCAGAGCGCAGGGGACCGCCGCCATAAGGATGAATGCGGCGATAAGCGTTCGCGTGTGAAGTTTCATGTGAATATAGCCTCCTTGTGTTTAGGCTTCGCCAATTGGTTAATAGCGTTCAATGATTCGGGAGGACCAGACGATGGGAAGAGAAACCGGACGTACGCCGATCGGCTCCATAGTTTGCTTTTCAGGTATTGCATTTACCCTCGCCCCCTCTTGGACCCTTTCTTTTATTATTCCGCTGCCGCTTTCCACCACAGGCAGCGCTTCTCGATAACCCCCACCAGACCCCAGAGCCCAACCCCCATCAGGGACAGCCATAAAATGGCGGCAAAGACCAAATCCACCTTGAGCCGCGCGTTGGCCTGGATCATCAAATAGCCCAGCCCCTGCTGGGCCCCCACCCATTCCCCGATCACGGCGCCGATGGTGGCCACCGAAACGCCCACCTTAAGCCCGGCGAAAAAATAAGGCAGGGCCCAGGGCCAGTAGAGCCGGCGCAGGGCTTGCAGCCAACCGGCCCCCATGAGTTCGAAGAGGATGCGGTACTCCCTGTCGCAACTCTTGAAGCCTTCCAGTAGGCTGATGGTAATGGGAAAAAAGATGATCACCGCTGCCATGAATACCTTGCTGGCCAGGCCGTAGCCCAGCCAGACCACCAGCAACGGCGCCAGGGCGAATACAGGGATGGCCTGGGAGGCGATCAGGAAGGGTGCCAGGGCCCTTTCCACCGCCGGCCGGGTATGCATGACCACCGCCAGCGGAATGGCCACGGCCAGGGCCAATCCGATGCCCGCCACAATCTCCACCAGGGTCGCAGCCGCATGGGGAAGCAACAGGCTCGCCTGGCTTACCGCAACCGTCAAAATGCGGGTGGGGGGTGGCAGTATGAAATCGGGGATGCCGCTCATGCGGCAGACGGCTTCCCATATGCCAAGCGCCATCACAAGCAAGGCCGGCGCGATGAGATGGACCTTTTTCACAGGCCGGCCTCCTCTTCCAAACGCGCCAGCACCTGGGCCTTGATCTCCAGGAAGGCGGGCTGGGCCATATCCCTCGGCTTGGGTGTCTCCAGCCGGAAGCGCTCACAGACCCGCATGGGGGGGGCGGTCAGGACCAGCAGGTCGTCGGCCAGCAACAGGGCTTCCTCCACGTCGTGGGTCACCATGAGGATGCTCTTGTTGAACTGCGTCTGCAATAGAAGCAGATAGGACTGCAGCTTCCGGCGGGTGATGGCGTCCAGGGCCGAAAGGGGCTCGTCCAGCAGGACCAGGTCGCGGGCGAACATCAGGGTACGGGCCAGGGCGCAGCGTTGGCGCATACCGCCCGATACCGTTGCCGGCAGGTAGGTTTCAAAACCCTCCAGTTTGAGGATGCTAAAGAGATCTTGGACCATCGCGCGGATTTGGGCGGGTGCCGTTCCGGCCAACTCGGCCGGCAGGGCCGCATTTTTCTGCAAGCTAAGCCAGGGCAGCAGAAGATCACGCTGCTGCATGTAGGCCGCCAGGGCCCGGAGGTCGGGGATGTCCTCTCCCTGCCAGGCGAGGCGCCCCCGATCCATGGGGACAATGCCCATCAGAAGATCGAAAAGCGTGCTCTTGCCACATCCCGACGGTCCTATCAGCACCGTGAATCCATTAGTGGGTACGGCGAGCTCGAAGCCGTCAATCACCGGCGGTCCTTTGAAGCGTTTGGTAAGGTCCTGGATAAGAAGCAATCGGGTGCCTCGCGCCGCGTAACGTATTGGAGGGGGAAGCAAGGTGGACGGGAGGCAATGGCATGAAGGACTTCCCTACGCCGGTATGATCCGGATCAGGTCATAAGGGTCGAGACTGCCAGTCTCCTCTCAGTCGATCCCCATCGACTCCCCCAGTAATCAGAGAGAAGTCCCACTTAGCACCGCCACCACAGGATGTCAAACCCACCTCCAGGGAGGACACCGGCAACCGGTTGATCATGACCAACCATACGTGTTTGGCTATGAAAAGCCGCCATCCGGACGCTTGATCTTAAAATGATCATCCTTATACTTTCATACAATTGCCGCTAGGGGTGTGATAGCCGTGACCGGCTAAAATTCCATGACGAATTTTCACCAACGCGGCACCTCTGATAACGATGGCATCGTTTTGAAGCACGCGATTGATGGTCATGATGAGGAGAATCGAATAACAGAACCAGAGGTATTCCTGTTATGACAGAAAAGAAATTTGACCCCCGAAAATTGAATAAATTAAATAATCCGGAAAGATTGGTCGATATCCCGCCCGATTATGTCTGGGGAAAATTGAATCTAATCAACCCGAATGTAATGGTTGAAATAGGCGCCGGAACAGGATTTTTCAGCATTGCCTTTCTTCAAAAAGCCAAATCTTCGACCGTCTATGCCTGCGACCTGTCCGACGTCATGATCGACTGGGTAAAAGAAAACGTTTCACCGCACTATCCCCATATCTCGCCTTTAAAGGTGGAAGAGCATTCAGTGCCCCTCGATGACGGCACTGCGGACCTGGTGTTCATGATCAACGTGCACCATGAACTTGAAAATCCAACTCTGACGCTTGAAGAAGCAAATCGTATTTCTAAACCCGAAGGGAAGATCTTCATCATCGACTGGAAAAAAGAAGATATGCCCGAAGGACCTCCGACAGAAATACGGTATTTGCCTGAAAGGGTTGAGAAGCAATTGCTGGGTGCCGGATTTAAGCACGTCGATATTTTCAATGACTTGCAGAAGCATTTTTTGGTGATCGGGGCAAAGGACCGTCCTTGATCTCATTGTAAGGCGAATTAGCCGAGTTTCACCAGAAAAGGGGGGGGGCAATGCATACTTTTGCCGACAGAGCGTACGAGCTGTTACGGAAGGTGCCCCGCGGGCGCGTAACGACCTACAAGGAGATTGCGCATGCGCTCGGCACCAAGGCCTATCGCGGAGTCGGCCAGGCCATGAAGAACAATCCCTATGCGCCCGAGGTGCCTTGACACCGGGTGGTGGCCGCATCCGGTCGGATGGGTGGATTCAAGGGCAAGTCCGGAGGCGACGCTATCCGGGAAAAAATCCAACTTCTCGAGGAAGAAGGCATTGAAGTCCGCGGCGGTCGAATCGTGAATTTCGAAGAGGTTCT
>CAVSSY010000020.1:0-133802 GCA_963730675.1 uncultured delta proteobacterium | reverse complement strand
TGGCCGTCGGCTGGCACCCCGGGCAGGTCAATCCAGGCTTGCGAGGAAGCCTCCCTCGCCAAAGACCCCTCGCCCTCTTCCATGGCACGGTCCTTCCGATGTTGCAGGCTCCCGGCCGGATCAAGGCAAGGCGTCTTGCGCCGGGGTGTCCCCAAAACGCCTCTTCAGGTCCTTACGATGGCATCGGCCAAATCCTCTCCCAGGTCTTCCACCCAGGCGTAGCGATCGTGCACATCGACGGCCGTGGCTTTCAAGATCACCTTTTCGAGGGCCTTGGATAGACCAGGGGTTGTTTGGGAAGGGGGTGGAATGCGGTCGCCGCCCCGGACCTTGAGGCGGTATGCGGTGCTGCTGTCCGGATAAGGCAAGCGCCCCGTCACCATGCGATACAATACGATGCCCAGGGTGTAGATGTCCGCCCGGGCATCCCCCCGCTGGCCGGCCCATTGTTCCGGTGCCATATAGCATACATCCCCTTGGGGTCCCATCCCGGAGGCGGTGATGGGATCGGGCTGGCCTCGCCAGGCGGTGATACCGAAATCGAGCAGGCAAAGACCGCCCTCCTCGCGCACAATAAAATTGGCAGGCCGCAAATCGTGGTGCACGATACCCTGGTGGTGCAGGTAGGCAACCATACCGCTCAATTCATGGAAGAAGAGCGCCACGGTTTCAAGGGGCAGCCGGGGATGGTCCGCCAGGTAGCGCTCGAAGTCGGTGCCCGCCACCGGCGACAGGATCAGGGCGTCTCCCTGGCGTTCGCGGATTTCAATCATACCGGGATGTCGCAAATGCCCCAACAGTTTCAGCTCCCTCTTCAGGCAGGCGGCGTAGATGGGGTTGATCAGGGCTTCTTCGAACGGGATCTTGATGCAGACCGGTGTATCCGTGCGGGTGTCGCGGGCCTGATAGACCCAGGAGAGGGTCCCGGCAATCAGGGGACATCCCACTACGTAGGGTCCGATCACGCCGGGCTCCCGCCCGCTGCCCCGGCGCGCCGCCTGGACATAGCGGTTGAGCTGCCCCAGCGAATTTCGGAGGCTGTCCAGCTCGTCGGCCGATCCGTCCGCCGTGCGCGGCTCCCCACCGTCCCCTGCCGATGCATCATCGTGACCCAAATCGGCCATGATGCGGGTCAGGCGGGAGATGACCAGGCGGTTGAAAAACCAGTTGAACAACAACAAGAGCAGCAGGGTGCCCGCCACCGACCCGGCGAAAAGTCCCACACTGAGGCGTTTGATTTTCCGAAGAGGAAGCGACACCGGTACGGCCACCGAGTTGAGCCCGGCCAAATCGCCGGCCTTGAAGCGAAAGCCGCCATCCTCACCGTAGGTTGCCACCAGGGAAGCGGGCGCTTGGGCGGGATCACCGTGGCACAGGATGCAGCTTTGGTCGAAATAGTCCGGTACCATGCTGACAAAAAAGGCGGCCCCATCGCGCTGTACGATGCCCTGCCAGAAGCGTCGCCGGGGATCGCTTTCGAACCAGTCGATCATTTCCTCTTCGAAGGCATCGGCCCGATTGCGGGGATTATGGGGGTTTACGGACACCCGGCGGTAGACGAACCCGGGCATGCGCCGGCCGAAGCGCTCCATGATGCGCCGGCTGACATAGGTCGTGGACATGGCCTCGATGACAAAGGCTTCCCGCGAGTGCAGCTGCTGCATCAGAGGCCGCAGTTCGTCTTTGACGTAAGCCCGGATGGCCTCGACTTCGTGTAGGATCAGTTCGGATTTCTGGAGTGACTCGGCCATGACGGCACCCTTGAGGTGCCGGTAATACAGGGCGGATACCACCAGGCCGAAGATCACCAGAACAGCCGCCGACCAGAGAAAAAATTTGGTCCGCAAATTGCCGCGTGCGAAATAACTGCGCATGGGACGACTTTCCTGCAGTGGGCCCGCCGATTCAAAGCGGTGTGGAAGGGACCGTCAGCGTCCCTTGGAAAGGCGGCGCGCCATGATGCCGGGAAGCCCGGCCGCGATGATCTTGCGCGCCGCCCGCTCGTGATTGTAGGCGACACGCACGAAATCGACGGTCTCCCGGCGGGTGTCGTAGATCAGATAACAGGCCTCCGGGTTTTTGTCACGCGGTTGCCCGACGCTGCCGCAGTTGATGATCATGCGCCCCGGCCGGTCGGTGGCAACTGTCCGGCTGTCCGAACAGGGATCGAACCGAATCCGAAACCAACCTTCCTTGGTGATCACCTCCGGCAGGTGGGTATGGCCGATAAACACCAGCTTGGCCGAGTTGCTGTTGAAAGAACGCACCGCGTATTTGCGGCTGTTGACGTAGCGCCACGCCATGGGATTGTAGGGGTTGGCATGGGCGAAAAGCAGGTTATCGATGCCGATGGTCGGGGGGAGGCCCTTCAGAAACCGCTTGTGGCCGACGCTCAGGTGATCCATGGTCCACAAGATGGCATCGGCCGCATCCTGGTTCATGCTGTAAGGCGAGCAAAGCCAATTGGCGGCGGCATCGTGATTGCCCAAAATGAAATTGATCTTCGGCAAAGTCCGCAGCCGTTCGATGCATTCGTTGGGGTCGGCCCCGTAGCCCACCAGGTCGCCCAGACAGGTGTAGCGCTGGACCTCCCGGTCGGCCGCATCGTTCAGGACCGCTTGCAGGGCCTCCAGGTTGCTGTGAATATCGGAGAGAAGCGCCAGCCTCATGATGGTATGTCACGTTTCCCGCATGTCGGCCGCATCGCGCAGGCTCGGATCGATGTGGCGTAGACAGGCTTCCGGCGAAGCATCCGGATGCTTGCAGAAGTAATCCCTTATTTGGTGCGCTTTGTAAAGGGGGTCTCCGGGCGGGAGGTCCCCGCGCCTTCGGGGGCAGGCACCATTGCCCAAGATCTCGGACAACCCGGCCTGGGAATAAGCGGCCTGCTCCCGGATCATCGTACTGAGCTCGCGCAGGGCATCCCGCATGCCGCAGGAAACCGGAAGGGCCTCGCGAATGTAAAGCGTCCGCATGGCGCCCAAACCCTCTTCCCGGGCCTTGCGGACCAGTTCGGCGGCTACCTGGTGAAAGCGCCGATGCATCGTGTCGATGCGGTCCACCATCGGCGCCCAGGAGGGCTGATGCCGGACCGTGTCGAGCCAGCGGCCCAGGCGACAGGGGTAGTCCAGGGCCTTGGCCGTGTCCCGGGGGTCATAGAGCAGCTGAAAGATCAGCTCCGATAAGTAGTTGAGGTGGGAGACCCAGCAGTCGATCAGAAAAAAATCGATCTGCACGACCCGTTCGGTGTCCAGGCCCTGAAAACTGACCGGATCGGGAAAGGGTTCATCCGAATCCGGTTCGGCGACCATAACCGGCCAGGGGCTCTTGCGCATCACCCTGTCGACGGTGCGCCCTCCGAATATCCTGCGCAGGCCTTTTTGGCGGGATGGCCCCAGGACCAGCAGGGATGCGCCCGCATGTTCGGCCGTGGCCAGGATTTCATCCACCACCGATCCGGTTCGAATACGGATGACGGGATCGATATTGTAGCGCCGCAGCCGCTGGGTATAGCCGTCCAGGCGTTCGCGCAGCTTTTCGCCTTCCACCGCCCGCCCGTAGCGTGTCAGGTCCGTATCCTGAGAAGGTTCGGTCACCGTCAGGAGGGTCACCTGTCCTCCGGTCAGCATGGCTTGGCGGCGCACGGTTTCCACCACGAGATCGGACAGGTCGTCATCCGTCACGGCCCCTATGATCATGGCCCTGGAAGGCGCATTCCCGGAGGCCTGCCCGCCACCGGCCACCTTGCTGAAACCGGACACCGACCGGAATTTGCGCCAGGCGGCCGGTTTGCGGGTGCTGCGGCTGCGCTCCGTCCGTGTCACCGCCGCGGGGTTTTCCAGATCCCGCTGCAAGGCATCGATGGTGGGGTAGCGGTCGTCCGGGCGGATTTCCAGCGCCCTGAGCAGGATTTCCTGCAGCGCGGGGGGCAGGTCCGGCACGAAGTGGCGGGGCGGGATCGGCGGCGCGTACAGCCGCTGCCGGGCTTTGGAGAGCTTCAGCGAGCGCTCGTAAGGCAAGCGGCCGGTCAGCAGCTCGTAGAGCACCACCCCCAGGCTGTAGATGTCGCTGCGAGCGTCGTCGCGGATACCGTTCAATTGTTCCGGCGCGATATAATAGGGTGTCCCGAAAGGCTCCATGAAATCCTCCGCCAGCAGATCAGGGAACTCCGACCACCAGGCCAGGCCGAAATCCAGCAGTTTGACCGTGCCCTCCGGCGTGACCATGATGTTTTCCGGTTTGACATCCAGGTGCCGGATGCCCTTGCGGTGCAGATAGGCCAGCGCGTCTGCGGTCTGCCGGATGATGGGCCGGGCCTCGGCAAAGGACATGCTGTTGCGGGACGCCATCCGCGTTTTGAGGTCTCCGCCCGGAATGAACTCCATGATGGTGTATTGGCGCGTCTGATCGCGCTGGATAAAGCGGACGATGTTGGAATGGGCCAGGCGCGGCCCGATGCGCTGCTCGTTTTGCAGGTGGTAGTAGAGTACCGGCTGGTTGACGATATCGCCGAAAGGCACCTTGAGCGCCACGGTCGCATCCGTCAGGAGGTCCCGGGCCCGGTAAACCCGGGTCAGGGCGCCTTCGAAAACAACCGCCTCGATGATGAAATGATCCAGTCGTTCGCCAACCCGGTATGCGTCCATGCTGTCCTTATAGGGCGTCGTCCGGTTCTCTGATGGCATGTCGGCCTGAGGGATGTCGGCCGCAGGTGATGCCCTCAGCGGTTGAAATAGACAAACCCGATCACCAACGCCAGAATCAGAAGCATTTCCACGACGGTAATCTTGGCGATCATGATGCTGATCTTGCGCTGGGAGGGATTCATACTGAGCATGACGCGGTTCATCAGGAAACGGAAAAAAAGGGTATTGGGACTGCGGCTGAGATAAAGGCGGATGTACTCCCGGAGGCCGCGCAGCCACAGCAGCAGACCGAATCGTTCTTCAAGTACGGCAAGGGGCTGATCGCTGCATACCCGTGCGTGAAGTTCGGCCCCCTGAAGATAAAACCGGATTTCCCGCAGGGGACCCTCCTCGAAGACCAGCCGCGGCAGATCGTCCGAAGCCGTATGGTAGTGATACCGCAGGCGGAATCGCTCGTCACTGGCGTAATCCCGCAGGTCGGCGATTACGGTCTCCGCCTCCTGGACGAAGGTTTCGATGAACCAGTGGGGATGGAGACGGAGCAGGGTCTCACCTGCCAGCAGGCGCGCCACACCCAGGCCTTGCGGAGCCGCCTCCAAGGATAGCTCGAGATTGTAGTCTTTCTCCATGGCTCCTCACGGCGCTATCATCAGCGGAACGGCCAATAGGGGGTGGAGGCGTTCGGGGGCGATCCGGTGTTTGAACCCCGGGGCCCTTTTCTTCTGCCAGGCGCCCATGACCACCAGGTCGCAGTCCTGGTGACGCGCCACCTCGGCAATGGTGGCCTCCACCGGCCCGAAGATTTGCATGAAATGATGCCGGGAAGCCGCGGGGTAGCGTTCCCGGATGGTTTCCCAGTGGGCCTCGGTCTCCCGGGTGAGCTGGGTTTCCACGTGGGATCGGAAGGTGTTGCGGGTGGCCGACGTGTTCAACCAGTCGTCCCCCGTCATCAAGGCCCAATCTTCATTGAGAACGGTCAGCACCGTCAAGCGGGCCGCGGGAAAGGCCGGCAGGAGTTTTTCAAAAACGAGTCTTTCGGCTTGAAAGGCGCCGGGAGTGCCGTGGGTAGAAAGCAGAATATGTCGGAACATGGCGGATCGCTCGTTGTCGGTTCGTATGGGGTGGAATAATGCGCGGCCAAGGACGCCGCAAAAGGAAATCCTGCGGGGTGCCCGACGCGCACCCCTGCAGGATATCCATTTCCAACGGGTATGACAAGGCGGCCAACGGCGCGGATGCCGCGGGCCGACCCCACCGGCGGTCATGTCGCCCGCTCCGGTGGTGGGAGTTTTTGACCCGCGCCGCCGCCTCTGCTTGTATCAGACCATCCACTTGGTGAACAGCAGCACCACAAAGGTGGTGATCAGGGTCAAGACCAGGGCCGTAATGTCTTCGTTGCGTTCGCTGGCAAAGACCGACAGAGCCCGTTCTTCCATTTCCTGGGTATCCGCCGGAGCGGATTCGGTTTTTTTACTCATGACAGCTATACCTCCATTTCATGCAAGTGCATGCAGGGTCGACTATTTCAGGGTGACTTCCTTGACAAACCACAATACCACGAAGAAGGACAGGACCGCCTTGGTCACACCGGAGATGATCCCGATCACCAGGGGCCAGCCGCCGGCCTGAGCCATGGCCTTTTTGGTGATCTGCATGCCCAGCCCGATCAGACCGAAGGCGAAGAACCAGATCATGCAGTCCGTCAGAGTGACGATGGTCTTGGATTTCTTGTGCACCTGATGGATGGCATGCTTGATCGCACTGGTAACATCCTTGCCCATTTCGATCTTTTTGGCCTTGTGCTGGGCCAGAATGGACTCCAGGGCCGCCATGCGGTCGCGGCCGACCTTGTCGAAGACGGCCGTATTGTTGCGGTCGTCGAAGTTGCCGGCGATCTGGTGCTGTTTGCGAAGATCTTCCAGGGCCGCCATCTCGGTGGCATCGGCGCCCTTGATGGCCCCGGCGTTGAGGGCTTCGTTGACCACCGACCACTCCTTGTCGGTGATGCGGCTGCGGTCATTGTAGCTCACGTCGACATACTTGCCCTTGTAATGGGTGGGCGGCGAAAACAGCCCCATCGAAGACATGAAGAACAGCAGCAGGAAGCCCAGGATGAAAATGGGGAACTTGTCGATGACGACAGACTTGAAATTGAGCTTCTGGCCGCTTTCCTTGCCGAACCAGGTGGCCAGCACGAGCACGATGACGGGCAGGAAGAGCACCCGGGTGATGTTGAAAATCTCGGCCACTTTCAAGGTGGCGATGTCCACGGCGTTGAAAGCCAGGGCCGCGGCGGCCACCTGGGCGGAGTTGAGGATGCCGGTACCGGCCCAGGCACCGAATTGGGTGGGATTCATGCCCACCAGCTTGCCCACGGTGGGGAAGATGAACATGCAGATGATGCCGAATGAGAGGATGGTACCGATGGTGTAGGCCATCTCTTCGCTCTTGGCCCGCACCACCGGGGCGACGGCCACCGTGGCGGAGACGCCGCACACCCCCATGCCGGCCGAGAGCACACCGGTCATGGTTTTGGGCTGCTTGAACATATTGCCCAGCCACAGCACCAGAAAAACGGTCCCCATGACGAATCCGCCCACCAGCCAGATGCTGTAAACGCCCAGTTTGGCCAGTTCGGCGAAACTGTAGCGGGCCCCCAGCAGGATGACCCCCATTTTGAGAACGAAGCGGGCGGTCTTGACACCGGACGCCGCAAATTTGGGAATCCCGATCGTGTTGGTGATCACCACGCCCACCAGAAGTCCCAAAACCACGTAGTTGAGGTTGAGAACCTTGTAAATCCCGAAGCCGATCACCGGTGCCAGTTTTTTACTGCCGATGATCACCCAGGGTTCCACGTACCAGCGGACCAGCATGGCCAGACCCAGCAGCAGAATGATGCCGGCCATGGGCTGCAGGAAAAACCGGTCGATAACGGTGTTCTGGGGTTGGCGGATCGAGTTGACGATGGCCGCGAGAAGACCGATGGCCCCTATGATGAAGCACATGGTCACCTGCAGGTCCACGGATTTGTGGGTCCCCAGGGACTTCATCAGGGGTAGCAGGGCGCCCGTGTTTACAATCAGGGCATAAACAATCATGATGCCGCCCATGATAAAGAGCGGAACATTGCTGCGGGCCTCAGACATGAGCAATCCTCCTTAAGAAAGATTTAGGGTGAATATTGCGAAACAATAAAAAAGCCGAACAGATGGCGCCGGCCGCTAAATGATTGGTGACCGGTTTAACAAATACTGTGCCAATCGGTTCAAATTCATAACTAATTGCTTTTTTTGTATTATTTCCAATATCGTCCCCGATACCGACCGCAGGAATGACACCTAAAGGTGTCATTCCTGCACGGGAATATCGCTTAAAATAAGTTTTTACGTTAAATTACAGATAGTAAGATGAATTTGGCGGGCTCATGGGGAAGTGACAACCCGAGATGTCAGCGACAACTGCCGTTGCCACCGTGAAAGACCATTAGCGCTCGGGACGAAAACTGTCCGGCGCAATGTTGTAGCGCTTGAATATTTTTTGCAGGGACTGGCGCTGGATACCGCTGATCTGGGCAGCCAGACTGACATTGCCGCGGGTTTCCCGGAGAAGCTTGACCACATAAGTGGTCGTGAACCGTTCCAGCACTTCTTCCTTGAGGGTCTTGTAAGGGCGCGCCAGGTCCATTTCTCCGCTGCATATGTCCGGTTGGGCGGCCTCGTCGGGCAGGTGCTCGCGCCCGATCTCCGACTGGGGGGCCAAGGCTGTCATACCACGGATGACGTTTTCAAGTTCGCGGATATTACCGGCCCATTGTCGCCCCATCAGGCTTTCGCGGGCTTCGGGAGACAGGACTTTGGGGGCCACCCCCTGTTCGTCGGCGGCCTTGGATAGGAAATGTTCCATCAGCAGGGGCAGATCCTCCCGGCGCTCCCGCAGGGGCGGCAGGGTCAGGGTCGCCACATTGAGGCGGTAGTAGAGATCCTCCCGGAAGGTGCCCTCCCTCAGCCGGGCGGCCAGGTCGCGGTTGGTGGAGGCGATGATGCGCACATCCACCCGCCTTGTGCGGGTGGATCCCAGAGGCTTGATCTCTTTCTCCTGCAGGACCCGCAGCAATTTGGTCTGCAGGCCCATGGACAGATCGCCGATTTCATCGAGCAGGATCGTACTGCCGATGGCTTCTTCAAAAAGGCCTTTCTTGTCCCGGGCGGCATTGGTAAAGGCTCCCTGGCGATAGCCGAAGAGTTCGCTTTCCAGGATGGTTTCCGGCAGCGCCGGGCAATTGACCACCACCATTTCCCGGGCGCTGCGCTGGCTCAGGGCATGAATGGCCCGGGCGGCCATTTCCTTGCCGGTGCCGCTTTCGCCCAGCAGAAGAACGGTTACGTCCGAGCGGGCCAGCATCTGGATGGAGGCGAAGACCTGCCGCATCTTCATTCCCGTGCCGATCATTTTGTGGAGCGGTCCGGTGCGCGTGACCGCCTCCTGCAGCCGAACGTTTTCCCGCAGCAGCCGGTTGCGCTCCAGAGCTTTGCGCAGCAGCCGCATCAGATCCTGCTCGTCGAAGGGTTTGCGGATAAAGTCGTAGGCGCCCTCCTTGATGGCCTCCACCGCCTGCTCGATGGTGCCATAGGCCGTCATCAAGATCACCGTGATCAGGGCGTCCTGCTGCTGAATCGCACGGGCCAGCGCCATCCCGTCCATACCCGGCATGCGGATATCCGCCAGGACGACGTCGACGGGCTCCCGGTTGAGGATGGCGAGCGCTTCCCGGGCGCTTCCGGCCGCCAGCACGCGGCAGTCCATTTCCAGTTCAATGGTCCGCTGCAGGCCTTCCAGCAGATCTTTTTCGTCATCCACCACCAGAATGCAGTCTCTCACGCATCACCTCCCGATTCGGTCCCATGGTTGGCGGGCAGCACGAGGGTGAAGACACTGCCCTGGCCCGGGCGGCTGTCCACCAGGATATCCCCGTCGTGCTCTTTGACGATCCCGTAGCTGACCGCAAGGCCGAGCCCCGTTCCTTCCTGGTCTTTTTTGGTCGTAAAGAAGGGGTCGAAAATTTTTTCGAGATGGGTCGGTGCGATACCGGCGCCGGTATCCGTAATGGCAATGCGAACCGTGTCGGAGCCCCGATCATAGGCCGTCGCAATCGCAACCGCCCCCTCCCCGTCGATGGCCTGGACGGCATTGAGCAGGATATTCATGTACACTTGGGCCATCTTGTCCTCGTCGATGGACACCAGCGGCAGGTCGTCCGCATAAGTCCGGCTGATAGCGACCTGCCGCTTGCCCATCTGCTGCTCGAGGATCGTCAACACGGATTCCAGGCCGGAGCGGACGTCCGCCGCGCGGCGGCGGGTTTCCGACACCCGGGCGAAATTGAGCAGCGAATCGACGATCCGCTTGCAGCTCAGGGTATGTTTCTTGATTTTCTCCAGGTCCTCGCGAACAGCCTCCGAGGCATCGCCGCTCTTTTCGATCAGGTTGGCATAGCAGCTGATGACGCTCAGGGGGTTGTTGATTTCATGGGCCACCCCGGCGGCCAGCTGTCCGATCGAGGCCATTTTTTCCGTCCGCGCCATCTGCTTTTCCATACGCTTGCGCAGGGTGATGTCGCGGATATAGACCTCGTACCGCGGGGATTCATCCATCGCCGTCGTCCGGTTGACGGTCAGCAGCGCATCGATCGTTCCCCCCCGGTGGGTCGCGAGAACGACTTCGTATTCCTTGATGAAACCGGCCTGCTCCACTTCTTCCATCAAGCGCCGGGCCGCCGAAGGATCCTGGAACAGGTCGGCCACCCGGCCGGCGCGGCGGGCCGTATAGCGATCCTCAAACCCCAGCAGCTGCAAACCGGCGGCATTGATGTCCCGGATGCCGCCGGCGTCATCCCAAATAAGGATCGGATCCCGCGAGGCTTCAAAGAGCTCTCGATACTTCGTCTCGGAAGCCGTCAATTCGTCGTGGGTGGTCTTCAAATCGGTGGCTGCTTCCTCGAAAGCCGTTTTCAGTTGCTCGAATTCGTCGGTTTGGCCGGGTGGCCGGGGATTGAGTCGCTCCAGTTCCTTGGGCGGCGCGGCAATGCCTTTGAAAGTCTCCAGCAGCCCTTTCAGTTCGGAAATCACCGTGTGGTTGAAAAGCGTGTAGAACAGCACCACCAGGCAGCACAGACATCCGGCACCGATTACGAAGGCGACCCAGGCCAGTCGCTTGATGCGCCCGAAGGTCACGTCAACCGGGATATAGACGATGTCCGCCCCCACCACCTGCCCGAGATCATAGGCTTTGCGCGCCGGGTTGGACCCGTAGAGATCCACGATGGGCTGCGGGATGTCATCCGGATCGCCATGGCAGCGCAGGCACTCCCGCTCGGCATAAATGGCCCGCAGACGGGCATAGTAGTTGCGTCCGTTCTTCTCGATCAACCCGGACCATTCCCGCAGGTTCGGATCGGCATTGAAGCGCTGGATAAAATCCGCTTCCAGGGCATCCGCCCGGCTCTCCGGATTGATCGGGATCAAGGCGGCCCGCTTGTACTGAAAACTCCGGAAGCGATCGTTGACGCGGTGCATCACTTCGCGCCCCACGAAGGAGGTGGACATGGCCTCGACCACAAAGTCATCTTCGGGAATGAGGTCGTACATGCGCGGACGCAGAACATCCTTGACATAGGTGCGCGTGGCGTCCACGGCCGCGATGTAGATTTCCGTTTCCCGGAAGACCCGCTGTTCGGCCTCCTCCTTGCCGACGCGGTAGACCACCAGCGACACCGCCAGGCAGAACATAAACAGAATCAGCCCGGTACCCAGTCGGAACTGCGTCTTGGAAGAAAATCTCGTCATTGCGCCATCTCGTTTGCTTAAGGTAAAGACGCTGCCAAAGCGTAGGCCCTTTGCCGGTATTGAGCCGCAGGTGAAACGCGCCGCCCGGATCCGGCCCGATCCGCCGGAGTGTCCCCACAGCGACCCTGCCACCCGATCATGGGACCGAGGCGGCGCTCGGCTACAATCCAGCCCCCAAGCAGCACGCCGCTCGCGGTTCAGCGCGGCCGCGGGGTGTTAATAAGGAAAATACCGTTTCCCGACGTGGGTGCACCCGCCGTTCCCTCCGAAGGGGCCTTTCGCGTTGCCGGCGATCATAGCCTTGCAAGTGGCGAGATTCAACCACTGGATGCGTCCGTTTCTTCCGAGGTAGAAACCGCTTGACCCGATTCCCCTATGGCGCTACCCTGCGCGTTTGCTTTTGGGAGGCGGAACAGGGTCGGCGCGATTTGATCCCGACCGCGGTGCGCGCCGCCCTTCACGTTGTCAAGAAACCCGGATGACCATGCATCGACCGCTCCGCATTTGTCTCCTCTCCTACCGCAGCAACCCCCATTGCGGCGGTCAGGGGGTTTACCTCAATCACTTGAGCCGTGCCCTCCTGGATCTGGGCCACCATGTGGAGGTGCTCTCGGGTCCTCCGGATCCCCAGTTGGACGCCGCCATTCCGGTGCATCGGGTGCCGTCGCTGGATCTCTACAACCCGGCCGACCCGTTCCGCCTGCCCAGACTCCACGAATTGCAGCGGCTGACGAATCTCTACGAATGGCTGAACGTCTCCACCATGGGGTTTCCGGAGCCCTTCCTGTTCGGCCTCCAGGCCTATCGCTTTCTGCAGCGCAACGGCCGCCGCTATGATGTGATCCATGACAATCAGAGCCTCTCCTACGGCGTATGGGCGGTGAGCCGGCGCCAGCCCACCCTGACCACCATCCACCATCCCATCACGGTGGATCGCCAAATCGCCGTCCAGGCGGAAACCCTTTTCTGGCGCAAGCTCAAGCAGCTGCGCTGGTATTCTTTCATCCACATGCAACAGCGCGTGGCCCGAACGCTTTCCCATGTTTTGACCGTCTCGCAATGCGCCCGGGAAGACATCAGCCGGGATTTCGGTATCCCCCGCGAACGGTTTCGCATCGTCCCCAACGGCATCGATACGGATATTTTCCACCCCTTGTCCGGGGTTGCCCGGGACGACAACCGGATCATCGTCACCAACAGCGCCGACACCCCGCTTAAAGGACTGACCTATCTGCTGCAGGCCATCGCCCGCTTGCGCCAACAGCGGCCGATCCGGCTGGTGGTCATCGGACAGCCCAAGCCCGACGGCACCATCGCGCGGATGGTGCGGCAGCTGAACCTGGCGCCCCAGGTGACATTCACCGGACGGATCAGTCATGCGGCCTTCGTGCGCCAGTATGCCCGCGCCCGGATCGCGGTGGTGCCCTCGGTCTACGAGGGTTTCGGCCTGCCGGCGGGCGAAGCCATGGCCTGCGGAGTGCCGGTGATCGCCACCACCGGCGGCGCCCTGCCCGAGGTGGTGGGTGAGGCCGGGGTTCTGGTACCACCCCGGGACGCGGAGGCCCTGGCCGCCGCCATCGGAGATCTGCTGGACCATCCCGTCAAGGCGGCCGCCATCGGGCAGCAAGGCTATGAACGGGTGCAGGCCCACTTCACCTGGCGACAGGCGGCCGAAAAGACGGTGGCGGCCTATCGGGAGATCATCGATGATTACCGCCGATCTTAAGCGTCTGAACCTTAAACCCGGGCCAGCATGTGCTGGATATCGGCTGCGGCAGTGGACGCCATACCTGCCGAAGCCTATCGCTTGGAGGGGATCATTGCCGTAGGAGCGGATCTCAATAGCGAAGATCTTGAGCAGGCCCGCCAGCGCCTCGAATTCCATGACCGGCTGGGGGAGCACGGCGGCGGTTGCTGGTGCCTGTCGGCGGCCGATGTCCGCCGCCTGCCGTTTGCCGACGGCCATTTCCAGGCCGTTATCTGCAGTGAAGTCATGGAGCACATTCCTGACCATCGCCGGGCTCTCGCGGAACTGGTCCGCGTCTTAAAGCCCGGCGGGCACCTGGTGGTCAGCGTGCCCCGCTATTTCCCGGAGCGCATCTGCTGGGCCCTGTCCGATGAATACCACCAGGCCAGTCAGGGCCACGTGCGCATCTATCGCAAGAGCGAACTGGTTCGCATGATCCGGCGGACCGGCCTGACCCTCTACCGGATCCACTATGCCCACAGTCTGCATTCCCCCTACTGGTGGCTCAAGTGCCTGGTGGGACCGACCCGGGAGGACTCCCGGACCGTCAACCTCTACCACCGTTTTCTGACCTGGGACATCCTGCAGCATCCTCCCCTGACGCGGCATCTCGACCGCTTTCTCAACCCCATTCTCGGCAAAAGCCTGGTCCTCTATTTCCGCAAGCCCTGCTGAAGCCCTCCGACGGCGGCGTCTTCCAAGCATAGCGCCCGCCTCCGAACGGACCGTCTGGCACAGCCCGACCTTACCGCTTCCAAATAAGGCTTGATTTTATGAAGATCTGGTGGCGGTCAAACAAAAGGCAAGGTTCTCAGCTCGGCAGGTCGTCCGGCAGCTGCGAACCGTCGCGGCGTCTTAAAACAGCGAGGGTTTTTAATACCCCCAGGTCATCGAACAATCCCGAACCACAGGCCCGTTCGTAAATGTGACGCGGCGCTTGGCCGCCTTCGGCCGGGTCGAGGAAGACATCGTGGATCAGGAGGTAGCCCCCGGGCATGACATGGCCCGCCCAGGCGTTATAATCGATAAAGGCCGCCTCAAAAGTGTGGCCCCCGTCGATGAACACCAGGCTGAGCGGGGTTGCCCAATGCCGCGCCACTGTGCGGGATCGGCTGACGACGGGGATCACCGTATCTTCCAGACCCGCCTGCTCGAGGGTTCGCCGGAAGACATCAAAGGTGTCGATGCGCCCGGAACGAGGGTCGATGAGATCGGGGTCGCAGTAAGCTTGGCCGGGCTGCTGTTCTTCGTTGCCCCGATGATGATCGATGGAAAACAGAATTCCCCCGCCTGTCCTGCATCCGGACCCTAAGTAGAGGGAGGATTTTCCGCAATAGCTCCCGATCTCCAAGCAGGGTCCCCGGCCGGCCACCTCCCGGGCGAACTCATAGAGTTTGAGCCCCTCCTCTTCGTCGAGAAAACCTTTGGTGCGCTCGATCAAATCCATGTCCAACAACGGCATCAAGACGACTACCCCTTTTCCCCTTCTGAACGGCCATAAGAAACCAGCTCAAAATTTGGATTTTCGTCCGAGATACGGCGGGGTCGTTCAACCCCGCAAAGCGGGACTTCCCGTCTGATTGACCCTTCAACGGTGGGTGCCCGCAGGCCTACAACGGCATGCCGTAAACTTGCGACGCGCCCTCATCGCCGAAACTTGTCCGCCTCCGGCGGGTCGGGCGAAAAGGCTTTTTTGAAGTTGCTTCTACTTCATGTCCTCGTAATTGCGCACCAGCACCTCCCGCGGTTTGGCCCCATCGGCCGGACCGATGATCCCTTCCCGTTCCATGGTCTCGATGATTCGGGCCGCCCGGTTGTAGCCGATGCGCAAGTGGCGCTGTACCATGGAAATGGAGGCCTGCCCGTTCTGGGTCACCAGAGCCACCGCATCGTCGTAGCGCTCGTCATATTCGGTCTCTTCCCCTTCGGTGGCCGCCGCCGGAGCGGCTTCGGTAACCGCCTCGTCGTACTCGGGCTTGCCCTGGACTTTCAGAAAATCGGTGATTTGATTGAGTTCCGTTTCGCTGATGTAGGCGCCGTGGATACGCTGCAGCTTGCCGGCGCCAGGGGGCATGAACAGCATATCCCCCTTGCCGAGCAGGGTTTCCGCCCCGTTGGTGTCCAGGATGGTGCGGGAATCGGTTTTGGAGGACACCTGAAAGCTGAGCCGGGTGGGAAAGTTGGCCTTGATGATGCCGGTGAGCACGTCCACCGAGGGCCTCTGGGTGGCCAGGATGAGATGAATGCCAGCCGCACGGGCCATCTGGGCCAGACGGGTTAGGGCCACCTCCACGTCCCGGGAAGCCACCATCATGAGGTCGGCCAACTCGTCGATGATGATGACGATGAGGGGCAGCTTCTCGGGTGGTACATCGCCCTCGCGCTCCTCCTTCGGGAGTTTGGCGATTTTCTGATTATACTGGGCGATGTTGCGCACCCGCTTGGCCGAAAGCAGCTCATAGCGCCGTTCCATCTCGCGCACGGCCCAGAAAAGGGCGTTGGTGGCTTTTTTAACGTCGGTCACGACCGGGGTGATCAAATGGGGGATCCCGTCATACATGGTCAGTTCGATGCGCTTGGGGTCCACCATGATCAGTTTCACTTCTTCGGGGGTGGCCTTGTAAAGGAAGCTGCAGATCATCGTGTTGAGCGCCACGCTCTTGCCCGCTCCCGTCGCCCCCGCGATCAGCAGATGCGGCATTTTTTCCAGCTCCGCCACCACCGGATTGCCGATGATGTCCTTGCCCAGGCACAGCGTCAGTTTGGAACGTGACTTTTCAAACGTCGGCGAGACGACCACTTCGCGGAAGCGGACCGTTTCCCGCTCCTGGTTGGGAATCTCGATACCGATGGCGGCCTTGCCGGGTATCGGGGCCACGATGCGCACACTGGTGGCCCGCAAGGTCAGCGCCAGATCGTCGGCCAGAGTGACGATCTTGTTGATTTTCACCCCGGCCGCCGGCGCGTATTCGAAGGTCGTAATGACCGGACCGGGCGAGACGGCCACCACATTGCCGTGCACATTGAAATCTTCGAGTTTCTTTTCCAGAAGCTTGGAGAGCATGCGGAGATTTTCATCATCGGCCGCCGTGGGCGCATGTTCGGGTTCTTCCAGAAAGGCCACCGGCGGCAGCTGGAATCCGCCCTCTTTCTTCATGAAGGCGAAAACCTCCTGCTTGGGGGCCGGGGCCGGCTTCAAGACCTTGGGCTTAGGTGCCTTGATCTTGATTTCCGGCGTGGTTTGCGCGGTTTGGGTTTTAAGTCGATTCTGGCGTTTGGCGGCCTTGCTGCGGCGTTCCTTGCGCTTGAGGTAGGCGGTTTGAATCTGATCGACCACCGTCATCACCGCCGCACGGCATTTGCCGCTGAAACGCAGCAGGGAAAAACCGGTCATCAGAATAAATCCGATCAGCCACAAGATGGATAGAATGATACCGGCCCCGGTGGGGTTGGTATAATGCACCAGCGCACTTTGCAGATGAATCCCGATCCATCCCCCGGACGAGAAGCGGTTGCCGAAGATGATATAGTCGCTCTGCTGAAAAGCTAGCAAGGCGCCGCTGGTCAGAACCAAAAGGAGGCCCCCCAGGGACGTCAACCCGAAATCGATGGGCGGGCGGCTGGCGAAAAACTGGATGCTCAGGAACAAAAGCAGAAGCGGCACCCAGAAGGCGCCCAAACCGAAAAGGCCAATCAGGGCATCGGACAGATAGGCGCCCACGAGGCCGAAGAGGTTTTCGATCCTCTGCCCGGAGGTAGCATTGTTGAATGAGGGATCCTGCGGGTGGTAGGACACCAGGCTGACCAGAATGAACACCAGCAGGAAGAAAAGCAGTATGCCGATAATTTCCTTGCGCATAATCGATCCATTGCATCCCGTTCGGACATGCCGATGTGAAGGGCCGACGGTTCCGGGATGAGTGCGGCCTCCTTGCGCGGAGGGGGTCGGAGAGTATACCTCAGACCTCGATAATAATCGGAACGATGACCGGCCGCCGCGCGATGGTGAAGAAAAAATACTGCTTCAGAACGGTCTGCAGACGGGAGCGGATGCGGGCCACCCGGTTATGGGTTTCCGGCCCGATATCTTCCACGACCTCCAAAACGACGCAGACCGCATCGTCTAACAGATGCCCGGTCTCAAGCTCGAAGACAAATCCCCGCGAGAAGATCTCAGGACCGTAAACCACCGTTCCGGTATCCTCATCAAGCGCCATGGCCACCACCACCAACCCGTGCTCGGAGAGATTGCGCCGCTCTTTGAGCACGCTGCGCCCCACATCGCCCACGCCTTTGCCGTCGATCAGCACCCGCCCGGTGCCCACGCGGTCACGGATGCGTCCCCTTCTGCCTTCGAATTCTATCACCTGGCCGTTTTCCGCCAACAGAATCCGTTCCGGCGGGATACCGACTTCCTGGGCCAACCGGGCGTGCAGCGTCAAGTGGCGATATTCACCATGGATGGGAATGAAAAAACGGGGTTTGGTCAGGTTGATCATGAGTTTCAATTCTTCCCGAAACGCGTGCCCCGAAACATGGATCTCGGAAATCTTCTCGTAAATCACGTCGGCCCCCAAACGGTAGAGCCGGTTGATAATGCCTGCGATCGCGCGTTCGTTGCCGGGAATAAACTTGGACGACAGCACGATGGTGTCTTCTTTACGGATTCGGATGTGCTTATGGGTGCCAGCCGCCATGCGGGCCAGCACCGACATGGGCTCGCCCTGGCTGCCCGTGGTGACCAGAATAACTTCATCATCCGGGTAGTACCCGATATCGTCAATGTCGATTTCCAAATCGGCCGGAACCTTGAGATAGCCCAACTCCTTGGCCAGCTTCACGGAAATCTCGATACTTCTTCCGTTGAAGACGATCTTTTTTCCCCGCGTTTCGGCGATGTGGACGATCTGCTGGATGCGCGTGATGTTAGAGGCAAAGAGGGCGATGATAATGCGCCCTTTGCGCCCTTCGGTAACGCGCGACAGCGCGGCGCCAATGGTCTCGGCGGAGATGGTATAGCCTTCTTTTTCGACATTGGTGGAATCCGACAGCAGCGCCAGGGTGCCCTTCTGGCCGTACATGGCGAAGCGGTTCACATCCGTGGCCATGCCGTCCCGGTTGCTGTGGCTGATTTTGAAGTCGCCCGTATGGATAACCACCCCCAGCGGGGTCTCGATCGCCAGGCCGACGCCATCCACCACACTGTGCCGGACGCGGATGAACTCGAGCTGAAACTCCCCCAGCTTGATCCTCCCCCCGGCCTTGATTTCATGAAGTTTGGCCGATTGGCCCAACCCGAATTCTTCCAGCTTGTTGCGCACCACGCCCAGTGTAAAGGGCGTTCCGAACACCGGGGCGTTGACGATGCGCAGAAGAAAAGGCAGCCCCCCGATGTGGTCCTCGTGGGCGTGGGTCAGAACGATGGCGGCAACCTTGTGCTTGTTGGCCCGGACATATTCCATGTCGGGAATGACGAAATCGACCCCCAACATGTAATCCTCCGGGAACATGAGCCCGCAATCGACGACGAACAGGGTGTCCCGATATTCGAACACCATCATGTTGAGGCCGATTTCGCCTAAACCACCGAGGGGAATTATTTTCAGCATGGATCCTGCTGTCAGGCCCTGACGCCCAGTTTGTCCAGGATGGCGTCGACGGTTTCGATCAGCCATTCCCGCTGTTGCCGACTTGCGTATGCGATGCAGCTGCAACGCACGCGATTGCCGGTCCGTACCAGAAGTTCGCATACCAGGCGATCCGGCAGCAACTCGAGCGCAAAGCAAAACGGCTTGCACGCGTCATGGGATTGCTGCGCGGGTGCAAGCAATCCATCGTCGATGGGCAACCAGTACAAGCCTTCGACACCGGCCGGTTGTGCGTGGCCTTCCAGGTATTGGCGGATGGCTTGGCAGTTCTTGGGGTTCAATTCATCAATGACATATTGTTTCATGGCGGCCGAATCTACCATATAAAGGGCTACCGGGCAAGCTGCGATACATAGTGAAATCACCCTGGGCGCGCATCGGTGCCACCCCAAGCGGTCGGCTTCCCTTTCCGGATCGCTTAGGGGAGCGCCTTGTCCAAGTTCATCCAGAGGTGGTAGATTTTGGAGCCGGCCAAGGCCACAGCGATTTGGGAACCGGAGGCGTCGTTGGGGGCTGCGGCGAGGATTTCCATAGAGCGAGAGCGCCGGCCGGGGCCGAAAGATGCCATTTATGGATGAAAGCTATCTATAATCCGGGAGTCCGCGGCCGCCAAATCCCGTCGTATGGCGGCACCATCCATCCATAGCTGCGGATTTCTCGTCAAAATCATTCGTAAAAGTCAATTAAGCCATTGCAGCGACTTACACAGATATCAAAATTTCCCCATCTATCAAGAGTTGACATCGATTCGACCATTATTATGATTTGAGGAAAGTGCTACTTGATAAGTCAATTTGCGCTGTGCTATAAGACGGATCGTTCTAGCAGTTACCGGCCATAGCAATTCCACAGCGCGGAACCATATCCCTTAACACGTCACGGCGACCCGGTCACCATACGGACCCAGGCCTTTCGAAACCGGCACCGAGCGCCTTCCATATATAGGCAGTTCCCAAACGGGGTATTGTTACGCAACGGGTGCGGAGACGCCTGCCCGGTCTTCCCAACTGACAACCAAGACACAGACGAGGTGAGGTTATGAACAAAACATTGATTAGAGGTGGTCTTTTTCTCACGTTGGCCATCCTGCTGGCGGCCTGTGCCTCCACGCAGCCCATGGCACCATTCAGTCCGCAGGATCTGAGCGGCAAGGTCAGCTCCGGGCAGTATATGGCCAAACCGGATAACTTTGTGGTGGTCTTCGATTCGTCCTCCTCCATGGGCGAGGCCTACAAGGGCCAGCTCAACAACGGACACTCCAAATTTGCCGTGGCCAAAGACCTAGTCAGCCGCATGAACATGACCATGCCCCCCCTACCGATCCAAAGCGGGATAACGGCTTTCGGGCTCGGAAAAGCACCGGTCACGACCGTTTACGGGATGACCGATTATACGCGGGATGGTTTCGCGGAGGGCATGGGCAAGATATCCAGCCCCGGCGGTACGACCCCCATGGGGTTGGGGTTGATGGAAGCCGGCAAACTGCTGAAGGATACCAGCGGTGACATCGCCGTCATCCTTTTCAGTGACGGTGTGGAAAACTCGCCTTCCATTCCGCCCCTGAAGGCGGCCAATGACCTCAAGGAGCAATTCGGCGACCGGCTGTGCCTGTACACGGTATTCGTCGGCAATACGGACAAGGGGCGCAAGATGATGAGCGACCTGGCGGCCACGAGCGCCTGCGGGTCGGCGACATCAGCCGACGAGCTGGCCACCCCGGACGCCATGGCGGCCTTTGTGGAAAACGTCTTCCTGGAAAAGGCTCCGGCCAAGCCCATGCCCGCTCCGACACCGCCGCCGCTGCCCCAACCGAAAATCTCCTGGATCCTGAGCGGGGTGACCTTCGAATTCGATTCGGCGGTGCTGCGTCCTGAATCCAAGAATATTCTGCAGGACGACATCCAGATCCTGAAAGAAAACCCGCAGATCCGGGTGGAAGTCCAGGGTCACACCGACGATACCGGAACGGCTGAGTACAACATGGGGCTTTCCGACAGACGGGCTAAGTCTGTTAAGGATTACCTGATCAGCCAGGGTATTGCCGCCAACCGCCTGACCGCCAAAGGTTACGGCGAAAGCAACCCGCGCTTCCCGAACGATTCGGAAGCCAACCGGGCCAAAAACCGCCGGGTGGAGCTGGTGCCCATGAACTAGGGGCCCGGCCTGACACCAACGGCGCAGCGGGCCTCTATGCCCGCAGCACCATGAACAACGCAACCCCTGGGAGACCCGTCGGGTCCTCCGGGGGTTTGCTTTAAGTCCGGTAGATATGGGTCGCTCTGTCCATCCGGTGACCGGCGGAACGAGGGCATAAAAAAAGCCCCGCATCCCGGAGGATGGGGGCTTTAAAAAAACCGCCTGCTTTAGGATTCTTCGACGGTAATAGCGTCGGCTTCGCAGACTTCCACGCAACTCTCACAGCCCAGGCACTCTTCCGCGTTCACGGGGACGGATTTGCCGTCCTGCATCTCGAACACTTCCACCGGGCAAACATCCACGCATTCTTCGCAACCTTCGCATTTGTCTTCGTCAACAACCGGGGTAAAAGCCATCTAACAGCCTCCTTTCAAGGATAGTCGCATATGACGCGGGTGCGCCGTTGATATCAATATCGTCGAAGTCATTATACCAATTGACAAGGCCCGTCAAGCCTTGCCAATATTTTTTCGGCCCTCGTTGAACACCCCTTATAATTATTTATATTACTATATATTTCAGTTAGTTATATTATGCTGGGTGATCAAGCGGCGCCCCTCTCGGCGTCTTCCGGCCAGGTTAGGGATCCCACCCAGCAGGATTCCGCCATATGACGCGGGATCGGATCGCCGGCCGCCCGTAGCCCGTCGCCCGATAGTCGCCGGAAGAATCCCTCGAGAGGCAGGCCGGGTATCTCGATCAGATCGAGGCCGGGTGAGGCGTGCTCCGCCGGCACAGGGGCAGCCCGGGAAGTCAACGGTTTGGCAAGCCAGGGCGGAAGCATCTCGGTAGTCCCCGGAGGAAGAGACCCCTCGAAAACCGGCCAAGCCTCCAAACGGATCTTCGCTTCCGGGAAATACTCTTGAATCTGGGTCCTTACGCTGTGGCTGTCCGTCAGAAATAGGCGTTCTGCCGTCGTTCCGGGCAAGCTCTTTTCCATTTCCGGCAAAGCTCTCATCACCCGGGCCCAGGCCTTTATTCTTAAATCGAGCAGGGCCTCCCGCGGGACGGTCGACAGCGCCCAAGGCGGGCTCAAGGGACCGCTGTCCACCTCGTCTTCGCCTTTGAGGAGCGCCAGCATGCGGCGTTCTTTACGGGCCAGGGTTTCGATATCGCGTGCCAGCTCTTCCTGCTGGCGGTCGAATTTCTGGGCCATGGCAAGCAGCAGTTGATCCTGGGAAATGTCCCGGAGGGACGTCTTGTCAGGGCTCTCCGGCCCCGGTGTCTTCCCGCCGCGGCGAAGCTCGGCCACAATCCAGGTCAGAGACTGGTCGCTGAAAAAGGGAACCGGCGCACCCTGTTTCATGAGGGCCGCCAAATCACTTCCCGTGTTGCGGGCGGCCCATTGTTCGAAAGCGTTCAGGCGATCGATCAACGGCGGGGAATGATCGCCGGCGGGGAAGAGCGTTTCGATCCATCCCGCCTCCGCAAGCGCCCGGGTCTCCGGCAGGCAGGCATCCCGCGAGGGTTGGAGAAGCGTCACCGGTCCCCACAGGGCGGCCAGCTGTTCCGCTTTGCGGGTATGAATAACCGTATAGGGGAAGTAGACGATTTTCATAGCTTGGGATCCTTCACACTTACACCGCGCGCGCGCAGTTCTTCCCGGATACGATCGGCCGTGCCCCAGTCTTTTTGGGCACGCGCCGCTTCACGCGCTTCCATCAGCACCGCCACATCATCGGGGGGCGCCGCCGGTTCAAAATCGAAAAAATCCAGAACGCGGTCCACCTGGTGGAAGGCCTCGATCAGCTGCGCAGCATCGTCCCGGCTGAGGCGGCCGACCTGGTTCAGACGGTTGATGCGCCTTACGATGGAGAAGACTGCCGCCAAGGCCGCCGAGACGTTCAGGTCGTCATCCATGGCCTGCGTGAATCCATTGCGAATGTCGTAGAGCAGCTGGTTCAATTCGGGGTAGCCGCGGTCCCCGCGCACCTCTTGCAGACTTTTAACGCAGCCGTCCAGCCGCCGGAGGGCTTGCTCCGCCGCCACGAGCCGCGCGCGGGAAAAGGTGGCGGTTTTGCGGTAGTGGGTCGCCAGCAGCCAAAACCGAATCGTGCGTCCGGAATAGCCTTCCCGCGCCAGGTCCGCCAAGGTGATCGGCTGCTCGTCAGCGGCAGCGGCAGCGGCCGAATTATCCATCTGCACACCGTCGCAGTGAAGCCAGCAATTCGCGAGGGGCTTGCCGCTGACCGCCGCGGCAATGGCGATTTCGTTCTCGTGATGGGGGAAGATCAGCTCGCTGCCGCCCGTGTGGATGTCGATCGTCTCCCCCAGGTATTTGGTGGCCATGGCCACGCATTGGATGTGCCAGGACGGCCTTACGTTGCCCCACTCGGTTTTGGTAAACAAACCGCGCTTGAGCTCCGAAAGCCGGGCCCGCTTGAGCAGCGTGAAATCCCGCGGATTGTCCTTTTCATATTCATCCAGGTCCACGGTATGGCCCAGCCGGATTTTCTCCAGATCGATGCCCGAGAGGCCGCCGTAGGCCGGCAGGCGCGAAATATTGAAGTAGAGCGAGCGCAGTTTTTCGTAGGCGAAGCCTTTCTGCATCAGGGTACGGGCCAACTGTACCATATCGTCCACATGTTCGCTGGCCAGGGGGTAAAGATCCGCCGGTTGGATGCGCAAAAACGCCATGTCTTTTTTAAAATTGTCGATGTGGCCCCGGGTAAAGTCCGCCAGACTCTGTCCGGCCCTTTCGGAGCCCTTGATGGTTTTATCGTCCAGGTCGGTGATATTGACCAGGTGGCGCACGGCGTAGCCCCGATAGGTCAGGTAGCGGCAGAGCAGATCCGCAAAAACATAGCGCCGGCACTGTCCTAGGTGGAGGGGAGCATAGGCCGTGGGGCCGCAGGAGTAGATGCTCACTTTTCCCGGCTGCAGCGTCTCCAGAGCCTGCTTGTGCCGCTTCATGGTATCGAACAGCTTGATATCGGCCTTCTCGGGCGCCGCAAACAGCGGTGTACTGAGGTAGCGTTCGCCGCCGTCCGGAAGAATGACCACGATGGTGCCGGCTTCCAGAGTGCGGGCTTTGCGCAGGGCCACCGCCATGGCGGCCCCGCTGCTCATGCCCACAAAAAGGCCCTCCTCGCGGGCCAGCCGCCGGGTGGTTTCAAAGGCGTCCTCGTCGTCGATGTTGACCTTCTCATCGATGCGGCGTTTGTCGAAAATTTCGGGGCAGTAGGATTCCTTGAGGTTCTTCAGGCCCTGCAGTTTGTGACCCATGTACGGCTCGACGGCGATGATCTGAATGGCGGGGTTGAAGGCCTTGAGCCCCATGGAAAGCCCCATGACCGTACCGCAGGTACCGAGGGTGGCCACCAAATGGGTCACCTGTCCTTCGGTCTGCTGCCAGATTTCGCCGGAGGTACCTTCCTTGTGGGCCATGCAGTTGGCCGGATTGTTGAACTGGTCCGTCATGAAATACTTCCCGGGGTTTTCGCGCACCAGGCGGTAGACTTCCTCGATGGCGCCGTCGGTGCCGAGGTGCCCGGGCGTCAACAGGATATCCGCACCGCGGGCCCGCAGAATCTTCTGGCGCTCCACGCTGGCCGATTCGGACATGGCCAGCAGCAGCCGATAGCCTTTGACGGCGCAGACCAGCGCCAGCCCGATACCGGTATTGCCGCTGGTGGCTTCAATGACGGTTTTGGCCGGCGTCAGTTCGCCGCTGCGCTCGCCGGCTTCGATCATGAAGAGGGCGGCGCGGTCCTTGATCGATCCGCCGGGGTTCATGTACTCCAGTTTGGCCAGCACGCGGACGGCCGGGTTGGGGTTGAGGTGCCGGATCGCGATCAGCGGGGTGTGACCGATTTCGTCGATAAGGGTATGTGTCATGGCCGTTCGTTCAATCCTTCAGCTTCCACGGGGGATCAAGCATATTCGGGCCGGCGGTGCACCAGAGCGGCGATCATCTGGTCGGTCACTTCTTCCGGTGGGCGGGCTGCATCGAGGACGACAAAGCGCTCGCCCTCGGCCCGGGCCAGGGCCAGATAGTTCTGCCGCACGTTCGCATGAAAGGATAGCGCTTCGGCTTCGAAGCGCGACTCGCTGCGCCGGCGCTCCCCGCCTTCCACCGCCGCCCAGGCCCGGCGCAATCCGATGCGGGGGTCCAGATCGAAGAGAAACGTCAGATCCGGCATCAGGGGCGGCAATATCAGCCCGTGCAGCGCCCTGATCATCGCCACGCCCAGTCCCCGGGCGCCCCCCTGATAGGCCAGGGTGGCGTCCAGATAACGGTCGCAGACCACGATTTCGCCGGCCGCCAGGGCGGGTTGGATGACGGTATGGACATGCTGCACCCGATCGGCGCAATAGAGCAGCAGCTCGGCGCGGGGATCGATGGCGCCGCTGTCCGGGTCCAGCAGAATCGACCTTAAACGCTGCCCGAAGGACGTGCCCCCCGGCTCCCGCGTCACCCGGCAAACGCGGCCGCGACCCTCCAGATGGGCCACAAAACGGGCCAGCGCCGTGGTCTTTCCAGAGCCTTCGATTCCCTCGAGCGTAATGAACATATCCGATTCGTCCCCGGGCGCAGGGGCGCCCGCCGCCTTCCTTCATAAAACAGCCGGTGGCAGTGCGGCCTATGCTTTTGAGGGAGTGGCTTCTGGGGTTCCTCTGTAAAAATGACGTCCCAGGAGGCGGTGAAAAGAGGTCCAGGTCTGGTCGGGATCTTCTTTGGCCATGAACTCCCGCACGGCATTGATTTTGGAATCCAGGTCGTCGATATAGTGCAGCACCACGGCCTCGACGGTCTTGGGCGGTTCCAGGGCACCGAAGGCCGGCTCACCGTGGTGGCTGACGATCATGTGCTTCAGGAGATTGGCCTGGTCCCGGGGGACGTCGGGGATCTGGCGGAGCTTTTCATCGAGCATTTCCAGCCCGATCACGATATGGCTGAGCAGCCGCCCTTCGTCGGAGTAGTCGATGGCGGTGGCGTAGTCGAATTCACGCAGTTTGCCGACATCGTGCAAAATGGCGCCTGCAATCAGCAGATCCCGGTCAAGCCCGTTGTAGTGGGCCGCCAGCTTGTCCGCCAGGACCGCCATGGACAGGCAGTGCACCAGCAGGCCGCCCAGATAGGCGTGATGCATGCGTTTGGCGGCCGGGGCCTTTTTAAACGCGGCCACGAAGGCTTCATCCTGCCAGAAGGCCGCCAACAGGCGGACCAGCCAGGGGGTCGTAAACGTGCCGGTGAGATTCACCAGGCGCTCGAACAGCTGATCCACATCCAGCTCCGTGGCCGGCAGGAAGTCTTCCGGGGACACGCGATCGGCCGCAACGGCTGCCATGGTTTTGATGACCAGTTGCGGTGTGCCGCGGTATTCGGAGACACTGCCGGCAATGCGAACGAAATCCCCGGCCTCCGCAACCGCAGCAATGGACCGGACATTGTCCCAGACAACGCCTTTGATCTGTCCGCTGCGGTCCGCCAAAACCACATTGAGATACTGATGGCCGTCCCGTTTCTGCAAAACCGTCTTCTCTGCCAGAACGAATTCATCATCGACGACGTCGCCAGCGGACAGGCTTGCCACAAAAGTCTTTTTCGCCATAAAGGTCAACGCTTTCTATCAGGATGTTTTTCCGCCGGCGGCATGCCGGAGGCGTCAGCGGCCGGAAAGGCTTGTGAACAGCCGTGAGCTGCGCCGGCGTCATGGGTCTTCAGAATGCCCGCTCCCCTCAGGGGGCCAGCGCCAACGACGCAGGTTTTCGAGCACATCGTAGTCGGTCATATCGCACTTGATCGGGGTGATGGAAATATGATTGCCTTGTAGGGCTGCCCCGTCGACATCCGGCGCGCCGTCGAAAACCTGAGAATCGATGCCCGACCAGTAATAGGCCTGATTGCGGGGATCGGTGCGCTTTTCGAAATGATCGGCCAAGCGCCCGATTCCCTGGCGGCTGGGCATGGTGCCGTCAATCGCCGCAAAGGGAAGGTTGGGGACATTGACATTCAGGAAGGTGCCCCTCGGCAATCCCTCTTGGAGGACGGTCTCGGCCAGGGCTTCCGTAAAGGCGGCCACATCGTCGTAGTTGACGACCTCGCGGCCCTGAACCGATACGGCAATGGCCGGCAGTCCATAGAGGGCGGCCTCTTTGGCCGCGGCCACGGTGCCGGAATAGTTGACGTTGACCCCCACATTGGCGCCGGGATTGATGCCTGACACTACGAGATCCGGACAGGCCGGCAGCAGCTCGAAAACCCCCAGTTTGACGCAATCCGCCGGCGTCCCGTTCACGGCATAGCCTTGGTAGTGGGCATTGAGGGCAACATGCGAAGCCCGCAGCGGATGGTGCAGCGTGATGCCGTGCCCGACGGCACTGCGCTCCTGATCCGGGGCCACCACGACCACCGCATGCCGGACGGCGAAGCGTTTGTACAGCGCGCGCAATCCCGGTGCGAAAATGCCGTCGTCATTGGTCAGGAGAATATTCATATCTGTCTCATATTCCAGGGAATCAGCAGCGGATTCCACCTATACCGGAAAACCCCGCAGGAGGCAAGGCGTAAGGCAGGCGGGCCGGGGGCGGCAACCCCTCGCGAATGAACTCTCCCCGCAGCAAGCTGCGGGGTATCGCGTCGGCTTCGCTGCGCTTCGCCGAAAATATGGATTCATTCTGATTTGTAATTCATCCCACGCTCCAAGGAGCGGGTAATTGCAGGTTGAACCCTTGTCCGCCTTTGGCGGATTAACGTCCGCGGCAAAAGGAGAGTTGACTTTTGGGCCGGCCTTCTGTTTAAAGATTCCGTTTAAGACAACTTCGGCAAACCGACGGTAATCGAAATTTTTGCCCCCCGGACAACGCCAGCCCCGCACCGTCTGCCACTGCCGGGACCCCACAGTTGCAATAGGATGACTTGATGCGAACGGCGGTTGGCCCCAGACACGATCAGCAATTCCCTAAACGGACCGCGGCCCGCATCGTGTGGGGCCTGCTGATTCTGCTGATCATCGGGGGCTGGATGCCCCCGGCGCGGGGCGCCGACATGGGCAAGCTTCTTGAAGCCAAACCGGACGAACCCTGGCACATTACCGCCGATACGATCAACTATGACAATGCCACCCGCCGCTACGTAGCCGAAGGCAATGTACGCATCAGCCGGGGGGGCGTGCGGCTGACGGCCGACCGTGTGCGTTTCGACAACCGCACCATGGATGCTTCGGCCAACGGCCATGTGGTGCTGGTCAGCGGCAAGGATGTCCTGATCGGCGACAGCATCGAAATCAACCTCCAGAATCAGGTGGGATCGGTCACCAACGGCACCATTTTTCTGGAGGAGAATCATTTTTACATCCGCGGCGAAAAAATCGAAAAACTGGGGGAAAGCACCTATGCCGCCGAGCAGGCCAGCGTTTCCAGCTGCGACGGCCGAACCCCGGCCTGGAAAATCACCGGTCGCAAGCTGAATGTCACCCTGGAAGGCTATGGCGTCGTCCGACACGCCGCCCTGTGGGCCCGCGACGTACCGGTTTTATATTCGCCCATTTTTGTGTTCCCCGCCAAACGCCAGCGGCAGACCGGCCTCCTGCCGCCGGAATGGGGCACATCCAACCGCCTGGGCACCTTCTATACACAGCCCTTCTTTTGGGCCATCGACGAACAGTCGGACTTGACCTACGCCCCCCAGTACATGAGCGAGCGCGGACTCAAAAACGATCTGGAATACCGTTATGTCATCGATCCCTTGACCAAGGGTACGATCATGGGCGACTATCTGCGGGACCGCCAAGTGGACAATGGTTTGGGAAACAGCAACACCGACTGGGGGTATACCGGCGACGACTATCTGCGGCCCAACGAAGACCGCTACTGGTTCCGCATGAAGCACGACCAGGGATTGCCCTACGGATTTAAGGGGCGTGTCGATCTGGATATCGTCAGCGACCAGGATTATCTCACCGAATTCCGCAACCGCTATGGCGGCTACTACCAGACCCGGGAGTATTTTCGCAGCACCTACGGACGCGACCTGGATGAATATGACGACCCCATCCGCACGAACCAGGCCATCATCACCCGGGAGTGGGACCGTTTCAGTTTGAACGGCGGGGTCGTCTGGCTGGACGACACGACCCAGCGCTGGACCGAAGAGGTCGCGGCCGATGTGGCCGGTCCCAAACTGGACACGCAACTCCAGCGTCTGCCGTCGATCCGCTTCGACGCCATGCGCCAGCCCCTGTGGGACACCCCGCTGCTGTTCAACATGGATACCGAATGGACCTATTTTTACAGCGAGGACAACACCCAGGCGGCCCGTGTCAACCTGCACCCTCGGGTCACCTGGCCCTTTCGCCTGGGGCAGGCCCTCTATATCGAGCCTTCGGCCGGGTTGCAGCAAACGGCCTGGTTCGTCAACCAATTCCAGGACATCCCCGAAGAAGAAGCCAAGGCTAAGGATACCTACCGCACCCTGTACGACTTAAGACTTGACGTATCCTCCGAATTTTCCAAAGTTTACGCTATCGATGGCGGCGAGTGGCAGGCCTTCCGGCACACGGTGCTGCCGCGGATCGTCTATGAGTATATCCCCGAGAAGGACCAGGACAAGTATCCGGCCTTTTACCAGCAAACCATCGATCAGGATGAGAATGGGGATTACATCGATGTACCAACGCCTCTGGACGACGGCATCAACCGGGTCGATCCGCTGAACATGATCACCTACTCCGTCACCAACAGCTTTACCTCCAAATCCATCCCCCCCTCAGAGGGGGATGACGCCGATCAGGAATCGGGCGGGAAACCCCGCTACAATGACTTTCTGCGCGTCAAGCTGGAACAGCGCTATAACATCCGGGAGGCCCGGGGCAGTGAACGCGTCGATCCCGAGCGCAAGCGCCCCTTCTCTCCGATTCGCGGCGAACTGGAGTACTTTCCGACGCGCTATCTGAAATTGCGCGCCGATGCCGAGTATGATGTCTACGACAACCGCCTGGTATCACGGAATCTCAGCGCCACCCTCAATTCCTGGCGCGGGGATGAGGTGTACCTGAGATACCGCTACGACAAGGGCCTCTACCGGTTCTACCGCAAAGACGCGGCCCTTTCCGAAAACCCGGTGGAATCGCTCTATGGCAGCATCCGTCTCAAGCTGCCCTACCGGTTCACGGTCCACGCCAGCAACGAATACGACTTCGAGAACAACAACCGGATCGAGACCACGCTGGGGCTGCTCTACGAAGCCCAGTGCTGGTCGCTGGATATTCAGTATACGGATGATTATAACGACCAAGCCATTTCCTTTATGTTCAACCTTTACGGATTGGGTTCCATCGGCCTGCAATAGCGGCCGCCCCCATGCGGCCCGCCGGGATATAGCTGCGGGTACCGGCCCGATCCGGGAGTCTTATCGGATTCATGAAAACCGAAACCTTGACCTGGCACTGGTATGTCCTTCATACCCGCAGCCGGTTTGAAACCGTCGTCCATGACGGTCTCTTCAAAAAAGCTCACGAGGTGTTCCTGCCCAAGGTGCGAGTGCGCAGCAAACGGCGGGACCGCAAGGTCATGATCGATGTCCCCCTGTTTCCGGGCTATGTCTTCGTCAAATCGAATCTGCACCCCCACCACCATATCGACATTGTCAAAACCGTGGGGGCCGTGCGGCTGATCGGCAACCAACAGCTGCCCGTGCCGGTTCCGGACGAAACCGTCGAATCCCTGCGGATCATGGTGTCCCATAGCAGCGAAATCCAGACCGGCTTCCGCTTTCGCAAGGGGGACCGGGTCATGGTGGTCAATGGGCCCTTCACCGGCATTGTCGGCACCTTCGATCGCTATCACGGGGGCAACCGCGTGGTCGTCCACATCGAAGCGCTCGGGCAATTTGCCAGTGTCGAAGTAGACCGGGATGACGTTGAGATCCTCCCCGCCGGAGGGGGCGAGCATGCGTTCGTACCCGGCCGCTGACCGCCCGACTCATAGGCGGACGGTCGAGGCGCCGATGTCACACAGCCGCCCGGTGGGGCGGGGTCCTTCCCCTGTACCGTGATGAACGGAAAACCGCCACGGGCCACCCTTTGGCAAACCACCGGCCTTCGGTGCAAAGCCCCAAGAACGCGCCGAAGCATCATAACTCCTTGACTTTTTACTGCCATTTATTTAATTATAACAGAATTATAGTGTGATGTTGCCCGCTACCCAAGCCAAGGAGGTAGTATGAATAAGCTGGAACTCATCTCGGCTCTTAAGGCCGAAGCCAATATGTCCAAAGCCGAAGCCGCCAAGGTCGTTCAGATCTTTTTCGACAATATGTCGGAGGCCATGGCCCGGGGGGAACGCGTTGAAATCAGGGGGCTATGCAGCTTTTTTATCAAGGAATACAAGAGCTACACCGGCCGCAATCCGAAAACCGGCGATCGGGTTCAGATCAAGCCCAAAAGACTCCCGTTTTTCAAATCCGGCAAGGAATTGCGCGAACGGGTCGACCAGGCCGTCGGCAATTGATGCCGGACGAATCGCAGACCTGTGGTTGGTTTTGATCTGATACGCGGCCAGCATCAGGCGATTGGTTTGTTGACCACCCTGCTCCGGAAAGGCCAGATACCCCATGCCCTGGTCTTTACCGGCATCGACGGTATCGGCAAACAAACCGCGGCGCGGACCTTTGCAATGGCCTGCAATTGTGCGGCCCCGCAGCCTTACCCGGAACGCCCGGCGGAGGCTTCATCATCGCCGCGGGTCAACGCCTGCGGGCAATGCCGGTCCTGCCGCCGCATTCAGGCGGATCAACACCCCGACATCCTGCACCTGCGGCCATCCGGCGACATGATCCGCATTGCGGTCGTTCGCGACCTCATCCAGCGCCTGGCCGTCAAACCTTACGAGCAGGGACGGCGCGTCGTCATCCTGGCCGACGCGCACACCATGAATCCGGAAGCGGGCAATGCCCTGCTGAAGCTCTTGGAGGAGCCTCCCCAGAACACCCTGCTGATTTTGACCGCCCGACAGATGGCCGATCTTTTGCCCACCATCGCCTCACGCTGTCAGCAGATTCGCTTTGCACCGCTGCAACGCGAGGATCTGACGGCGTTGTTGACCGCCGAAGGGCATTTGACGCCGCAGGAAGCTGAGGCCGCGGCGGCCCTATCCGGGGGGAGTTACACCCGGGCCCTCAAAATGGCCCGCGAAGACTGGCTTCCACGACGCCAGTGGCTGGCCGGGGAATTGGGCCGACTCAAGGACCAGACAACGACCCGGCACCTTGCTCTGGCCGAGAATCTGGCATCCGGCAAGGCCCAACTGCCCGATGTTCTGACCTGGTTGCTGAGCTGGTACCGGGATCTGATCGTCTTCCCGTTTCAGCCGGGCCGGATCGTCAATCGCGACCTGGACCACCAAATCCAGTTCGCCGCCGCCCGCCAGGATCCCCTGGCGTTGATCGATTGTATGAAAGCGGTACAGGTCGCGCTCAAAGCGCTTCAGGATAACGCCAATCCGCGCCTGACCATGGAAACCCTCGTGCTGCAATTGGCAGCCGCTTAACGATAGGTTGGCATAATGAAAAAAATTGTCGGCATCCGGTTTAAACCGGCCGGGAAAGTATATGATTTTGACTGCGGGGCCTATGTGCTCGATCTCGGCGATCATGTCATCGTCGAAACGGAGCAGGGCTTGGGATTCGGCACGGTGGCCGTCCCCCCGGCGATGCGTGAAAACAAGCCCTCCCACAAGGCGCTCAAAAAAGTGTACCGCATGGCCAGCGATAAGGATTTCGCCCAGTTGGAAATGAACTGCCAGACCGAGCAAATGGCGCATAACTATTGTTTGGCGTGCATTGACCAACTGAAGCTCAAAATGAATCTGTTCTCGGTGGAGAGCACCTTCGACGCCAACAAGCTGACCTTCTTTTTCACCGCCGACGGCCGGGTTGACTTTCGCCAGCTGGTGAAGATGTTGGTCAAGAAGCTCGGCGTCAAGGTCGAGATGCGCCAGGTGGGAATCCGCAACCAGGCCAAGATGTGCGGCGGCATCGGACGCTGCGGCCGTGAGATATGCTGCGCCCAATTTATTGAAAAATTCTCCCCGGTCTCGATTCGGATGGCCAAAGAGCAGGGCCTGTCACTCAATCCGACCAAAATTTCCGGGCAGTGCGGCCGCCTGATGTGCTGCCTGACCTATGAATATGAGACCTATAAGGAACTCAAGGCGAACCTGCCTAAAATCGGCAAAAAGGTTCAGACCACCCAGGGACAGGGCAAAGTGATTCGTCACAATCTGAATGCCAATCAATTCGTCATCCGGCTGGCCGAAGGCGGCCAGGAAGTGGAGCTCAGTCCTGAAGACATCGTCAAGGAGCAAAAGAAATCCAATGGCTGAAAGATTCTACATCACCACGCCCATTTATTACGTCAATGCCAAACCGCATCTGGGACATGCCTACACGACCATCGTGGCGGATGTGGCCCGTCGCTTCCACGCCATGCGGGGGTGTGAAACCTATTTTCTAACGGGCACGGACGAACATGGCGACAAAATCGTTCAGGCGGCCAAAGACCATGATATGACTCCCAAAGCCTATGTGGATCATATCAGCGGCCTTTTCCAAAAAATGTGGCCCGAGTTCGGTATCAGCAACGACCAGTTCATCCGCACCACAAACCCGGCCCACATGGCGGTGGTGGAACAAATCCTCCAGAAAATCTATGACAATGGCGATATCTACTTCAGCGAGTACGAGGGGCTTTACTGCTTCGGCTGCGAGCGCTTCTATACCGAGCGGGAACTCGTCGACGGGAAATGCCCTGATCACGATAAAGCACCTGAAACCATAAAGGAATCGAATTATTTTTTCCGGATGAGTCGTTATCAGGATTGGCTCATCGACCATATCCATCAGAATCCGGGATTCATCCGCCCGGAACGCTACCGCAACGAAGTATTGTCCTTCCTGCGCGAGCCGCTGGAGGATTTGTGCATCTCGCGCCCCAAAAGCCGGCTGCAGTGGGGTATCACCCTGCCTTTCGATCCGAACTACGTCACCTACGTCTGGTTCGATGCCCTGCTGAATTATGTTTCGGCTTTAGGGTATCCGGATGGCGAGCTGTTCTCCAAATTCTGGCCCAGCGCCCAGCACATCGTGGCCAAAGATATCCTCAAACCCCACGGGATCTATTGGCCGACCATGCTCAAGGCCGCCGGGATTCCCGTCTACCAGCATCTCAATGTTCATGGCTACTGGAATATCGATCAAACCAAGATGTCCAAGACCATCGGCAATGTGGTGGAGCCGCTGGCCATGAAAAAGACTTACGGGCTGGATGCCTTTCGCTTTTTCCTCATGCGGGACATGGTCTTCGGGCTCGATTCGAATTTTTCCGAAGAGGCCCTCGTCCAGCGCATCAACAGCGATTTGGCCAACGACCTGGGAAATCTTTTCAGCCGCGTTCTGGCCATGGCGCACAAATACTTCGAAGGCCGTGTGCCGCCGGTCGATCCCACCATCGACAAGACCCTGCAGCTGAATCTGGAGGCCGACGCCGCCCGGGCCATCACCGACTTCGAACAGGCCATGGACGGATTTGAATTCCATAAAGGGCTCATCGCCATCTGGGCTTTCATCGGGCGCCTGAACAAATGTATCGATGTCTCGGCGCCGTGGGAGTTGGCCAAACGCGCCTCGACCCGCAAGGAACTCGAATGCGTCATCTACCAGCTCCTGGAAGGTCTGCGCGTGATCTCCGGCCTGATTTACCCCGTCATGCCGCAGACCGCCCGGGATATGCAATACCATTTAGGTCTCGATCCTGATGCCGCCTTCTACCTCCTGGAACGCATCGGCAAATGGAAAACGCTGAAGCCCGACGCCCAATTGCGCAAATCCAAAAGTCTGTTCCCTCGGGTGGAGATGCAACCGCCCGTCGAAGCACCCCCGGCCGGCGCCCCGGCCGAAACGCTCGAACCGCCGTTGCGGCCGCTGATCGACATCGATGCGTTTGCCCAGATCGATCTCCGGGTAGCCACCGTGGTCAAAGCGGAAGCCATTCCCAAAGCCAAAAAACTGCTCAAGCTCGAGGTGGACATGGGGGAACGGCGCACCATCGTGGCCGGCATCGCCAGCTTCTACCGGCCGGAAGACCTTGTGGGCCGCCAGGTCATCATTGTCGCCAACCTGAAGCCCGCCAAACTGATGGGGATCGAATCCCAGGGCATGCTTCTGGCCGCCGTGGACGGCGATCGATGCGCCTTGCCCGGCGTCGACAAGGCGGCCCGGTTGGGTGCCCGCATCAGCTGAAGACCCGGCCGGACCGCGGAAGAATGAAATGGCGGATGTGATGACTGCCACAGCGGCAATCGTGACATCCCCAAGCATCCCATAAAATACCACGGCGGCATCAGAGGACCGCTGGAGATCCCTCTGGCCATGCCGCCGGTAAATAGGCACCTATCGAACGGTGAAGTTCCGTCGACCGCACAGACAAACCGCCGGAAATGAACGGCGACCCAGCTGGCGCGACTATCAGGTCCAGCTCAAACGCCGGGGCGGAGGCCGGATTTGCCGGCCACGCCTGATCAAAGGCACCGCCGCCCTGATCGCCGTGGGCATGCTGATGTGGTTTCTCCTGTATGGCCCGACGTCCTCTCCGCCCCCGGGCCCCTCCCCTAAACCGGCCCAGGCCGCCGTGGGCCCAACGGCCGGCCCCCTGCTTTCCAAATCCGACGTCCAGGACCTTCTGGCCGGCCGGCCCGTTGCGGATCTTCTCGGCACACGCACCCTGGTGCGGTGGGGGGAGCAAAAGCTGGTCATCGAGCCCAGCATCGACGAGGCCTTGCAAGACTACCTGACCCAACGCCTGTACGAGCGGACGTCTCGATATATCGCGATCGTTGTCATGGAGGCCAACGGACGCATCCTGGCCATGGTGGGCTTCGACAAGAACGACCCGGATGCCAACCCTTGCCTCAGCAACCGCTACCCGGCGGCCAGTGTCTTCAAAATCGTCACGGCCGGTGCGGCCATCGAACATTGTCACCTTTCCAGCGGCTCGCCCATGACCTATAACGGGGCCAAACACACCCTCTACAAATCACAGTTGAAGAATATTCAAAACCGCTACACCCACCAAACCACCCTGGCCGCGTCCTTTGCCCAGTCGGTCAACCCGGTCTTCGGCAAGCTCGGAAGCCTCTGCCTGAAACAGGAAGCGCTGGCGCAATATGCCGACGCTTTCGGTTTCAACCATCCCATTCCGTTCGAACTCCCGGTGGCGCCCAGCCGGGCCACCGTTACCGATGACGCCTACCAGTGGGCTGAAATCGCCAGCGGGTTCAACCGGCAAACCGTCATTTCTCCGCTGCACGGCGCCCTTTTGGCGACGGTGGCGTTGAACGGCGGCCGGCTGGTGGAACCCACCATCGTGGATCGCATCACGGGCCCCGACGGACAGGTCCTGTACAGGCCCGACCCTGTTGCCGACCGGCGGGCCGTGGCGGCCCCGACCGCCAAGGAGATGGAGCGCCTCATGCGCGAAACCATCCGCCGGGGAACGGCCCGCAAGCTGTTTCGCAGCCGCACCAAAGATCGTGTCTTGTCTCAACTCGAAATAGGGGGTAAAACAGGCTCCATCGACAATGCCGGCCACGATGTGCGCTATGACTGGTTCGTCGGGTTTGCCCGCTATCCCCGTACAAAAGACGCTATCGCGGTCGCGGCCGTGGTCGCACACGAGAAATATATCGGGCGCCGGGCCGGTGAATATGCCCGCATGGCCATGACGGAATATTTTCGCCCCCGGATCGCAGTCCAGGACAAGCATTCCTGAAAACCGCCTCCGGGCGCGCCACCACGGACAAACGCAGATGACGGAACCCCAGCAAAACCGATTTTTCGGCATCATTCCGGCGCGCTACGGCTCCACCCGTTTTCCGGGCAAGCCCCTGGCGCTGATTATGGGTCAACCCATGTTCTGGCATGTCTACCAGCGGGCATGCCGCTGCCCCGAACTGGAGCGGGTCGTGCTGGCCACCGACAGCCGGCGCATCGCCGCGGCGGCGGAGGACCGTCAGGTGCCCTGCGTGATGACCCGTCCGGATCACCCCAGCGGCACCGACCGCGTGCTGGAGGCCGCCGAGCTTCTCGGGTTGCCTGAAAAGGCGGTCGTCATCAACATCCAGGGCGACGAACCCGCCCTGCACCCGGGAATGCTATCGGAGCTCGTGCAGCCCTTCAACCGCCCCGAGGTCCAGGTGGCCACCCTCATCAGCCCCATGGATCCTGGCCGAGATCGGCGATCGCGACCAGGTCAAAGTGGTGGTCGACTGTCATGGCGACGCCCTCTATTTTTCCCGTGCGGCCATTCCCCATGCCCGGGACGACCGGCCGGCCGCCTATTTTCGCCATATCGGCCTGTATGCCTTCCGCATGAGCGCGCTCAAACAGTTCGTGGCCCTGGGCCCCGGCCGCTTGGAACAAACCGAAAAACTGGAACAGCTGCGTCTCCTGGAAAACGGCATTCCCATCCGCACCGTGCTGACCCGGCATCGCAGCCTGGGGGTCGACCGCCCCGAAGATATCGCCACGGTCAGCCGCTGGCTAACCCCGAATAGCAAGGACAATCTTCCATGAAACGATACCCTGACAAAGCCCTCCGATCCGGCCTCGGCCGCGGTCTGCGGCAAACCCTGCAAACCATGGCCCGCTGGGGGCGCCGCCCGGTCTACTGGGGACGTCATCTGGCCGGTGTGCCTGAAGCGTCACTCGTATTCTTTCCGGTGCGCCCGAACCTGGCCACCTGCGGGCTGGCCGGCATCGTGGCCTTCAAGCGCCAACGCCCCGACGCCCCTGCTCCGCTCGGCACCCTGGCGGACCTGCTGGCGTCCGGCGAAACGCACCGCTTGGCGGCCTGCCTGGAGAAGGGCGAGCCTCTGGCGGATATCCATCTGGGCGGCAATCGTCATATCCGCACGCTCAAAGAGACCGCCGATCGCCTCAAGGAAAAGACGACCTTCTTCGCCTTGTTCAGCCGGCCGGATAACCGGCAGCAACTCCGAGAGCTGGAGGCACGTCTCCACGCCGTGATCAGTGAAGAGCGCCGGGTCCTGGCCGAACATCAGGGCCGCCTGCAGGCGGCCGATGTGGATGCGGTCGCCGGCCACCTGGAGACATTGGAGGATGTCGCCTGGTGCATCGGGCGGGAACTGCTGGCCAATATGGCCAAAATCGATGCCCTGATGGATCCGACACGCGGCCCGCTGTCCCCGGAGCGGGTCGAGGTTTTCTATAATATCAATGCCGTTCTCAACAGCATCGATCATCTGGAGGTGCGCGGGCGCGACTCCGCCGGCATGTCGCTCATGTTCATGCTCGACGAGGCGGTCTTCCGGAAATTCGAAGGGGCCCTGAAAGAGGATACCGACCGTGACCTCGGTGATCTCATGGCCCGGCGCGCCCGGCAGCGCGTCCTGGGCAACCAGGGCATGGATGTCTACACCGCCACCGATGCTGAAGGCGACTCCTACGTGACGATTTCCATCGTTTACAAGGTCGCCGCCGAAATCGGCAGCCTGGGCGACAATATCCGGTTTATCCGCAACGAAATCCGCAACGATCCCATCCTGCAGACCCTCGTGGCGTTCGAGCGGCGTCACCACACGGTCTCCTCCCACACCCGCTGGGCTTCGGTGGGGGCCATCAACGAAGCCAATTGCCACCCCCTGGATGCCCGCACCGAAAAATCGCCCTTAGGCCGGCAGGGGCCGATGCATGTCTGCCTCAACGGCGACATCGACAATTTCATGCAGCTGAAAACCGCCTTTGAATCGGACGGCGATCAAATCCAGACCGAAATTTCCACCGATACCAAAATCATTCCCCTGCAGATCAGCCGCTACCTCGGCCAGGAACACGATCCGGCCGAGGCTTTTCGCCGGGCGGTCAACGATTTCGATGGCTCCCATGCGATCTCCATGCATACGGCCCTGGCGCCCGGCAAGCTCTTTCTGGCTCAGAAAGGCAGCGGCCAGGCCGTTTTCATCGGCTTCGCCCAGATCACTATCATGCCGACGTCCGAAGTTTACGGGTTCATCGAGCAGACCCAGCACTTCCTCAAGATGGACGGCGAAAAGATTGTCGAGGGCCGCCAGGGGCCGACCCAGGGCCAGATTTTCATCCTCGACCAGAATTCGGCCGGCGGCCTGGAGGGGATCCAGGCCATGTACTATGACGGCACCCCCATCGCGCTGGGACCCGGCGACATCAAGGAGACCGCCCTGACGTCCCGCGACATCAACCGTCAGGACTTCCCCCATTATTTCCTCAAGGAAATTTCCGAAGCCCCGGACTCGGTGGCCAAAACCCTCTACAATCGTTGGAAAATCAAAGACGAGCGGCAGAACCTGTGGGCCATCGATCTCGACGCCACGGTGGTGCCGCCGGACTTGCGGCAGGAAATCGGCGAAGGCCGCATCCGGCGCATTTACTTCGTGGGCCAGGGGACCGCCGGGGTGGCCGCCCTGTCCTGCGCCAATCTGCTGTCCTATTACCTGGACGATCCGACCTTGCAGATCAGCGCCCTCAAGGCCTCGGAATTGAGCGGATTCATGCTGGATGCCGGGGATGCCGGCATGCGTATGGGAGACGCCCTGGTGGTGGCGATCAGTCAATCGGGCACGACCACCGATACCAACCGCACCGTGGACATGGTGCGCGAACGGGGCGCCCGCACCCTGGCCATCGTCAACCGGCGCGATTCCGACCTGACTTTCAAGGTGGACGGGGTGCTTTACACCAGCAGCGGCCGGGACATCGAGATGTCCGTCGCCTCCACCAAGGCCTTCTATTCCCAGATCGTGGCCGGCGCCCTGTTGAGTCTGTTGATTGCGTCCCTCAGGGGACGGCGGGACGATGCCTTCATCACCCAGGAGTTGCGCCAGCTTTTGGCGCTGCCCGAAAAGATGCGCCGGGTGCTCGCCATGCAGGATGCGATTGCGGCCTCCGCGAAGCGCCTGGCCGTGACCAGGACCTACTGGGCCGCCGTGGGCAGCGGTCCCAACAAGGCCTCCGCCGATGAGATTCGCATCAAACTGAGCGAGTTGTGCTATAAAACCATCTCGTCGGACTACGTGGAGGACAAGAAGCACATCGACTTGTCCTCGGAGCCCCTGATCATCGTCTGCGCCGCCGGATGCCGCAACACGGTGATCGGCGACATTATCAAGGACACGGCCATCTTCAAGGCGCACAAAGCGCTGCCCGTGGTCATCGCTGATGAGGAAGAAGAGCGTTTCGCCCCCTATGCCGAAGATGTTTTCCATGTGCCTCGCGCCAGCGAACATCTGGCCCCGGTGCTCAATACCCTGGTGGGCCATCTCTGGGGCTATTACGCGGCCTTGGCCATCAACGACGGATCCCGCTTCCTCTACGATTTCCAGGCCACGATCCAGGACAGCCTCGATGACAGCGCGGAACAGGGGCTGGACATCTACGAGATGATCCTCGAAAAATCCTTCCGCCAGAAATTCGCCACTTTCAACCAGGCCTTTCGCCAGCGCAAAAACGAGCGCCGGCTGCCGGCGGCTTTAGGACTCGAGACGGCCTCGGATCTGACCCTGTTGTTGAAATACCTGGCCGGCAAGCTCCCGGTTTCCGACTTCGAACTCGACTTCGGCCTCAAAGGCACGGCACGCAATATGCTGGATGCCTTCTTTGCCGTCATGGCCCACGGCATCAATGCCATGTCGCGGCCGGTGGACGCCATCAAGCACCAGGCCAAAACCGTCACGGTGGGCACCAGCCGCATCAGTGAAAAGCTGGAGGGGCTGCTGTTCCAGACCCTGACCGACTATGGCCTGAACCCCTCCCAGCTCACCAACCGCAACGTGCTGGTCTTAAAAAACATCCAGCAAATCCTGGCCACCATCCATGGCGGGATCCTTTACCGCATCGCCAACCTGGATCTGCTGGGGGACATCACCGAAGAAACCACGATTACGATTCTGCAAAAAACAGGCGTTCTGGCGTCGATTCCTTCCCGGGTGGAAACCGATCACCGGCTCAAGGGGACCAAGAAGATTATCGTGCGCCAGGGAAATGTCTACATCGGCAAGGGGCGCAAGGACGACCGCAGCATCCTGGTCATCCCCGTGATTTCCGATCAGCCCAACCGCTCCAACCTCATCGAATATCTCCTGCTCCTGAACATCGGCTTCCGGGATGATGTGGCGCTGCCGGACCGGATCAAGGCCCTGGGCGGGAAATACGAGCACATCCGCAGCATCGTGCAGGAAAACAATGTGGTCTGGAAGGACGGTCTGCTGGATCTCATCGAAACGGATGAACTCTTCGGACGATCCGCCGAGAAGATCGGGGAACGGATCGTATCGCGCGCGGCTTGAAAACCCGCAAACGGTGGGAATGACAAGTGATCATCAGGCTTGACAACCCCTTTGTCATCCTCCTGCTGGCGGCCGCGGCCGTCTGCATGGGGCTGCTGTTCATCGCCGGGCGCTACCGCCAGACCCCCGGATCGGGCTTTTTCATCCTGTTCATGCTCGCCATGGGAGCTTGGACCGCCATGTACGCCCTGGAACTGGGGGCGGTGAGCCTCGCGGGTAAACGCTTCTGGGCGCAGGCCCAATACCTGGCGATCCCCTATGTCCCTGTGGCCTGGCTGACCTTCCTGCTGGCCTACACCGGCCGCGGCGACTGGCTGACGGGGCGCCGCCTGGCGGCCCTGCTCGTGGTTCCCCTGGTCACCTCCCTGCTGGCGGTCACCAACGCCAGCCATGGGCTTGTTCTGCGCTCCACCCAGATCGTCACCGAAGGCGACTTCCATATCCTGGTGCGCGACTTCGGGGGATGGTTCTGGTTTCACACCATCTATTCCTACACCCTGCTGGCCGCCGGATGCCTGCTGATCGGCATTTCGCTCAACCGCACCCCCCAGTGGTATTGGGGGCAGCGGGGGCTTTTGCTGCTCTCCTGTTTGATCCCCTGGCTGGGCAATGCCTTGTACCTGGCCGGGGTCGCTTTCCCGGAAACCCGGGGGATCGACCCCACGCCTTTTCTGTTCACCCTTTCGGTGCTGTTGCTCGGTTGGGCGGTCTTTTATGGGCGGCTCTTCGACGTCATTCCCATCGGGCACGATGCCGTCATCCAAAGCCTGCCGGACGGCGTCATCATCCTTGATCGGCGCGACCGGGTGGTGGAGATCAATCCGGCAGCCTGCCGCTTGATCGGAGAATCGGCCCGCCATATCGTGGGACGTCCGGCCCGGATCGTGTTGGGGCCTTTTCTGCATCTGGTGGATCACGGTCGGGAAACGGAAGAAATTATGGAAAACACGGAATTGGAGCTGGAGGAGGGACGGGGCTATTTCCACATCCGCATCGCCCCCATCCGCCGCCACGGCCGCCTGTCGGGCCGTCTTTTCGTCCTCCAGGACACCACCAAGAGCAAATATGCCCAGGACGAACGCCTGGACAGCGAAAAACTGAAGGCCGCCCTGGAGATGGCCGGTGCGGTGTGCCACAAGCTGAACCAGCCGATCCAGGGCATTTACGGCTATGCCGAGCTGCTGATGCTCAAGATGGCGCCCGAGGATCCCATGTACCGCAAGATTGCGGCCATCAAGACCCAGACCGAAAAAATGGGGGAAATCACCCATAAGCTGATGGGGATCACCCGCTACCGCACGGCCCGCTATACCTCAGGTGAGACCATCGTCGACATCGATCAGTCGTCGCCCGTTCAAACAGAAGAAAAATGAGCGTCAGCCCTCTTTGCGTGCCGCCGCCCGTTCACAGGCCGCCCGGATAAATTCGCGGAACAGCGGGTGCGGGGCCATGGGGCGTGACTTGAATTCGGGATGAAACTGGCACCCCAAGAACCAGGGGTGGTCGGGCAGCTCGACGATTTCCACCAAGTCTCCGCTGGGCGACGTCCCGCTCACCACAAGCCCCTTTTCTTCAAGCTGCTGGCGAAAGGCATTGTTGAATTCATACCGATGGCGATGGCGTTCGGAGATATCCTCCGTGTCGTAGGCCTTGTGGGCCAGGGTCGCTGATCGGAGGCGGCAGGGATAGGCCCCCAGTCGCATGGTGGCCCCTTTGTCCGAGGTTTCATCCCGGGTTTCGATCTTACCGGTTTTGTCGTCGTACCACTCGGTCATGAGATAAATGACCGGATAAGGCGTACTCATATCGAACTCCGAGCTGTTGGCGCCTTCCAGACCGGCCACATGACGGGCGAATTCGACCACCGCCACCTGCATTCCCAGGCAAATGCCGAAATAGGGCACCTTGTTTTCACGGGCGTAACGGGCGGTGCAGATCTTCCCCTCGATTCCCCGGGACCCGAAACCGCCGGGGACCAGAATGCCGTCCGCTTCCAGCAGGGCCTGACTGCACGTATCCGCCGAGATGGTCTCCGAATCGACAAAAAGCAAGTTTACCCGGCAAGCGTTGGGAATACCGCCGTGATAGAGGGCTTCGTTGAGGCTTTTATAGGACTCGGTCAAATCGACGTATTTCCCGACAATGGCGATATTGACGACCGAGCGTGGCGCCTTGATCTTCTGCACGATGTCCTGCCAGGCCTCCAGGCGGGGAGCCCGGGTCCAGATATTCAGCTTCTCGACGATTTTGTCGTCGAGCCCCTCACTGTGAAAGTTCAACGGCACCTCATAGATGCAGTCCACATCCTTGGCGGTGATGACGGCATCGACGTCCACGTTGGTAAACAAGGCGATTTTGCGCTTGATGTCGCTAGAAAGCGTGCTGCTGCTGGTCCGGCACAGCAGAATGTCGGGCTGGATGCCGATGCTGCGCAGTTCCTTGACGCTGTGCTGGGTGGGTTTGGTTTTGACTTCGCCGGCCGTGCTGATATAGGGCACCAGGGTGACATGGATGTAAAGGGTGTTCTCCTTGCCGGCATCGCCGCGGAACTGCCGGATCGCCTCCAGAAATGGCAGGCTTTCAATATCGCCGATGGTGCCGCCGATCTCCACGATGACCACATCCACCCCTTTGTCGGCCTTGCGGATGGACGATTTGATCTCATCGGTGATGTGGGGGATCACCTGGACGGTGCCGCCCAGATAGTCGCCCCGGCGCTCCTTCTGGATGACCGTGTTGTAGATCTTGCCCGTCGTGAAATTGTTGTCGTGGCCCAGCTTGGCGTGGGTGAAGCGCTCATAATGCCCCAGATCCAGATCCGTCTCCGCCCCGTCGTCGGTGACGAAGACTTCCCCATGCTGGAAGGGATTCATGGTGCCGGGATCCACGTTGATGTAAGGATCCAGTTTCTGAAGGGTCACCGTCAGGCCCCGGCTTTCCAGAAGCGCGCCAATGGCCGCCGAGGCCAAGCCTTTTCCGAGAGAAGATAAAACACCACCCGTTACAAAGATAAATTTCGTATTGGAACTCATAGATCGTCTCCGGCCTTTTTAATAAAAAGCTGCCCCTCATGGCCCGCTCCGCGCCGTCCGCGGCGCACGGCAATACCGCAACATGGGCCAAAAAGTGATGGAAGCGAGTGGAGGGGGGTGTGGGGTTGTAAGTGGTGATTGCCCTGAAATGAATTCAGCAAATACCCCATCGGTTAGCAGACTGCGGTGGTTTCACAAAGGTGAAGGTTCTTTTGACAGAGGCTTCCCTGCGACGGGTGGATCCGCTGCCGCGGATACCACCCGGTTCACGGTTCCGATATATTTCAGAATGCGATCCGAAGTGCAAGAGCTTTGTCGTATTTTTTTTCTATTCGCTCAGCGGCGGCAAAGCCGGTGGTGGCACCGGGTTTATGCCGCCCTCCGCCGGTGGAAGCGGCCGTGACCATTGCCATCGCAGGGCGGCCATATCAAAGACATCGCTGCCCAGCACAGGGTTGACGTAAATCCGATCGACCCGGACTTCCTCCATGACCTGGTGATTCTGCATCATGACGACGTGCATGGGGTAGGCGGTTCCGTCCACAGAGGTCCAGTTGCGATAGCGAATCTCCACCGGGCCCGCCTCGGGATGCAGCGCGGAAGAGGGCAACAGGAGTCGAAAGGGCAGAAAGGTATCCTTGTCCACCCAAAGCTGGGCGACATCTTCGTTCGGGAAATGGGCTCCGACAACATAGCAGTAACGGTCATCCAGCCGGCCCAGGCTGGACACCTGGGCATCGACACCCGCCGCACGCAGGAGATCCACCAGCGCCGGACGCGATTTGGCCATCAGGATATCGTGGTAGCGAAGATAACGCGGCAGGGGGCCGTCCTGCCGGATGCCGTTGACCACCAGCAGGGTCTGCGACCCGGCGATCAGCAGGTGGCGCTCGTAATCCTCTCCGCGGGCATCCGCCCGGAAGTCATCGGGTCGGCGGATGCGCACCGTTTCCTGCAGGCGGCCGGGAGGCGCCGGCGCCGGCGCGCTGATGGTCAGGGTCTGGGAGGCCTCGAGGGTCCCGGCTTTCCCCAGGGCCTTGACCGTCAGGTCCAGAATATGCTCTCCCATAAGGACATAGGCATGGGCGGGCAACGGCATGACGGTCAGCAGGAGGGCCATGCCGGCCACGAGGGTCAGGAGTTTGCGTCGGCCGGGCATCATCATCATGGTCAGCGTCCTTGGCGGGCGGTTGGGTGCCGCCCTTAAAGCGTGTCCATCCATAAATCGGAAAATTGGGCTGCGATCAAGGCGCGCGAAAAATTGAACCGCAAGCATAGGGTTGATATTGCGAGGATTCAATTTTTCGCGCAACACCGATATCGGGCAAAGGGGCCATTAATGGATGGGCACTAAAGAATATCGTCGGCAAAGGTCGCGCCCGCGCCCAGCGCTTCCTCGATCCTTATCAGCTGGTTATACTTGGCGATCCGGTCGCTGCGGGACAGGGAGCCGGTCTTGATCTGTCCGCCGTTGACCCCCACCACCAGATCGGCGATGAAGGTGTCTTCCGTTTCGCCGGAGCGGTGGGAAATGACAGTGCTATAGCCGGACTGCTTGGCCATTTCGATGGCATCCAGGGTTTCGGTCACCGTGCCGATCTGGTTCAGCTTGATCAGGATGGAATTGGCGATCCCCCGATCGATGCCCTTCTGGAAAATCTTCGGATTGGTGACGAAGATATCGTCGCCCACGAGCTGCACGGCCGATTCCAGCTGATCGGTCATCATTTCCCAGCCGTCCCAGTCCTGCTCCGCCAGGCCGTCTTCGATGGAGAGGATCGGATAGCGATCCACCAGTTCGGCATAATAGGCCACCATCTCCTCGGCACTCAGGTGCCGGCCTTCGGACTGCAGATGGTATTTCCCCTTCTGGTAGAACTCACTGGCCGCGGCATCCAGCCCGATGCCGATATCTTTTCCGGCTTGGTACCCGGCCGCCTCGATCGCCGCCATGATATGTTTGACGGCATCCTCGTTGGAGGCCAGATCGGGCGCGAATCCGCCTTCGTCGCCCACGGCCGTGTTGAGCCCTTTGTCTTTAAGGATTTTTTTCAGGGCGTGAAAGGTTTCGGCGCCCATTTGGATCGCCTGGCGGACGGATTTGGCGCCCACCGGAATGATCATGAACTCCTGGATGTCGAGATTGTTGGCGGCATGGGCGCCGCCGTTGAGGATGTTCATCATGGGCATGGGCAGGCAGCGGGCATTGATGCCCCCCAGGTAGCGGAACAGGGGCAGGCCGAAAGCGGCGGCCGCAGCGCGGGCGGCGGCCATGGAGACCCCCAGAATCGCGTTGGCGCCCAGCTTGGACTTGTTGGCCGTACCATCCAGGTCGAGCATCCTGCGATCCAGAGCAACCTGATCGGCGGCATCCAGCCCTAAAATTTCCGGCGCAATGACCTCGTTCACATTGCTGACGGCCTTTTGGACACCCTTTCCGCCGTAACGTTTGGCGCGCTTGTCACGCAGTTCCAGGGCTTCCCGCTTGCCGGTGGAAGCACCCGACGGCACGGCCGCGCGTCCCAGTGCGCCGGAGGCGGTCAGAATGTCCACTTCAACCGTCGGGTTGCCCCGGGAATCCAATACCTCACGCGCGGTCACATCAATAATTTCCGTCATGGCGTCCCCCTTTTAAATTCCATGCCCACCCGCCTGCACAGCACTTACCGGGGAGCCAAACCCGGTGGTGGGAAAGAGCGATGTTGTTGGGTTGGATCTGGCGTGCGGTCACCGCCGCCCTGCGATATGTCAACATGATCGGTCGCTTTTGCACCGCCGCCGTTGGTTGCTCAGGACCAGGCCCTGCCGGGCGGCTTGACAAAAATCGACCAAATGTTACTCTCCGCTGGTCACCCTGTCAAGATGCCGCCGGGCTTAAGCGGGTGAGACTTCCCGATCCCTAAGGAGATGTATCGTGGCACCCAAGGAAACCCTGTCCCTCTACGAAAGCGCCCACCTTTTTGTGGCCGCTGTGCGTGTGTTGAACCACCAGGAGCAGTCCCCGCCTGATCTGGACCAGGTCTGCGAACTGCTGGGGCTTTCCAAGGAGCGGGGCGGCTTTATCTGCCGCCGCCTGGAAGGAATCGGGGCCCTGGAAGCGGTCCCCGGACCTTACGGTCAGCGCTTATTTGTGCGGGAGCATCTCAAGATTGAAGACATCCCGAAAGAGGATGCGCCCGATCGGCTGCAGGACGAACTCAGCAAATTCCAGGCGTCCCAAAAAAACGTCGCCAACCGCATCGCCACCCTGCAGGCCGACCAAAAAAAGAAGAAAAAGAGTCTGTTCGAGGAGATGGAAAAGAAGCTGCGCGCCGAGATCGAGAAGAAGAAATCCTAACCCGCCTGACGTAGCGGAGTGGTTGCGGCTTTAGCAGGCACCGTCATCCTCCAATGCCCCGCGGCACCCCGGGTGACCTTTGGATCTGACGGGGAAGACATCCTCCATGCTCAGCATGACCTCGATTTCCTCCGCATCACCGGCCGGCGACCCCGTCAGCCGGCGGTAGCCTGGCAGATGCGAGCGGACATGGCCGAAGAGAATCCGCACCAGAATATACATCGGAATAAAGGAAAAGGCATATCCCACCGACGTAAGATGCCCCAAGGGCATCGGCAGCACAAACGCCACATTCGCAAAACGCCCGTCGAGCCAGTGCAGCGCGAAAGGCACCGGCCAGAGAGATGAAGCACCAAGAGCGATCTGGCTGAAAAAGACTTTGCCGAAAGAGTCGTTGGCCATCTCGTTACAGGCCTGGTAGCTTTCTTTATCGCCGGCCCGCAACGCCAGAAGGGATTTGTTCTGCATGCGCACCAGTTCCAGGCTGTCCCGATGGAAATAGGTGCCATTGACACGAAAGGCCAGCGTAACCGTCAGGTCACCCAGCACCACGCACACCAAGGCCAGCACGGCTATTCCCAGCAGATAGCCCAGCATAGGGTTCGCCGCCAGACGGAAAAAAAAGATCAGGGCGGCATCGGTCTGTTGGTAAATGGTTTCGACGATCGGTGGCATATGCGTCTTTCGTTGTGAGATGGGCATCCCGGGAGAGACGCCCGAAGGTCTCTCCCGGGACTTACGGATCTATTTCAACACCACGTTAATGCCGGCCGATCAGAACGGCGGCACGATGGAGTACCCCAGAAAACCCTTCGTGGTGTAGCGAATGCCGATATAGAACGCCAGCAGGACGAACAGGCGTTTCAGCCAGATGTCCGGGATGTACTTGGACGTCCGGGGTCCGATCATGGATCCCACGAAGATGCCCACCAGTTCGGCCCCGATCAGGCCCCAGTAGATCATGACGCCCTTGCCCACCATGTAGCTGAAGATGGACACGATCATGCCCACGAGCACCACCAGGGCGCTGGTGCCGGCCACCAGGAACATGGGCAGGCCCGCCACCGAGGTCAGGAAGGGCACGAACAGGAAGCCGCCGCCGATCCCCAGGAAGGAGGCCAGGGCCGCGATGAAGATACCGCCCAGCATGGGCACGAAGGCCTTCATCTCGAATTCGACGCCGTAGAAGGTGAACTTGATGGTGCCGATGAAAAAGGTCACCACCCAGCCGGCCACCGCCAGACCGTAGGCCACCATTTTCATGCCGCCGGCCAGGTTGGCCCACAGGGCGCTGGCCACCACCAGACCGAGGGCTACGAACATCAGAGGCCAGCTGCCTTCGAGGACCTTGACGCCCTCGTTGGTCGCTCCGCCGGCCTTGACCTCTTTCTCGAAGGCCGCCGCGGCTTCCTTGGCTTTTTTCTTCTTGGCCATGCCCGAGGGCATGGTTTCCCGGATCAGCATGATGCCCAGAACGAGAACGATGAGCCCGAAATACCCGATGTAGGAGCTCAGGTTGACCTTACCGGCCGTCAGGGAGGGAATCAGCCAGGAACCGCCCACGCCGCCGATGGCCAGGCACAGCCCCAGGGGCGCCACCAGGCGGCCCATGCGGTAGTAGTTGGTGCTCGAGATCAGCCCGCTCAACCCCACCAGCCATTGGTTGGATACCCGGATCGAGTCGGTGATGAGTTTGTTCATGGGCGATCCCTTGCCGAAGCTCTTGGCATAATCGGCCAGCCCGAAGATGGTGATGTGGCCCACGCCGGCCATGATGCCGCCGAAGGCGCCCACCGTGGAAAAGATCCATCCCACCCAGATAGCCCACAAGAACCCGTAGACCAGATTGGGCTGCGGGGCGCCGGGAATGCCCAGGAATCCGGGCGCGGCATTGGGGTCGATCTGGCCTTTTTCGGTGCCGGTAGGCGTTTGGGCGATCGCCTCTTCCAGACTTGCGGCCTGGGCCTTGTCAACGCCGATCATCGGCGCCGCCAGGGCCAGGCCCATCAGAGCCAGCATAAGGATGACTAAATAGGGTTTCTTCATGTTCTCAAACCTCCGATCTTTGAGTGAATAAAGGGACTTTTATCGTCTCCGGTGCAATGCCGCGGGGCATCACCGGGAAAACCGGTAGCAGGACCGTCGGCTGTCCGCGGGCTTGAGCTCCCGGCAGGCCGGAGTGGCCCGCTGGACGCGACCGCGCCGCGAGGGGCGCCACACACACGGCCAAACAGTCCAACGCACAACAATACGGGGGATTGAAACAAGAAGTATGCCAAGGTCGTCTAATTGGCCACCCTATTGATTATATAACTGATTTTATTCACTATCATGAAATTGAAGGGCTGGCCGAACCCCGGGGTAGGTAGGCTAACCGGGAGGCGCGTCCCCCTGGAAGGATGAAATATTCGGCATAAAATAAAATTATCGCAATTGTTTTAATCGGTTAGCGTTGCATTCAGAATCAGGCGGCAGTGCCATCATTTTTTGGCACTTTTGCGGAATACTTCCGAGCGAATATGGTATTTCCGCATAATTTGTTGAAATGACTGGCGCTCCAGCCCGCTGTCATGGGCGGCGCGGGTCACGTTGCCGCTGCTGCGGCGCAGGGCCTCTTCCAGATAGCGGGTGCTGAACTGGGCCAGGACGGATTCCTTGGCCTCCCGGTAGGGCAGCTCGCTAAGGTCTCCGGCCTCCAGACCGGTCACGCATTCCCGGGCTTTCCAGCCCAATTCGGCAATGGTGACGATCTGGCCGGCGGACATCACCACGGCCCGTTTGATGGTGTTTTCCAACTCCCGCACATTGCCTTTCCAGTCGTGCTGCATCAATTGCGGCATGACGTCCGGGGCCAACGCTTTTTTTTCCTGCCCGAAACGCAAGGCGCAACGCTCCAGGAAGTGGTCCACCAGCAGGGGCAGATCTTCACGGCGCTCGGACAGCGGCGGCATGGGCAGATCCACCACGCATAGCCGGTAGAACAGATCCTCCCGGAATTCACCCCGGGCCATCTTTTCCTTCAAGTCGCGATTGGTGGCCGCCAGTACGCGGACGTCCACCCGCACCGTGCGGTTGCGCCCCAGGGGCTTGAACTCGTTGTTCTCCAGCACCTGCAGCAGCTTGGTTTGAATGACGGGGGAAATGTCGCCGATCTCGTCCAGAAAAATCGTCCCGCCATGGGCCGCCTCGAAAAGGCCCTTGTGGTCGCTGGCGGCATGGGTAAAGGCGCCTTTGGCATAGCCGAAGAGCTCGCTCTCCAGAATATTTTCCGGCACGGTGGGGCAGCTCACCCGCACAAAAGGCCCTTTACGACGTGCACTGAGATCGTGCAAAGCTTGGGCGGCCAGGTTCTTGCCGGTGCCCGAGGCGCCGGTGATGAGCACGGTCAGATCGGACTTGCTGAGCATGCTGATGGTGTCATAGACCTTTTGCATGACGGGGCTGGCCCCCACAAAGCGCTCGAAGGTTCCGCCGGCCCCCACCCGATTTTTGAGGTCCTGATTCTCCTGGAGCAGACGGCCGCGCTCGAGAGCCTTGCGCAGATGGTGGATCAGTTGGTCGTGGTCGAAGGGCTTGGTGATGAAATCATAGGCCCCTTTGCGCAGGGCTTCCACAGCCACCTCGATGGCCCCGTAGGCCGTCATCATGACCACCGTAAACCCCGGCGCCCTGGTCTGGATCTCTTCCAGGACCGCCATCCCGTCGATGCCGGCCATACGGATATCCAGGAGAACGAGATCGAAGGCCTGGGGATCGAAAAGGCGCAACGCCGCTTCGCCGCTCTCCGCCGTCTTGACCTGGCAGTCGAGCGCTTTGCTCACACTGCGGCTCAGCAGACGCAGCATGTCGCTTTCATCATCCACGATCAGCAACCGCGGTTTCATGAATCGCCTTCCGGATGCGATGGTTGCTTGCCGATGGGCAGCCGGATGCGGAATTGCGCTCCGGCGCCGACCACGCTCGACACCTTAATGTCACCCTGGTGGTCCTCGACAATACCGTAACTCACGGATAACCCCAATCCCGTTCCCTGGCCGGTGGGCTTGGTGGTGAAAAAGGGGTCGAAAATCTTGTCCAGGATGTCGGGCGCGATGCCCGGCCCGTCATCCCTGAAAGTAATAACCACAGACGGGCGCTCCGGGTCAACGCCTGTTGTGATGACGATTTCGCCGTTCTTGCCGATGGCCTGGCGGGCGTTGATGAGCATGTTCAGGAACACCTGTTTGAGTTTTTCGGTATCCCCGGCGATCTCAGGCAGATTCTCATCGTAGCGGGTTCGAATCACGATATTGTCCAACTCCAGCTGTTTGCGGACGACGTCGATCACCGCATCCAGGGCCTGATTGACTTTGACTTCCGAGAGGTAGGTTCCGGATTTGCGCGCGAAGTTGAGCAGATCTTCCACGATCTTTTTGCAGTTGCGGGTCTGTTTTTCGATGGTCCGCAGGTCCTCCGTCATCCCGTCGGCAGCGGCACCCTCCCGCAGCAAAAGCTGCGTATAGCCCAGGATGAGCCCCAGCGGGTTGTTGATTTCATGGGCCACCCCCGCCGCCAGCTGCCCCAGGGAGGCCAGCCGATCCGCCTGCAGCAGTTGGCGATGCATCAATTTGTGCTGGGTGATGTCTTTGACGATGCCCTCGTATTCCGTCACCAACCCCGAGGCATCGCTGCGGGTCGTCATGCTGAGCAGGGCGGCCAGCTCGCCGCCGGTGCGGGTCCGCAGCATGCACTCGCGGTCCTTGATGAACCCGGCACGTCGGATTTCGGCAATCAGTTCCCGGGCTTCCTCGGGGTGTTCGATGATGGTGGTCAGGTTCTGCCGCCGGGCAAGCTCGCGATGTGATTCGTAGCCCAGCATACGCACGCCGGCAGGGTTGATGTCCACCAGACGGCCGTTTTGGTCGGCCACGAAGATCAAATCCATGGAATCTTCAAAAATGCGGCGATACTTGGTCTCCGATTTCGCCAGTACGGCTTTGGACGCCGCCAGCTGTTCGATATAGCGTTTGATGGCGGCCGTCATGGCGTCAAACGTTTCGGCCAGCTGGTGGATTTCATCGCCGGTCCTGTGGGGGGAAAACAAGGAAGCCCTTTTAGCCGGCAGCGCGGCGGGAAGGTCGCCGTCTTCGCGATGCCCCTTGAGCATGTCTTCCGATGCCGCCTGCAGCCGCTTGATCCGGCTGGTGAGATTACGGGCCAGGACCAATCCGACCGTATCCGAAACAACGATCGAGAGGATGGCGAAGGCGAATATGGACCACCACAATTCCTTGACCGTGGCCGTTACATGGGTGCGCAGCAGTCCCAGGCGAATCGTGCCCACCTGGAATTCCCCCACCATGACCGGGGCGGCAAAATCATAGAATTGGTCCTGCCCCGAGGACAGCAGCTTGACGTTGCAGCGCTGGGTGGCTTGAACGCTGTTGGCGGTTTTGAGCTGCACGGGAAAGCCGCCGCTGAAGGTATGGCTGATGACCTCGCCGTCGGGATCCTGGATGAAGGCATAGACTATGTCCCCGGCCGAGGAGGTGACCTCGCCGATCAGGCTGCGCATCCGCAGAAAATCCATGGCCAGGATCGGGTCCTCGCTGCGGGCGGCCAGATTGACGGCCAGGGAAATGCCCCGGTTGCGATATTCCAGAAACAGGGCCCGGCTGACGATCTGACTGGCCGACAGGGCAATCAGGAGCACCGAAACGAGGACAATGGTCATGATGCCCAGGTTGATTTTGGTGCGTATACCGGCTTTGGTCAGAAAGGGTATCATGCCCGTAAATGGTCCTAGTTGGCCTGATCTGTGTTCGGATCGAGAGGGGGGCGATTGGAGCAGCCGTGCTGCAGATCGGCGACCCGGCCCCATAATTCACGCACCGAATCGAAATCCCGGTCGCTGGAGGCGATGATGCCGGTCATATGGGCGTTTTCCAGAATACGGCGGTCGTCGGGATTTTTCATATCGAGGGCGATGAGGGCGCGGGCCACCGCGGCGACCTTGGCGGGATCCAGATCAGCCCGCGCGGCGTAGACCCATCCCGGATACCATTGGGTGCGGGCCAGCACCCGGATCTTGGAGCGGTCCACCTTGTCCGCCACCACCTCCAGGGCCCCCTCGCGCACCGAACCGATATCGTATTGGCCGGCGTAGACCGCCAGGATCACCTTTTCCTGCTTGCCCCCCGGGCCGGGGGCAAAGGCGATTTCGGAAAAGTCGGAGGGCTGAATGCCGTTGGCCAGAAAATGCCCCAGGGGATAGAGATACCCGCCGGCCGAGAAAGGATCCACGGCGATCCAGCGTTTGCCGCGGCAGTCCGCCAGGGTCTGTACGGCCGGGTTGTCGGAACGGGCGATAATTTCCCCGCGGAAGCGCTCCTGCCCGTCCTCCTCGATCACCCGGGCGAAGGCCCTTGTGCAGTAGGCCTCGGCCATGCGGACATAGATCAGCGGATTGGAAAACGAAATGTCGATGCTCCCCTGCCCCACCATCCGCATGTGTTCGTCAAAGGTGTCCGGGAACACCTGGCGGATGCGCAGCCCGGTTTGGGCCTCGAGATAGCGAATCAGGAGATGGTGGCGCTGAAAACTGACGGTGTGGGAAAATTGCGGCAGATAGGCGTATGTGAGGACCTGATCGGCCTCCGGCGGCATGGCCACTTCCTCCCTGACGGACAGGTCGATGGGCACGGCCGTATCGTCGCGGGAGCAGGCGGCCAGCAGGGCCGCGCCGGTTAAAAGCAAGAGCAGCATCGCGAATACGCGACGCGGGCGGAAAGGCATAAGCGTCATGATATCACACAGCAATCCATCGCACAGGACGTCGGAGAGACCTATATCCACCGGCCCCGCCTTGATCGCAAACGAAAATCCTAAATTTTGGGATAGCCTCGCATATGATGTTTTACAGGGGCTGTCAACCGGCGTTCCCCGGTCGGGGAGGGCTGCCGGATCTTAATGGCCCTGGTATTTCCGGCTTGACTTGTGAACGGGGCAATCCCCATATTGGCCATATTGCATTGCAGGTGCTGCAGTGCTTCCCCGCCCCCAAGGAGGTCCCCGGATTATGACAAATCAGATGGTGACACGGTTCAAGGCCCTGCCCCGTTCGCAAAAATTCCTTCTGGCAGCCCTCCTGGGCGTATTGCTCTACACCCTGATCGGGTTTCTCGTGCTCCCACCCATCGTGCGTGCGGTGGCCGTCCGCCAGTTGCATAAGGTTTTGCAGCGGGAGGTGCGCATCGAAGCCGTGCGCCTGAACCCCTATACCCTATCGGCGACCGTCCGCAATATGGTGGTCTTGGAACCCGACGGGAAAAACCGCATGGCCGCCTTCCGGGAGCTCTATGTCAACCTGCAGTCCGTCTCCCTCTTCAGGTGGGCGCCGGTGGTCAAAGAGTTCCGCCTGGACGGCCTTTACGGCGCTCTGGAACTCCACAAGGACCATCGCTGGAATTTTTCCGATCTGCTGCCAGCATCCCCGGATGCCGAGACACCGGCTCCCGTAGACGATGCGAAGGCCAAGGAACCCTTCCGCTTCTCGATCAACAATATCCAACTTACCCATAGCGAAATCCAATTCCAGGATGACATCCGGGGCAAGACCCATCACATCACCGATATCGATATTGCCGTTCCCTTCCTCTCCAACCTGCCCTCCCGGATCAATATCTTCGTGGATCCGCACCTCTATGCGACCATCAACGGCACCCCCTTCAGTCTGCATGGGCAGGTCAAGCCCTTTGCCGGCTCCCGGGAAACCGATCTCACCATCGACCTGCGGGGCATCGATCTGGCCGCCTACATGCCTTACGTGCCCCCGGAGGCCGATATCCGCATCCAATCCGGCCTGCTGGATATCAATCTCGCGATGACCTATGAAGCCTTCGAGGACGGGCGCCATTCCTTTCGCACCGCCGGACTGATCGCCCTGCACAAACTGGCATTGACGGACGGGGCCGGACGCCCCATGCTGCAGTTCGACCAACTCCGCCTCGAGCTCGGGGACCTGGAGCCTTGGGAGGGCATCGTCCGCTTCCAGCAAATCCTGCTGCAAAACCCCGCCTTCACCATTACACGGCTGCCCACCGAACGCATCGTGCGCACCAGCCAAGCCCTTCCCGCTGCGGGAGGTCTTCCGCAAGATCAACCTCCCGCCGCCCGTGGTGAAAATCGCCCAGATCACCCTGGAAGGCGCCCGCCTGCAAATCAGGGACCTCAAATCCCCACCGGCCGCCGGCGCGAACCAGCAGGACCCGCAGGATCACACCATGATCGCGATCCCCCATTTCTCCGTGGCGCAGACCGCCATCGACGTGGACCGCCAGGCGGTCCAGGTGGGCACGGTGACAGGCCGGGAAGGCGCCTTCGAGCTGCGCCGGCTGGCGGACGGCGTTCTGAATCTGGATATCCTGCTGCCCCCCGCAGCGGCCGGCGATGCGGCCCCCGCTCCGGCCGGGGAGCCCTGGCAGGTGGATGTCGGACAGGTGAATCTGACGGACTACGCGTTTCGGGGGCTCAACCTCGTACCGGACGATCCGGTCCGTGTTACCGTAGACGCCATCGATCTGGCCGTCACCGACTTCTCGACCCGACCCGATGCCCAAACCGCCCTGGACCTGAGCTGCCGCATCAACGAAACCGGACATCTCGCGACCCGCACGACCCTGACGGTGCAGCCCCTGGGCGCGGACGCCCACCTGACCCTGGACCAGGTGGGCCTGGCGGCCTTCTACCCTTTCATAAAGCCCTATATCGGCGTGGTCCTGGCCGACGGCAAGATGGCCCTGGCGGGCGATCTCACCGTCAAGGCCGACGAGAAGGGCGCGCCGTCAATCGTTTACAAAGGCCAGGCCGCGGTGCGGGACTTCCGCACCCTGGACCGCCGGGGGGCCCAGCCCTTTGTGACCTGGCAGGCCCTCAATGCGAGCGGTATGGATATCGGGGTCAATCCGACCTATGTCACCATCGATGAGATCCGCTTGGAGAAGCCTTTCAGCCGGGTGCTGATCGACGAAAAGGGCCGCCTCAACCTGGCGGTGGCCGCCGAGCCCGAATCGGAACGCCCGGCAACCCCCGCACCGGCCGCCGCGCCCTCCTCCGGGCCGTCCCAAAGTTCACCGCCGGTGCCTATCACCATTCGCGCGCTCCGGAGCAACGGGGGGGACCTCGTTTTTGCCGACCGCAGTTTCAAACCCGGCTTCCAGATCAGCATCGCATCGGTGTCGGCCGCCATCACCGGCTTGTCTTCGGAGGCCGCCCAGCCCGCCACGGTGGATATCAAGGGACGCGTGGCCGGCAATGCCCCGTTATCCATCGCCGGGCAGATCCAGCCCCTGAAGGGCGATATGTACGCCGACCTGACCCTGAACCTCCAGCAGTTGGACCTCACCGCCGCCAGCCCCTATTCGGGCCGCTACGTGGGCCGCACCATCAGCCAGGGCAAACTGACCGTCAAGACCACCTATCTCATCGCGCATCAGACCCTCAAGGCCAACCACGACATCCTGATCGATCAGTTCAATTTCGGCCAGGCGGTGAAAAGCCCGGACGACCTGGGGTTGCCGGTGGACCTGGCCGTGGCCCTCCTGAAAGACCGGCGCGGCCAGATCCACATCAATCTGCCGGTCTCCGGCAATATGAACGCCCCCGACTTTTCCATCGGCGGCATCGTCCTGCAGGCCTTCGTCAATCTCATCGTCAAGGCGGCCACTTCGCCCTTCACCCTGCTGGGGAGCCTGTTCGAGGCGGCCAACCCGGACCACCTGGCCTTTGACCCCGGCTCGGCCAAACTGACGCCCGATACCACCGCCAAACTCGATGCCTTGGCCAAAGTCCTCTACGACCGCCCGGCCCTGCAGCTGGACATCTCCGGCTACGCCGATCCGGCCGGCGACACCCCGGCCCTGTCCGAAATCCTCTTCCAGCGCAAGCTGCAGGCCCAGAAAGCGCTGCAACTGGCCGACGAGGGCAAGCCCAGCCCCCCGCTGGAGGACATCGTTATCGCCCCGGAAGAATACGACGATCTCCTGCAGGCCGCCTACGAGGCCGAGACCTTCAAAAAACCCACCAACTTCATCGGTATGGAGAAAACCCTGCCGCCCAAGGAAGCGGAAGCCTTGATCCGGCAGCACATCGAAGTGGGCACCCCCCAGCTGGAGGACCTGGCCTACGCCCGGGCCCGCGCCGTCCAGGACTACCTGCTGAACTCCGGCCAGGTGGACGCCGCGCGGGTGTTCCTGGTCAAGCCGGAGAACGCGCTGGCGCCGAAAGTGGCCGAAGGGTTGTCGCCGGAGTGTGTCATGCTGGGACTGAAATAGGGTCCACCGGGAAATAGCATCGATTTTGGCCCCTGGCGGCGCTCTCGCCTCCTGTCGGTCCTCGACGTAGCCGGGCTACGCCTGTGGGCGCCCGTCGACTGCGGCCTTGCCAGGAACCAAAATCTACTATCTCCCGCTGGACCCTGCACGTTCCTGCTTTTTGGAAATCCTTGATGTAGCCGGGCTACGCCTGCGGTTTCCACCCACAGCGAAGTTAGATCTGACGGGAAGTCCCGCCAAGCGGGACAATTCCCTGCGGCCTCGTTCGGAACCAAAATCTACTATTTCCCGCTGGACCCTGTCGCCCGCTCCCGCAATTCCTTGCGCAATAATTTGCCGACGGCGCTTTTGGGCAACGCATCGATGAATTCGATGCGTTTGGGAACCTTGTAGGCCGCCAGCTTGGTCCGGCAATAGGCGATCACCTCATCTTCGCTCAAGCTTGCGCCTGGTTTGCACACCACGAAGGCCTTGACCGTCTCGCCGCGGTAGTCATCGGGCACGCCGATGGTGCAGGCTTCCAGGATTTGGGGATGTTCGAAGAGAACATCGTCGATCTCATTGGGGAAGATATTGTAGCCGCTGGCAATGATCATGTCTTTTTTACGGTCCACCAGCGTTAAAAAACCGTCCTCGTCCACATAGCCGATATCCCCCGTATAGAGCCAGCCGTCTTTGAGCACCGCAGCTGTTTCTTCCGGCCGGTTGTAATAGCCCTGCATGACCTGGGGCCCCTTGAAAGCGACCTCCCCTTTTTCACCAGGGGGCATTTCGGTCGCGCCGTCCGCCACGTCCACGATGCGCATGTCCGTCCCCGGCAGCGGCACGCCCGCCGTGCCGGCCTTGTTCAAGCCCATCCACGGGGTGACCGTCGCCATGGGCGAAGTTTCCGTAAGCCCGTAGACGTTGGTAATCCCCTTGCCGGTCAGAGACGTCAACTCCTTCACGGTTTCCGGGGGCAGCGGTGCGGCGCCGGCCACAAACAATTTGGCATGACTGTGGTCCATCTGCCGGAAGGCCGGCGTATTCAGCAGACCGGTATAGATCGTGGGGACCCCGGGAACGAAATCCGGCTTGACCTTCTTCATGATGTCGACGATGACCTTGGGCTCCGGCCGGGGCACCAGGACATTGGTAAATCCGCCGAAAACACTCATGTTCTGCATCCCCGTAAAGCCTGCCGAATGAAAAAACGGGAACACCGCCAGCAGGCTGCTTTTCCCTTCTTCCAATTGGTAAAACCACATCTTCAGCTGCTGGACATTGATCGACAGGTTGGCGTGGGTCAGCATGACGCCCTTGCTGACGCCGGTGGTGCCGCCCGTGTAGAGCAGGGCCGCCAAGTTGTCCCAGCGGGCCTTGTCTTCCGTCACCTCTCCCGTTGTCCCCTTGATGATGTCGGTAAACAAATGCCGATGGTCCCCGGGGGATATGGCGCGGTACATGTCTTTCTTCACATAGGGGAAAAGAAAATTTTTGGGGAAGGGCAAGTAGTCGTTGATATGGCAGGCAATGACCTCACGGATGGCGGTTTGCGGCAGAATACCCTGCACGCGCGGCATGAGGAGGTCCAGCGCAATGAGAACGGTTGCCTCCGAGTCGTTCAGCTGATGAAGGAGTTCCCGTTCCGTATACAAAGGATTGGCCGGAGCCGTCACCGCCCCCAGGCGCCAGATGGCGAAATTGGCGATCACCACCTGGGGGATGTTCGGCAGCAGCAAAGCCACCTTGTCCCCTGCGGCGACACCAAGGTTTTGCAGCCCCAGCGCAAATCGACCGACCAGCTGATTCAGCTCCCGATAGGGGATCCTCTTCCCGAACAAATCGAGGGCGATGCTCTCCGGGAAATCAGCCGCGGTTTTCGTCAGGGCCTGGGACAGGGTCCGTTTTTCAAATTCCGGCCAGAACGCCAAACCTTTGGGATACTGCGCATGCCATCGCCTGTTTGCCTCCATACGCGCCTCCTCTATAAGCTATCTCAAAAAAGTCTTTTCACTCCATATCGGCGTTGGACACACGTTTCATGTCCTCGAAATACCGATGTGTTCCTGCGGATGAAACGCGTGTCCGCCTTGATCTGAAATCAAAATCCCAATTTTGGGATGGCTTCTATCCGGGATCTATAAGAAATCGTGAAAAATGAAGCCCCTCATTTCAAGGAACGGTAATAACTGTCGAGATTATACACGGCCGCCAGCGGGTTGTGTCCGAGGACCCGGTCCTTTACGGCCAGAACGGTGCAGGGGGCTTCGGCATACTTCAGGAACAGGGAGTCGTGGCCGACGCAGAGCCCCAGAAGCACATTGAAGTCGGTCTCCGCCCGGTTCAAGATCATAGCCTGCAAAACCGGATTGCACATGGCCTCATCCGTTTCCGGGTCGAGCTGCTGGTCCCGGCCCAGGCCGAGGCGCTCCTTGGGAATCCGGCCCGCCTTGCAGGCCGCCGAGACCACGTCGAATCCGCGGGATGCAAAAAGTTTTTCCACCACCTTGGCTTCCCGGCTCAGGCCGACGCAGAACGCCATACCGAGCCGCTGGTAGTTCATCTTGGCGGCAAATTCCATGATTTCTTCGATTCGCGTCTTGGACGCCCGGAGGCGGGCATCGCCGAGTTCCTTGTTCGTGTATCCGTCGGCTTCCTGGATGGAGGCCTGCCGGGCGAATTCCATAATGGCGGCGTCCTTCTCGTATTCCGTCAGGCTGGCGGTCGCCAGCTCCGGCATATTCCGGGTCGGGCAATTGTCCGGGCCTTTGCCGTCCGCATTCGTGCAGAGGCGGTCGCCGCTTTTGTAAGGGCATCGCGCGCAGTTGGGGGCTTCGGTATTCATTGGGAACTCCTTCTCTTATTAAGTGCCAGTTCTTTTCTCTATTCTTGAAATGTCACGCAACAAATCATAGATCGGCGGCCGATTGCACGCCGGTTACCTATAATGTTGATGCACTTGATATCGAGCCGGTCCACTTTCCCCGGATTCGTCAGGCCTCCCGCCCGCATTCCGCGATCTCGGACAGGCAGTCGTCCCACCCCTGGATCAGGTGGTCGATGTCGGTGTCGGCCGCCACCGGCGGCACAAGCATCATGTTGTGAAACGGCGTGATGAGCAGCCCCCGGTTCGCCAGGTAGAGGTGGGTGTAGTAGATCAGCTCCCAGTCGAAATGCTTCTTGGCCTCGCTGCCGTTTTTAGGCAGGGTCGGCATGAACTGCAGCTCGCAGCGCGCCCCGCTGCGGGTCACGCTCCAGGGAATGGCATGTCTGGCCAGGACAGCGTCCAGACCGCCGGAAAGGCGTTCCTGCCCGGCCAGCATCTTCGCGAAGGCCTCCCGGGTGGCGACGTTTTGCAGGGTGGCGCGCATGGCGGCAATGGCCAGGGCATTGGCCGACAGGGTGCCGCCGATGCCCATGGGGTCGGAAACGCTTTGGCGGCCGAAGGTGGCATTGATGTGGTCGCCCACCTCGCGGGTGAAACCGTACACGGCCACCGGAAGACCGCCGGCAAGCGCTTTGCCGAGGGTGATGAAGTCCGGCGCCAGGCCGTAGGCCGCGGTATAAGCCGCCATAGCCGTTGGAGAAAGTGTGGGTCTCGTCGATGACCAGGTAGGTGCCGTAGGTGCGGCAGAGCTCGCGCAGCTTGTCGTGATAGCCCGGAGCGGGCAGCACCATGCCGCAGTTCGTCATGACCGGTTCGGCCAGCACGCAGGCGCAATCCTCGTGGGCCAATTCCCGCTCCAGGGCGTCGACGTCGTTGAATTCGACAATGCGGCTCAGGGCCTCTTTGGGGACCCCCGGATTCATGTCGTAGGCCGAGCGCAGTTCGAGCTTTCCCTGCGGTCCGATGTGGGGCAGGGTCTCATCGAGGCTGCCGTGGTAGCTCTCGTTCATGGAGAGGACTTTGGCCCGACCGGTCAGCGCCCGGCAAATGCGGATGACATAGCGGTTGGCCTCGGTGGCCGTCATGGCCACCTGCCAGAGCGGCAGACCGAAGCGGCGGCCCAGCTCCTGGCCGATGTCCAGGGCCTCGGTGGTGGGCATCATGGTGGTGATGCCCTGCCGAACCTGCTTCGCGACCATTTCCGCGGTGGCCTCCGGGGAGTGGCCGAACATGGCCCCGGTGTCGCCGAGGCAGAAATCGATGTATTCGTTGCCGTCGACGTCGATCACACGGTTGCCGTAAGCCTTACTTACAAAGATCGGATGGGAGGTTCCCCAATCCCCCATCCAGGGCATGGGGACGCCGTTCAGCAGCATGGCCTGCGCCTTGTCGAAGGCTTCTTTGGACGCCTTCGTGCGCCGGGCAAAGAGCGTGTCTTCGCGGCTGCGCAGGCGGCGGAGCTGCGCTTCGGATACGATTCGGTAGGGAGACTTTTTGTCGGTAATCATCACGCCCTCTCAGCTTGAAACCACTGGTTTGTTATCGACACCATCAGGGCACCCCCGTCACGGTCACCTCGATGGGCCGTCGGCGCGGTCGGTTGTCGTGGTTGATGACCACCACCTGCTGCCAGGTGCCCAGCTCCAGGCGGCCCTCCCGCACCGGCAGGTGCAGGGACGGCCCCAGAAGCGCGGCCTGCACGTGGCTGTGCCCGTTGCCGTCGTGCCAGGCCTCCTCGTGGGCATAGATGGCATCCCGCGGCGCCAGCCGTTCGATCGCCGCCTTGAGATCCCCCACCACCCCGGGTTCGTATTCGATGGTGGTGAGCGACCCGGTGGACCCCACCACGGATGCCGCCAACGTCCCCTCCTGAATCCCGCCTTCACGGACGATGCGGTCCAACTCCCCTGTGATGTCCCGGATGTCGGGCCCGGTCTCCAGTTGCACCACCAACCGGGCCGAGTGCTGAATCAATGCGCTCATAGCTTTCTCCCAATCTCAGAAAGGGAACCTATTGTCGGCTCTCTAAGAATAAGGTGTGCATATGCTTTTCGGTTTTTGCTGTAAATCCCTTTGTCCCGAGCCGCGCATCGACTGCACAGCCGGAACGAGCAAGCGGACTGTTTGAGCGAATCGCGTTTCCGCGTGCTCCGGCTGTGACGGCGACGCGCAGGGCCGCCCCGTAGGGGCCTCGGCACCCCGGCGTCTGAAGCCTGTCACGCCGAGGCGTGATTGGTTCGTTTTCTTCCACGTGGAAGAAAATGAACGATTCCTAAGCAGGGCAGGCCTGAAGCTGCCATTCCAATCTGCTTACCCCCTGATTTGTGAACCAGACCAATCTCAGCCGTAGCCGAGTTCCTCCAGCCGCTCCTCGCTCAGCCCCATGTAGTGCGCCACCTCGTGGATCATCGTGACGGCGATCTCCTTCTTCCAGTTCATCCAGGCTGCGGCTGGCATCCATGAGAGGCTTGCGGAAGATCACGATTTCGTCGGGATAGAGCGGCGGCTCGGTGACTCTTCGCTCGGGCAGGGGTACGCCGGTAAAAACACCGAAAAGGGTCTCATCAGTAGGGATGCCCATTTCCATCAAAAGCTCATGGGACGGATGATTTTCGACGACGATGGCAATATTGCCCAGATGGGCCCGGAACATCTCGGGAATCATGGCGATGGCCCGCTCCACAGCATTTTCGAACTCCCTTCGGCTGATGCGCATGGCTGTCGACCTTTCGTTCCGGATGCAATCGTTTTTGCTATAGTCCCATCCATAAATGGCATCTTTCGGTCCAGGCCGGCGTTCGCGCTCTTTGGAAATCCTCGACGTAGCCCAGCTACGCCTGCGGTTTCCAAATCGTTGCGGCCTTGGCCGGAACCAAAATCTGCCACCTCTGGACGGACACTATCTAACCGCTTCCCGCGATGTTTGGCAATAATTCCGTCGAGAGCCTCGCATCCTGAAACCTGGCCGGCTTCATTGGATGTTAAAGCCATGCGACAGGACCGCCTTCATCCGACCTATCGTATTGTCCCTACAGCCGAATTCTGATAAGGTCCAGACATTCATTTCTCCCCTGCCGGCCCCCGCCCCACCCGTGCAAACGGAAATAAACAACGGTGGACGTCTCACCGTATGATAATATGAATTTCTGTAGCAATCAAAAGTGTCTCAGAATAATTCTCTTCCGTTATTATGGTGCAGCATCATAAAAACGATAATAAGCGTAAAATGATGCTTTTCCAGAATCTACATAATATGTAATATTTAAATTATAGGCTTGATATTAAATTGTTTTTGCAAATTTATCAAAACAAAAAAAGAATTCACAAAAATGTCTCAGTTTATAAATTTCCGTTAAAATGATGCCTTCCACATAATATTATAGTTATCTGAAAAATTATGAAAACACTCATATATAGTCTGATTATAATCCTGATGAGCTCTCTCGCGATTTCGCAAGATTTATGCGATTGCACTGAAGGATATAAAGTCGTAGGACCATCATTCAAAGTGCATGGAAGACTATCATCATGGAATGGCATACCCAACTAGACTAATATCGGGTAATTGGAACAAATAGCATTATCGGAATTCGTGAAGAAACATCTCTGCCTAAAAATCTTAACGATTTATTATCAAGTTTTGATGACGAAATATTCGGTGATTTTACTGTCTGCCCTTTGACAATTAAACGCAAAGGCGTCATGCAGATAGTATGCGTGCAATCGGCTGAAAACCTATACAAAAAGCATAATTAAAAGATAACCTACTGCTGTTTGGGACGCGCAGAAAATCGCGCGCCCTAAAGCAGTGCCGTTATACACAAGGGACATTAATCAGAAATGAAATTATTATTAACTGTATTGATAACAGGGTTCGTTCTTACTCTTTTTTACGTTCCTATTCTCGCCTATACCCAGGAAAAGAAGAGTGTTCCTAAGGCATATTTATGGCAAGAGACAAACGGTATTTATCGAACATTCGACGATTACAAATTAAAGACTTCCTCCGAAGCTACTTAGACAATAAGCGATGAAGAATTATTTTAAAATCGATTGGGTGACACAAATTGGGCAGATGGTAGATTGAGTGAAATAATCCCTCCGACGATTAGCACGCACATTGCGTCCCACAGAATAAGCGAATTGTATGAAGATAGTGAAGAACAAAAATACATAGCAAAACATCATACAGACGGAATAATAAAACTATTCGATAGGTGGACACTAAATTTTGAAATCAAGATAATTGATCTAAAAATATCAGTTAAGGGACATTCTAGGGACGCCCTGACTTTATAAACTTGACCGCCAATGGCAGAGATGATACGGCTTTTGCCATGCCATGCCAATGCCGATAAGATGCTAACGGCGCCCTGCACATATCGTCGATTGCGGCATCAATCCTCGCGCAAACCTAAACAAAATTATTAAGTCTATAAGTTCAGGGCGCCCCCATTAAGCCCCCTAACCCGCTAATCAACCTGACTTGGCTGAAACGCTTGCCAGGCCGGTTATCAGCACCGATAGCTAAGGAAATGTATGGGCATATTCGATGTATTTTTTAAAGATCCGACCAATTCCTGGGGGAAAGCATCAAAACTGAGATTAACTTTAGATTTATCAAGAGGGGCCATCAACAATATTATGCTTGATGATCCAAAGGATAATCTGAGAATATATGGGAAACCAGATAATAAAAAAGCATACAAAAATGATTGGTTTATGTACAAAGAAAGTGGATTGATTATTGGGGCAGAAAACAATAAAATTGATTATTTTGGTGTGATTGTCAATAAGTATAAACATTATGAGAGTTTCTCAAAAGCTGATTTAACAATTACACATCCATTATCAGGCGTTATTTCTGTTAACAGTGAAATGATTAGAGGTCATTTAATTAACAAATTAAACCTACAGGTCAATGAAACAGATGCCGACGATGTAGAAATCATAGATTACGTTCATACTACTCAATACATTATTGAAATAGTGTCCTTTGCGAATGATCGGATTAAACGAATTAACCTCTATAAAGAGATAAGATAGCAAGGCTAATTCAGTGGACAAAAAAGCCACGCCGCTGATTAGGGAGCCTTATCGCGGTTTCCCTGAACTACCACTAATTCTCAACAGGAGATTGACCAATGAATCTATCCTGTTGATATGTTCACAGCTAATCGACGTGTTTCGAGTAATTGGGCGCTGCTTATTTTTGAATATAAAAATAGCTTTTTAACCGGGAGAATAGATATGATTCTTGACTTTCGCGCGGAATATACCAGTAAATTGATGACCCCTGAAGAGGCGGTTTCTCTTATCCCCAAACGCGGCAATTTGACTCTCGGACTTGCCGCAAATGGGCCTCCGGCACTTAGTGCCGCCCTTGCAGAACGAGCCCGCAGCGGCGAAAACATAAACCTGAATTTGCACTATCAAGTCGCCGCAGCGCCCGTTGCGCCCCTCTTTGACATCGAACTCATGGATCGTCTGCACCTGCATTCCAATTTTTTATCCGGTCTGGACCGAAAGCTCATGAAGGAGGCGGGTACGTGGAGTGTCATCGATCATACCCCCAGTTATCTGTGGCAGCTTCCCCGTATCTATACGGAGTTCATTCATATGGATGTGCTCATGATTACGGTTTCGCCGATGGACCGCCACGGATATTTCAGTCTTGGAACCAGCAATGACTATTCTTCAACAGTTGCGCGCGATTGCGACATTCTTCTGGTTGAAGTCAACGAGAACATGCCCCGTGTTTTTGGCGACAATCAAATCCATGTGTCAGGGGTAACCGGGATCGTTGAAAACCATCTGCCGCTCAACGAATTGTCAGACCGCCCCATCACGGAAGTGGATGAAATCATCGGCCGGCGCATCGCGGAAATGGTTCCGGACAGAGCCACGCTGCAGCTGGGCATCGGCGGCATACCCAACGCCTGCGCCAAATTCATGACAAACCATAAGGACCTTGGAATTCACACGGAAATGCTCACCAGCGGCATCGTGGACCTCTATGAAAGCGGCGCATTGACCAATAAGTATAAGAACATCCACAAGCACAAGACCGTATACACTTTGTGCTGGGGAAACCAGCGGCTATATGATTTTATCCACGACAATCCTTCCGTGGAAAGCTATCCGGCCAGTCACATCAACGATCCATGTGTCATTGCTATGAACGACAGGGCGGTTTCCATCAATTCCGCCGTGGAAATGGATCTTTTCGGCCAAGTGAATTCGGAGTTCATTAGTGGTCACGAATTCAGCGGCGTTGGCGGGCAACGGGACTTCATGAGTGGCGCGTTTCGATCTAAAGGCGGCATGGCTTTTTTGGCGTTCTACTCAACTGCGAAAGATGGAACCGTATCGAAAATCGTTCCGCGTATAGAGGGGATTCTTACCGAAACGCGGATGGAACCCATGTGGGTCGTGACCGAGCATGGGATGTGTAACCTCAAGGGTAAGTCCATAAGCGAACGGGCGCTTGCCATGATTGAACTGGCCGCACCCATGTTTCGGGATACCCTGCTCCGTGAAGCCAAACGCATGAACTTGGTCAGGTAGTTTCCATCCGGAAATGGCCATAAACACGACTTCTGGCGAGCGGTGCAAGCGTAAGGAAGATCTTGCCGGCCGGCTACCGGGATTTCGTTCAGTTTATTTTGCTTTATCTTAGGCTGTTTTATCACAAATGGAGGTAGCAATGTCTCTGGCACTGAGCGCGCGCGATGGGGAAATTGGCATTATCACGCTGAACAATCCGGAAAAAAGAAACTGCCTGAGTCGTGCCTTGATACAGGATTTTTCCACCGCCCTTGACAATTTCGAGCAGTCAGGAGTGCGCGTTGTTATTCTGCGCGCTGCTCCGGGTTCAAAGGTCTGGAGCGCGGGTCATGATGTGAGCGAACTTCCCAAACCCGGTCGTGATCCTCTCCCTTACAACAGTCATTTTGAGCAAATGCTGCGCCGTGTCCAGGACTTCCCGGACCCGGTTATTGCGATGATCGAGGGTGGTGTGTGGGGCGGCGGCTGCGATCTTGCACTTTCATGCGACATGCTGGTCGGCTGCGAAACAGCATCCTTTGCGATGACACCAGCCAAGATCGGCATTCCCTATAATCCGTCCGGCATGATTCACTTTATTAACGTCATCGGATTGAACAAAGCCAAAGAGATGTTTTTCACGGCAGCAACCATGACGGCTCCCGAAGCTTTAAACTTCGGCATCCTGAATCATCTTGTAGCGGCCGGGGAGTTGGAACCATTCACGAGAGCGCTTGCCGGAAAAATCATAAAAAATTCGTCCCTGGCCATTCGAGCTCTCAAACAGGAATTTCGCCTGCTTTCCAAAGGCCATCCCATCGATGCCGAAACATTTGAGAAGATTGTGGCGATCCGGAGATGCGTATATGACAGCAAAGATTACTGTGAGGGTATTCTGGCTTTTCATGAAAAGCGTCCTCCCCTGTTTCGAGGTGAGTAGGCCGGAGGCGAGCGCGGCGTGAAAATGGGGGGCAAAAGCGGGTCGCCCCCGATGGACACAACATCAAGCGGCAGGCCTGCTGCCCAATGCGCATCCTGAACGCGGCTCACTGGTGGGCATCGACGGATCTCTGATCGATGGCATCCTGTCGATGCTCTGGGCCGATTATCGCAAAGGATCCAAAAAAGCCAAGGTCCACGTTGGCATTTACCTGAACCACGCGATCCCTATAAAAGTCTACCTCACTATGGATAACCAAATTCTATTAAAGACCTTGGGTTTCCTATACAGCTTTGTCTCTTTACCAGCCATGGCAATTGCTGGTGCAGCATACTTTTATAAATATCGTACAAACGGAGGAATGCTATTCGGTGGAGGAGCTTTCTTCGCAGCAGTTGGCTCAATGTACAATAAACGAATACCGTGGCAAAGTTTTCTATCAGAGGCCGAACATCGACTGCCTGATGGGGTTCATTCAACGATGTCTGTGGCTCTTATAATTTACTTACTCGGCCTAGATATAATGGTAATTGGTTTATTGATCGTAACCTTTGCCAAAAAGGAAAATCGCTTTTAACCTGTCATTCACAGGACAGCAAGGGCCTTCGGCCTTCGCTATCTGTGAGTTTGGCGTTGGCGAAACTCATTTGCCTCGGGAGGGCACAAGATGGCTGGTACGATCTTCATGATTCATGGAATGTGGGGCGGACCGTGGTATTGGGCGAACTATCGGCGTGTGTTCGAGGCGCGCGGCTACCGCTGCGTCGCGACGACCTTGCCATATCACGACATGGACCCGCAAGGCCTGCCGGATTTTCGTCTGGGAACGGTCAGTTTATTGGATTACGCTGAAGCCCTCGAGCTAGAAATCCGGCAGATAGGCGAAAAGCCGATCGTGATGGGACACTCCATGGGAGGTCTGTTAGCTCAGATACTGGGCGCACGCGGGCTGGCAAAATCGCTTGTCTTGCTCACCCCCGCATCGCCTTCGGGCATACTGGCCCTCGAGCCTTCCGTGATCAAAAGCTTTTGGAGTGTTATGACGAAGTGGGGCTTCTGGAGGAAGCCGATGCGCCAGACATTCGACGAAGCGGTCTATTCGATGCTGCAGTTGTTGCCGCAAGACGAACAGAAGCAGGCCTATGAAAAATTCGTCTATGAGTCCGGGAGAGCGGCTTTCGAGATCGGTTACTGGCTTTTCGACACGCGAGGCGCATCAAGGGTCGATGACGCCAAGGTGACCTGCCCCGTCTTGGTGGTGGCCGGCGCCCAGGACCGCATAACACCGGCATCGGTCGTCCGCAAGGTAGCGCGCAAGTATAAGGCCGTAGCGACCTACAAGGAATTCGAAAACCACGCCCATTGGGTCGTGGCAGAGCCTCGGTGGCAAGAGGTTGCAGAGTATGTCGGCGGCTGGCTCACCAAACTGCAGGCGGAAAACTGAGATTCGCTCATTGCCGCCCAACAGCGCAATCGAGGAGACAATCTGCAAGCCTTATCGAGGTCGAAGCCTTATCGGGGTCGGCTCTCACATGCGTAGGGGACTCACACCCCAAAAGCTCACGCCCATGCCAGGCGAACACAATTGCTTGCAGGGGACAACCGCTCTATCTATCGCCCGGTCGGCCACCCCTGAAGCAGAGCGTTGGCCTTGACAAACTGGAAAGTGATGTATAATCATGGTGTATACATCAAATGAGGGATGAAAAATGATAAGGACTCAAATATATTTGACAGAGCGACAACGTAAAGAATTGGCTGCCATAGCTAAATCATTCGGAAAAAAGCAAAGCGAACTCATTAGAGAGGCCATCGACAGGCTAATCAAACAAGCCGGTAAAAGCCATAGGGAAACGGTGCTTCGTGAGTCGGCTGGAATTTGGAAGAATCGAACGGATCTCCCTGATTTCGAATCACTCCGAATGGGACCGGGGCAGATAATGGAAAAACCGATTCTTTTAGATACGGATGTTCTTGTTGATTTTTTTAGGGGATTCGACAAAGCAGTCGCTTTCGTTAATGAATATAATGATCGTATCATTTTATCATCAATTGTGGTCGCGGAGTTGTATGCCGGTGCCAAAGGGGATGCGGAACAAAATGCTTTGCAGCAATTTATATCCCTATTTCGTGTTGTCCCCATAGACGCCGCCATCGGAAAAGCCGGGGGGCTTTATAGACGAGATTATGGCAAGTCACATGGCGTTGGACTTGCAGATGCTATATTGGCTGCAACCGCCGAATCCGAAAATGCCGCATTAAAGACCCTCAATACCAAACACTATCCTATGTTTAAAAATCTCAACCCTGTTTATAAAAAGTAAAACGCCAACAATTTGTTACACCCTCGACCGGGAACCTGCGACGGCCTTTTTCCATAATCCATATTGAGTTGAACGTAGTTGAAACATCATCCGCATTGGGTTCCCGGCGAACGAACAAGCCGTTCCACAACAAAAATGCCAACCATAAAATTGTTTCGTTTCATCAGCGGCACGATTTCAACTCAACATCCTGAGGAATAGCTGGTTGTCTATGGAACGCTGGAACCACCTGCTGGATTCGATCATTTCATTCTGGCCCCTCCTCTGTGTCGCCCTTGTGCTGGCGGCGGCCTTGCGGGGCTCGTACTGGTTTCTCATCGGACGGCATCCCGATCTGAGCAGCGAACGCAAGTTTCCCCGCCAAATCGTTATGCTGGGCTTGCTGCTTCTCGGTCTTATCCTCGCCATTCTGGTCCTGCCCGTGAATGAGGCATTCCGCGACCGGCTGCTGGGGCTTATCGGGCTGCTGATTTCCGGCATCATCGCGTTTTCATCGACAACGATCGTGGCCAACTTCATGGCCGGCCTATTGCTCAGCATCACCAAACCCTTCCGTACCGGTGATTTTGTGCGCGTCGGAGACTTTTTTGGCCGTGTTTCCGAACGCGGCCTGTTTGACACGGAATTGCAGACCGAGGCCCGGGAGCTTATCGCCCTTCCCAACACCTACCTGATCCGCAATCCCGTGACGGCGGTTCTCAATTCGGGCACCATCATCTCAATCACCCTGTCCCTGGGCTTCGACATTCATCATTCGCAGGTCGAACCGCTTCTCATTGAAGCCGCGCAGAAAAGCGGGCTCGAGGAGCCTTTTGTTCACATCCTCGAGATCGGCAACTATTCGATAACCTATCGCATCTCCGGCCTGCTAACGGACGTGAAAGGACTTATCTCAGCCCGTTCCAACCTATCCCGGCATGTTCTGGACACGCTGCATGGCAAGGGTATCGAAATCATGTCGCCGACCTATATGAATCAACGCCCCATGGGAGAAGATAAGAAGGTCATCCCGCCAACGTTTACCCAAGTGTCTCCGGAAACATCGGCCGCGGCCGAGGAAATTGCCTTTGACAAGGCCGACCGGGCTGAGCAGATTGAAAACGAGAAGCAGAAATTGACAAGGGAACTCCGGGAAATGGAGTCCTTGTTGAAGGAATCGTCCGGCGAAGACAAGGAGCAGATCAAGTCGAAAATAGCGCAGATCCGCGAACGTCTCAAGGCGATAGAGCATAAACAGGATGAATTGAACCAGGAAGACGAAAACGCTGACGCGGCGGCTGCAAACGAGGCGGATAAACCGCGCACCTGAGCCGCACGCTAAATGGGGTGGTATCGATGCATCGGATTCTGGTTTATGGGGATTCTCTGAGTTGGGGTATCATCCCCGACACCCGTGCCCGGTTTCGATTCGATCAAAGATGGCCCGGCGTTCTTGAACTCGAGCTCCAAAAGGCAGGCCTTGCGGTCCGCATCATTGAAGACTGCCTTAACGGCCGCCGCACGGTCTGGAACGATCCTTTCAAGCCGGGGCGCAATGGTCTTGAAGGGCTGGAGCAAAGGATCGAGATCAACTCCCCCCTGGCCCTGGTCGTCGTGTTTCTCGGCACCAATGATTTCCAGTCCATGCACCATCTCAACGCCTGGCAGTCCTCCCAGGGCCTGGCGGCCGTCGTAGCCGCCATTCGTCGGTCGCCCATCGAACCGGGGATGCCGGTACCGTCCATCCTGCTCGTGGCCCCGCCTCCGATTCAGAAAGCCAGGGGCAGCATCGCGCCCAAATTCCAGGGGGCGGAAACGAAAGCCGTCGGCTTGACGTCAGCGATTGAGACGGTGGCGCAGGAACTGGGTTGTCATTTTTTCGATGCCGGTGCGGTTACAACGACCAGCCGCGTCGATGGGGTTCACCTCGACGAGGATCAGCATATGGCCATCGGAAAGGCCCTGGCGATGGAAATAAAGGCCCTATTGCCATAATTAATTCCATCCCTCTCTTTCAGCAAAGCGCAACAAGGTATTCCCCCTAAAGGGGCCCGTTGAATGCTCGACAACTTTTTTTAGCGAGAAAACATGCAAACAAAAATAGACCATCTTGTCATAGGCGCGGGATCCCTTGCGCAGGGCGTTGCATATGTGCGTGAACGGTTGGGGGTCGACATGCCCTTCGGCGGCGTGCATGAAAAAATGGGCACACACAATCACCTGATGCAGCTCGGAAATGATATCTTCCTGGAAATACTGGCCATCAATCCTGACATGGAACCGCCGACGCGTCCAAGGTGGTTCAGTTTAGACGACGCCTTCATACGGCAGCGGATCGAGAAACAGCCGGCATTGTTGGCTTGGGTCGTCAACACGCAAAATATCAACACGCTGATGGCGCAGGCCGCGTTTTCACTGGGAACCGCCGAGTTCGTCACCCGGGGGGATTTGAGCTGGTATTTCGGGCTTCCCGAGGACGGAAGACTCATCGCGGGGGGCCTGCTGCCCTATGCGATCGAATGGCAGACCGACACCCATCCGTCCACTAACATGGCTGATCGCGCTTGCCGTTTTCAAGGTTTGGAGATCTACCATCCTTATCCGCGTTGGCTTGAATCGGCCTTAGCGTCGATAGGGGCGTCGAATCTCGTGACGATAAACGCTTTAGGCCGAAACGAAACCCCCTATATGATCGTTTATATCGATACCCCCGATGGTGTGAAGGAACTCCGTAGTCATCCGGAATTTGACGAAGCACGGCAAGGGAAAAGCCGCTGATTAAGGCCAGTTCGTCTATTTGCCGGAAGGATCGGCGAAGTGTCAGGCCGCAAGCGTTTTCCCCTCAGGAAGATTTACGATGCCGATACCCTATACGTGGGGCACATCACCGCACGAGCTTTTACGGCCCTTCCCCTGCGACGGCAACGTCCAAGGGCCTTATATCTCCTATTACCGGGGGATTACCGTCAACGCCGCGCCGGAAGTCCTCTTTCCCTGGCTGTGCCAGATGCGGGTTGCCCCTTACAGCTACGACTGGATCGACAACTTCGGTCGCCGCAGCCCCCGGAACCTGACCCCCGGGTTGGACAAGCTGGCCGTGGGCCAGCGCATGATGGCCATTTTCAAAGTCATCTCCTTCGAGCGGAACCGCCACATAACCCTCCGGCTCAAGCCGAAGGCGATCGGATCGCGCCCTTGGGGCGATTGTCTGGTGAGCTATCTGATTGTTCCCCAGCTCCGGAGCAGTTGTCGTCTTCTGGTCAAGCTTATGATTCCCTATTCCCCGGGCCCACTCCCCTGGCTGATGCGCACTTTCCTGGCCTGGGGCGATTTGATCATGATGCGTCGTCAACTGCTTAACTTTAAATCTCTCGCGGAACAACCGTAGTGAGAAAATCGCTCTATATGCTAATCGGGCCGAAGGGATCGGGCAAGACGTACATCGGCACCCTGGTTGACGATAGGACCGACATTGCCTTTCTGCGGGTCGAAAATATCTGGTTGACGCTGAAACCCCGTGAAGACGGGTGGCAGAAGGTCGAACAGGCCATCGACCGGGCCTTCGAGAGTTGCGATAAACTGATGATTGAAAATCTTGGGACCGGTGAGGGGTTCCACCGATTCCACGACTCTTTAAGCCGGAAGGACACGATTAAGCTTGTGCGCGTCTTCTGTAATCTTGATATCTGCCTCGAGCGCGTGAAGAACCGGGACAACAAAAACCACATCCCTGTTTCCGATGCCAAGGTGGCTGAATACAACGCCATCGCCGCGCGCGTGAAACTGGATTGGGCGGTTGAAATCGATAACAACGGGCCGGCCCCGGATGCTGAAATTCTGAGAGCCATTAACCGCTGCCGTTAAGTGCCGCAAAAGCCCTTTGGCAGCGCCTCTTTCGCTCAAGACCCTATCGGCTGCGGATTTGCCTGAAGAAACGGGCCGCATCTTGTCCCGTATTTTTAAAAGCGGATCTGTTTCGGTGGTGGATATGCGGAATGTCAATTTCGCATAACGACACACCCTTTGCAGTCGAAAACGATGCTTCAAGGCCCGAAACGGGATATCTTGGAATGCCATTCCAGCACCTGTGGCATCGAACGGAGGCCCCATGACGCGACCCACACTATTGGTTTTGGATGACTATGAAGGCGAGCTGGCCTCGGCGCCGGCGATGGATCGCCTGCGGGAAATGGCAGACGTCCGGCTCCGCGACCGCCCGCTTGACGGAGGAGACACGCATCTTCTCAAGGAGGTCAGGGTCCTCCTGGCGCTCCGCGAGCGAACATGCCTGGACGACGCGTTCTTCGCGGCCTGCCCCGCCCTGGAACTCGTGCTGCAGACGGGCGGCCATGCCTACCACCTGGACCGCGAGGCCGCCACCCGGCGCGGCATCGTGGTGGCGCTGGGACGCCGCGTGACCAAACCCCCAGTGGTCGTCCCGGAGCTGGTCTTCGGGCTGCTGCTGGGACTGGTCCGGCAAATTTATCCCCTGACCATGGAAATGCGGGCCGGCGGGTGGCCCTCGTCGATCAGTGGATCATTGGCCGGCCGAACGATGGGGATTCTCGGCTACGGACGGCACGGTCGCCCGGTGGCGCGCCTGGCCGAAGCCTTCGGGATGAAGGTGATCGCGTGGGACAGGGAGGGATCCGGCCCCCGAACCGACGAATTCGGGGTCCGCCGACTCCCGCTGGACGACGTGCTTGCGCAGGCCGACGTGGTTTCCGTTCATTTGCGCCTGTCCGAGGAATCCCGCGGCCTCCTGGATCGTGAACGTCTGGGGAAGATACGGCGCGGTGCTTTCCTGATCAACACTTCCCGCGGGGCGATTGTCGAAGAAGAGGCCCTTGCCGAGGCTTTGCAAAGCAATCGGCTGGCAGGTGCCGGCCTGGATGTCTTCGCGGAGGAGCCCCTCCCGCCGACCAGCCCGTTGCGCACCCTGCCCAACATACTGCTGACGCCCCACGTGGGCTGGCAAGTGCAGGACGTCTTCCACGAGTTCGTCGCGATCGCCGCCGATCAGCTCGGAGCATGGCTGCAGGCCGACCTGAACCGGGAAGAGATCTTGAACCCGGAAGCCATGGCAATTCAACGCACGCGGTCGGGCGGGCTTAAACCTTCCGCCCCAAACGGCCCGCCCATTAATGGCTGATCCGAATAGGGCCGCAGCGTTTCAAGGCAAACCGTCTAAAAGTCGAATGGTGATCCCTTAAACCACCGCCATGCGGTGATCCGACATCGAGGCAATTTTTGAGCAGCATCCAGCCCAGCATTTTCGAACTTCCCTTTGGTACTTCTCTGCTGCGCGGAGACCGTTACCCGGGGGAATGCAACGCCGTCGTTCTTCATGGTGCCGGGCAATCATCACGTGAGCGTTTCGCACGGCTGCGTCGATCGCTGTACAATAAGGGCATGCCTTCCGTCAGTTTCGACTTCATCGGGCATGGCGAGACCGGCGGGAGTCTCCTGGGATCCACCTTGCATTCCAGGACCGAGCAGGCTTCCGCCGTCATCCAACATGCCGGCCGGGAACCGCTGACGCTGATCGCGGCCAGCATGAGCGGGTATACCGCCATCAAGCTCCTGAAATTCTTCGCGGTGGAACATTTGATTTTGCTCGTGCCGGCCGTCTACACGCACTGCGCCTACGACATCCCTTTCGGCAGCGCCTTCTCCGCCGCTATCCGCAAACCCGGCAGCTGGCGGGATTCGGATGCCTTCGGCATCCTGTCGACCTTCAGGGGTGATCTCCTGATCATCGCGGCTGAATCGGATGATGTGATACCGCAGGACGTCATTGACGGCATCTATGCCGCAGCCGACAATGCCAGAGTCCGACACCGGCACATCGTTCCCGGATCGCGGCACGGATCGCTCTTCCCCCGCGACCGGGATTTTCATTTGGCGATTGATCTGATTACAAGTACATGCCGGAAGACAAAAGATAATCGCGCCATCAAACGTCCCCCGGAACCGTAGATTTTCTTCATCCATCCGTCAGCCGGCTAAACCACGTCCCGCGGCAGATGGCGGGGATCAATTCCGAAGGCGTGGCAACCACCGTCTGCGCACCGGAGCGCTCCAGTTCGTCCTGGGAGCCATACCCCCAGAGCACGCCGCAGCGGAACAGGCCGTTTTCCTTGGCCCCGATCATGTCGTAGGACCGGTCTCCGATCATGATTGTGGCATGGGTGTCTAAGGACGCCTTCTGCAAAATATGGGCGATCAGGCGGGTCTTGTCGGCCCGTGTCCCGTCCAGTTCGCTTCCGTAGATGGCCTTGAAGTAACGCCGCAATCCGAAATGGTCCACGATCCGCCGGGCGAAGACCGCCGCTTTCGAGGTGGCCACGTACAGGGCATGTCCCGCTTCGTTCAGGGCGTCGAGCACGTCGGGGATGCCGCCATAGACCGCGTTTTCAAAGAGGCCCCGCGTGCCGAAACGCTCCCGGTAAAGGACCAGGGCTTCCTCGAGGCGCGAGGCGTCGTCGGTGGCCAGCAACTGGGCCAGGCTGTGCTTCAAGGGTGGACCGATGCACCAGCGCAGCTCCTCCGCCGGGGGGGCCGGCACACCGACGCGCTCCATTGCGTAAGCAATGCAGCGGGTGATGCCGGGGAAGGGATCGGTTAGAGTGCCGTCCAGATCGAAGAGAAGATTCATTTTACTCCCAAACCGTTACATCGTGCCCGTCCAGAGATGGTAGATCTTGGTTTCTGGCAAGGCCGCCGCCGAGTGGCGCCCACAGGCGCAGCGGGCTACGCCGAGGACCGACAAAAGGCGAGAACGCCGCGAGGGGCCAAAAGATGCCATCTCTGGACGGGCATTACTTAAGGCCGATGTTCCAATTCCACATGCCGGGGCGGTTTTTCAGTTTGACGGTCTTGGGCAGCGGCTCTTCCATATGGGCGAACCACTGGTAGCCCGCCCTTTCCAGCCCCCGGCGCTGGCTGCTGAGATCCAGCCGCCAGTTGGGAAAGACCCAAACCGTGTCCTCCCAGCGCTTTACCCAGGCCTGCTCCCCCCGGGGGCTGGTGAAGGGCTGGCCCGGGTCGATGGCCTCCGACAGGACGCGGGACAAGGCCAGGGGCCAGAAGCCCGTGAGCACCATGCCCAGGGGCAGCGGGCTGATTTTAGGCAGCTCCAGAAAGGTTTCCCGGCCCAGTTCCGGGCTCACGAAGGCGCCCGCAAACCCGGCCTGTTCCAGGAGATCCAGGGCCAGGGGGTTGGCCAGGTTGCAGAACGGCCCGGCCCAGAGCGTCAGCTTTTCCGGATGGACGAACAAGCCCGCCTGCCAGGGGGCGTTCAGGACGAACTGCCGGGCGCCGCCCTTGAGAAGGCGCTCGAGCAGGGCCCTGACATTCTCTTCCGCAGTGGGCCAGATCACCGGCGGCAGCCACCACCAGACCGCCGCCCATGCCTTGGACGGCGCCTGCCGCACGGCCTTGGCGGAAAGCCAGATGCCCTGGGCGGCCTTGGAGGCCTTCCGGACGGCCGTGCGCGTCACCATCATATCAGGGGCCGGTCGCATTTTGATACGGATCGGCTTGGGCAGGAGCACCTTGGCCGGCGGTAGCCGATCGGCTGATTCCGGCACGTCGGGCAGCACTCTTTCCAATTCCGTCAGGCGGCGGTGCAGCTCGGGTTCCCGACGGTCCGTCAGAAAAACCGGCGTCCGACTGCCGCTATGCCCCCCACGTCCGGGCCTGAAGGGCAGGCGTCCGTTGCGGCCCACCGGCTGGCGCACCCGCACGATGGCGTGCCCGGCATCGTCCTCGTAGCCCACCCGCAGGACATCGCCGGCCAGCAGGGGCTGGCGGGGGGCGATATAGGGGCTGTGGGCCGGGCCCTTGACCGTTCCCACCAGCAGGCCGGAGCCCGTGGGCGTTCCCGGCTGGAGGGGTGTCTGGGGCCGCTGGGGCAGAAAACGGTAGTGGGTGGCCGGCCGGCCCAGGGACTGCTCCAGCATTTGCAGGGCCTCGCGCTTCCTTTGGGGATCGTGTCCTTCGTCCCGCAGCATGCGATAGGCCCGTACGGTGTAATAGACGTAGTGGGGACCTTTTTTGCGCCCCTCGATCTTCCAGGTCCGCACCTGGGGAATCGTGCCCAGCACCTTCACCAGGACGTCATGGCTGAGGTCCATGCAGGAGAAGTGCCGCCGGGCATCGTTGCGCTGGCGATACTGGCGCCGGCAGGGCTGCACGCAGCGCCCCCGCAGGCCGCTCCGGCCTCCCAGGAAGCTGCTCCAGTAGCAGCGTCCCGACACGCTGTAGCAAAGCGCCCCGTGCACGAAAACCTCCAGTCCCAGGCCGTCCGGGCAGGCTTTTCCCAGGGCCCGGATCTCGTCGATATCCAGCTCCCGGGGGACCACCACCTGGTCCACGGCCAAATGGCGCCGGATCCATCCCAGGGCCCGGGCAAAGCTCGCATTGGCCAGGGTGGACAGGTGGAGTTCGCCCTGGAAGCCGTGCTGCCGCGCCAGGTCGATCAGGGCGATATCCTGAACGATCAGGGCATCCGGCTTGACATGCCGCACAAGCCCCTGCAGCAGCCCGGCCGCATGGGGGAGATCCCCGGCCGCGAGCATGGCATTGAAGGCCACGTGGACCCGCATCCCCTCGCGGTGGGCCAGTTCGGTCAGGGCGGCCAGCTCCGGCAGGGTGAAGTTCTTGGCCTCGGCCCGGGCCGAGTAGCTTTTCAGGCCGCAATAGACCGCATCGGCTCCGGCGGCCAGGGCGGCCAGAAAAGCCGCCCGGTTGCCGGCCGGGGCCAGGATCAGGGGCGCATCCTTCGAGGGGGGGGATTGTTTAGCACTCGGCATGGGGGCGTGCCTCCCTTTTTTCGTCATCCACGCAATGTAAGCCATGCGCACGGCAATTCAATTGCATCCGCCCGCGGTTTCAGCCGTCCCCTTAAGAGAGATTCCGGCAAAGGTCAAGATAGCCCTTCGATACACTTGGTTATGCATGGACAGGGCCCGATCCTGTGTTATATTGCACAACAGACTTGAGCGGACACTTATAGCAGCGGCGGGTAAAGAAAGGAATACGGAATGAAAATAGCGGTCAGCGGCAAAGGCGGTGTCGGCAAGACGACTTTCGCTTCTCTCCTCATCCGGGCCTTCAACGAGCAAGGCAAGCACGTGCTGGCGATCGATGCGGACCCCGACGCCAACCTGGCGGCGGCCCTGGGTATCGAGAACGCCGATAAAATCATCCCCATCTCCGAGATGAAGGAGCTGGTGGCCGAACGCACCGAAACCCAGCCGGGAACCATCGGCGGGTATTTCAAACTCAACCCCAAGGTGGACGATCTGCCGGAGGCCCTCTCGGCCCGGCTGGAGAATATCAAACTGATGCGCCTGGGGGGCGTCAAAAAAGGCGGCGCCGGCTGCATCTGCCCGGAGAGCACCCTGCTGCGGGCCCTGATCACCCATGTGGTCCTGGCCCGGGACGAAGTGGTGGTCATGGACATGGAAGCCGGCATCGAGCATCTGGGCCGGGCCACGGCCCAGGCCGTGGACAAGCTCATCGTGGTGGTGGAGCCCGGCCGCCGCAGCATCGATACGGCCCGCAACATTAAGCGCCTGGCCTCCGAAATCCATTTGAATGCCATCGCCCTGGTGGGCAACAAGGTACGCGGTGAAACCGATCGGGCTTTCCTCTCCAAGCACCTGTCCGATTTCGAGCTGCTGGGCTTCCTGCCCTATGACGACCGCCTCATCGAAGCCGATTTGAACGGACTGTCCCCCTTTGACACGCCCTCGCCGGCCGTGGACGAAGTCAAAGCCATCATCGAAAGGCTCTAATGCGCAGAAGCCCCTACCCCCGGCGCGGTCGCCCGCGCCCCCGCCGGCGCACCGAACCCGAAATCGAGCTTCGGCCCGGTGCGGACCGTCGCCTCAAATCCGTCTTCGCCCAGATCGGCGTCCCCTCCGAATCCCCCTTCCAACCCGATCCTTTTCAGCGCGAAGCCGTGGCGGCCGTCCGGGAGAGCGACTGCCTGGTGACGGCCCCCACCGGCGCGGGCAAGACCTGGATCGCGGAGCAGGCCATCCGCGAGGTTTTCGAGAAGGGCGGACGGGCCTGGTACGCCTGCCCCCTGAAAGCGCTGAGCAATGCCAAGTACAAGGAATTCAGCGATCTCTTCGGCGCGGCCAACGTGGGCATCCTGACGGGAGACCGCCGGGAGCAACCCGAGGCGTCGATTGTCATCGGCACCACCGAAATCCTGCGCAATCAGCTCTACGATGCCATGCACACCGGCATCCAGTTGGAAACAGATTTTGTGGTGCTGGACGAGGCCCATTTCCTGGGCGACATCGAACGCGGGGTGGTCTGGGAGGAGATCATGATCTACCTGCCGTCCCGCATCCCCCTGCTGCTGCTATCGGCCACCATCGGCAACGCGGGCGAGATCGCGGAGTGGCTGGCCGCCATCCGGCGCAAGCCCTGCCGCCTGGTCCAGGAAGAGAAGCGGCCGGTGCCGCTCTATCCACTCTACTTCGCGCCCTCGGGTACGCTGCTGCCGCTGGTGACGCGCACCGCCAAGGGCAAATCCCGCCTCGATAAAACGGTCACCGCCCTGCTCGACCAGAAGAAAAAGCCCAGCCTCGGCCCGCCCTATGGGCTGCCGCCCTTCGGCGATATGCTCCAGGTGCTGCGGACCTATGACCTGTTGCCGGCCATCTTCTTTCTCAAGTCCCGGGCCGACTGCGGCAACGCGCTGAACCGCTGCCGGGCCAACCGCATCGAAGATCCCGAGCGGGAGCGGGCCCTGAAGTGCCGTACGGAGGAGCTGCTCGCGGTCAGCCCGCACCTCCAGCATCACAAACAGCTTTGGCATTTGAACCACCTGGCGGTGGGCGCCCACCACAGCGGTCAGCTGCCGGCCTGGAAGCTGCTGCTGGAAACCCTTATGAGCGAAGGGTTGCTGGATGCGGTCTTCGCCACCTCCACCGTGGCCGCGGGGGTCAATTTCCCGGCCCGCACGATTCTCTTCCTCAATTCGGACCGCTTCAACGGCCAGGATTTCGCCCCCCTGACCCCCACCGAATTTCACCAGATGACCGGACGGGCCGGACGGCGCGGCATGGACAAGATCGGGTTTGCCGTGGCCGTGCCGAGCCGTTTCATGGATGCCCGCCTGGCCGCCCGCCTGGTGGGCGCGCCGGCCTCGGATGTGGCCAGCCAAATCCGCATCAATTTCTCCATGGTGCTCAACCTGCTGCTTTCCCACCTGCCCGACCAGGTGGAAGAACTTCTCAAGCGCAGTTTCGCCACCTTCCAATTGATGCGCTCCTTCGGCCCCAAGACCCCCGTGCACATGCTCGAGCGCAGCTACCGCCACTTGTGGGACGACTTCCGGCACCACCTGGAATTCCTCCAGGAACACGGCTATGTGGATCCCGAAGGACGCCTGACCGAAGACGGCACCTGGGCCTCCCAGCTGCGGGTGGATCAGCCCCTGTTGATCAGCGAGGGTTTTCGGCGCAATGTCTTCCCCGACAAAAGTCCGGCCCTGCTGGCCGGGATCATCGCCACCTTCGTCAACGAACGGGAATGTGACGACCGGCTGCCCAAGGCGGACCTGCCCCGTTCCCTGACGTCGTCCTACCAGCGGGTGCGCAAATCCCTGGCGCCGTTTGCCCGCCGCATGCATTCCGAGGGCTTTCCCATACGCCCCCTCTATCTGCGTCCGGCGGCCGTTCTGTATCACTGGGTGCGGGGCATGCCCTGGGAAAAGGTAGTGGCGCTGTCGGACCTGGAGGAGGGCAACCTGGCCATGCTGATTTTGCGTACGGCCGACAACCTGCGGCACATCCGCAGCCTGGCGCAGGTTTTTCCGGAAGCGGCGGAAGCCGCCGCGGCGGCCGTGGAGGCGATCCTGCGGGATCCCGTGATCACCGATCTGTGAGGCTGCCCGCCACCGGACGCCGGCCAAACCGGTGCAGCGTGTCAAAATCGGGTTTACGAAACGCGTCAAATGGCTATAATAACCTGCCGGGCCGATAGGCCTGCGATTTGCCACGAAACCCAACATCCCACTTCAAAAAGGATGCACCCATGCGAACCGATGATATCGCCCAGGCATTCGTTGCCATCGTTGAGGAAGCCCAAGGCCTGCAATCCCAGGATCTGCCGGAAGAAGCGCAGACCGCCGTCAAAACGATTATCTCCATTGCCAAGCACCAGCACGACATCCGCCAGTCTCCCAAAGGCAGCTGCCAAGCCGGCCACTGACCCGGCCCCCTGCGGCATCCCGGTCAACCCGGGGACTGCAAGATTATCGTCCCGATGAAAGGATAGAGCGATGCGCGCCGCCCTATACGAGGCCTTTCAAGGCCCGATCACGATCCAGGAGGTACCCGACCCCGCTCCCGAACCGGACGGCGTCGTCATCCGGGTGGAAGCCACCGGCATCTGCCGCAGCGACTGGCACGGCTGGATGGGGCATGACGCCGATATCCGCCGGCTGCCCCACGTGCCCGGACACGAACTGGCCGGCGTGGTGGAGAGCGTGGGACGCGACGTCACCCGCTGGTTCCCGGGCGACCGGGTCACCATGCCCTTTGTCTGCGGCTGCGGCCGCTGTCCCCAGTGCGCCAGCGGGAACCACCAGGTCTGCGACCATCAGCATCAGCCGGGCTTTACCCACTGGGGCTCGTTTGCCGAACGGGTGGCCGTGCGCTACGCCGATGTCAACCTGGTACGAATCCCCGAAATCATCGACTTCGTCACCGCGGCCAGCCTGGGCTGCCGCTTCGCCACGGCGTTCCGGGCCGTGATCGCCCAGGGACGCACCGCCCCCGGTGAATGGGTCGTGGTGCACGGCTGCGGCGGCGTCGGCCTGTCGGCCATCATGATCGCCAATGCCATCGGCGCCCGCACGGTGGGTATCGATATCACCACCAAAAAACTCAACAAGGCCCGTTCCGTCGGCGCCCGGGCCGTCATCAACGCCTCCCGGGTGGAAGACGTGGTCCAGGCCGTACGGGACATTACCCAGGGCGGTTCGCATGTGGCCATCGACGCCCTGGGCAGCCCGGACACCTGTTTCAACAGCATCGCCGGCCTGCGCAAACGGGGCCGCCACGTCCAGGTGGGGTTGCTGGCGGGGGACCACCGCCGGCCGCGCATCCCCATGGATCAGGTCGTGGCCAACGAGCTGGAGATCCTGGGCAGCCACGGCATGCAGGCCCACCGCTACCCGGAGATGCTGGCCATGATCGCCGCCGGGAAGCTCCAGCCGGCCAAGCTGATCGCCCAGACCGTTGACCTGGAACAGGGCCTTGCCGCGCTGCAAACCATGGATCGCGCCGAAACCACCGGCGTGACCGTCATCGACCGTTTCTGAGCCCCGGCGCTTTCGGAGTAGCGGTCTGTTGGGGGCCGAAAATATCGAAACGCCGTTTAACCTAAGGACAAGGGGGAATGGTTCCCGTCACCACGCTTCAGCACAAAACCGCCGGGCGGCGCCGCCCACATGGAAGCGCCGTTCTTCTATCATGGATCGTGATACTCGTCTTGCTGGGGGGCTGCTTCCCGCCCGCCGGTGAAACGCCGCCCCAAGAAAAGCCGCCCGAGCCCTCCCACACGCTGGTGGGCACCTGGGTACGCCCCCTCCGGGATCGTCCGGAGGAGACGGAAGGCATCCGCTTCGACCTGGACGGACGCTTCGGTCTCATCGGCATTCACACCATGTCCGGGCTGCAATGGCGTTTGAAGGACCGGGATCTCACGCTGACCACCGCCACCGAACGCTATCCCGAACCCTTTGAGACGCGCCTCGCCCTCCAAACCCTGACGGACAAAACCCTGATTCTGACGGGCGACAAGGGGTATTTGCGCGGCGTCTGGCATCGGGACGACGGGGCGGCCGGGCGCATCACCGGACAGATCACCTACCGGGAGCGCATGGCCCTGCCCGCCGAAGCCGCGGTTATGCTGCGGCTGGAAGATGTCTCCCGTCAGGATGCGCCCGCCCGCTTCGTGGCCGGCCAGGTGCTGCCCACCGAAGGCCGCCAGGTGCCGCTGCCCTTTTCCCTGTATTACGCCACCGCGGACATCGATCCCCGGCACACCTATCAGGTGCGGGCCGACATCGTCATCGACGGCCAGCGCCGTTTCCTGACCGCCCGGGCCTACCCGGTGCTGACCCGCGGCAATCCGAGCCATCTGGAAATGACCCTGCAGCAAGCGCCGGCGGAAGCACCCTCACCCGCCCCGGGCCCCGCCGCAGGCTGGCGGGTGGAGGATATGCGGCTGCCGGCCACCTTTGCCGGGCAGCTGCCGGCCGCTTCCGGCGGACCGCTGGCCATCACGCTCAATCTCTACGCCAACCGCATGTTTTTGATGCGCAAGCAGGCCGCGTCGAGGTCCGGCGATGGGATGCACTATGACCACGGCCGCTGGTATCTGGCCCATGACGGCCGCCGGCTGGTGCTGGTGGGGGAGACCGAGGGCCTCTATAAACTGGCGGTAAAGGACGACGAAACCCTCTACCTTTCAAGCCTCAATGGCCGCAAGGACCTGTTGCAGGATCCGGTGACCCTGCAGCGCAGCACCACGGTAGACCCTTTCGCGGACGGGGTTCCCCTGGCGGGGCTTTTCCGCTACATGGCGGACGCGGCCCGGTTTACCGAATGCTTCACGGGGACATCGTTTCCGGTGGCCCAGGAGAAGGATTACCTGGCCCTGGAGCGGGCTTATCTGGCGGCCCGGAACCCCGGAGCGCCGTTGTATGTGACCCTGGCGGGTCACCTGGCAGAGCGTCCGCCCATGGAAGGCGAAGGCCTGGAAACCGTGCTGGTGGTGGATCGCTTCGACACCATCAGCGATCGATCCCGCTGTCCGGACCGACTGGCCCGGACCCCTCTGACCAACACCACCTGGAAACTGACCGAACTCTATGGGCACACGATCCATTTCGTCTCCAGCGGACAGGGCGAGCCGCAATTGTTATTGCGGCCGCCGGAGCGCCAGCTCATGGGATTCTCGGGCTGCAACGGTTTTTTCGGCCTCTACCGCAAGGCGGCGGACCGCCTGTCTTTCGAGGACATGGGCGCCACCATGATGGCCTGCCCGGACGACGCCGATCTGGAGCGCACCTATTTCAAGGCCCTCAAGGCCACCGATCGCTACAAAATCTTCGGGCAAATGCTGGAGCTCTATCACGGCCGGGAAGTGGTGGCCCGCTTCGAGGCCGCCCCCTACTGATATGACACTGGTCCACCTAAAACCCGCCGTCCCCAAGCATTGGCTGATCGCCATCGCCGGCCTGGTATGGGCGGCCGCCGGGATCATGCTGGCCCGCCTGGCCTGGTCCTGGCTGCGGGCCATGCCGGCCTTGCAAGCGGGCGCTCTGGTGGCGGCCGGACTTGTCCTGGCCGTCGTCTTCCATCGGCTTATGCTACGGCGCCTGGCCCGACGGAACATGGTCCGCATCGGCAACTATGCCGACAAGGGCTGCCTGTTCGCCTTTCAGGCCTGGCGCAGCTATTTCATGATTCTCGTCATGATCGCCATGGGATCCTTCCTGCGGCATACGGCGATCCCGCGCGTCTACCTGGCGCTTCTCTACACGGCCATGGGAGGGGCGCTGATTTTGGCCAGCATGGGCTATTTCACCCATTTAAGGCACCTTCGTTCCCCGAGCGCCGAGCGCCCCGGAAAGGCCCTTTAACGTCTTCCCAAACCGCGAACTGGAAAACGCTTTGGCAGAAGTCAAAACCCTCAGCGGCCTCCTGCCCACATGCGCTTCCTGCCAAAAATTCCGTAACGACAAAGGCGACTGGGATCGGATTGAACCCTACAACCAGGACCATTCCGAGGCGACTTTCAGCCGCAGTCTCTGCCCGGACTGCGCCCAGGAGCTGTAGCCCGATATTTTCCCCGAATAAACCCTATCTTCAAACAAGGATGAGGATTCCTGGCAAGGCGGGAGGAGTGATACCGCGGAACATGCACGCCGTATGGGATCATTTTAAGTCAGCTTACAACGCCACCTGGCGATCAGCCCGGACTCGGGAGGGGGCTTCAGTGCATGCAGTTCTTGCAGATGCCGTCCACCCGTATCTCCACCTTGTGGATCTGACCGGAGAACGTCTTCTGAAAGGCGTCGCCGGCCAGGATCAGGCTTTCGGGGTTGAGGCACTCCATCAGACCGCAGCGCTTGCAGTAGAAATGCGGATGGGGCCGGTGATGCTCGTTGGGCGCCAGGCCGTAATAGGCGGCCCGTCCACCGGTGCTGATGCGCTCCACCAGCCCGTGGGCCACCAGCAGATCCAGGATGCGATAGACCGTCACCCGGTTGATGGCGGAAGAGCGCTGCAGGGTATTAAAGATGTCCCCGGCGGAAAGAGGGGAGCTGTTGTTGCCCACCACTTCCATCACCCGCAGGCGGTTGTCCGTTGCCTCCAGCCGGGCGCGTCTCAAAAGGCTTTCGTAGTCGCATTGCAGGCACATGACACTTCCTTTGGCCCCGATCCGTTTCAGGCGGCGGAGGACCGCCGTCTTTTTCGCCAGCGTTCCACCAGCAGAGTCAAGAAGAACGCGGCCCCGGCCACCAGGATAATGGTCGCCCCGGAGGTCAGGTTAAAGGCATAGGACAGCCACAGACCGCTGACCGTAAAAACCGCCCCGAGCACGCTGGCCCCCACCATCATCTTAAAAAGCGACTGGACGTATTTTTCCACGATAAAGGGCGGGATCGTCAGCAGCGCGATCACGAGGATCAGGCCTACCACCTGGATCACCATGACGATGGCCACGGCCAGCAGGCCGATCAGCGAAAAATAGAGGGCGCGGACCGGAACGCCCCGCACGCGGGCGAATTCTTCATCGAAGGACAGGGTCATCAGATCCTGGTAGAAGACCCCCACGAATCCGACCACCCCCACCAGCGCCGCCAGCATGGCCCACAGCTCCGAAACGGGCACGGTCAGAATGCTGCCGAAGAGATAGCTCATCAGATCCACATTGTAGCCGGGGGTCAGGTCTATGAGGATGATGCCGATCGCCATCCCCACGGCCCAGATGACGCCGATGATCGTATCGGCCCGGTGCCGGGCCCGCAGGGTCACGGCCGCCATGACCAGGGCGGCTGCCAGGGCGAACCCCAAAGTTCCCGCCAGATAAGGCCAACCCATGAAAAACGCCAGTCCGATGCCGCCGTAGGCCGCATGGGCAATCCCGCCGGACAGGAAAACGATCCGGTTGGCCACCACCAGGGTGCCCATCACGCCGCAGATAATACTCGTCAGCAGCCCGGCGATCAGGGCATGGCGTATGAATTCAAACTGCAAAGCCTCCGGCATGGCATCACTCCTCGTGGGACTGCAGCACACGGTGGGGCAGACCGTGGGCCACGAGCTCCACCGGGCAGACCTCCTCCACCGTGCAGGGGTACATGGTTTCCATCATCTGCCCCGTGATTTCCGCCTGTTGGTGGTAGTGGAGGTGCTTGTTCACACAGGCCACGGATTTGACGTAAGTGGAGATCACCAGCAAGTCATGGCTGACCACCAGGATGGTGACCTCCTCGTTCAGCTCTTTGAGCATGCGGTAAAAATCGGCCTGCCCTTTGGTGTCGATGCTGGCCGTGGGCTCGTCCAGCAGGAGCAGCTGCGGGCGGGTGACCAGCGCCCGGGCGATAAAGACGCGCTGCCGCTGGCCCCCGGAAAGCTCGCCGATGCGCCGCTTGGCAAAGGCGGCCATCCCCATCCGCTCCAGGGCCTGGAGGGCCTCGCGGCGGTCTTGGGCGCCATGATGCCCCCAGCGCCGCCGGGGATCCCGCTTGCCCATCAGCACCACCTCCAGCGCGGAGATGGGGAAGTTCTGATTGATATGCACGTCCTGGCGCACGTAGCCGATGTGGTGGGTCGCCAGGCCGGCCGGCCGGCCCAGAAGGCGGACACGGCCCGTGTCCGGTTTGAGCAGACCCAGCATCAAGCGCAGGAGTGTCGTCTTGCCGCCGCCGTTGGGACCGATAACGGCCACGAAATCCCCCCGGGGGATCGCCAGACGGACCTCCTGCAGCACGGGCTGCCCGTTGTAGGCAAACGAAACGTCTTCCATTTCGATGATCGGCGGTTCCATTCTTTCCCCTCTCCGTCGCCCGGCTTTATCGCAGGGCGGCCGCGAATGCTTCGGCCACCTGGCGAAGATTTTCCATCCAGTTCAGGGCCAGCGGATCCGCCGGGACGACCCGGCCTCCGATTTCAGCGGCCACGATGGCGGCGCTGCGCCGTGAAAACTGCGGCTGCACGAAAATAACCTTGATGTGGTGCCGCCGGGCGTATTGGATGAGCGCCTGCAGCTGGGCCGGTTTCGGGTCTTTACCCTCCAGTTCGATGGGGACCTGCACCAGGCCGTAGGCGGCGGCAAAATACCCCCAGGAGGGGTGAAACACCATGAAACGGCGCCCCTCCTGGCCGGCAAAGGTCTTTTTGAGATCCCGGTCCAGGGCATCGATCGCCGCCTGGAAACGCCGGCCGTTGCGCTCGTAGTCGGCGGCATGGGCCGGATCCGCCGCCACGAGGGCCTTCATGATCGTGGCCGCCTGCAATTTGACCAGGGGCGGCGACAGCCAGATATGGGGGTCCAGGATGCCCTGCCCGTGACGGCTTTCTTCGGGGTGTTGATCGGCATTCCCGTCGTGCCCGTCCTCATGCGGGTGCTCGGCCATGGGCCGCTTGCGGATGCCCTGCTCCGTATGCACCACCAGCATGGCCGGATTGGCGGCGGCGATCTTGTCCATCCAGGCTGTTTCGAAGGGGACGCCAATGGCAAAATAGAGTCGGGTCCTGGAAAGCGCGGCCATCTGCCGGGGCTTGGGTTCGTAGGTGGCCGGACTGGCGCCGGGGGCCACCATGACCTGCACATCCACATGTTCCCCGCCAATTTGTTGCACAAAGTATTGCTGGGGCAGGATGCTGACGAAAACCGGCAGGGCATCACCGGCCAGCGCCCCGGACAGCGGCGCTAGTATCAAAGCGAATAAGAGTATCAGAAGGTTCAGGGGTTTCATCGATCGGCCTTTCCCCATCAGGTGGAAATCCGTCAGGACGTTTTCAACGTGGCATGCAAATTTATTGCATACCTGATCCGATTGCAAGGCGTCTGAAGGAATGGCAGGAAAAAAACCGCGGCATGGTCGGCAAGCGGGGGATAAGTCGCGCTTCGGGCGGCGCCTGGCCCTGCAACCCGATGGCGGCTTATCCACGGCCGGTCTATCGCCAGTCCTGGGTCTCCAGATGGAGACGCAGATCCCGGGCGGTGCGGAATTTCTTCAGGATAAGGGAGCGTTTGAGGCCGCAGCAAATCGCCTTGACCGGCCGGGGGTGGCCGGCATAGTAACGGGGACCGCCGATGGCATCGTAAAAGAGACGGATGACGCTGCAGATGTCGTCCTGGCGGTTGTCGCGGGTCACGCGCCCCCGGTGGAAGAGATCCAACAGTTTGAGTTCAAAGGTCAGCCCCAGACGCTGAACCACCACATTCTTGGCATGCAGGTCGCCGTGGTATTCCCCCAGATGATGAATGCTCTCGATGCCCGCCGCCAGGGCATGCAGCAGATGGATCCCCTTGAAAACCGTCAGTCGCCGCCCCTTCTGGCGGGCCAGGTAGTCGGAAAGGAGCTCGCCTTCGACATAATCGGAAATGAAGGCCGTCAGGGGCATGCCGTTATAGGGAATCTGTTCGAAGGTGTGATACCGGATCAGCAGCGGACAGGACCGCAGCTTGTGCAGCTTTTGGGCATAGACCACCGCATTGCGGTTGTCGGGGTTGCGGTGGGGGAAAAAGATCTTGGCCGCCCGCTCGATACGAGTTTTCAGCTCCCGGATCTTGTAGACCTCACTCTCCCAACCGCTGCCGAGGCAGGACAGGACTTCATACTTCCCGGCCAGGATGCAGCCGGGCTCTAAACCGAAGGTGGCGATCATCGTTTCTCTTCAATAAGGGGATAGCGCGTCCGCAGCGGGTTTCACCCACGGGAAGCGATCGGGTGGTTTCGATTCCGCCGACCGGAAAAGAATATCGGCCGATAAACGAAAACCGGCCGGTTGTCAATTGCGTATAGCGGAATGGCAAACCGACCCGACCCGCCGGGCTCAGGCCAGGGCCCTCAGCTGCGCTGGATCGGCCGGGGGCGGGACCCCGTTCCATTTCAAGGTCCTGACCGAACGGTAGGGCTGCTGCCCGGCGAGATAGCTGTTCAGTGCGGCCAGGGTTCTCGGATCGACCAGCTCCCAGAGGGGTTGGGGAACCTCCCGAACAAGTTGCAGGACGGCGCGTACCTGGACATCCCAGACATCCGCATAGCGGTCGAGGTCCGATGCCTGCACCACTTTACGACAATGGGGGCACCCGCAGGACACCGCAAAAGGCACCCCGATGTTGAACAATCCGTAGTCGTCCGTAATCTCTTCCCCCGGGGCGATGTCGCGCAGGGCGATTTCGAAACCATACCCGGTGCTGATCGTGTTGCACGCACACCTGTGATTCACGTATTTGGCATGGTCCCAGCTCACGATGCGGATGCCCCGTTCATCGATATAGGCATACTTTTCGGCCAGCTTGCGGCTGACGGGTTCCAACTGCGCCAACTGGTCGGCGGTCAATTCGATATCCAGGGCATCTTTGACATACACCAGCGTGCCTTTGGGAATTGCCGCCGTGGCGAAGACCCCGAGCCCGATCTCCGGGTTCACATGACGCAATTCGGTATGGGGATGGATCATGACGATTTTTCTCCTAAGGGTGGCAACACTAAAGCGGGCTGCCGCCCTGACGGGTTCCGGCCCGCAGCCCTCGTCCTTTCCGGCGTTCCTGCTGGATGATCAGCAGGTCGCCGTCGTAGGTCAGAATGCCGAGCAGGATGGCGCACACCAGGCGATCCATGGCCACGGCATAGTGCTGCCCGTCCGCCAGCGGATTCGGCAAAAAGGGATCCGCCACCAATGCCCGGCGCGCCTCGCGGTTGTATCCGGCCAGCACGACGAAATGGCCGCAGGATTCCCCGCGCACATCATCGTAGATCACCTCGCCGTCCAGGTCGTATTCCCGGGAGCAGTCATAGAGGTAGGTGGCGCTCAAGCCGGTCAGGATGGGAATGCCGCGCTTGAGGTAGCTGCGGATCAGGCTGGCGGTAAGCACGTCGAACTGCAGTCGCCCCCCGAGCCGGAGGTATTCCAGATAAGCCTCCGAGACCTGCTGGAACCCCGGCACGCCCCTTTTGGCGCGGGCCTGGCGCCGGAGCCGGAGAATAATCTCCGCCGGTGGGAGACCGGCCCAGGTAGGGTCGAAGATCTGCAGGTTGTAGGGAATGATCGTGGTCCGATACCCGCGTTGCAGGGCGTGCATCGCCAGGTAGACGGACAGGGTGCCCCCGCCCTCGATGGTGGGCACCTCCTCGATGACCTGGGAAAGCGCGATGGTATCGTCGTAATAGCGGTAGACCGCGTGCAGGCAGGTGGGGCCGCAGGTGGTGTTGTCGGGCTGGGGCCAAATATCGAACTGCAGCGTCGTCATGGGTTCAGGTTCAATGCGTCTGATCGTTCCGCGGCCCTTGTCGGTTACCAAATCGTATGGACCGTCGGCAGCGGTTTGATGAAGGTCTGTCGCAAGCTATAGGTATAAGCCCCCTGGGCCGGGATCATCAGGATATCCCCCGGTTGGATGTCCGCACCGAAATAACCGTACCCCCAAACATCGTGGGGCGTGCAGAGGGAGCCCAGGATGTAACAGGGCTGTTCCACGAGCGACGGGCGGCTGAGGTTGAGTACCGGGAAGTAGTCCGTTTCGAACCGCTCCCAGCCCACCGTATTGGTCCCGGCGTCCGTGATCACCAGGTCCGGGGCTTTCTTGTCCACCACCGAAATCAGCAGCTGTACGGCCGGGTGGCAGATCCAGCGCCCGGGTTCCAGGCAGACCCGGCAGGCCACCACCGACAGCAGGTGCTCATGGATGGCCGCGCTCAGGGCTTCGGCAAAGGCCTCGATGGGCGCGGCCGGCCAATGGTAATGGGCGTCGAGGGGACCCGGCGGTTTTCCCAGGGCGTCGCGCAGTCGGCCTTCCGGTGTGCCGGCCGCCTGGAGCCACTCGCCGTCCTCGGGCCAATAACCGCCGCCGATATCGATGAATTCGATTGGGTGCCGCAGGGCCGGCGGCAGCCCGGACAGGGTTTGCCCCAGCGCAGTCATAAACCGGATCTGAGGGTCGGGGCCCATGTTCCAGCTGGTGTGAAACTGGAGCCCCGCCACCTGCAGGTTCGGATAAGCACCGGCCGCCGCCAGAAAGGCCGGCAGCCGGTCCAGGGGAATGCCGAATTTGCGCCACAGGCCCTGGGGATCCACCGTCAGCCGCACCCCGCAGCGCAGGGTGGCCTGCGCGGCCGTGGTCAGGTTCCCCAGACGGGCCAGTTCGCCGAAGCTGTCCATCAGGACCGTCACCCGGTCGCTGTGCGCAACGGCCAGGCGCAGTTCATCCATCGTTTTGCCCGGGCCGCTGAAGACGATATCCCGCGCCCCCAGCTCGAGCGCCATTTCCAGCTCCAGACCGCTGGACACATCCAGCCCGAAGCCCGCGTCCATCAGGACGCCGGCCACGTGGGGGTGGTTGTTGCTCTTGACGGCGAAATAAAAGCCCACCGCCGGCAGCCGCCCCTCGAACGCCTTTTGCATGCGGGCCGCCCGGGCCCGCAGCACCTCGGACTCCTGCACATACAACGGCGCCGGGTGGGTTTCAAGAAGCTTGAGGTAGACCTCCCGGCGGTCGAAATAGGGACGCACAAAGTCCCGCAGCCGGTCCGGCGACAGGCGCAGCGGCGACGTGTCGATCGTGGCCTTGATAGCCGACAAATAGGCGGAAGGATCGATGGCCGACATGGTCTAATGCACCTCTACCCGCAGCCGGCCGCAGAGCTCCCGGCACTGGGACGCCACGTCCCGGTGGGGATCGGGCACAAAGAGGGCATGTCCCAGCAGCCAGGCGTCGTAGTCTGCCGGCGGCCGTTTGATGATATGGCCGGGCTGACGGGTCAGGTGGATCTCCCGCACCCGGGGATCGCGGCGCAGTTCCCGGTCGTCGATGCCGGCCAGGGTGCCCTCTACCGGGGCGTGCAGCCGCAGGCCCACCATGGGCGGATGGGGCGCCGTCGGCTTGTGATCGAGCGGTTTTTGGCAGGCAAAATCCAGCGTCAATTGCAGCACATCCAGTTGACAGCAGCGGCGCAGCAGCGGGGGCAGACAATCGCCCCCGGGGCGGGGCGCCATCTCCAGCAATATCACCTGGCCGTCTTGAATAAAAAAATCAAGCATGCAAACGGCCCGTTCGATGCCCAGCGCCCGTGCGCTTCGCTGGAGGATCGTCTCGAAGTGGCCGCCCTTCAGCCCTTCGGGCCAGACCTCCGGCAGGCAGTAGGCCTTGGCCGTTCCGAAAGGGTCTTCGTCGAAGCGTACCTTGCGGGTCAACCGGAGCACGGTGGCCCGGCCGTTGGCAAACACGAAATCGCAGCTGTATTCCTCCCCGGCGATAAGGGCCTCGGCCAGAATGCCGGAACCCTCTGCCGCGAACGGCTGGTAGAGCCGGTCGGCCTGCCGTTGCGCCAAACCCTCGGCGATGGTGCGGAAGTGGCGCGCGCAATCCGCTTCGCTCCCACAGCGAAACATGAGCTCGCTGCCGCTGCCGCCGATGGGTTTCAACACCACCGGGCCGCCGGCTTGACGGAAAAAGGCGGCCGCCGCTTCGGGCGAGGCCGCCTTGCCGACGGCCGGGGTGGCCAGGCCTTCCGCCTCCCAGAGCAGTTTAGAGCGGTACTTGTCGCGGCAGTTGGCCACCGCTTCCATGCTGGGATAGGGCCGCCCGTAGACCCGGGCCAGGCGGGCGGCCAGGATCATGGATTCGTCGTCGAAGCAGGCCACGCCGGCCAGAGTGATCCCCCAGCGGTCCAGGTGGTCGGCCAATTGGCGTTCCACCCTTTCCGCGTCACCCAGATCGCAGAGGATTTCTTCCCCGGGTTCCGGCACCGGTTCCCGGGCCTCCCGCCGGAGCGCGGGATCGGTCAGGAACAGCGCCTGCCCGGCCCGGCAACCGCGGATATGCTCGACGTAATCCGTTGTCGTGCCCACCACCAGTACACGTCGATCAACCGGCAGCACAAATCAACTCCGTGGCATGCAGCGGAACATGGACACGTGCCGCTTCGACAGGGACGCGTTTGACCATCTGGTAAAGGGGACGGGCCGTTAGATGAAACCGGTTCTTCCAGTTGAATTCCCCGCACAGAAAATCCACTTCCCGCAGCTTCCGCTCGCAGGCCCAGGCCAGGTGATGGAAATTGATCAATTTGGCCACACCGGGGAAATCGCTGCAGGCCCCGCCGGCCACCACTGTGTAGATGCCGTTCCAGACCGCCCCGATATCCACCGCCGCCATTTCGCCGTCCACGAGCACCGTTGTCACGCGCAGCAGGTCATGGCTGTGGAGCCAGATCACCAGATCTTCGAAAGCGCGCAGAAACCGCCCGTCGCTGAAATAGGAGTTCTGGCCGAAAGCTTCCATGTTGAGCCGAAAAAGGCGGTCCACATCCGCCAGGCGGTTGTAGCGAAAGGAAACGCCTTTGGCATGCAGCCGGTCGATCTCGCAGCGCATCTTTTTGCGGGTCTTGCCGGAGAATTCGGCCATATAGGCATTGAAATCGTAGCTATACTGGGGCGGACGGAAAAGGTAGCCGATTTCATCCAGGTCAAGCAGATCCCCGGCCGGCGGGGTATTGTCCGGATGCAGATAGCGAATCTGGCTGCTGGCAGGCACCGACTCCCAAAGGGCTTCAAAAACGGCCGGATCCTCGGATAGAATGCGGTTTTGCTCCAGCCAGGTCTTGCCATGCCACAATTCCCCGGGGAAATGGCCGAAATACTGCTCCTCTTCGATCCAGCTCAAGGCCAGCATTCCCCGGAGAACGCCATGCCGCTCGGCGACGAGAACATGGGGCGTGTGCTGGAAATGCCGCTGGAAGCAAGCCCTCACCGGCCAGAGGTCAAACAGGCATTTGGGGGACCAATGGCGCTGCCAGAGCCGATGGACTTCTCCTAAATCACTGCAGATGCGGACATCGATCATGAAGCGTTCTCCTTCATCAGGAACCATCTTGCGTCGTTATGGGGGCCGTTCCTCACAGCCTCCAGCTAACCGACACCTCCGGCCGAAGTGCGGCGTTGCCCCCCCTCGCGAAACAGCACAGCCACCGTGGTGGTTGCTGCGCCTTTCGCCTCGGACGGCGACTTGCCCTTCGACCCGATGCCGGCTTAGCCCCAGCTGTTGTGGTCGGTCCAGTAATCGTCTTTGATCGTTTTTTGCCGATGGGACTTTTTCCCGGATCGTTTGATCCGGTCGTCAGGCGCATGGGAGTGGCTTTCGGTTTCTCTGAACTTCGTCCGCCGGGGGCGTCCCGACCGCCCATCGTCTCCGTCGCCATAGGCGCTATCGTATTCCTGCCAATTCATTACAACCGTTTCTCCTGGGATGGGGTAAAAGGCCGTATGCCGGCCTGAAAGGGAATCATCTTTAGCACAAGGTGTGCCAGTGTGATTTTTTAAATACAAGACATTGAAATATTAATGTTTATTTAAATTTACACCGACCCCGAACCGCCTTGCCTGCCTTCATTTTAAGTAATTAAATGCCATTTTTTCATTTTTTAGGTATAATTTTGCTATTTTTACCATGACATCTGGATCCGATCTTTCATGGATCTTTCGATCCCTGTTAAATTGAATATTTTTTTATCATTTTAACAATAGGTTAAGTAAATTTTAAAGCGTATTGGGATCGCCATTTCAAAACTATTTTCGGTATTTTTTTGCCATTTTATACCGAACATGCTAATCATACTAGGTGTTCATAAGCAGCACGTTCATACCGATATAAGGAGCCTTTGCCATGCTGATCCGGGTGGGGTTGGCGATCAAGGACAGTCGACTGCAAAAATACCTGGCCAAGAAACTGATGGACGCCGATGTAAGGGTGGAGGTGTTCGGCCCCCCGCGCTCCGTTTGGCAGAATGCCCTGCGGCAGGGCTTCGACGTCATCGTTATCAGCGAGGGCTTCGTTCTTCGCCCGGTGGACAATGGCATCGCCATCCTTAACGAACTGCCCGAAAACCCTACCACGGTCATCATTCACGACAGCGAATCGCTGGAGGAGCACGCCCAGCTGGCCGCGGCCGGGGCCGACGTGGTGCTCTACACGGGACTGTCCAAGACCAGCATTTACGATGCCATCGAATCGGCCCTCGAATCCCGGCGCCAGTTCATCCAGCGCAAGCGGTTCGACCGTCGGGGATTGGTGGAGCCCAAGTTGTCGGATTTCGTCATGGAAAGCCGGGCCATGCAGGTCTTCATGGAGGACGTCAACCGGGTGGTGCCCAGCGACTCCCCGATTCTGCTCACGGGCGAAACGGGTGTGGGCAAGGAGCATCTGGCCAAGGCCATCCACGCCCAGAGCCCGCGCTCGGTGGGTCCCTTCATTTCCATCAACATGGCCGCCATGCCGGAGAACCTGCTCGAAAGCGAACTCTTCGGCCACGAGCAGGGCGCCTTTACCGGCGCCGTCCGCTACCGCCGGGGCGCCTTCGAGCTGGCCCACGGCGGTACCATTTTCCTGGATGAGATCGGCGACATGCCCCTGCACTTGCAGACCAAGCTGCTGCGGGTCCTGCAGGACTATGAAGTCAAGCCTCTCGGGGGGGAGAACCTCATCGAACTGGATGTGCGCGTGATCGCCGCCACCAACCGCAACCTGGAAGAGGCGGTCGCCCAGGGGGACTTCCGCCAGGATCTCTTCTACCGCCTGAGCGTATTGATGCTTACCATTCCTCCCCTGCGCCACCGCCGGGAAGACATTCCGGCCATGGTGCGGCGCTTCACCACCATGTTCCGCTACAAGATCGGCCGGGAAATCGACGGCTTCTCCGAAGAGGCCCTCGAGGCCCTGTGCCGCTATGACTGGCCGGGCAACGTGCGGGAGTTGATGAACGTCATCGAACGGGCCATGCTGTTGGCCCGCCGCCATGAAATCGATCAGGACGAACTGCCCGATGTCTTCCGCGTCCAGGGGATGGTCGACGGAATGCTGCTGCCGGGAGGATCTCTGCAAGGCAAGGACCTGCTGGAGAAAACCCTGCCGGAGGTCCAGCAGGAAATCATGGACCAGGTGGATCGGCTCTATCTGGAACAGGCGCTTGCCAGGACAAGGGGCAAGATCAACGCCGCCGCCCGCATCGCCGGGATCCATCCCAGGGGGCTCTATAACAAAATGCGGCGGCTGGGGTTGCGCAAAGAGGATTTCAAACCCTGAAGAATCCGATGAACGGTAAATCTTTATCAAGGAGATGCCGATGCATAGCGTCACACGCCCCACAGGCAAAAAAGGAGGTCATGGAGGCTATTCTCCAGGCCGCTATCGGTCGTTTGACAATGCCTTCCGGCGCTCCGCCGTGAGACACGTATCAATCGCCATGGGGATCGCCATGATCGTCGCCGTTGCCGCCTGCACACCGGACCCCTCCGAGGATGCCGATGCTTCCGGCTTCAGCGCCCCCACCGAGATCACCCGCACGGTGAACGAACGGGTCCGGAAGAATCTACCCCTCGATGATCGGGGTGATTTCGAGGACGCCCGGCGCGGACTGATGGCGTCGCCGCCGCATCTGCAGGTGAAAAGCGCCGAAGGAACGCCCGTATGGGACATGGATGCTTTCGGTTTCATCGACGGCCCTGCGCCGGCCAGCGTCAATCCCAGCTTGTGGCGCCAGGCGCAGCTGAACAACATCCACGGTCTGTTCGAAGTCACCCCCGGCATCTACCAGCTGCGCGGTTTCGATCTCGCCAACATGACCCTCATCGCAGGCGCATCCGGCTGGATCGTCGTCGATCCGCTCACCACCCGGGAAACCGCCTCCGCCGCCCTGGCCTTTGCCCGGCAGCACCTCCCCGACCGCCCCGTCGCGGCCATCATCTATACCCACAGCCATATCGATCATTTCGGCGGCGTCTTGGGTGTCATTTCGGCCGCCGAGGCCGCCGAAGGCAAGATACCGATCGTCGCACCCGCAGGCTTCATGGCCGAGGCCACCAGCGAAAATATTATCGCCGGCATCGCCATGGGAAGACGGGCGGCCTACCAGTTCGGCCGCCACCTGCCGGCCTCCGCGCGCGCCTATGTGGATACGGGGCTGGGCAAGGCCGTTTCCTTCGGCCAATTTGGCATTCTGGCGCCGACCCGCGAGGTGAATCGGACGCCCCAGGAAATGGTGATCGACGGGGTACGCTTCATTTTCCAATTTGCGCCCGAATCGGAAGCGCCGGCCGAACTGACCTTCTATCTCCCGGCGTATAACGCCTTCTGCGGGGCCGAAATCGTCTCGCACAACATGCACAACCTTTACACCCTGCGCGGCGCCAAAGTACGCGACGCCCTCAAGTGGAGCCGCTACATCGATGAGGCCATCGACCGGTTCGGAGCAGCCGACATCTATTTCGCCAGCCACCACTGGCCCATCTGGGGCCATGAAAAGATTATCGACTTCCTCGAAAAGCAGCGGGATCTCTACCAATACATCCACGACCAGACCATGCGTCTGGCCAACGCCGGGTACACGCCCCGGGAGATTGCCGATCAGCTCGAACTGCCCGACGCATTGGACCGCTTCTTCCCCAACCGCGGGTACTACGGGACCCTCAGCCACAACAGCAAAGCGGTGTATCAAGCCTACCTCGGCTGGTATGACGGCAACCCCGCCCACCTCGATCCCCTGCCCCCGGAAGCCGCGGCCAAACGCTACGTGGACTACATGGGCGGTGCGGATGCGATCCTCACCAAGGCCCGCAAGTCTTTCGAAGCGGGCGAGTATCGCTGGGTGGCCGAAGTGCTCAATCACCTCGTATTCGCCGCGCCCGACAACCGCGACGCCAAGGCGCTGCTGGCCCGCACCTACGACCAGCTGGGCTACCAGGCCGAGTCCGGCGTCTGGCGCAATGCCTACCTGACCGCCGCCCAGGAATTGCGTCGGGGCACCCCGGACCAGGGTCTGGATCTGGCCAAGGCCGCCGAGCTGCTCCAGCGCACGCCGCCGGCTCTGTTTTTCGACAGCATGGCGGTGCGGCTCGACGGTCCCGCCGCCGCCGGCAAAACCATGGTCCTCAATGTGGTCTTTACGGATATAAAGGAGAGCTACGTCCTGACCCTCAGGAATGCCGTCTTGCACCACCGCGCCGCGCCCCCGGATCCCCAGGCGGACGTCACCCTGGAGATCACCCACGACCTTTTCGTGCGTATGCTCACCGGCCAGGCCGGTCTGAAGGAAACCCTCTTCTCGGACCAACTAACGATTTCCGGCAGCCGGCTGGACCTGCTGTCCTTTTTGATGCTTCTGGATCGGCCGGAGGGCAATTTCAACATCGTCACGCCCTAACGCGACAGGTAACCGGCCATTGGCCGACGCCCCCTGAACGCACGCCAGGAGCCGGGGAAAACGCCGCACTGAACGGGAAAGCGGCCTGTCAGGAAGAAGATGTCAAATCGTTGAAACCATGCCGCAGGGCCAGCTTATCGAACATGGTGGCCAGCCCTGCTCCCAGGGAAAAAAGCGATCCGGTATCCAGATTGCGGTCGGCGGTCGCATCGAAGAAGACATTCAGGGTGGAGGCCAGCCCGTCTTCCGGCCGCCAGTAGCAGATCATGACGGGCACCTTGGGCAGCGGGTACAGGACCACCGAAATGTCCGCAGCGAATTGTTCGGCCACCTGCCGGCCGCTGAAAATGTGCACCAGGTCGTCGAAGAGCTCCGGATAGGTGTCGGCGACCCGTTTCATGGCCTCCTCGCAGCGCTTCTGGAACAGCGGATAGCGCTCCCCCCCCTCCCTGAGTTCCCGCAGGGACACCCAATTGCCGGTGGGACTCACCCCCTCGCCATGCAGCACGTAATAGAGAAACGGCATGGCCACCCAGGGGTTGACGTGGATATCAGCATAGAGGTTGCCCTGCCGGTCCACGCTGAAATCCTTGCCCATGACCTTGAGGGTCAGCCGGTCCCCGTTGAGTCGGCCGCCGGTGCGCAGGGCGGCCTCGGCCAGGTCGAGGCCGGAGATGGCCTGCTTCATGGACGCCAGGTATTCGTCCCGGTTATCTTCGATGGTGGGCGGTCGTTCGGATGCCGGGGTATCCGAAAACCGGGCGATGATCTCCGGGGTGAGCTTGGGGCATTCCGTGATGGCCTTGCGGCCCTGGAAAACGGCCGCCGCAAAGGCCAGGCAGGTCTTTTCGTTGCACTTGCGGCAGTTGGATTTGTCGAGCAGTCGAAAAAGCTCCATTAAATTGTTCATCTTGGCCATGGGATCCTCGCTGATCATGCCCGCCGGGGCGGTTCCCTTGGATGGGGTAGGCGCCGAGGGGCCTCCGGGGTCATCGTTGACGGCTTGCAAATAGCATACTCGCGGGACCTTTTCCAAGGGCGCTGCCTGCCGGGCAGGGTAGCGGCAGCAGAAATCTCCTCTATTTCATTGACAATTTACCTCGTTTGGATTGTAAAATCCGGTGACGTTTGACGTGGAACCGGCACACACCCCAAGGAAACCTCACGCGGGATGAAGAGCGCACCCGACACGCCCGGCAAGGGGCATCGTCATCACGTCCTGGCCATCGACCTGGGCAGCAGCACCCTGAAAACCGCCATCGTGGCCGACAGCGGGGCGGTGGTGGCGAGCGCGGAAGCACCGGTCAGCACCCACCTCCTGCCCGGCGGCGGAGCCGAGCAGGACCCCCGGGAATGGTGGCAAGGCACCCGTCGCACCGTCCGGGAGGTGATGGCCCGCTCCGGACTCGCCCCCGGGGCCATTACGGCGGTAGCCTGCGATTCCCAGTGGTCGGTGGTGGTGCCGGTGGATGACCGGGGTGTCCCCCTGATGCGGGCCATCCACTGGATGGATACCCGCGGCGGCGTACACAACCGGGCGCTCATGCGGGGCTTTCCCCAGGTTGCCGGATACGGGCTGTTCAACCTGCTGCGCTGGATCCGGCTGACCGGCCTGGTGCCCACCCTGTCCGGTGTGGACTCCCTGGGCCACGTCCTCTTCATCAAGCATGCCCATCCCGAGATCTATGCCCGCACCCGGGCCTTTCTGGAACCCATGGATTTTATCACCAGCCGCCTGACGGGCCGCATCACGGCCACTCAGAAAACCATGGCCCCCTTTGCCCTGACGGACAACCGCCGCTGGGGCGGCACCGTCTACAGCGACGACCTGCTGCGGCGGGCCGGTCTGGTAAAAGATAAGTTTCCGCCCCTCATTGCCAACGACGGGGTGGTGGGTCCCCTGGAGGCCGGCGTGGCGCACGATCTCGGGCTGCACCCTGCGACACCGGTGGTGGCCGGAATTGCCGACTCCAACGCGACCCTGATCGGTTCGGGGGCGGTGGAAGACTTCGAGAGCATCATCTCCATCGGCACCTCCCTGTACATGACCTGCCACCTGCCTTTTAAAAAAACCGACCTGTCCCATTTCATGACATCGCTGCCCAGCCCGCTGCCTGACCGCTATTATCTTCTGGGGGAGCAGGGGGCCGGCGGTAAATGCGTGGACTTCTTCCTGCGGCAGATGGTCTACCCGGACGACGATTTCCAAACCGGCCCTATGCCCGACGATGCCTATCGCCGCTTCAACGCCATGGCCGCCCGGGCACCGGCCGGCAGCGACGGGGTCATCTTTCTGCCCTGGTTGAACGGGGCCATCGTCCCCAGCGAGGCCCCGCATGTCCGGGGCGGCTTCATGAACCTCTCCTTCAACACCACCCGCCGGCACATGGCGCGCGCGGTCATGGAAGCCCTGGCCTACAACAACCGCTGGACCCATCGTCCGGCGGAAAAATTCATCGGGCGCCCCATCCCCCGCTTTCGCATCTCCGGCGGCGGCGCCCTGTCGGACCTCTGGTGTCAGATCCACGCCGACGTCCTGCAAGTGCCCATCCACCAGGTGGCCGACCCGGTCAATGCCACCGTCCGGGGGGCCGCCTTTCTGGCCCTGGCGGCGTTGGGGCATCTCACCCTTGAAGAGATCCCCCGGCGGGTCGGAATCAGGCAGGTCTTCGAACCGGACCCTGCCCACCGCATGTTGTACGATAAGTTGTACCGCCAGTACCGGCGCCTGTTTAAACGCAACAAGCCCATCTTCGCGGCCCTGAACGATGAGACCCGAAACTGAAAGGAAGGATGCCCCATGACGGATTCAAAAAATGCCACACCCCCCGCTGACCCCCTGAAACCCTACAAGGGACGCTTTGCAACACAAGACCGCATTCCCGGCAAGGGACGCGACAAGGATGATATTTTCCGGGAATTGTCCATCATGGCGCAGGAAGAAAACGCCCGTTGGCAGGGCGGCCGCGTCTCGGGCACCTTCTACCATGGCGGCGAAGCGCATCGGGCCTTTTTAAACAAAATTTTCGCCCTGTTCTCCCACGACAACACCATCCAGTTCGACCTCTGCCCGAGCATGTTCAAGCTGGAAAGCGAAATCATTGCCATGACGGCCCGCATGCTCAACGGCGATGCCGCGGCCGCGCGCAACCCGGAAGACCAGGTCTGCGGGACCCTCACCTCGGGGGGCACCGAGAGCATTCTCATGGCCATGAAGGCCTACCGGGACTGGGCCCGGGCGGAAAGGGGCATTACCGCTCCGGAAATCATCATGCCCCACACGGCCCACCCGGCCTTCGACAAGGCCGGCCAATACTTCGGGATCGACATGGTGCACGTCCCGGTGGCGGAGCCCGATTTCCGGGTGGATCCGGCGGCTGTGGAAGCGCGCATCACCCCCAATACCGTCGCCATCGTAGGCAGCGCCGGCAACTACCCCTACGGCCTGATCGATCCCCTGGAAGACCTTTCCGACCTGGCCCGACGCCATGATATCGGCATGCATGTGGACGGCTGTCTGGGGGGCTTCATCCTGCCCTGGATCGAGAAGCTGGGCTATCCCATTCCGCCCTTCGATTTCCGGCTGCCGGGGGTCACCTCCATGTCGGCCGACACCCACAAATACGGCTTCGCCCTCAAGGGCACCTCGGTGGTTCTCTACCGGAAAAATATCTTCCGCCGCCACCAGTACTTCGGCATCCCGGACTGGCCCGGCGGTATGTACGCCTCCCCCACGGCCTCGGGCAGCCGTTCGGGCGGGCTGACCGCGGCCACCTGGGCCTCCATGGTCTATCTGGGGGAGGAGGGCTACCTGGAAGCGGTCCGGGCCATCATGGCCGTGGCCGACGACATCAAGCAGGGCATCGCGGCCATGCCCGAGCTGACCCTCATCGGCGAGCCGACCTTCGTGATCAGCTTCCGCTCCGAGACGGTGGACATCTATCACGTCAACGATTTCATGAAGACCCGGGGCTGGCGCTTCAACGTGCTGCAGCTGCCGCCGGCCCTGCACTTCTGTGTCACCATGCCCCAGACCTTCACCCCCGGGGTGGCCGGCCGATTTCTGGCGGACTTGCGGGAGGCGGTGGCCTACGCCCGCGAAAAAGCCGGCACCACGGCGGAAACCACCGCCCTTTACGGCATGGCCGGCACGGTGGAGGGCAACCGCCAGATGACCGAAATCATGTACGGCTTTTTCGATTACTTGTATGCATTATAGACGGAAGCCCTGTTCGCCTTGCCCACAAGACGTTGATTGTGAAGGGCGAATCTGGATATTGGTTGACGGGATTTCCCAAATAGGTTGTAAGACCATAAGCTCAAGGGAGGTCGCCCATGGTTGAAATACATTGCGCTCCGGGTCGTCTGTCGACGCTTTTCACGCGGGGCAAGCGTGTCCTTTGGCGATCGGGCGGTAGGCTCGTGGTCCCTGCGACCGCCCTCGTCCTGGCAGGTCTGCTGACGGTGTTGGCTCCAGGCGTTCTTAAAGCAGCCCCCCAGGCCATTCGCATCGGTGCCAGCGTGTCCCTGAGCGGGAAATACGCCGAGCCCTCCCAGATGATTCAGGCCGGTTATCAGTTATGGGAAAAACAGATCAACGCCCACGGCGGACTGTTGAATCGGCCCGTGAAGCTGATTTTGCTGGACGACCACAGCCGGGTTGAAGACGCTCGACAATTGTATCGCCGGCTCATCGAAAAAGAAGCGGTCGATCTTCTCCTCTCGCCCTATGGGTCGCCCATGACCCTCGCGGCGTCGGAGGTCAGCGAGGCCAATGGGTATGTCATGCTGGCCTGCGCCGCATCGGCCGAAGCGCTCTTCAATCGAGGCTATCGGAATCTTTTCGGCGTTTATGCCCCGGCCCGACGTTATTTCATCGGTCTGATGGATCTGATGGCCCGTCATGGCATGCAAACGGTGGCCATATTGTATGAGGACAGCCCCTTTAATCGCGATGTGGCCGAGGGGACGGAATCCTGGGCACGCCGGTTTGGTCTCCAGGTCATTTTTCGACAGCCTTTCTCCCAGGAGACGACTGACCTGCCCCATGCGGTGGAAGAGCTGCAACGGCAGTTTCCTTCCACTGAAGGGCTTGTTTTTTCGGCCTACCCTCCCGATTGCTATCGGTTGCTCGAGATATTGGAGGCACGCGGCTGGCGGCCCCCGGTCCTGGCCCAAACCATCGCCCCGATTCATCCGGGGTTTTATCAAAAAGCCGGCCCGTCGGCCGAAGGTGTTTTTGGCCCTTCCCAGTGGGAACCGGATGAGCGCATCCCCTTTCCGGGAACGCGGCAGTTTATCCATGATTTCGAGGTCGAATACGGCATGAAGCCGTCCTACCATGCCGCATCGGCCTATACCGCGTGTCAGATTTTGGAACAAGCGGTCACAAGCACGGCTACGCTTGACCAGGAAACCATCCGCAACTTCATCGCCTCCATGGACTCGGTCACGGTGATCGGGCGCTTCAAGGTGGACAGCCGCGGCATGCAAATCGGCCACAATCCCTTTTTGATCCAATGGCAAAACGGCGAAAAGGAAATCGTCTATCCGCGCAAACTCCAAACCGCCGTGCCGCGATTTTCTGATGAATAGCGCACCTCATATACCATCCAGACCCATCCCTAATCGCATCATCTACTGGATCATTGCCCCTGTCTTCGGTGTCGGCATTCTCTTCGCGTTGCTGTTCATCCAGTACACGACCCCCTCCCTGACCCGGCAGTTTACGGACCACATGGACAGCAACCTCAAGTTGGCCTCGGAACTGGGGCTTGAGGCCTGCGAGGATCGTTTCAACTACTTGATCGAGCTCCGTCTCGAGAACGATCTGGCCATGAACACCGCCCTCAAGCATGAAGCGGTGGCCGCCATCGAGGCCGTCAGCCAGGATTTCAAGAACGTCCACACCCTCGTGCTCGAGGGCGATCAGACCATTGTGGGCAGCTCGCAACCGCTTCCTCCCGGGGCCCAAGTGAAATTTGATCTTCCCCTGCGAAGCAAAGGGGTCGTTCCCTACCGTTTGGGGGGTCGGCCGGTCCATCTCCACCACCGTTTTTTCCCCTTCTGGAACTGGCAGATCATCGCTTATATCGAGAACGCGGATTACCTGGGCCCGGTTCGGCTGGTGGAGCGCAGCATTTATTTCGGCACCTTCGGCGTGCTGCTCATCCTGACCGTCACCTTGACCGTCGTCGTGCGAAAATTCGTGGTCCTGCCGCTTAAGCATCTGATCGACGGTACGGTGGATGTGGCCGAAGCGCGCTACCAGCCCTTGCCTGAGAAGGGCAGTGATGAAATCGGGCAGCTGATACGGGCCTTTAACCAGATGATCGCCCGGCTGGCGGCCAAAGACGACGATCTGAACACCCTGTTACAGACATTGCGCCAGACCGAAGAGCGCTTTCGCACCCTGTTCGAAAGCGCCCCCATCGGATTCGGCTTGCTCGAGACCGACGGGCGGGTGATCGAAGCCAACGACGCGCTCTACCGACTGCTGGGGATCGAAGAAAATCCCCCTGCCGATGCCCATGTCAATTTCTTTCATTTCTTTCGCCGCCAGGAAGACGCGGACACCTTTGGCGAGGCCATCACCCGGCATCCCGCCCTGGTCCGATACGAATGCGAACTCGTCCGCCCCGACAGCTACGGGGATACCCGTCTGACGGCCAGTTCCTATATCTTCGCGGGCAATCCTCTCATTTTGGTCATTGTCGAAGACGTCTCGCGCGAACGCCAACTTGAAGCTCAATTGCAGCGCGCCCAGAAGATGGAGGCCATCGGCGCGCTGGCCGGCGGCGTGGCGCACGACCTGAACAATATACTGGCCGCGACGGTGGGTTATCCTGAATTGCTGCTGATGGATTTGCCGGAAGACAGCCCGCTCAGGGAACCGCTCGAAACCATCAAACACTCGGGACAAAAAGCCTCCGTGATCGTCCAGGACCTGCTGACCATGGCCCGCCGGGGCATCTCCTCCAGCGACATATTAAACTTGAACGCCATCGTAGAGGAGTACCGCAACGGATCGGAGTATCGCCAACTGCAGCAGATGCATCCCGACATTCGTCTGGATGTCCGCCTGGATCGGGAGCTTTTGAATATGAAGGGCTCGACGGTGCATTTGTCCAAAACCGTCATGAATCTCGTCTCCAATGCAGCGGAAGCCATGCCCCAGGGCGGCACCATTCGCCTATCCACCGAAAATCGCTATGTCGACTACCCCATCGGCAACTACGATGCCGTCCCCGAAGGTGATTACGTCGTCCTCAAGGTGGCCGATCGCGGGACGGGCATTGCGAAAGACGATCTGGAAAGAATCTTCGAACCGTTTTTTTCGCGCAAAAAAATGGGTAAAAGCGGCAGCGGACTGGGGATGGCCGTTGTATACGGCACGGTCAAAGACCATCGCGGATTCATCGACGTCGCCAGTGAGGTCGGACGCGGAACCACGTTTACGCTCTATTTCCCGGTCACAAGGGAAGCACTGAAGGAGGTCTCCATTCCGGAATCACTGGATACGTTGAAAGGCCAAGGAGAACTCGTTCTGGTTGTGGATGATATTGCCACCCAGCGGCGTATCACGGCCGACATGCTCAAACGCTTGAACTATCGGGTCGAAACGGCGACCAGCGGCGAAGAAGCTGTCGAACGCATCAGGCAGGCGCCGCCCGACTTGCTGGTCCTTGACATGATCATGGAACCGGGGATCGACGGGTTGGAGACGTATCGCCGTATCCTGGAGATCAATCCCGGCCAAAAGGGCATTATCACGAGCGGCTTTTCGGAAACGAAGCGGGTACGCGCCGCCGAAGCCCTGGGCATCAGTTCCTATTTGAAGAAGCCCTTCACCATCAGGGGGTTGGCCGAGGCGCTCAAAGCCACAGGGAGCAATTCAGTCTAACGCTTCAGCCCCATTGCCGCGCCATCGAAAAGGTTTCTTAAAAATTGAGGACGGCTATAGGCGGTGAATTAAGCGGAGGGGGGGTGATAGCTGAGTCTTTCCGGAAAGCATGCCTGCGGAAGGCCCCGAAAGCGCGGCGGCGGGTTTTCAGCGGCCGTGGTGCGGCCGCCTTCGGCTTTTGGTTTGCCATGAAAGCGCCCCTTTATTCACGCCGCACCCCGGCAAACCGCTCCCGAACGATGGCTTCCGCATCCGCCATGATGCGGTCCAGCAATTGCCTGCAGGTGGGGATGTCCCGGATCAGGCCCATGCACTGGCCCGCGGCCAGAGTGCCCTTTGCCATGTCGCCCTCTTCCAGCATCGTCTTGCCCACCAGGCCGGAGACGAAGGGAATGATGTCTTCGATTTGGGTGTTGCCCCGGGCTTCGATGTCCAGGACCTTGTCCGCCGCGGGGTTGTGCATGACGCGCTCGGTGTTGCGCAGGGAGCGCATGATGAGGCGCGTGTCGCGCTCCGTGTGCCCTACAAGCGCCTGCTTGACATTGTCGTGCACCGGCGCCTCTTTGGTGGCCACGAAGCGCGTGCCCATATTCATGCCGTCCGCTCCCAGCCCCAGGGCCGCCACCAGGCCGCGGCCATCCGCAAACCCGCCCGAGGCGATGATCGGCAGGGATATGGCATCTCGCGTCAACGGCACCAGAATCAGGGAAGTGACATCGTCCTCGCCCGGGTGGCCGGCCGCCTCGAAGCCGTCGATGCTGACGGCGTCGCAGCCGATCTTCTCGGCCTTGATCGCGTGGCGCACCGAAGTGCACTTGTGAATGACCCGCATGCCGGCCCCTTTTATGAGCTCCATATAGGGCTCCGGGTTGCGTCCGGCGGTTTCGATGAAGCGCACCCCCTCTTCGATGCAGACCCGGATATAGGCCGGATAGTCCGGCGGCCGCAGGGTGGGCAGAAAGGTCAGGTTGACGCCGAAGGGCTTGTCGGTAAGGCCCCGGCACTTGCGGATCTCCGCCCGCAGGCCTTCCGGTTCCGGGTGGGTCAAGGCGGTCATGAAGCCGATCCCCCCGGCATTGGCCACCGCCGCGGCCAACTCCGCCCGGGCGATCCACATGAGCCCGCCCTGCACGATGGGCCGCTCGATCCCAAAAAAGTCCGTAATCCTCGTCTTGAGCATTTTATTCCAACCTCAGCATGAAAAGTAATGGGTTGACGCAATGCTGCAAAATGCCTGCATTAACTTCCATCCTCAACGCGGCAATCGAGTGAGTCTCAGCAATTTTGAATGGCAGAAAGCTGAGAATTGACCTACGTTTCCGATTCAGAAATAAGGATTTTGGATTCTGATCAAGGCCGCACAAGGGTTTGCGGCGAGGCGTACACCGGTACGCCGCAGCCGACAAACCCGCGGAGAACGCCGATCAGAGCCCAAGAGACTATTTCTGGATGGAAACGAGCCCGCGTTTCTGGGCCATCAGCATCATCTGCTCCGCCATGCTGGTGGGCGGGACGCGGCGCTCCGCTTCGGGTTTGGCGACGAGTTGGATCGCCTCCGTGGGGCAGCTCACCACGCACAGCCCGCAGCCGATGCAGCGGTCCGGGTTCACTCGGGCGGTCCCCTCTTCGGTCATCTGCAGCGCACCCATCTGGCAGCGCTCCAGGCAGGTTTCACATCCCGTGCAGTCCTCCGGCATCACTTCCGCCAGATGGTTGGCGATGACCAGTTCCGCCGGTTTAGGGTGTTTGTTCAGGGCCGCCAGCACGCCGCAGCAGTCGCCGCAGCAATTGCACATGCCCGAAGGGTTCTGGGCCGTGGCCGGCTGGGTTACCAGACCGGCCTCCCGGCACTGGTCCATGATCGCCAGGGCCTCGTCCAGGGAGACTTCACGGCCCATGCCGCGATCGAGGTAGTACTGCCCCATGGAGCCGAACATGAAGCAGGCTTCCAGGGGTTTACCGCAGCTCTTGTCGACCACGTCCATACGCTTGCGGCAGATGCACTCGGCCACCACGATGCGCGGCTTGCTTTGCAGGATGGCGACGGCATCGTCATGGGCGGCCACGTGGTGCCGGGCATCGATGGACTGATGCACGGGTATCGGCCGCAAAAAATAGTCGGCGCCCCCCTGCATGGCCTTGTCGAAACCCTCCTCGGCATACTGTTCCATCATCAGAGCCAATTCCCGGTCGAGATGCTTGACCTGGAATTCGAACAGGCCGTGCACGAAGGGAATGGCGCCGTAGCGGGCACCGGCTTCTTTTTTGAGGCGAAAAAGCAGGCCCCGTTCGGCCATATCGTCCAGACGGGTCGCCACCGCCGCCTCCGGTTGGCCCAGGCGGGAGGCCACCGAGGCCGGTGTTTCCAGGGCGTGGCTCATGGCCAAAAACAGATCGGCATCCGCTTCGGAAAACAGATGGCGCAGAATCTTGATTTCGACACCGCTAGCCGTGGCCGGGAAGCCCATGGAATAGGTATCGAGACGTTCCTGCAGCCGGCGAAAAATCGATTCAGTCATGACAGCTCCTTTCAATTCAATGGCGCTCGCTCAAAGCACCCGGTAGCCTCGTCAGGCATCTTGCGCCATTACCGGTCGCGCCATCTGCGGGGCATGACGCACAATGCCCCCGAACGCGCCGTATTGTAACAGCCTGCGAATTCCGCATGTTGGGAACCACAACACTTTGTTTGCATACGAACTAACCGAATCCATCCTTTTCGTCAACGGGTAAAGATGGGACGGGTTAGACCGGCCGGGGACGTATTCAATAGGTGTAGAAAAGCTCCTGCAACGCTTCCAGCCGGCGCTCTTCCAACAGGGCCAGCATGAGCAGGATGCGGGCTTTGGCAGGGTTGAGCTCGTCGGAGACGATGAAGCGCAGGCGATCGTCGTCGATTTCGACGTTCCGGCTGACGGTGCCCGTGGGCACCCGGGAGCTGCGCACGATCACGATGCCTTGCGCCGCGGCCCGGGCGGCATGCGCCAGGGTAGCGGCATTCATGTTGCCGTTGCCGTCCCCGGCGATGACGATCCCCCGGGCGCCCCTGGCGACGGAGCCGTCCACCAAATCAGCCGGCATATCGGCACAGGCATAGAGAATATCCACCCGGGGCAGCGCGCTGACCCCGTCCAGCGAAAAAATGCTGTTGTCGGTATGCCGCCGGGAGGGCTGCCGGAAATACTGGCAGTGACCGAAATTGACCGTTCCGATGAGACCGTTGATGGGCGACAGGAAAGTTTCCACCGAAGTGGTGTTGGTTTTGCTCAGGGAGTGGGCACCGTGGATGCGGTCGTTCATCACCACCAGCACGCCGCGTCCGGCCGCCCGGGGGTCGGCCGCCACGGCCACGGCGTTGAAGAGATTCAACGGACCGTCGGCGCTCAGGGCCGTGGCCGGACGCATGGCACCCGTCATGACCACGGGTTTCCGGCTCTTGACCGTCAGGTTGAGAAAGAAGGCGGTTTCCTCCATGGTGTCGGTGCCGTGGGTCACCACGATCCCGCTCACCGCCGCTTCCCGCAGTCGCTCGTTAATGCGGTTGGCCAGGGCGATCATGATCTCGAAGGTCATATCCTGGGAGCCCACATTGGCGATCTGTTCTCCCTGGACCACCGCGAGATCCGCGAGTTCCGGGACGGCGGCCAGCATGGCATCGACGGAGACCCGCCCCGCAGCGTACCCCGCACGGGTGGCCGAGGCACCGGCCCCGGCAATCGTGCCGCCGGTGGCCAGAACGACCACGCCCGGGCGCCCCTGCGCCGGGGCTCCAACGGGAATCCTATCAGGGGCCATCGGATTTCTTCCTCAGGGCAGTGCCCCGCCGCTGTTGAACGGCAAGGAATTCAGTTCGTAATGATCTCTTCTGAAAAATGATATACACATCTTGACTGCCACCGGCAAGCGCTATGCCGCTGCGGGTAATGAGAAGTGCGCCAGGCGCGCCCCGGCCGCTTCCACGGTCAAGACGCTACCGCGGTCTAAATCCGCAGTTCCGCTTGGATGGCATCCCCCAGGACCTTGATGGTATAGGGCTTTTTAATATAGGTCCCGGCTCCCAGGCGCTGGGCTTCTTTCACACGATCCGTTTCGGCGTACCCGCTGGCGATGACGGCTTTCTGGCCGGGGTGCCGTTTGATGATCTGGCGGAAGGTTTCCAGCCCGTCCATGCCGTCCCCCATGAGCATATCGAGAACGACCAGATCCACGCCGTTGTCCTCCAGAAACTGCAGGGCGGCCTCGCCGCTTTCCACGGTATGCACGCGATAGTTCAGATGGCCGAGCAGGCGGGCGGCGATCTGGCGCTGACTTTCCATGTCGTCCACCACCAGCAGGTGTTCCTGACGGCCTTTGAGGGTTTCGAGATCGAGACCCTTTTCGCGCTCCGCCGCGGCTTCCCGTGTAATGGGAAAGAAGAGATCAAAGGTGGTTCCCTTCCCCCTCCGGCTGCTGACATCGATGTAGCCGTGGTGGTCCTGCACGGTACCCCAGACCACCGCCAGACCGAGGCCCGTTCCGCTGCGCCCCATCTTCTTCTTGGTATAGAAGGGCTCGAAAATATGATGCAGATCCTCGGCGCTGATGCCTTCGCCGCTGTCTTTCACTCTCAGGAGGATGTATTCGCCCTCGTTCACTGTATTGTAGCCGCGGATGGGATAATCCAGGAACCGGCTCTCGGCGGACACCAAGATGCGCCCCCCCGCAGGCTGGGCTTCGGCGGCATTGGAAATCAGATTCATAAGCGTTTTCTTCAGGTGCACCGAGGACCCTTTGATATTGAGAAGGTTGGGCTCGAGTCTGAATTCCACATGACTCTCGGGATGGCGCGCCATGATCTTCTGATGTTCCGGCGAAACCCGGTAGTCGTTGATGATTTCGTTCAGGTCGAGCACATCCTGGGCCATGACGCCGCGTCGCGCCAAGGTAAGGAGATCCTGGACGATGGTGGCCGCCTTGCGGCCGGATTCTTTCATGGTTTCGATGGGTGCCCGCAAGGGGCTGTCCGGCGGCAGGTCCATGAGAAGGATATCCGGATAGCTGACGATGCCGGAGAGCACATTGTTCAGGTCGTGGGCCACACCGCCCGCCAGCAGCCCCAGGGACTCCATTTTCTTGGAGCGTTCCAGCTGTTTCTGCAGTTCCTGTTTATCCTTCTCGTCCTTTTTGCGTTCCGTGATGTCACGGGTGACCCCCATGATGCCCGTGGGAAAACCGTCCTCACCCAGCACAAACGACGCCGTGACTTCGGTCGGAAAGCGCGTGCCGTCCTTTTTCAGGAGATCGATCTCCATGGTGGTGGAAAGGCGGTAGTCGCCGCTCTTTTGGCCTTCGGCCAGGCGGTCGGCCAGCAGGTTGACCGCCCTTTCCAGGGAGGCCGGCGGCAGAACCTGATGGGGCGTCAACGTCTTGAGTTCCTCCAGCGACCATCCATGCAGTTTGGTGGCGGCCGGGCTGATGTAGGTGTAGTTCATCGCCAGATCCATGGTCCAGATCACGTCACTGCTATTCGCCGCCAGCAGCCGATACTTTTCCTCACTGGTACGCAGGGCCTGCTCGGCCATAATCCGGTCGTTGATCTCACGCTGCAAGGCTTCGTTCGAACTCTGGAGTTCAGCAGTGCGCTCCTGGACACGCTCGGCCAGCCCTTCCTTGGCCTTGAGCACCCGGAGATAAAGGCAGACAACGCTGTATAACAGGACGGCTGCAAAAAACACGTAGGCATAGACATAAATCGAGCGGGGGAGCCAGATCGCCTCGACCCAGCCGATAATGTTCCCCCGGTATTCCACCTGGGCCAGCAGGGGCACCCGGGGTATCAGGTGCAACCGCATCAGGAAGCGCTCAAAGCGTCCGGGCGGATCCGGGCGCACCTCCTGGAAAACTTCCCCGTTATGGTGGGTCGCTATGAGGGATTCATAATTGTGGGTTTCGGCAGCCAGGGTAAGGTATTCGGAGGCGCCCAGGTGGTTAAAGTTCCACATGGCATCCTTGATGATTCGGGCATGCGTCGCGATGCGGGCCTGGGCCTTGCCCAGGGCATGGTGTTCATACACGAAAACGAAAAGGCAGAAGGCGATGGCCAGTGCTATGGCCGTTAGGAGGTTGATGTGTCGATGACTCATGGGGTCGCCGTCATGGAGAGAGGATTGGCCGTCAGGCTGCCCTGCAGATAGTCCTTGATGGCGTGGTTGATCCGCAGACGCGTCATTTCGTCGACCCGGCGGCTGCAGATGAGATAGCGTTTGTCGCCCGGAGGCATGTCGCTGAATTGAATGCTCTTGAAATCCTTGACCGGCAGTCCGGAGCAGAGGATCAGATCCTCGACCTCCTCGCGGGCCATGAAAAAATAATCGGCCCGATGGGAATGAATCATCTTGACCATGCCGAGATTATCGACGGAGGTGACGATTACCCGGGGCGCGTAGCGCTTGACGCCCTCGTCGATGAACCGCCCGTAGGCGTAACCGTCTTTGCGCAGGAGACGCAGGTGATAGTTGGTCAGGGTATCGGCCAGGGGTTTTCCGGACTGGATCTGGTCGTTGTCGGCCCGGGCAATGGCCATGGTCGGGCCGTCCAGATAGATGGGCAGCGTGAAATGGCCCAATGCCTCCCGGGCCGGCGTTTTGAACCAGCCCGCGGCACAGGCCTGCTGGGCGTTGTCGCGGATCATTTCGATCTCCCGCTTGGCGGGTGTTTTTTGCCATTCGAACGCTATCCCGGCCTCTTTGAAAACCCAGTTGACCCGGTCGGCGATCAAGCCGTGCACCTGTTGGCGCGTGGTGACGTAGTAAGGGCGCCGTTCATGGTAATAGACCACAAGGGTTTTCGCCGGCGCCCGGGTTGGCTCCGAAGCGGCGGACTTCGGCACGCGCGAGAGCGTTTTCTGGGAGTAGATCAGGGCGCGTTCAAAAAGCACCGCCCCCAGGGAGACCGGCAGCAAGAGCGCCAGTATGATGAAATATTTCGATTTAGACATAACCCAAAAAAACGTATTGGTTAAGTTTTCAAATCGGTTACGATTCGGCCTAGTTCAGGGTACCCGCTTGACGAAACGTTTGTACACAATGTGTATTACCTTATCGGCAATACTATCCCTGTTCCTTAAGTTTTTCTTGGAATTTCCCGCTTGGGGAAGACGGCCGTCGTAAATCTGGAGGGGGGCAAAGCCGGGGCGGGAACGTGACCCCCATCCCCGGCGATCGATCATCCTACGGCGTTGTGGAAAGGGGGTTAAGCCCCTTCTCCGCCAACCGCAAACCCGCTGTTGCCCAGCCCGGTGGCGGAGGGTGTCCCGGCGATCTTGGCAAGATAGGTGTCGCCCAATTTCTTGATGTGGCTGTCGACGTTGTCAAAATAGTTATAGTGAATCTGCTCTTCGTCGATAATCTGTTCGAAAATTTTCAAGCTGACACTGTCGCCGTTGTCGCGGCACACCAGGGCAAACTGGTTGTAGACATCGATGGTGTCGTCTTCCAGTTTGGCATCAAAGGGGAAAATGCCCTCCACCTTTTGCCCTTTGGCAATCTTGCCGTCGTGACCGGTGACCGGCTCGCCGCCCAGTTCCTTGATGCGCTCGGCAAACATTTCGGCATGCCGCATCTCGTCGATCGCGATCAATTTGATCTTCGCGGCCAGTTCACCGAAATCCATGTCGTCCAGGTTGTAGTGCTGATTCATGTACTGGTAGATGGCCTGCAACTCCATGGCGCGCGCCTTGTTCAACACGTCGATGACTTTTTTCCTGCGTGTCTCCTTCGATGCCTTTGCCATAAAACGCCTCCTTGGGTTTTTGATTTGGGGGACATTGGATGATTGTCCGGCGTTCACCCTGCGTCCGCGACCTCCATGGGCGAATGCCTGTATACGGTTCCGCGCCGTCCTGCCGCGAGAAGCGTCTTTAAATCGGGAATGGTCCTTTGGAATTGGTGGGAAGCCTTTCATGGATGCCGGCAACAGGGTGTGAGATCGGCACCCGGCATCCTCTGCGAAATGCTGCCCGGCAGATACGGCGACCAACATAGCAAAAAGCGAATCGCCCTACAACAGATCCGCTCCGATTATTTCAGCCGGTCCGTCGGTGTTTGCGGCGCCAGGTCCACCCACATGTCGGCCTCGCTGCCCAGTGCGTGCAGATGCCGTGACCCCTGACGCGGACCTTATTGACAAAAAAATTTACCCTTCGATATCCTTGCCCTGGCACGCGCCGCAGATTCCAAAAAAATCCATCCGATGGGTCAGGATTTTAAAACCGCTGGCCGCGGTGACCTCCCGGGTCAAATCCTGCAGGCTGGGCAGCTCGGGATCGATAATTTTCTTGCAGTTCACACAGATCACATGGGGATGGGGATAGGGTTTGTTGCCGTCATAGCGGTTGCCGCCATCCGGAAATCCAAGCTCCAGCACCTCTCCCAACGATTTGATCAGCATCACGCTGCGGTAGACGGTGGCCAGGCTCATGGTGGGATAATCGTCCCGCAGCCGTTCATAGATGGCCTCGACGCTGGGATGCCCCTCGCTGCAGGCCAGAATCCTGGCCACCGCCAAACGCTGAGGCGTAAGCTTGTGGCTGTTTTCCCGCATCTTCTGGACGATCGTCTCGAAGCGTTGTTGCGGATCGTTGCGTTGCATCCGGTGGCCGGCCGGTAAGCCGTCTCCCATAGTTGATAATTATTATCAACTGCCAAAATAACGCCTCCTTGTCAATATATTTGATTGAACGCCGGTTAAAGGCTATAGGGAAAGAAGACGTTGCAGGCGACCGATGGTGTAAAATCGCTTTGGCGAAAGGCTGTGCGCCAGGATGGCAAAAAAAACGATCAACGAGCAGGAAACCATCGCGGTCGACGGTCCGATCGATTTGTACGAGGGCATCCCCAGCGTTCCGCCGGCCCTGGTAGTCGTATACGGGAACCAGCTCGGAAAGGCTTTTTATCTGCAGGGCGCCGAGCAAATCATCGGCCGATCCGGGGACTGCGACATCCAATTGCCGGAGGACAGCGTTTCCCGCCGGCATGTCAAAATCACCGTTACCCGCAATGTGGTGACCGTCGTCGACCTTGGCGCCACCAATGGCCTGTTCGTGAACGGCCACCGCGTGCAGCAGGCCGAACTGCAGGACGGCGACCGGCTGCACCTGGGGGAAACCGTCCTCAAATACCTTTCCCGCAACAACGCCGAGAGCAAATTCCACGAAGATATCTATCGGCTGATGACGGTGGACGATCTGACCCAGGCCTTCAACCGGCCCTACTTCCAGGAGTCGCTCAAACGTGAACTGAGCCGCGCCCTGCGCTATGAGCGCAGCCTGTCCCTGGCCCTGCTGGATATCGATCAGTTCAAGGAGATCAACGATACCCACGGGCATCCGGCCGGTGATGAGATTCTCATGGCGTTCGTGATGCTGATCAAACGCCATATCCGGGAGTCCGATCTCCTGGCGCGCTACGGAGGCGATGAATTCGCGATCATCCTGCCGGAAGCGGATGCTTCCTCGGCCCTGCAGTTTTGCGAAAAGCTCCGCGCCCTGGTGGCCGCCTACCCCTTTCCCTACGGAAAGCTGCGCCTCCCCGTCACCACCAGCATCGGGCTCCAAAGCTACACACATGCGGACGGCGAATTGTCGGCCGAGCAAATGGTGGCCGCGGCCGACAAACAGCTCTACGACGCCAAAAAGGCCGGCCGCAACCGGATTTGCGCCGGTCGCTTCGCCCCATACCGCCCCGCCGGTTGACGGGTGCGCCAATTTCTTCCCATCGAGGTGCGAACGGCGTTTGTCGCTGTATTGAAAAAAGCGCCAAGATCCGTTATCAAGATGGACACGATCACCTGTTTGATTTCCCCTTGTACCTATTTTCAGAGGAGCCATCCCATGCAAAAACGAATGGTCTGCTTTTTGGTTATGATTCTTTCCATCGCCCTTACGGCGGTCAACACTACGGCCGGCCCGGTGATGGACCGCATTCTGGCCAAGAAGGTCCTGGTGGTGGGGACCAGCGGTCAACAGCCCCCGATGAGCGCCACCGCCAAGAACGGTGAACTCATCGGGATGGATATCGACCTGGCCAATGCCATGGCCGAAGACCTGGAGGTTCCCGTCGAATTTGTCCGCATGCCATTTGCCGATCTTCTGCCGGCCCTGGAAGCCGGCAAGGTGGACATGGTCCTGTCCGGTATGACCATTACCGCCGCCCGCAACCGCAAGGTGGCGTTCGTGGGGCCCTATTACGTCTCCGGCAAGGGGATTCTGGCCCTGGAGCAGCGCTATGCCGAACTCCAGAATGCCGAGGGTTTGAATGCGCCCGATGTCACCGTAACGGCACTGAAGGATTCCACCAGTCAGATATTTGCCGAGAATCTTATGCCCAAGGCCAAACTGATCCCGGCCGCATCCTATGACGAGGCCATTACACTGGTGTTGCAAAAGAAAGCGGACGTCATGGTGGCCGACCTGCCCTTTTGCGCCTATGCCGCCTATCGCTATCAAGATAAAGGTTTATCGGCGGGAAAATCCCCCCTGACTTTTGAACCTTTGGGGATCGCCATGGCCGAAGACATTCTGTTGATCAACTGGGTCCGTAACTTTCTGAATACCCTCCAGGGGACCGGGCAGTTGAAAAAAATCCATGCGAAATGGCTTGACGACGGCGGTTGGATTACCGAATTGCCGTAAGGAGGCCACGCATACCCTGCATCCTCCTCCATAAAAAGGGCGAGCCTTGTGGCTCGCCCTTGACGTTGGTTCGAGGATCGTTTTCAGAACAATATTAGAACACGTCGAAGGCTCCCGTGGATGCCGGGGGGATGCTTTCGTGGGAAACCTGCTCTCTGAGAATTTCGTTCTGGGTGACCACCATCGTTCGAATGCCCGCGACGGAAACCGCTTTCCGACTCGTTCAGCAAGCTTATGGGGACATCCCGCAAGACATTACCCTCATCAAAATATACGACGATCCCTACCTCGTGCGGGAATTGACCAAAGTCAGCGCTGAACGCAAGATGTATGGCTGGTATGAATATCCGGAATCCATCAAGATAACTGCCAGGAAATCAAATCACTATTCCTACACGCGCACCCTTGCCCATGAACTGATGCACAAAACTTCTCTCTCAAGGGCACGCAACCAGTGTCCATGGTTTGCCGAGGGGTTGGCTGTCTATTTCGGCACATTTCAAGCTTTAGGCGGCACCTACATCGACAGGGGGTGGCTCACGACGGATGAACACGTACACCCCATCAGTTGGCTCGAGGAGAAAAACCCAGAGAATCTTACAGAAAGCATCGACAGGTCGCGCTTCTACGGAACATCCGGAATGGTGATCAAATACATTGAAGCCTGCTACGGAAGGGGGAAAGCAAGGGACATCGTAACCACTCTGAGCCGTTTTCACCAGAGTGATGAAGGATTTGAATATCAGAAACACAATCCCCTCTACACCCGGCAATTACACGAGGCCATCGAGGCAACCTTAGGGGTCGACAGCAGCACCTTCAACGATAGATGGTTGGCATGGATAAAGAAGCAAAATCGGCCCTAAGCCTCCAGTCGATTTCTATATATTGCGGATAGCAAAGATATTCGGAATTCTCGGAAGTCCGCGATTGCTCGTCTAAGAATGTCTTATGGATGTGGCCGGCTTTCGGCAAAAAAAGTGGAAATTAAACGCATCCTGCGGAATCTCGGTCACCGCCACATCCTCGAAGCCGGCTTCCTGAAGCAGCCCCACGGCCCGCTCCCGTCCCCACATCATGCCAAGTCCTGTGCCGCCATCCACCAGGCCCACGGGCATACAGTGCATCAGGCTGACCGTGTAGAGAAAGGAGCCCATGGGATGGTCCCGGTTGTCCGCCAGGCAGCTGGCGGCGGCGATGTCCACCATGGAAAAGGCCCCGCCCGGCTTGAGGAGGGCGCGCACGGCCTGGAGGGCTGCCAGGGGGCGGGTCTGGTCGTGAATGGCATCGAAAGCCGTGATGTAATCAAAGCTGTCAGCCAGGGAGGACGCCCCCTTGAGCTGGGCCGCATCCTGTTGGATGAAGGTCACATTGGTCAACCCCTGCGTTGCGGCGGCGGTGCGCGCCGTCTGCAGGGCTTCCCCGGAAATATCCAGCCCGACAAAGGTGCTGCGGGGAAAGGCGGCGGCCATTAGCATCAGGGCCACCCCTTCGGCGCAGCCCAGATCGCAAACCCGAATGCCGTCCCTCATCAGACGGACCATGTTGCCCTCGTCCACGGAGGGCAGAAACGTGTCCACCAGGACTTCCCGGTGTTTGGCGTCGGCCAGCTGCCCCATGAACTGCTGAAATCGCGGGTAGTGGTGGTATCCGACGCCCCGGCCGGTCCGAAAGCCTTCCAGGACCTCATCCAGGGCGCAGCGGGTCAGCAGCGGGATCTCCTGGGTGTAGACGCCCAGGTTGGCGCTGCCGGCCCGCCGGGTGATGAGATCGGCGTGCTCCCGGGGCAGATGGAAACAATCCCGGCCGTCTTCCCCCGCCGACAATTCCACGATGCCGCCGCACACCATGACCCCCAGCCATTCCCTTACATAGCGGGCATCCAGCCCGGCTTGGGCCGCAATGACGCCGCAGCGGGCGGGTGTTGCCAGGGTATCCAGGACCTCGAACAACCCCAGCCGGTAGCCCAGTCCCATGGCCAGGTTCAGGGCCCCCCCATTCAGGATGTCCGTCATTTTGCGGGTAAACGCCTCGCGTTTGGCATCGGCGGCATCATTCATCGGCAGCGCTCCCATCGCTTGCATTGATAAGGATTCCTCATCGACGGAGATCGTTATAGCGCGGTCGCACCTGCAATTGAAGGGAAAAACGTCGGGGCTTCCCCGCCAAACCGTTTATGGCTGAAGACCCTCATCTTCAGACCGGCGGCGCCATCGATTCATCTCTCCGTGGCGCTTTTCCGTGCGACCGCGTGCCGGTCCCTTGTCGGCTTGCTATCAATCGGTAGGTATCGTATGACAAACTCGTCGGGTTGAAGCGACCGTTTGCCTGCCGGCTGCGATACGTACAAACCGCATTTTTCCGACCGCTCCACCGGACATAAGGACAGGCACAAAAGGAGTCCCGGAAATGATCAACATCCGCGCGGCGAGTATCCACGATGCAGAAGGAATTAGCGACCTCTTGCATCAGCTGGGCTATGCGCGCAGCGTGGCGGACATCGCCCACCACCTTGCCGCGCTGGATAACAAGGCCGTCGTTCTGGTGGCGGCCGGAGCAGACGGCAAAACCGTCGGGTGCCTCCAGGCCCTGATCGACAATCGCCTGGCGGAGGGCCAACGCGGTGAAATCGTCAGCCTGGTGGTGGCGGCCAAGATGCGCGGCCAGGGCGTCGGCACCGCGTTGGTGGCGGCTGCCGCCCAGTGGCTCCAGGACCGCGGTATCGGGCGCCTGCGGGTGAGGTGCAACGCCGTCCGCGACCGCGCCCACCAATTCTATGAACGGCTCGGCTTCCAACTGACGAAGACCCAGAAGGTGTTCGATATCCCTGTTGAAGCGGCTTTGCAGCGATCGGCGCTGGCCTAGTGGCCCTGTTCGCAAAACCGGTGACATCATAAGGGCATTAAGGCGCCTGGCGGACAAGGCGCCCGAACTAAGGCATATCCAGCCGGAATATGTGGTGTTTTCGCAACGTCGTCCACCAGGATGAATGGGCGGCCGAATGGCATCGTATTTGTGAACAGGACCACTTAAATTGAAGGCCTCTCCGTGGTTGATATGACGGCTTACCTGCAGCGCATCGGGTACGATGGGGCCTTGTCGCCGAAGCCCGCCGTGCTGGATGCGATTCACCTGGCCCATGCCACCCGAATATCCTTTGAGAATCTCGATATCCTTCTCGGGCGCGCCATCCAGGTGGATCTGGAGAGTATCCAGCACAAGCTTGTCTATGGAGGCCGGGGCGGTTATTGTTTCGAGCACAACCTGCTCCTGGCGGCGGTGTTGGAAGAACTGGGCTTTCATGTCACCATGCTGGCCGCCCGGGTGCGGCTCGGAAGTGACCAAGTGCGCGCCCGGACCCACATGCTCCTGATGGTGGAGTTGGAGGGCGCACGGGTCCTGGCGGATGTGGGCTTCGGAGCCAAGGGTTTTCTGAAGCCCCTGCCTTTCCAACCCGGGGAGATCTTTCAGCGCTACCACTGGACTTATCGCATCGTTGAAGCAGACGGGAACTGGGTACTCCAGTCCCGGGAGAGAAACGACTGGGTTGACTTCTACGCCTTTACCCTGGAACCCCAGTACTGGATCGACTACAAAGTGGCCAACCATTATGTCTCCACCCATCCGGACAGCCAGTTCGCCAGGGGCATCATCGTACAGCGCCCCACGCCTGTAGCCCGCTACAGCCTATTAAATCTCGAATATAGCGTCGAACAGGGCAGGTCGGTCACTACCCGCACCCTTGGGGATCCGGCGGAATTGCTGCAGGTGCTGAACGAAATTTTCGGCCTTGATTTCCCTCCGGGGACACGTTTTCGCTTTACACCTTGAGACGCAATAGGAGCAGGAACTTGGCATGCCAACCATATCGACCGCAACGATTCTCTTGAGCGTGGCCGGTATTTGGACCCTGGCCGTTGTCACCCCCGGGCCCAATTTCTTTTTTCCGCCAGCATGCCGGCCGGGGCCCCTCTGTGGCTCGGGTTGCCGAGTGTGGCGTTGATGACGGGACTCTCACTGCTCTGGTATAGCGCCGTCGCCTGTCTTCTTTCGCTGGGGCCGTTCACGACGGTCTACCTGAACAGCCGCCGCTGGATCGACCGCACGGCCGGAGCGATCTTTATCGCTTTCGGAGCCCGGCTGGCCGCGGATCGATAGGAGGTCACATATGGCATCCCTTGAGAAGCAATTGCTGCAATATGCCCGTCAGCTGGGCGTGAGTGACGCCCGCCTGATCGACACGGCGCAGATCAAGGTGGAAGACCACCTGGCGGACATCTGCCAAGATCCCGGCTGTCCCGGCTTTGGCCAGGGCGCCAACTGCCCGCCCCACGTGATGAGGCCGGACGTCTTCCGGCAACTGTTGAAGCAGTTCGCACGGGCTCTGGTCTTCAAGTTCGACGTCCCCACCGAAGTGCTTCTGGGCGACGGCCGTTTCGAGGTGTCCCGCCTGGTTCACGAGACGGCTGCAGCCCTCGAAGCCCATGCCCTGGCCGGCGGCTACACGGCCGCCCGGGGTCTGGCCGCCGGCTCCTGCAAACGCATCTTCTGTGCCGAAGAAAAAGACTGCCCCGTCATTGCCGATGACGGACCCTGCCGGCATCCGGAACTGGCCCGGCCGTCCATCTCCGGGCTGGGAGTCAACTTTTTCGAACTCGCCCGCAGCGTCGGTTGGTCCATCGAAAAGATCACCCGGGAGAGCCGTCCGGATCAGGTCCCCATGGGCCTGATGGCCGGCATCGTGCTGGTGGCCGGCGACCCATCCGCCGGAACCTGAAATGCCTGGCAAGTCAGCGTAAAACCTGGCCATCGGATAATTGAGTCCAGATCTATGATGGGTCACAGGGAGGTAAAATGATTTTTGAGGCACCCGGAAAGATAACCGACCGCATCTGGCTGGTGGGTCGCAGAGAATCCTGCGCCTACATCGTCGGGGGAGAAGATGAATACGCCCTCCTGGGCGGGGCCATGGCCTATGTGGCGCCGGACGTGCTGGACCAGTTGAAGCGCTTCGACATTGCGGAAACCAAAATCCGGCGGATCGTCATCCTGCACAGCCATTTCGACCACTGCGGCATGGTGCCGTTTTTGAAGCGCCGCTGGCCCTGGGCTCTGGTGACGGCGTCGGCCAGAAGCAAGGAACTGCTGCAAAAGCCCAAAGTGATTGCGAGCATCGCCGCTCTCAACCAAGCCCTGATCGCATCATCCGGCCTGACCGATAGCGCCCAAGAGCACGACTTGCGCTTTGACGGCATCGATGTGGAAGCGGTGGTGGGGGACGGTGACACGCTGGCCTGCGGCGACCTCTCTTTGGAAATCCTGGCAGTCCCCGGCCATTCCTCGTGCTCCATCGCCGTCTACATTCCTGAAGAAAAAGCCTTGTTTGCTTCGGATGCCGGGGGCATCCCGTTTGGGGACAAAATCTTCACGGCCGCCAATTCCAATTTCGATCTCTACCAGGCAAGCCTGGCGAAAATGGCGGCCCGGGATGTCGCCATTCATCTGGCCGAACACTACGGGGCCCGCTCCGGCGAGGAGGGGCGGCGTTTTCTGCAGGACGCCATGACCGCCGCCGCCGAAACCCGCGAAGCACTGGAAGCGACCTATGCCGCAACCGGTGACGAGGCCCAAACCGCCGCAATCGTCACCGACAGGATCATGGCCGATGCGCCGGTGGGCTTCCTCCCCCGTGAGGTGGTGGCCATCGTGGCCGGCCAGATGGTGCACTATATCGCCAAAACCATGTCGGCCGGCACTGCCCCAAAGATGCAAACAACTCTCAGACGATAAAAAGGGGAATGTGAGTGAAGTTGCTGGGCCTTATCCCCTTTGTCCCGCGCCGAGCATCGGCGATGCGGCCGGATAAAAGCGCGCGGACGGTTTGAGCGAAGCGAGTTTTCGCGTGCTCCGGCCGTGTCGACGTCGTCCAGGGCAGCCCCGTAAGGGCCGCGGGACATGGGCGCCTTCTTTTGCTTGAACGGCAGCATTCTTTATGGGATCTTCACTGAAGATGAAGGTCTTGGATTATCAGGCATGCAATGAATTTTAATCGAAACAACAGGAAGACCGTCATGCGCCAGAACATCTCTTCCGGCTCTCCCTTTGAAAAGCCCATCGGCTTCTCCCGGGCCGTGCGCATCGGTGACCGCATCGCGGTTTCCGGCACCGCGCCTATCGCCCCCGACGGCACGACGGCTTACCCCGACGATATGTTCCAGCAGACCCAGCGATGTCTGGAGATCATCCGGGAAGCCATCCAAGCGGCCGGCGGCCGCCTGGAAGACGTCATCCGAACAAGGATCTATCTCACGGACGTTGTGCGTTGGAAGGAGGCCGCCCGGGCCCATGGCGAGGTCTTCGGCGACATCCGCCCGGCCTGCACCTTCGTGGAAGTCAGCCGCCTGATCGACCCCGCCTGGCTGGTGGAAGTCGAAGCCGAATGCGTCGTGATGGATCACGACGCATCATAACTTTTATGAGCCGTATATTTCCTGGTGCCCCGCCCGAGGCATATGATTTTCATTGCCTCACACTATCAGCGGAGCGAAAATCCGCCCAGCTTCGTCTCCAGGTACTCGGCGATTCCTTCGCGTCCCCCCTCGCGTCCCAGCCCGCTCGCCTTCATGCCGCCGAAGGGGGCAGCCGCAGCCGTGGGGTTGATGTCGTTGATCCCCACGATACCGAAGCGCAGGCCCTCGAACACGCGCATGGCCCGGGAGATGTCCCGGGTGTAGATGTAAGAAGCCAGGCCGTAGTGGGTATCGTTGGCCATTTCCAGGACCTCTTCTTCCGTGTCGAAGGGGATCACCGGGGCTACCGGACCGAAGGTCTCCTCCCGGTAGATCTGCATGGCCGGAGTGACCCCGCTTAGCAGGGTCGGGGCATAGAAATAGCCCTTGTCCAAACCGTCTTCGATCAACCGTTTTCCGCCGCAGACCAGGGTGGCCCCCCGTTCCAGAGCATTGTCCACCTGCCGACGGACCTTTTCCAGGGCCTCTGGCCCCACCAGGGGTCCGATGCTCACCCCGTCCTCCATCCCGTTGCCGGCCCGCATGCGGCCGATGCGGGATTGGGCTTCCTGGAGAAAGGCGTCCACGTGATTCCGGTGGACGAAAATCCGGTTGGGGCTGATGCAGGCCTGGCCCGTGTTAAGAAATTTCACCAGCATGGCGCCGGTGGCGGCCTGCTTCGGGTTGGCATCTTCGAAGACAATGAAGGGGGCATGTCCGCCCAACTCGAGTGACACCCGCTTCATCTGCTCGGCCGCGCCTTTGGCCAGCAGTTTGCCCACCGCCGTGGATCCGGTGAAGGTCAGCTTGCGGACCCCCGGGTTGGCGACGAACTCCTCGCCGATCGGCGTCGGATCGAGGGCTGTCACCAGGTTGACCACGCCGGCCGGGATGCGGGCCTCGTGGAACACCTTGAAGATCTCCATGGCGCACAGAGGCGTGGCTTCGGCAGGCTTGAGAACGATAGTGCAGCCGGCGGCGATGGCCGGCGCCGCCTTGCGGGTGATCATCGAAATGGGGTAGTTCCAGGGGGTGACGGCCCCCACCACGCCCACCGGTTCGTGGCGCACGATGAAGCGCTGGTCGGGACGTGGGGCCGGAATCGTCTCCCCGTAAACCCGCTTGGCTTCCTCGGCAAACCACAGGAGGAAGTCGGCCCCGTATTGCACCTCGTTGCGGGCGGCCTTCAAAGGCTTGCCTTGCTCCCGGGTCATCAGTCGGGCCAGGTCTTCCTTGCGCTCCATCATGATGCGGTGGGTCTCGTAGAGATAGGCAGACCGCTGATAGGCGGTGGCGTCGGACCAGGTTTTAAACGCTTCTTCGGCCGCCTGGATGGCCAGGGCGGCATCCTCCCGCCCGCCATCAGGCACCTGCCCGATCTTCTCGCCGTCGGCCGGGTTGAAGACGTCAAACAGTTTCCCGCTTTTCGCCGTTACCCATTCACCGTTGATATACATTCGCATTCCTTCCGTGATAGCGACTTAATCGTCCCTTGTGGCCGTAATTTGATCCAAAAGGGTTCGCATCCGCGCAATGTGGGCCGGACGGGTGCCGCAGCAGCCCCCCACCACCGTGGCCCCGGCCGCGATCCACTCCGCCGCGTGGGCCGCATAGCGCTCGGGATCCAGGTCCTCGCGCAGGGCCAGCAGCCCGTCGGTTTCCTTGTCGCCGTCCAGGGTCCAGTCCCGGGGGATGGGGGCGAAGGTGTTAGCATACCCGCCGATCCACGGAACGCCCGATGCAGCCAGACGTGGCAAGGCGCGGGTGATGCTCTCGGGCGCGCAGCAATTGGCCAGGCAGCCGCTGACGGGCAGCCCTTCCAGGGCGGCCGCAGCTGCGTCAATGGATTCCCCACTGCGCAGCTTGCCCGAGCGGTCCTCGTGCAGAGTCCAGGCCACCCAGACCGGCTTGCCGGTGCGGCAGGCGGCCGAGGCGGCGGCACGCCCTTCGGCCGCCGAGGACATGGTTTCACACAGGAGTAGGTCCACGAAAGGCGCCAGCAGCTCGGCCTGCTCCCGGTAGAGCGCCTCGATCGCTTCGGGCGGCCCCACCCGGTCGGGGCGGTAGCTCCCCCGCAGGGGCGGCAGCGATCCGGCGATCCATACCTGACGCCGGGACGCCTCCCGCGCTTCCACGGCCAGGCGGCAGGCCAGTCGGTTGAGTTCGGCAAAGCGGTCTTCGATGCCTTCCCGGGCCAGGTCGCTGCGGATGATCCCGTAAGTGTTGGTGATAATGATGTCGGCCCCGGCGGTGATGTAGTCCTCGTGGATCTGTCGCACCACATCGGGGTCGGTCATCAGAGCCCCCGCCGACCAGATGGTCTCGGGCACCGGCACCCCGCGGAAGCGCAGCTCGCGTCCCATCCCACCGTCCAGCAAGGCGGGTTTACGGAGGGGCAGTTCCATCATTTCCATCTAAGCTCCTTCAAAGAGGCCATGGAACCAGGCCAGCATCTTGTCGTCCGCGATCTTCAGCCGCTTGGCCACGGCCGGAGAAAAGATCCGGAAGGTGCCCTCGGACACCGCACACACATTGCCCGCGGGATCGGTGAGGATGCCTTCCACCACCGCCTCCCGGTTGTCCTTAACCTCCCGAATGCGGCCCTCGGCCTCCATGGTCGTCCCCACGGCGACCGTCTTTTTGAACTCCACCGTCATCTTCTGGGTGAAGCTGAGGCGCCTGAGCAACACCATGGCGGCCCAGCTCATGGTTTCATCAAGGACGGTGGACACCACTCCGCCGTGGGTCACGGCGTTCCATCCGCCCAAATGATCCGGAATGGTCACCCGCGAATACACTGTATCCGCGTGCTGAAAAAATACCATCTGCAGGCCGGCCTCATTGACCGGGCTGCAGGCGAAACAATTGTGGTCGGCACTGGTGGGCAGGGGTTTGCAGCGGGCATCGATTTTCATACAATTCCTATGGGCACCTGAGAAGCGATCGGGTTATCAGGCGGGTTGCGGGTTGAACACATCGCAGCGCTGTCTCTGGTGGATGATCCGATACCATCCCGGGGAAGAAGTGCAAGCGTCAATCAGTTTAACGGTCAGGATACCACTTAACGTCTTTCATGTTCAACCACCACTCCAGGGACGAATCTTACCGAAGCCTCGTGAAGGGCTGCCTCAAAAATGTCATGGCGTGATTCTTAAAGCCGGAATAATTGCTGCCGATGTTAACGGTATTATCTTTCACCATGGCAAAAACCGGCTCCGGCCGGGATAAAGCTTAAGCGGCCGGGGCAACTTGCCCGAGGCAAATGCCGCAGAAAGGTTTTGATCATGCAAAACGTCCATCGCCACAATGCCAAGAATCGCCTAAATGCCTGGCTGCTGTCCGGTGCGGAAGCCTATATGCACCGCAAGTATGGGCCCCGCAAGCGGTCGATCTTCGGCAGCCTGCCCCGGGAGGTCGTGGAGATCGGACCGGGCACCGGAGCCAACTTCCGCTACTATGCCCCCGGCACCCGTCTGACGGCCATCGAACCCAATCCGGCCATGCACCCCCGACTGCGCGCCAGTGCGGCCCGCGGGGGGATCGACCTGACGATCCGTGGTCTAAAAGGCGAACTCCTGGACCTGGCCGATGAAAGTGTCGATGCCGTGGTGGGCACCCTGGTGCTGTGTTCAGTGGACAGCCCCCGCAAGGTCGTGGCGGAAATCAGACGCATTCTCAAGCCCGGCGGCCGCTTCGTGTTTCTGGAACATGTGGCGGCCATGAACGGCACCTCCCTGAACCGTTTCCAGGGGCTGCTGGCCAAACCCTGGCAGTGGGCCTTCGACGGATGCCACCTCAACCGCGAGACGCACCGTGTGCTCGGACAGGCCGGGTTTGCCGCCTTGGATATGGATTGTTTTATGCTGACCACCCCCGCCGTAATGGTCATGCCCCATATTTTCGGCGTGGCGGTCAGGTGAAATCGCAGCCAACCCATCATGATTCGGACATGGATCGGCGACAGGCCGTCCGGATGCCCTATCGGATACGCCTCACCTACGCCAACCGCAATCGGACATGCGTGGGCAAAGTGCGGGACATCAGTTTTGACGGTTTGTTCCTGAAAACGCCCCTGGCGCTGGCGGTGGGGGATCAGATCGACATGAATTTCCGCGCCCGCCGCACGAGGACGAATGCGGCCATCGCAGGCGAAATCCGGCACACCTCACCCCGGGGCGTGGGCGTATGGCTGATAGGGTAGCGCCTGGACGCCTATCGCCCCCAAGGATTTTCCCCTCTATCCGCCCCCCCGAGCCCTGTTTGCGCTTAGAGGAGCCGTGTTGCCAGGTCCGAGAGCTCCGAGCGCTCACCTTTTTCAAGATTGATGTGGGCGTAAAGGCGCTCGCCCTTCAATTTTTCGATCAGAAAACTCAGCCCGTTGGAATGGCCGTCCAGGTAGGGGTGGTCGATCTGGAACACATCGCCGGTCAACACGATCTTGGTGCCTTCCCCCGCACGGGTGATGATGGTTTTGACCTCGTGGGGGGTCAGGTTCTGGGCCTCGTCCACGATGAAAAAGGCTTTTACGATACTGCGCCCGCGGATGTAGGACAGGGGGGTGATGACGATCTTTTCCTCCTCGATCATCTCGCTGATGCGCTTGCTGCGGGCCTTGTCCGATGAAAGCTGGTTCTGGATGACCGAAAGGTTGTCGTAGAGCGGCTGCATGTAGGGGTCGAGCTTGGAATTCACATCCCCGGGCAGGTAGCCCAGATCCTTGTTGCTGAGGGGCACCACCGGCCGGGCTACGAAAATCTGGCGGTAGTGGCGTTTGGTTTCCAGGGCCGCGGCCAGGGCCAGCAGGGTCTTGCCGGTGCCGGCCTTGCCGCTCATGGTCACCAGGGGAATGTTCCGGTCCAGCAGGGCATTGAGGGCGAAGCACTGTTCGGCGTTGCGCGGCCGGATGCCGAAGCAGCCGTGATTTTCGATCCGCTGCACGGTCTCCGAGGCAATGTCGAAATACCCCAGGGCGGATTTGCGCCCGTTGCGCAGGATCAGGAATTCGTTGGCCAGCAAGGTGGACGCCAGATCCAATGCGCCCACCGGGATTTCGTAGGGCGACTGGTAAAGCAGGTCGATGAGGCTGCCGTCCACGTTTTCCAGCACGCTGCGCCCCTTGTACAGCTCCGCCGGGTTCTTCACATGGTCCGAGCGGTAGTTTTCGGCCGTCAACCCGATGGATTTGGCCTTCATGCGCAGGTTCACGTCTTTGGTGACCAGAACGGCCTGCTCGAACCCCTGGGTGACCGCAATCTGGTAGGCGCTGTTGAGGATGCGGTGATCGGCCTGGGCGCTGCTGAAATTGTCCTTCAATTTCTCGTGAAAAGCAGACTCCAGGTGGACCGAGATTTTACCCTTGCCCTCGCCGATGGCCACTCCGCCATTGAAAATGTGGTGGCCCGTGAGGTCGTCCAGCGCCCGCAGAAACTCCCGGGCGTTGCAGTTGAGGATATCCTTGCCTTTCTTGAAACGGTCCAACTCCTCGATAACGGTAATGGGGATGACGATGTCGTGTTCGTCGAACTGGTAGATGCAAGTGCTGTCATGCAAAATGACATTGGTGTCCAAAACAAAGGTCTTCTTGGTTTGGGGCATAGACAACTCCTCGTTAAAGCCACAACATATGGTGCTTATTTCCCATAAAACATACCATATCATGAAATCAACCCCAATTTAACCCGGCAGGCCATTTCAGGGCGCTCTTTTAGGGTGCAGGGTCACCATGACGCCGCACCGTTAGGGGCGCGTGAGGAGGCACCCGTCCAGACAGATGGTCGATTTTAGTTCCGGCTTAGGCCGCCGCGATTTGTCCCGTGCGGCGGGACTTCCCGCCTGATCCAATCCCGCTGGGGGTGGCAACCGACGGCGTCGCCGTATAAACGATAGCACTGCGGTGCCCGGGCGAGGGCAAGGATTTCCAAAGCGTGAGAACGCCGGCCAGGGCCGAAAGATGTCATCTCTGGATCGGCATAGGGAGCGGCGCCGGCCCCCTTCCATGCTTGCTTTCCGGAACGCATCGGGTTTAAAAAGGGGTTAATCGCCGGTGTCGCCGGCCCGACGGCACCGGCACCCCACGATAGGGACCCTGATCGACAACCCATTGTATGGATAGGTTTTATGGAAACGCATACCGACCTCGCACCCTTTCTGACACCTTCGGAAACCATCGACAGCGACCATCCCGCCATCCGCCGCTTTGCGGAAAATACCGCCGGGCAGGCGGCATCGCCGGAAGCGGCCGCCCGACAGCTTTATTATGCCGTCCGTGACGGCATCCGCTATGACCCCTATGCCATCGACCTGTCGGTGAAGGGGCTGCGAGCCAGTGCCACCCTGGCCAAAGGCCGCGGCTGGTGCGTTCCCAAGGCCGTCCTTCTGGCCGCCGCCTGTCGGGCCGTGGGCATCCCCGCCCGCCTGGGGTTTGCCGACGTCCGCAATCACCTTTCCACCGCCCGTATGCGGGCCCAGATGCAGACCGACGTATTCTACTGGCATGGCTACACCGCCCTTTACCTCGATGGCCGCTGGCTAAAAGCCACCCCGGCCTTCAACATCGAGCTCTGCGAGCGCTTCCGCCTGCACCCGCTCGAATTCAATGGTAAAGACGATGCCATCTACCACCCCTTCGACCTCGCGGGAAACCGCCACATGGAATATCTGGCCTACCGCGGCGAATTCCGGGATGTGCCCATCGAAGAAATCCGGGATACCTTCAACGAGGCTTACACCCTGGCCGAATCCGGTGAAGCGTAGACTTCGACCGGGATGTGGCCCGCGAAAACTCAGCACAGGTAGCGGAGCAACATGCGCACGCTGGTCCTCTTTGACATCGACGGCACCCTGATCCGGGACGGCGGGGCAGCCGCCAAAGCCTTCGACCGGGCCTTCGGCGACCTTTTCGGCCTGCCGGGGGCCTCGGCCGCGGTGGACAAACACGGCCGGACCGATCTGGCCATCTGCCGGGACGCGGCACGCCATGCCTTAGGTCGGGACCTGCGCCCGGAAGAAATCGAAACCCTGCAGGCCCTATATCTGGATCGTTTGCCCGAAGCGCTGGCCACAAGTGAAAACTACCAGGTGCTTCCGGGTGTGACCGCCCTGTGTAACGAACTGGCCCGGGACGACAGGGTGTTGATGGGCCTGCAAACCGGCAACCTGGAACCGGCCGCCTGGGCCAAGCTCCAGCGGGGCAACCTGGCCGACTATTTTTCCTTTGGCGGTTTTGGCTCCGACAGTCCTGACCGCTCCGTCCTCGTACGGATGGCTATCGAACGTGGGCGCGCGCTTGCGGGCATCGACGCAGCGGCAATATTTGTGGTGGGGGATGCGCCCGGCGATATCCTGGCCGGCCGCGACAACCAGGCCCGGACCGTAGCCGTGGGAACCGGCCTGACCGGCCTGGATGCCCTGCGTCCGCTGCAGCCCGATTATCTACTGCCCGATTTGCATGATATCGACCGGTTCAAAAGCCTTCTGGGCCTGGCCGGATAATGAGGAGACCCGCCATGACGGCCACGGCAGGCGTACCCGGCAAGGAATTTTTCGTGTCCATCGAAGTCGTGCCGCCAGCCGGAGCGGACGCCACCCCCCTGCTGGAGTCCCTGTCTTCCCTGGCCGACCTCCCGCTGGACGCCTTCAGCGTGGCCACCAACCCCGTGGCCAAACCCCGCATGAGCGCCATGGCCCTGTGCACCCTGATCCAGCAGCGCACCGGACGGGCCGCCATCCTGCACTGCACCACCCGGGACCACAACCGCCTGAGCCTGCAGGGCCTCCTGTGGGGCGCCCGGGCCCTGGGCATCGAGACGGTGCTGGTGACCACCGGGGATTTCGTGGCCCTGCAGGACCGCGCCACCACCTCCGATGTGCGGGATATCGACCTTTTCGGCCTGCTGACCATGGCGCGGGAGAGCGGCTTGCGGATTGGGGTGGTGCTCGACCCCCGCCCCGAATCCGGCGGTCTGGCCCGCGCCGCGAAACGGCTGGCCCGCAAGGCCGATCCCGGCGCCCGCTTCGTGGTCACCCAGCCGGTCTACGATGCCCCCCTGGCCGACGCCCTGGTCGAAGCAACCCGCCGCATCGACATCCCGCTCGTCATGGGCATCCTGCCCCTGCGCACCCCGCGCCATGCCGATTTCCTGCACACCAAGGTGGCCGGTATTACGGTGCCCCGGCCCCTGCGGGAACGCATGCACCGGGCGGAAGACCCCATCGCCGAAGGCATTGCCATCGCCCGGGAAAACCTGGCCCTGGCCCGGGAGCGGTTTGCCGGCGCCTGCATCATGCCGCCGTTCGATCACTATGAAATCCTGCCGGCCATCCTTTGACGGTTTCGTGAATCGCTCAATCCAGCGAAGGCGAACGAGTATCGGCATTGTGCTGCCTTCCTCGTCAATGCGGCGTACCTGGTGTAGGCCTCCTTCCTCGGAACTTGCACGCCTTGATCTTGAGCGATTCACGAAACCATCTATGTGGCCATAAGGAGAGAAAACCAT
>CAVSSY010000019.1:0-168329 GCA_963730675.1 uncultured delta proteobacterium | reverse complement strand
CGACCGCATTGCGACCAAACCCGCCTGGCTGAGTGGATTTGTCGATACCGGACTTGACCTTTCATCCGATGTCCCCATGAGCCTCTTTACGCGACGCTACGCCGCTGGGAAGGTTACTTTGGGCGGCAACGGCGGGACTAACAGTAGCAGCATGTATACCGTGGTTGTTTCGGAAAATGCGGTCACTGAATTGCCGCCGCTGAAAGTGACCTATCTATCAGCGGATTCCGGCGAATCGTACCAGGTTCAGGACAGTCTTAGCGACGGCAAGCGTGTCTATGTCGACCGCTCATACCTCTATGGAAACCTGCCCGTTCAGCTGCAGGGCAACACCTACATCTTGCCCGCCAACGACGATAAGGTTTCTAGTGGAGACCGCTTTCTGAGCTTTCAAGTCAACCGGCCGGTGACGGTCTATGTGGCCCATGACGACCGCATCGCTTCGAAACCCGCCTGGCTGGATCAATTTGCCGATACCGGGCTCGATCTTAAATCCGATGTCCTTATGAGCATCTTTGCGCGACGCTACGCGGCGGGGACGGTTGATTTGGGCGGAAACGGCGGCAGCAGTGATACCAGCATGTACACGGTTGCCATTGGTGACTAAATGACAGGCCTGTGTTACCATACACCTGTATTAGAATAGGGCAGTGCTTCAACACTGCCCTGGAACGGGCGATAGGCACATTAATTGCATCGTTTTCCTGCTAAATTATTAACCCGTTGGAAGGTAACGATATCATGACACTTTTGAAAAAAACCATTAAATCTATAATATTTACAGGATGTTTATTGGGTGTAGCGGCGATCGGCACGCACGCGGCGACGCTGCATTGGGACCCCAGCTCCGGTACGGTCGATGGATACAAAGTGCATTATGGCACCAGTTCAAGCAATCCATCGAATTCCAAGGATGTCGGCAGCGCAACAACGTACAATTTAGATAACCTGCCCTTGTCCGAAAATGTACAGTATTATTTTTCTGTAACCGCTTACAACAGTGCCGGCGAAAGCCCGCCCTGTCCAGCGGTTTCCTACTCCCCGGGCGATACGACCCCGCCGATTCCCCCTGTCGGACTGGTGGCCGCTGTGCAGGTGGCATCGACGCCAGCGGGAACGGACACAACGCTGACGCTAAGCAGCCTGAGCGTCAGTTCGGGCAAAGCGTATCAAGTTCGATCCGCGCTTGCCAACGGAGGAACCACCTACATCGACCGCAGCTATACCTTCAAAAATGTTCCCGCTTCTTTGCAGGGCGCCACCTACGTCATGACCGCGAACGCCGATAAATTGAATGCCTCGTCCCAATTCGTCAGTTTCAAGGTCAATCGCAATGTCACCGTCTATGTCGCACACGACAATCGCATTACCCGCAAACCAGCCTGGCTGGGGGGGTTTACCAATACGGGGTTGAGCCTTAGCTCGGACGTGCCGATGACCATCTATCAAAAAAGCTTCCCGTCTGGGGTGGTCGCTCTCGGGGGGAATGGCGGCATAACCGATTCGAGCATGTATACCATCGCCGTTAAATAGCCGAAGCCGGACTAATAAAGCAACGGCCTCACAAGTAGAAAGGTATTATGGGCTCGATGTGAAGCTAATCGGGAAGTCACTAAACTGAGTCTGGAAAGGCGGTAGATTCAAGTCTACCGCCTTTCTTGTTTATGATCATGCTTATTCCAGCCATTTTTGCTGATCGTTTGGGGGGCAGGCGCTTCGGGTACTGTCTAAATTGCAATATATCCTCAATAATTAAGAACGAGTCCCGTGTTTATGTTCGGCCCTCCAATAAAATCCCGCCATTGCCATTCTACCGGAAGATTACTATAGTTCCTTAAAGAACGGACCTAACTCTGAGCTGCAGTAAAATCCTACAACGTATTTTCTTGAACATTAGCACTGGTCATGAAAACCCTCTTTATTCAAATGAAATTTGCGTTGACCTCATCGGTTGCAACACTGATCGATTATTTCCTGTATCTTATCGCCGTCAATTACTTTTTCTCCCCAGTCATATCGAACATGGTATCTTATTCGACCGGCATTTTGATCAACTTTTTCCTTCAAAAAAGATTCATTTTTCTCCTCAACCGGAACGTGGTTCATACATTTGCACTCTCGCTCACCTTCTCCCTGATCGGTCTTTTTCTCAGCACTCTTTTGATATATATTCTGACGCAATTTTTTTTCTTTATGAGGCATCAATACATTACCAAATTTATCGTAACGGGTATTATTTTTTTTTATAACTTTTACACCAAGCGATATGCGTTCGAAAAAAAACTGCCCTATTTTTAATTCCCCCTCTTCCTGAATTAAAGATTTTCAATACGTATCATCGGCAGGTGGCTATCTGCGCTAAGCTGCGAGGCCATAGGGTCTCAGGCTGTGGGCTGTAGGCACATCAGAGAATCAATGATCTTTTTTTATCCGCGGCTCCCTGCGCAATCGGCCGACAACAAAAGGGGGTTACCACGAAGGGGTATGAAGATTAAGTCTAACAGTCTAAACACCTACAGTCTTTCTTTTGCTGCCTTTCATCCGTGTGTATCCCGAATTCTGGTTTTCTTCGTATCCTTCGCGAGCTTCGTGGTTCGAATCTTTTCTATTCGATCCGAAAAAACCCCTCCTCGAACTCCGGCTTGTCTTTGTAGCGCCCCATTAAAAACCCCGGAAGCTGCTCATAGTTTTCGATGAGGTTGGGATCGATCATGATGCCGGCCTTATGAAAGGCGGCCACGATGGATTTGGGGTTGGGGGGGCAACCGTCTACGAGAATAGCCTCCTGAATGGCGGGGTTGTCCTTGTGGAGCTTGCACATGCATTGCCCCAAGAGAATGGTTTTTTTCTTGTCCGGCCGTGGCGTCATCTGCTTGCCGGTGAGGACTTCCACCTCGTCCCAGGGCTGACCCTTCCAGGCCATACTGATGGCCGTCAGGACCGCGCCTGTGATGCCGGAACAATAGGTGCACATGGAAAGATCGTATTTGTAATAGGAAACCCCCTGGATGCCCATTTTGGCCATAGGTTTCGGCAAGGTGCCTTCTTCATTGTATTTAAAATCATACTGATGAAAATTAGCCACCTTTTCGAGGGGTTCGCCCTTTATCTCCACGTCCGACAAATCAAGCGGCCTCTGATGATGTTCGGCATAAAGCTTCAGGTGCGGTACATCGGCGATTTCGTAACCTAGGACGTGCGCACCCGTTTTATCGGCCGCGAATATGTCGTTGGATGCGATCAGCAGGTTGCTGCGTCGCATGCGACCGTCAAAGCCCGGGCCACGCTCGTTGCTGAAGATACCGTCAATTAAAGTAAACACCGGCGGCATGGGGTCGGCCAGGCGGGCCACCCAGCGATGGAGCGGCATCGCGGGATCAGCATTGTGGCAACGCTTGCGTGATGGGATGCTGATGGTGCCCTTGAGATTTTTGATGCCCAGGCTCACCGTGGTCTGGGCATGGGTTTTCAAGACCGGCAAATCGATCACGGCATCGCTTTCCAGCACATCTGTGCTGAAGCTCAGTTTCATGCCATCCCCCAAGTCTACTTTGGTAAAGGGACGTGCCAGAATATTGACGCATTGCACTCCGTAGCGCTTTTCGAGGATCTCGTATCCCAGCGTCTTGTAGGCGTGGAACTGGGTTTCCTTATCCTTGGGATTCGCCGTCACCGAACCCTCGCCGATGGTGATGTGCTCGATGCCCAGATCCTTGAGCAGCCGCACCATGTCCTCCACCACCCGGGAGGTGGTGATGACCCCCCACTTGGGCAGAGCCGTCTTGGTCGTCCAGAAAACGATGTTGGGTTTGATGAAAACGTGGTCGGAAGGTTTCAGATGTGACAAACCGCCGGCCAGTTCGACGGCTTTCTGGACGGAGTCGTAGGGCTTTTCGTAGCGGACGATGGAGACGAGTGAGCGATTCATAGGAAACCCCTTAGAGAAAAGATTGAGGTTGCTTAGGCCATAGACTGTTAGGCTGTAGCAAAACCGAAAACCGTTTTACATACCCGGTAGTGATAGAAGCTGAAAGGGAAAAACTGACAGTCTTATTTGATTTCCTGGTTTTCCCTACAGCCTGCCTTTTCTGCTTTCCCCGGTTTTCTCTACAGTCTACAGCCTAATAGCCTACAGCCTATTATTACAATTCCATCGGCTGCACCTTCTCTTTTATGCGCCCGGACTCGACCAACTCCATGAACGCCTCGGCCGATGGCCGGCACATTTCAACCGTTTTATCCCACGCTTCGAATCGCTCCCGGTCTCTCTGGAAATAGATCTTGAAATCGGTTCGATCCGGGATCTTGGCGTTGGGCAATTGCCGCACGAATTCACTTGTGGGCGCCACCATGACCACGTTGGCCATGTGATCGGGGGCGGGTTTGCGCCAGCTGAGCTTCTTGTCCAGCCAGCCGGGGACGATGCGATCGGTATAATGCGGCATCAGCACGATTTCGTCGTCGGGCACGCGATACGGCAGATCCATGTGATAGTCGATCATGCCGCCGTCCCGGTAAGTGCCCGGGCGCGCCCCGGCGATATTGGAAACGCCGGACATCACAAGTGGAATGGAACCGGATGCCAGGAGGGCATCCTTGAAATTTTCTGCACCCAAAGTGGTGTGTGCAAAAGGAATCGTATCGCGGTTCATCTAAAGGCGGCAGAGCCCGCGGATCATGGAATAGGGTTCGCTCAAAAAAAAGGGCCAGATGCCGCCTGGCTATCAGATTGGACACCACAGCACCGGCGAGCCCCAGCGCCATTCCGGTCCTATTCTCCAAGGCGGTCAAATGGCGGCAGCGCACCGCCAGCATGTTCATCCGGCACCAGGGATGGGTCAGAATCCCAGGAATCTCCTCATCGGGGAGATAGCCGTCCATCACCTTGCGGCTTTCCGCCGTGACCTCGGCCGCCGTGGGCTCAGTGGCGTAGGTTTGGTGGATATAGGCTTCCCGGAAACGATCCAGGGCCTCCTGGGGATCCTTCTGGCTGAGAGCGGCAAACCGCCAGGCACCGATGGAGGAACCGATGAGATGCAGCGGTTTGCTGCGCTCCTTGAAAAAATGTTTAAACAACAGACGGTCCAGGTGATAGAGCACCAGCCATTTAGGGCCGCCGGCCGCTCCGGCCAACACCCGGACACGTTCCGGCCGCAGTCCCTCGTCGCGGATCAGACGCAGGGCTTGGGGGCCGGCCTTGATGACGAGGCTGTCCTCATAAGTGGGCATAGGGAACCTTTAAAAAACCTTAACACCAAGAAAGATTTACCATGAAGCGCATGAAGGCCATGAAGATTTCAATTTGTCTATGACAAATTGAAAAAATACATCCATAAGCCAGGTCGGGACTCATTTTCGTGTCGATAACCGTTTGATTTTTGGGCTACCCTTCATGATCTTCATGTCCTTCATGGTGAACTATCTGTGTTTTGTTTGGATAAACCGAAACGGAGTTGGATGTCAATCTTTATAGAACGAGCGTTCGTTTTATATTGACACCGACATGAGGTTCTGCCATATCTCATCAAGCGCAGCATCGGCAAACGACAAAGAAAACATCCAATAATCATTTCACCAACGAAGAGCACGAAGAAAGTCAAAAGAAGAAAACCAAAAGCTATTTACCATGAGGCGCATGAAGACCGTGAAAAAATAAGCTGAAAGCTTGTTGCGTTTATTGCGTTTGTTGGGTTGTGGGTAATAGAGGTGAAAGCTGAAAGGATAACCCGCTATTTTATTGTTTTTCTTACAGCCACCTACCGTCTGTGTTTTGCTGCTTTTAATCTGTGTACATCTGTGTTCATCAGTGTCCCATTTAGGGTTTCTTCGTGCCCTTCGTGGTAATTGCTGTTTGATTTTTTAAATAAATCGGAAAAGGAAATAGACCATGGCCCAACTCATTGCCGACCGTCGCGACATCGACTTTGTTCTCTATGAATTGCTTGACATCGAAAAACTGACCCAAGCGGACCTGTTCAAGGAATTCAACCGCAAAACCTTCGACCTGATCCTCAACGAGGGGCGGCGGTTTGCCATCAAGGAAATGCTGCCCACCTACGAGGAGGGGGACCGCATCGGGGTGCGCTACGAGGGCAACGGCACCGTCAAGGTGCCGGAGAGCTTCCACCGGGTGCATCAGCTTTATCTGGAGAGCGAATGGACCGCCCCGGCCATGGATACCGAATACGGCGGCCAGGGCCTGCCCCACTCGCTGGCGGTCGCTGTGGACGAATACCTCATGGGTGCCAACTGGGCCATCAGCTCCTACGGCTCCATGGGGGTCGGCACCGGCTACATGATCGAGAACTACGGCACCGAGGAACAGAAAAAGACCTACCTCAAAAATCTTTACACCGGAAAATGGGGCGGCACCATGCTGCTCACCGAATCGGATGCCGGCTCGGACGTGGGGGCGCTCATCACGAGTGCGACGCGCAACCCGGACGGCACCTATTCCCTGACCGGCAATAAAATCTTCATCACCAACGGCGAACACGACCTGGTGGACAACATCATTCATCCGGTGCTGGCCCGCATCGAGGGCGACCCCATCGGCACAAAAGGGATCTCCATCTTCATCGTACCCAAGTTTCTGGTCAACCCGGACGGCAGTCTGGGGGAACGCAACGACATCGTCTGTACCGGGGTGGAAGAAAAACACGGCATCCACGCCAGCGCCACCTGCAGCATGGCCCTGGGAACCAAGGGACAATGCATCGGCTACCTTCTGGGATCGGAACGCCAGGGGATGGAAATCATGTTCCAGATGATGAACGGCGCCCGCCTGGGAACCGGCCTGCAGGCCCTGGCCTATGCCTCCACCTCCTATCTCTATGCGCTGGACTATGCCCGCAAACGCATCCAGGGCCGCGATCTGGACGATTTCAAGAAACGGGATGCGCCGTCTGTGGCCATTATCCGCCACCCGGATATCCGCCGCAACCTCCTGTGGATGAAAGCCCATGTGGAGGGCTTGCGAGCGCTGATCTACTATTGCTGGCACCTGACCGACCGGGCCAAAGTGGCCGATTCCGAAGAGGAGCAGATCCGGTTGATGGACCTGCTGGGGTTGCTGACGCCCATTATCAAGGGGTATGGCAGCGAGCGTGGCTACGAGGTTTGCGTGCTAGGTATTCAAGTGTTCGGGGGGGCGGGCTATACGAAGGACTACCCCATGGAAGCCATTGCCCGGGACTGCAAGATTACCACCATCTACGAGGGCTGCACCGGCATCCAGGCCCTTGACCTTCTGGGGCGCAAACTGGGCCAGAAAAAGGGCACGGTCTATATGGACTTCCTGGGACGGATGAAGCAAGCCGCCGAGGCCGCCAAGGCCCAGGAAGCCACCGCGGACATGGCCGGGCGTTTTGACGCGGCCGTGGACCGGCTCGGCCAGGTCGCCTTCCACCTGGGCCAAACCGCCATGTCGCCCAAGATCAAGGCGGCCTTTTCCCATTCGGTGCCCTTCCTCGAGGTCATGGGAGATGTGATCATGGCCTGGATGCTGCTGTGGCGGGCCACTGTGGCAGCGGAAAAACTCGCGCAAGCCAAGAAAAAAGACCGGGCCTTCTACGAGGGGCAAATCAAGACCGCCGAATTCTTCATTCGCTCTGTTCTGCCGGTAACGTTCGGAAAAATGGACGCCATCGAAGACTGTTCGGATACCGCGGTTGTGATGGACGATGCGGCCTTCGGCGGATAACTGCGATTAATGGGACACAGATGAACACAGATCGGCGCAGATAAAGATAGAAAAGCGTTCTACCATGAAGAACATGAAGCGTATGAAGGGCAGAAAAACGGCATTAGGGTTGTTGAGTTTATTAGGTTTATTGGGTTTGTTGGGTTGTTGAAAACCGGGGGGAATGCGTGGATCACAGGTTGTAGGCTATTAGACTGTAGCAAAATCGTAACCCAATCATATATGCTGAATTATGGTCATCGGCGGACGAAGATCGCCGATTTTCTGGCATTCCTTACAGCCTACAACACAAAAGCCTACAGTCTGCTCTGCATTTTTCAGGTTTTCCTAACAGCCTACAGCCTTTAGCCTGTGTTTTGCTGCTTTAGTCCGTATTCATCTGTGTCCCATATAGGTTTTCTTCGTGTCCTTCGTGGTGGACAGTTTTTATCAGTGGGGATCTGTGGATAGATTAAGGTTTTCATGAACTACCGGGAATTCCAGCAAACCATCGCCATCTCCAAGGAACACCTCTACCGGGAGATCTACCAGGCCAACCGGGACCAGATTCAGGTCAAGAAGGAAGAAACCGTCATCCGCAACCTGGCCCGCATCTTTGATGCCGCCCTCAAAATCAGCAACGAAAAAGGGTTTCAGGCCATGAGCATGCGGGATTTCAGCCGGGAAACCGGCCTCAGCATGGGGGCGCTGTACTCCTATTTCGCCAGCAAGGACGAGCTGCTGGACATGATCCTGCGGCAGGGCCGGCGGCTGGTGCAGCGCCTTCTCGAGGAGCACATCCACCCCATCAGCGATCCGATCGCCAAACTGGAAACCGCCATCAGGGTCCACATCTATCTCAGCGAAGCCCTGCAGCCCTGGTTTTATTTTTCCTTCATGGAAGCCAAAAACATGAGCCCGGAGGAAAAAGAAAAGACGATTGCCAGCGAACTCTATACCGATCAGCTCCTGGCCGACATTCTTAAAGAAGGCCAGGACGCCCGGCTGTTTGCGCCCCGCGCCCCCCGGCAGAGCGCCAGCGGCATCAAGGCGCTTCTGCAGGACTGGTATGTCAAGCGCTGGAAATATGCCAGACACAAAACCGAGGTGGATCAGTATGCCGATTTCGTGGTGGAATTCGTGATGGCCTATCACCTTCCGAATCCAGCTTCAATCGACAGTGGTGGCGCGACAGGATAATAGGACACAGATGGACACGGGTTGGCACAGATAACTTCAAAAATTCATTCTACCATGAAGTTCATGAAGAACGCGAAGAAAAACGGCATTAGGTTTGTTGAGTCTATTGAGTTTATTGGGTTTGTTGGGTGTTGATCCGGGAGTGGGTGGATCATAGAAGGTAGGCTATTGCTTAGGCTGCAGCAAAATCGCAATCCCAATCATACATGCGGATCTGTGGTCATCGGCGGATGAAGTTCGAAGATTTCCTGGTATTTTATAGCCTACAATATAAAAGCCTTCCCTCTGCTACGCGTCTTTCCGGTTTTCCTAACCGCCTATTGCCTATAGTCTCTGTTTTGCTGCTTTTCTCCATGTCGATCTGTGGCTAATCGTTTTTCCTTAAAGGACGAAAGATGCCGACAAACCCTCTCCAGACCATCATGGCGCCACGGTCCATCGCCATTGCAGGCGCCAGCAACAACCCCATCAAAATGGGCACGATCCAGTTCCTCAACCTGCGCCACAGCGGTTTTCCCGGCCCGATCTACCCCATCCACCCGCAAGAAAGCCATGTTTTCGGCACCCAAGCCTACCCGCGCATCGAAGATTTGCCGGAAGTCCCCGATCTGGCCATGCTGGTGGTGCCCGGTCGTCTGGTGCCGGACATGATCGCACGCTTCGGTGCCTTGGGCACCCGCCACGCCGTGATCATCACGGCCGGGTTCAAGGAGACCGGCGAAGACGGGAAAGCCCGGGAGGCCGCGCTCATGGAAGCCGCGGACGCCCATGGGCTGCGCTTCCTGGGTCCCAACTGCATGGGGCTGGTCAACACCCGCCTGCCCCTCAACGTGACCGCCGCGCCTCTGGTATCGCCGCCCGGGGGCCTCAGCCTGATTTCCCAGAGCGGCACCTATATTACCCAGACGCTCCAATACCTCCACGAGCGGGGTGTGCGGCTCGACAAGGCGGTTAGTGTCGGCAACGAGGCCAGCATCGATCTGGCGGATGTACTGGAATACCTGGCCGATGATCCGGACACCAAGGCCATCGGGATGTATATCGAATGCATTCGGCGGCCTGAACGCTTTCTCGAAACGGCCCGCCGCATTACGCGCCGCAAACCCATCATCGCCCAATACGTGGGGGGTAGCGAGGCCGGGGCCCGTTCGGGCGCGAGCCACACCGGCGCCCTGGCCGGACCGGATCAGATCTACGACGGGCTTTTCCGGCAGGCCGGCGTGATCCGGGCCCAATCCATTGAAGATGTCTACCGTTTTGGGCAGGTCCTGGCGACCCAGCCCCTGCCGGCGGGCAAGCGGGTCGCCATTTTAACCAATTCCGGCGGCCCCGGCACGGCCATGGCGGATACGCTGGACCGCATGGGCATGAAAGTGCCGGCTCTCAGTGCCGCCCTGCAGGAAAAACTCCAGGCCCTGCTGCCGGGGCATGCCAGTACCGCCAACCCGGTGGATCTGACCTTCCATGTGGACATGACCTTGATGGCCCAAACCCTGCCCGAAGCCCTCCTCTCCTCGGACGAAGTGGATGCCCTCCTGATCCACGGCATTATGGACACCGGATGGGCGGACCTGGCCTACCCGGTCTTCAAGGACATTTTCAATATCAGCCGGGAAGACTTCCGCAAAAACATGAAGGCCGAGGTGGCCGATCTCATCCAAATGCCGACACGCTTCAACAAACCGGTCATCGCGTCTTCATTTTTCGGACGAAACGATCGGGCCGCCCGCCGGCTTCAGGACGGGGACATTCCGGTTTTTGACAGCCCCGAAAAGGCCGCGGCCGCCATGGCGACACTCCACCGGTACCACACCATGAGGTCACGGGCTGACGACGTGATGGCCACAGCGACAAATATCCCTGCTGCGGCGCAACGCCTGGTCGATGGCGCCCATGAGACAGGGTGGGATGAATTTCGTGCCAAGGAAGTGCTGCGGGCCTACGAGATTCCGACCTGCCGCGAAACCATAGTCGAATCGCCCGAAGCCGCCGTTGCCGCGGCCGCGGCCCTGGGCTATCCTGTCGTGGTCAAAGGCTGCCACCCGGACCTGACCCATAAAACCGAACAGGGGCTGGTCCATCTGGACCTGACGAGCCCTGAAGAGGTGGTGGCAGCCTGCACGGCCGTCCAGCAGCAGGCCACCCAAGCCGCGTTTTTAGTCTGCGAAATGGTGTCCGGCGACCGGGAATTCATCGCCGGCATCCACCGCCAACCGGGATTCCCCCCCGGCCTCCTGTTCGGACTGGGCGGCATCTGGGCCGAAGCCCTGCAGGATACCGCCCTGCGCCTGGCTCCCGTCACCCTATCGGAGGCCCTCGACCAAATCGACACGATCCGTGCCCAGGCACTCCTTGGACGCCCACCGCGGCCGCCCGGCTGTCGACCGTCGCGCCCTGGCCGGCATCCTGGTCCAACTCGGCCGACTGGCCCTGGACTTCCCGCAAATCGAAGCCATCGATCTCAACCCGATTCTCATCCGCGATGGCCAGCCGGTGGTGGTGGATGCCTTGTTTGAAAAGAGAAAATGGGACACTGATGAACACAGATGACACAGATTTGATAAGCGTTTAAAGATAAACGATAAGTAGGAGAGTGGCTTTTGGCTTATAAATACGAGGATCTTACCCGCCGTATTATTGAAATCTTCTATAAAGTATACAACACGTTAGGGTATGGTTTCCTTGAGAAGGTTTATGAAAATGCACTGGTTATTGAATTCCACAAAACAGGATTGGACGCCATACCGCAAGCGCCTATTCGCGTGCACTATGATCAGCAAATCGTCGGCGAATATTTCATTGATATCTTAATCGAAAGCTGCATCATCGTTGAAATCAAAGCCTCGAAAACCCTTTCTAAAGAGCACGAAGCGCAGTTGCTGAACTACTTGAAAGCTTCAGAATTGGAGGTAGGGCTGCTGCTAAATTTTGGTCCGAAGCCGGAGATCAAGCGTAAGGTATTTGATAACCATAGAAAATAGCGGCTGAAGGCCGCTGATAGTTATCTGTGTTTATCCGTGTTCATCTGTGTCCTATTTTCTTTAAGCAGGACGATATTGCCGCAGAGAATCGTAGGAATAGATCGCCAAGGCCGTCCAGATCAGGCCGAAGGTGATCAACTGGGCCGGCACGAGGGGTTCGCGGTAGACGAATACCGCCAGGAGGAAGGTGCAACTGGGGGCGATGTATTGCAGAAAGCCCACCGTGGATAGACGCAGCAGCTTGGCCCCCATGGTGAAAAGCAGCAGGGGCAGGCCGGTCACCAAGGCTGTTCCCATCAGCAGCAGCGTAATGGCGGTTCCGGCATTCAGGAAAGCGCCGCGGCCGGTGTGATCGAGGTAGACCAGGTAGGCGGTGGCCGGTACGGACAACAGAAGGGTCTCCACCGTGAGGCCCACCAGGGCGCTCACCGGCGCCACTTTGCGGATCAGGCCGTAAAAACCGAAGCTGAAGGCCAGGGCCAGCGATACCCAGGGAAAGACCCCATAGCTCAGGGTAAGATAAGCCACCCCCACGGCCGCAAGTCCCACGGCCGCCAGCTGCAGCCGCCGCAGGCGCTCCTTTAGAAAGAAAACACCCAGCAGCACATTGACCAGGGGCGTGATATAATAGCCCAGACTGGTCTGCAGGATATGGCCGCTGTTGATGGCCCAGATAAACAAAAACCAGTTGAAGCCCACGATCAGGGTGGTCGCGGTTAAGATCAACAAGGTGCGACCGGTGGTCAGCGCTTTCAAGAAATCATCAAGATGCCCCAGGAGCAGCACCAGTGGCGCCAGAAAAACAAACGACCAAATCATACGGTGCATCAGGATCTCGAAGGCCGGCACGCTGGCCAGGGATTTCCAGTAGATCGGGCTCAACCCCCAGATTAAAAAGGCGGTTGTCCCCCAGGCGACCCCCAGAGGGGAATCCGATACGTGAACCGTTTGTGGTGCTCTGGACATGATGAAGATTCCTGCTAATCGTGGCATTCAGCTGCAATGCCAGCCGCCTGGCCGGTCAAGTTGGGCAACTTAAGAGAAAACGGCGGCCTTGTCAAAGGCATTTGCCGATCCTGCACAGCTTGTGGGGACGCAGATGAACACAGATGGACACGGATGACCTCGTCCTGAAAGCAAAAAATTCTTTACCATGAAGATCATGAAGGGCATGAAGGGGCAGATCAAAACCAAAACCGATAACTGCCACGAAGGGCACGACGGATCAAGGATAACGGTATAAATGGATTTTGGGTAGCTGCCAGTGGATTTGCGGGTAAAAAACCGAGTTCTTCACCCGTCGTTTTCTTCGTTGTAAAAAAAAATATTCATCTGTGAAAATCTGTGTTCATCTGTGTCCACCTTGACGCTAATCTGTAATCCGGAGAACTCATGCCAAACAAGGGTGCGTTAGAAGACATCAAGGTTGTCGACCTCTCCCGGCTGCTGCCCGGCCCCTATTGCTCCATGATCCTGGCGGACCACGGGGCCCGTGTGATCAATGTGGAAGACCGCCGCTATGAGGCGGAGGGGCTCATGGTGAGCACCATCATGCGCAACAAGGAGCACATGGCGCTGGACCTCAAAACGCCGGAGGGGCTGAAGATTTTCTTCCAGCTGGTTGAGGATGCCGACGTGGTGATCGAGGGCTTCCGCCCCGGGGTGGTGCAGCGCTTGGGAGTGGACTACGACACGGTGCGGGCCGTGAACCCGGGCATCGTCTACTGCTCGCTGACCGGCTACGGCCAGACCGGCCCCTTGCGTGACCGCGCCGGGCACGATGTCAATTATCTGGGCCGGGCCGGCGTTCTCGACATTATGGGCTATCGGGATCGCCCGCCGGTCATCCCCGGCATTCAGGTCGCCGATATCGTGGGCGCCATAAACGGTGTAATCGGCATTCTGCTGGCCCTCTTCGGCCGGGAGCGCAGCGGTCACGGCCAGTACGTCGATATCGCCCTCACCGACACTATGCTGGCCATGATGCCCGTGGCCCTGCTGATGCAGCAGCTTTTGGGCGCGCCTCCGGAACGGGGCAACAGCATGCTCTCCCACCGCTACGCCTGCTACAACACTTATGAAACCAGGGACGGGCGCTTTATTTCGGTGGGATGCGTGGAAGCCCGCTTCTGGGAGCAGCTCTGCCGGTTCCTGGACTGCCCGGAATTCATTCCGCTGCAATACGACGAAGCGCAGCGGGAGACAGTCATAGCCGCCCTGCGGGGAAAATTCCGCACGCGGACCCTTGAGCAATGGGAGCGGGACATGGCGGGGCTGGACATTTGCTGCGGCGGTGTGCAGCGCCTGGAGGAGGCCCTCCAGGACAATCTTTTTATCGAACGCGACATGGTCAGAGACTTTCCGGATGCGAACGGTCAGCCTGTTCCCACCATCGGAACGCCCATCAAGCTGAGTAGGACACCGGGAACGCTGCGCAGCCGTCCGGTACGCTTTGGAGAGAATACGGTTTCGGTGTTGAGCGAATTGGGCTACACGAAAGAAGATATCGATCGTCTGGCCCGCAAAAAGATCATCTGACCGGCAATTGTCAGGAATGCCGATGGACATTGTATTCGAACAGGAGAGGCCGTCCGAAGTGAGGCTTCTCCCGCCTGGCGGGAGCCCTCAGGAAGCCCCCTCGAAGGGGCTTGAAAATGTTTTTGAGGTTTAGGTTTTGTATTTCCCTTTGTCCCGCGCCGAGCATCGGCGCGGCGGACGGATTAAAGCGCGCGGACTGTCTGAGCGAAGCGAGTTTCCGCGCGCTCCGGCTGCCGTGACGACGCGCAGGATAAAGCGGGACACGGGCGTTTTCTTTTGCTTCTGTTTTCTTTCACGTGAAAGAAAATGAAGTGACCAATTGATGTAAAGGCACCTCGGATCGGTATAACCTCTCCGGGTCCTCCACCAGAGGTGGAAGGTTTAGATCAAAACTAAAACCATGGAACTGAATGTCCTACCTATTCCGCGCGGCATACGCGCTATCCTTTTCGATCTCGGCAATGTCCTGATCGATGTCGATTTCTATCGCTGCGCCCGCTTCTGGAGCGACCGGTCCGGCGTTCCCGCCGAAACCCTCGCCTCCCGCTTTCGCATCGACAGGGCCTATCAGGACTTTGAATGCGGCCGCCTTACGGCTTCCGATTACTATGCCGCCCTGCGCCGGATGCTGGGAATCGACCTGCCCGACGATGTCATGCGCGAAGGCTGGAACACGATCATTAAGGGGGAGAAGCCCGGCATTCGCGATTGTCTTGGAAGACTATCCCGCCGCTATCCCCTGTATATCCTGACCAACACCAATCCGGAGCACGAAATCGTGTGGCGCGATACGCACCGGGATCTTTTGGGTTATTTTGAGAAGATATTCGTATCCTCGCGCATGGGATTTCGCAAACCCGATGCCGAAGTCTATCGCCAAGCCGCCCGATCCATCGGTCAGCCCTGCGAACACGTTCTATTCTTCGATGACGCCGAAGAAAATGTATCGGGGGCCAGGAGGTGCGGCATGCAGGCCGTGCATGTTGTTGATCACGATACCATTCCTTCCTCGCTTTCCTTCCTCGCTGCCGATCCGGACGCATAACTTGCCTCGCATGCGGTTCCCGTGGAATACGGCGTCCTGCCGAAAGCATTCTTTTCGTCGATCCGCTCTTGCCAATGCCGGTGGTTCTGCACTACCTTAGCACAGCGCGGTCCAATCCCGTTGTCGCATCCAGTTGTCATTCCATTTCCAGAATTTTGGGTACGCCCGACAATCAGATCACCCTGCGGAGGAAAACGATCCCATGTGGCAATGGTTCACAGACGCAAACCCCATTTGGCAGGCTTTGCTGGCCACCCTGTTTACCTGGTTTGTCACCGCCTTGGGGGCCGGTGTGGTGTTCTTTTTTCGCACCATCAACCGCAAGCTGCTGGATGCCATGCTGGGCTTTGCCGCCGGAGTGATGATCGCTGCCAGCTACTGGTCCCTTCTGGCCCCCGCCATCGCCATGGCGGAAGAATCCGGCACCGTTCCGGCCTGGGTGCCGGCAACGGTAGGCTTCATGTCCGGCGGCATCTTTCTCTGGGGCGTCGACAAGGTCCTGCCCCATCTCCACCTGGGATTTCCCAACGAAGATGCCGAAGGCCTCCAAACCAGCTGGCGCCGCAGCGTGCTTCTAGTGCTGGCCATTACCCTGCACAATATCCCTGAGGGGCTGGCGGTGGGCGTCGCCTTCGGGGCCCTGGCGGCCGATATCCCCACCGCCACCCTGGCCGGCGCCGTGGCCCTGGCGCTGGGCATCGGGATCCAGAACTTTCCGGAAGGTGCGGCCGTCTCCGTTCCCCTGCGCCGGGAAGGCTTTTCGCGTCTCAAAAGTTTCTGGTACGGTCAGGCCTCCGGCGTGGTGGAGCCGATCGCCGGCGTGATCGGGGCGTTGGCCGTTGTCTTTATGCGGCCTATTCTACCCTATGCATTAGCCTTTGCCGCCGGCGCCATGATCTACGTGGTGGTGGAAGAGCTGATCCCGGAGTCCCAGCTGGAAAAGAACACGGATGCGGCGACCATGGGAGCGATGTGCGGGTTTGCGGTGATGATGACCCTAGACGTCGCTCTCGGCTAGTGTCGGCGCCCAGGGGGCATCTTTTGTTCCAGGCCGGCGTTCTCGGTGTTTGGCGGTCCTCGACGTAGCCATAGCTACGCCTCCGGGCGCCAAAGCACCTGCGGCCTTGGCCTGAACCAAAATCTACCCCCTGGACGCCGACACTTTCGGCATAGATGGCCTTTGTGCAATTGGCATCTTTTGTTCCAGGCCGGCGTTCTCGGTGTTTGGCGGTCCTCGACGTAGCCATAGCTACGCCTCCGGGCGCCAAAGCACCTGCGGCCTTGGCCTGAGCCAAAATCTACCCCCTCTTTAATCTGTGAAAATCAGTGTTAATCTGTGTCCTATTGTAGTTTTTTTTATCCGTTGATCGAAGGGAGATCATATGCAGAACGATACCATTCGCGTCGGCATCGTGGGTGCCGGGGGCAATACCAAAGCCAAACACATCCCAGGACTGCAGGCCATCGAGAACGTCACCATCGTCGGCGTCTGCAACCGCAGCCGGGCATCGTCGGAAACCGTGGCAGCCGAATTCGGCATATCGCAGGTCTTCGATGACTGGCGCCAGCTTGTGGCGTCCCCGAACATCGATGCCGTGGTCATCGGTACCTGGCCCTATATGCACCACCCCGTCACCTTGGCCGCCCTGGCAGCCGGCAAGCATGTCCTCTGCGAGGCACGCATGGCCATGAACGCCCGGGAGGCCCATGACATGCTGCGGGCTTCCCGCTCCCGGCCCCATCTGGTCGCCCAGGTAGTGCCCTCCCCCTTTTCCTTAAAAGTGGACCGCACCATCCAACGGCTGCTGGCCGAAGGGTTCATCGGCGAACTGCTGGCGATCGAGGTCCGGGACTACGGAGGCTTTCTCGATCTCGAAGGCCCTTTGTCCTGGCGGCAGGATTTTCGCCTGAGCGGTTTGAACGTGATGATGCTGGGTATCTGGTATGAAGCCGTCATGCGATGGATCGGCGAGGCCACCCGTGTCATGGCCATGGGCAAGACGTTCGTAAAGCTGCGAACCCAGGACGGCAAGTCGACCCGGCAGAGCGTGATCATCCCCGAACATATAGATGTCATTGCCGATATGGCCTGCGGCGCCCAGGCCCATTTCTGCTCGACCCGCGCGGCCGGCCACACCGGACCGAGCGGCTGCCGTCTCTACGGTTCCGAAGGGACCCTGCGATTCGAGGACGGCAAACTCCTGGCTGGCCGCCGCGACGATGCCCAGTTGGCTGAAATCGTCATCCCTGCCGAAGAAGAGGGGCGCTGGCAGGTTGAAGAAGACTTTATCGGCACCATTCGCGGGAAGGCGCCCGTGCAGCTCACCACCTTCCAAGACGGCGTGCGCTATATGGAATTTACCGAGGCCGTCTTTCGCAGCCGCCAAACCGGACAGGCGATCGCCCTGCCCCTCGTGTCACCGTAAGACCAGACGCCAAACCACTCGGGAGGCGACACCGTTATGGCGCAACGACATCAGGAAATTCTTCCCGAGCTTTTCTTCATCCAGCGGGGATACCTCAATGCCAACCATTTCGTCTATCGGGGGGAGAAACCTGTTCTGATCGATACCGGCTACCTGGGAGACTGGTCCTTCACCGAATCCCTGCTGTCCAAGCTCGGTGATGAAAAGATGCGTGGCGGAGAAAACGTTTTTCGATGATCTGATGAAAACCGTTTGGTATCCCGAGACGGTGGACCGCTACTTTGCAGGCGATTACCAAACGGTCCACGATCACATCATGAATGATTTCGAGCAGCGCCGCATCGTCATTCGCAACGGCGGTGACTGGGTTACCACGGTCAAGCCGTAATGCGACTATCAATGGCAGGGAGGGGGCTATGACACCACGGCATATCTTGGAGCTGGTGGTCCTGCTGGAGCGGGACCTGGCTGGCTTTTACCAGGACATCGGTCGGATCGATCGTCTGGCGCCGTTTGCCGATATCTTCTCTTTTATGACGGACCACTCTGCCACCCAGGCGACAGGGCGTCTAAACCGCCAGACCCGCCTGATGCTTTGTCGAACCGTTCTTTAGAGGAGACCTGATGATGGACTGGCTATTCGATCCCCAGGCCTGGATTGCTTTAGGCACGCTGACGGCCCTGGAAATCGTGCTGGGCATTGACAACATCATTTTCATTTCGGTTCTGGTGGGCCGACTGCCCGAGCAAAAACGACCGCGTGCGCGGATCGCCGGACTTTCCATGGCCATGGTCATGCGCATCCTGCTCCTGATTTCCATCACCTGGATCATGCGCCTCAGCGCGCCCCTGTTCACTGTCCTGGGACGCGCGATTTCCTGGCGCGACCTGATACTGATCGGCGGCGGGTTGTTTTTGCTGGTCAAAAGCACCTTTGAAATTCACGGCAGCCTCGAGGGCGGGGAGCACAGCGCTGCGGCGGCCTCCGCGGCCTCCTTCGCCCAAGTCTTGATCCAGATCACCCTCCTCGACATCGTCTTTTCGCTGGATTCGGTGATCACGGCCGTCGGCCTGGCCCAGCACCTGCCCGTGATGATTCTGGCCATCGTCATTGCCGTAGGCATCATGATGATTTCCGCCGGACCCATCGGCACTTTTGTGGACACCCATCCCACCATCAAAATGCTGGCCCTGAGCTTCCTGATTCTGGTGGGGGTGACCCTGGTGGCCGAAGGTATGGCGTTCCACATTCCCAAGGGCTATATCTACTTTGCCATGGCCTTTTCGTGCGGTGTCGAAATGCTGAATCTGAAAATTCGCAAACGCGCCCGGGAGCCGATCCAGCTGCACAAAAGGGCGCCCGCCCCGCAGTAGTGGAGGTTCCCCGTGCAAAAGACCGTATCCTTCCTTCTTGGCATCGACGCTGCCGTGAATTTTCTGTTGGGCATCCTGCTGCTGGCATTTTCACACCCGCTTGCCGAGTTTTTAGGGGTCCCTTATTCGGATACCGGCTTCTATCCGACGATTTTAGGCGCGGTTCTCTTCGGCATCGGCATCGCCTTGGGGATCGAAGTTCTGCGAAAACCGAAAGGTCTCGTGGGACTGGGGGCGGGAGGTGCGATGGCCATCAATCTCTGCGGAGGCACGGTTCTCCTGATCTGGCTGCTCAGCGGCGCACTGGCGCTGCCGTTGCGGGGTCGCGTGTTTCTGTGGAGCCTGGCGGTTCTTTTGGTCGGCATCAGCACGGCCGAGTTGATCGCCCAGCTGCGCGGATCGCCGAAGCCGTGAGGCTTTTGCCAGCCGGCGGTAAAACTTTCGATCGGGGTCATGGTTGTGAGGGCCGGACCGGCTCGGCAGTCCACCTTATTGTCTTCCCTCCCACGGAAAGATCTAAACCTGGCTTTCGACCAACAAAATTTCAATTTCCGCCTACGGCATGGCAGTCATGGCGAATGAACGACCATCGAAGCCGCAGATGGCATCCGCTTTAATGACCACGAAGACGGGCACCTTTACAGCACGACCGTTAGCCAGTAACATAGTAGAGCGAAACTAAGGGCGTATTCTTTGCCGTCTTGCCACACAGGTGAAAGACGGCACCACCCCTTACAAAGGACATCCATCCCATGAGTCGCTGGCTGCAAAAACTATCCCTCTATTTCGCCGCCGGGAGTCTGGGCGGTCTGATCAACAGCCTGGCCGTCTGGGCCTCCGGTGTCTATGGTATCAGCGCGGCCCTCAACGTGAGCATCGCCCCCCGCCTGACACCGGGCTGGCTCTATCCCCGTGTGGTCTGGGGCGGCCTCTGGGGCCTGCTTTTCCTGCTGCCCCTGGTGAAAAGCCGCTTCGTGCTGCGGGGGCTGATCCTGAGCCTGGGGCCCTCCCTGGTCCAGTTGGTCTACATCTTCCCGACCGTCCTGCACAAGGGCATGCTGGGGATGCAACTGGGTTCTTTGACCCCGGTGCTGGTGCTGCTTTTCAATGCCATATGGGGAATCGCCGCCGCTTTCTGGCTGCGGTTGGTGGACCGCAGTGCGTGACAGCCGCCCATATCCGGTAGGCGGGCACAGCGTGATTTGCCATCATTCCGGTGATTCTCGCGCTGTTGTTCGTGAATTCGGCGGCGGCCGATATCTGCGGCTACCCGGAAAAAGGCACCCTTGTGGTGACACGGGACGCGCTGGCCGTGGGCACCTTCCGGGTCGGCCTGGCGGAAACACGCGACCAGCACCGGAAAGGGCTTATGGGCTGCCGGAATCTGGCACCGGACAGCGGTCTGCTGTTCATCTATCCCGATGCCCGGCCGCGAACCTTCTGGATGAAAGACACCCCGCTGCCCCTGGCCATTGTGTTTATCTCCTCTTCCGGACGAATAGCGGCCATCGAAGCAGGACAGCCCTTCAGCACACAGCACATCCGTTCGCCGGACAATATCCAATACGTCCTGGAAATCCACCCTTCCGAAGCGGACGTCTTACGGGTCGGCGACCGCATCACCTTGCAGCTAACGCGCGAATAGCCACTGCTCCAGACCGATGCCCAGCTCTCTTGGAGATGCTTTATGAACGAAATCCGCATACACAGCTGGAATGAACTGCAGGAGGCGCTCTTTGAGGATGCCTGGAATCCCGAAATCGGGCGCTACCGTTCCCGCAACGCGTTCCGGGGCCTCTCGGATGCCGGCTACCCTCTGGAGACCACCTTGATGCGCCTGGGGGGCCGCTATGTCGAACTCGAGCACCACCTGCTGCGCAACTTCCGCAAATATGCCCACCGGGACGTGGTGGAGCGCGACTCCTTCTGGCACTGGATGTCCGTGGCCCAGCACCACGGCCTGCCCACCCGGCTCATGGATTGGACCTACTCCCCCTTCGTGGCCATGCATTTTGCGCTGACCAATCTGGAAAAATTCCACACGGACGGCGTGATCTGGGCCGTGAACTATTACAAGGCCCACCAGCTTCTGCCGGCCCGGCTCAAGAAGGCCCTGGAGCAGGAAGGCGCCAATGTCTTCACCGTGGGCATGCTCTCCCGCGAAGCACCCTCGCTTAATGAAATGGTGGAAATGCAGGGAGAGCCCTTCACAATTTTTTTCGAGCCGCCTTCCATCGACGATCGCATCCTCAACCAGTTCGCCTTTTTTTCCATCATGTCCGATCCCACGGCCCGCCTGGATCAGTGGTTGGCAGAGCACCCCGATATCTGGCGGCGCATCGTCATCCCGGCCGATCTGAAATGGGAGCTGCGCGACAAGCTGGACCAGGCCAACATCACCGAGCGGGTGCTGTTTCCCGGCCTGGACGGCCTGAGCTGCTGGCTCAAACGGCAGTACAGCCCGAAAATATGATTAAAGCAATGGGACACGGATGAACACTGATTAACACAGATTAAAACCAGGTCAGGATAATAAAAACAATTATCGCCGTATAGCGAATGAAAAGCCTGCAGAAATCAATATGCCATATTTGAATTGGTGATGGGTGGAAATGCATGGATTTGGTTTGGGGGGAAGCTTGGTAGTCCTTTAGAGCAAGAATCCACAAAAGTCTTTCTATTACAATTTTGATCTGTCTCGATCTGTGTTCATCTGTGTCCCGATATGGTTTTTTTCATCAACATAATGGCAATGGCGTATAAATAAGGAGAACGCGATGCCCTACGTCAACATCCGCATTACCCGCGAAGGCGCCACCGCCGAGCAGAAGGCCGAACTCATTAGGGGCGTCACCCGCCTGCTGCAGGACATACTGGGCAAAAACCCGGCCACCACCGTGGTCACCATCGACGAGGTGGAGACGGACAACTGGGGCATCGGCGGCGAAACCGTTACGGTGCTGCGCCGCCGCAAATAGGGGCGCAGCAAGTGCCATTCATTGCGCCTCGCGAAACCGGCGGTTGATTTCCAGCTTCTCCAGCGAGAGCCTAGCCACGTCCCGGGTCTGGGGCGAGGCTTCCATGGTGCGTTCCATAAACCCTATCACTCCGGGGGGATCCGCCAGACCGGCTACGGGCACGATGGCTGCGATGACCCGTTCGAAGAGCAGGGGGTGAAAATCCTTGAACCGCTCCTGGGTGTCCACAAACCAAGCCCACAACGCCTCCATGGCGAAAGGATTGGCCGCCATGGCCACCAAAGGCATGAAGCGGTTGCGGTCCGGCACATGGTCGAGCACATAATCCCGCGCCGCAGCCAGAGTGCGGCTGTCCCGAAAACATCCCAGGGCGGCCATGATGGCCAGACGCTCATGCTCGCTGGCGGTCTGGTCCAGCCGCCGCGTCATCCAGGTCAGCGCGCGGTCGTTGAGGAGCAAAGCCCCCGCCTGGAGCACCGCTTTGAGGATGTCGGGATGCACGGCCTCTCCCGCCATGAGATTCCGGAAGGCCCGGTCGGCAAAATGCCGTGCCGTCTCGGAGCCGTATAAAACCGCGTGCCAGAACAATTGGTCCCGCAAGGCCGCCGTTACGTGAGGCTCCCCGGCGGCCGGTTCCCAGCCGATGGCGTTCAACACACGTTCTGCCAATTTTCGACCGGTCTGCGCCGCAATGGCGGCGTGCGACGATCGGGCCACGAGGTGGGTATAGCGTAAATGGCTGTCAAGGCTCACCAGGGGCAGGTAGGCGTCTTCGTTTTCATACCACCCAAGAAAGGACAGATAATCCGCCAGGGAAGCCTCGCCGGCCTGAACCCGGGCAAAAAGATCGTTCTGCAGCCCCCAGCGGTCCTCCGGGGAAAGGGTCTTGTCCCGAACCCGCCGGCCCAGGTCCGCCAAGTCCTCCTTTTCATAAAAGACCCGATAGAATCCGGTCTGGCCGTCGTTGATTTTGAAGGCCGCGGCCCCATCGATATCGATCTCCTCGGTGGCGCGCCGCATCAGCAGGGAAATCTGCCGTTCACCGCCCTCGGGATCGAACAGCCGGATGGTGATGGGGATCGGCCAGACGGTCGTTGCCCTTGCGGGAAGATAGCTGAAGCGTTCCTGGGTCAGGGTCAAACGGGTGCCGTCACGGCGTACGCGGACCGCAGGATAGCCCGGCTGCTCTACCCAGGCCCGCATGATATCGCTGACCGGCTGATCCGAAACGGCCTCGAAGGCCTCCCAGAACTGCAAACTGCCCGCACATTGATAGGCATGCCGGCTGAGGTAGTGGCGCAGGCCCTCTCGGAAGGCGGCGTCCCCGATGAAACCGCGGATCTGCCGCAGGACACTGCCGCCCTTGCTGTAGATGATCGGGGCCGTGCTGGTGTTGATCACCATGTGTTCGCCGCCGGGAATTTCGATGGGAAATGTTTCCTGGAGTCCGTCCCGGCGCAGGGCGGTATCCGTCTGGGAGAGAATGAACTGGCTCCAGATCTCCCACTCCGGGCGATAGTGATCCACGATGCCGAAACCGAAATAGGTGGCAAAGCTTTCGTTGAGCCAGAGATAGCGCCAGTCCGAGGGGGTTACCAGGTTGCCGAACCACTGGTGGGTGATCTCGTGGGCGGTAACTTCGAAAATCCGCTCCTGGCCGGCCTTGGACGTGGTCTCCGGATAGTTCAGCAGAAGGTTTTCCCGGAAGGTCACGGCTCCCCAGTTTTCCATGGCGCCAAAGGCAAAATCCGGAATGCTGATGAGATCCAGCTTCGCCAGCGGATACGGGATCCCGAAATAGTCCTCGCAAAATTGCAGGGATTGACGGCCGCAAAGCAGACCCAGATCACCGTACTGCGCCCCCCCGGGCGGCGCCAGCACACGCACCCGCCGATCTTCCCCGTCCTGCCGGGTTTCGAAATGCCCCACCCCGAAAAAGACCAGATAGGTCGACATGCGCGGCGTCCGTTCGAAACGCACCCGTTTCTTGCCGTCGGCCAGGGGTGTCTCCTCGCGGATGGCGCCATTGGAAACCGCCGTCAGATCGGCATCCACCGTCATCTCGATGTCGAAGGTCGCCTTGTGCCGTGGGTGGTCGAGGCAGGGCAAGGCCCGGCGGGCGTCGCTTTCCTGAAACTGGGTGACGGCCATGAAGTGCTTCTGATCGTTCCACTGGTAGGCACTGCGGTAAAAACCGGCCATCTTATCGTTGATCACCCCCCGATAATCGATGCTCAGGGAAAACGGCCCTGTCACGGCCGGGGTCACCCGGACCGAAAGCGTCTCTTTTCCCGCATCGAGGGCGATCTGCGTGTCGAGGGCGGTTTTGCCCTGCATGACGTTACACTGCCGGATATCAAGGTCGACCGCATTCAGATCGAGGGTTTCCAGCGGCGCGGCCGGCGTTGCCGACAGCTCCAGCCGGCCTTCGAAGGTCAGCTTTTCCAAATCGGGGATAATGTGCAGGTGATAGTGCAATTCGCTAAGATCGGTCATGGCCTTCTTCCGTAAGTTGGGGGGAGTGATCGTTTCTACATCAGGTCTTTGATATTGCGCAGGCGCACCACCATCTCATGCAACGATGTTTCGGCGCGTTTGAGAAAGGTTCGCAGCGGCGGCAGCTCCTCGTGGGAAAAATCCTTGACGGCTGTGGCCAGCCGCACTTTGAGGGGAACACCCTTGATATTGTAGACATGTCGGTGGAGTTCACCCACGATGCGCTGGCGGGCCGTTTGGACATCTTCCGGGATGGTCATGGGCAGCAGCCAGATCATGCGGCTCTTGTCGAGGGATCCCACCATGTCCGGGTCGCGCACGACGCGCGCCAAACGCTCCAGGACAGCCTGATAGACATCATTCTGGTTGATGGCCCCGGGAGCGGCCTTGGCACGGGGGATGGCCCGCACGATCGCCAGCAGCACGACGCTGAAGGGCGTGCCATAGCGCACGGCCCGCTGGATCTCCTTTTCCACGAAGAAAAGGATACTCGATCGGTTGAGGGCGCCGCTGGGCAGGTCTTTTTTTTCTTTCTGCTTCTTCCAGGCGATGCGGCCCTTGACGATCTCCTGATAGACCGCCTTGAAATTGGTCTCGTCGATGCCCCGCTCGCGCAGCGAACTGCGTACCTGGTCCAGAATCGTACCCAGCTCTTCACCCTCGTCCGTTCCAGCCTCCAACGCCCCTAGTATGCTGAATTCGTGGAGTTCCTTGGCATCCACCGGCAACGATTGGCGTTTCTCCCAATCCACCTGCAGGCGCTCCAGCATGCCCTCCATGCGCCGCTTCAGGCGCTCTTCCACTTCCTGCAGAATATCGGGCTTGACCTCCTTTGATTTCAGGCGGTCAAGAATCTGGGACTGCACCCGACGGTAGATTGTATCCAAATGAGACTCGCCTTCGCCCTCCGCCTGCCGGGCTTCGTCCATCGAAAGCCGGCCGCCGACGCGTTCCACATAATCCACCAGCAGGTCGGAGAGCAGCTTCTCATCGCCGGTGCCCTTGCGAATCTCGGCCGAGAGATAGATCAACTCCGCCGCGATCTGGGGATTGGTCAGAATTTCATTGACCAAATCCTCCCCATCCACCCCGATGGTGTCGGCACTCTCCTTGATGACATGGGCCAGGCCCTGGCTCTGGAGTTCCCGTCCCAGTTCTTCCACCAGATCGGCAAAATCCGTGGGCGGCATACCTTCTTCCAGCAGGGCCTGCTTGAGGGCCGGCATCAGGCGCTGCAATTCCGCCGGATCCGGTACCAGGCGCCGCAGGATCTGGGCCAAACGCTTTACGGAGACATCGCCGCCGCGATATTCCTGCCGGACCAATTGAATGAAAACGCGATCGGTCAGTTGATCGGCTTCCTCCCGGATCAGGGCTTCGTCCTCGTAAACGACCCCCGTGGTTTTGTGCGATTCGATCCCGCTGAGCAGTTTCCGCTTCATGTCGAAAACCGCCTCGGCCAATTCCGCCAGACCGGCCCCCTCCATTTCCGGGGCCACTTTTTCCACCTCGCCGCGCAGGCGGTTGAGCTGTTTGACGATCACCGGGCCCGATTTACCCTTATGACCTTCCTCCACACCGGTACGGGCCAGGTCGGAATCGATCATGGCCCGGGAAGCTGCTCCGGGGTTGTCGATCACCATGCGCAGGGACATGGCCTGCTCCAGTTCTTCCGCCACCAACCCGCCGGCCACCACATCCAGAATGCTGCTGCCCTGATCGCCGCCGAGAGCCGATCCACGGCCCTCCGACGTTTTTTTCAGCTCGTCCCGCGATACGACTTCATCGTCTTCGGTGACCTTTTTGTAAAAAACGTGGTTGATCCTGATGCCCCTGACGCCCTTGCGCTTGAGTTCGCGTTTCATGGCATCCCCATTGGGAAAAGACGCCATATCGATAAATATGCGCACGAACTCGGCGATATCGGTGGCTTGAACGCCCATTTCGAACGAGACCGACTGAATGGCGGCTTTTTTGAAATGGGAGACCATGCGGGTGACGTTGAGGCGTGGATCGAAGGGTTCGTCTTCGATGAAAAACTGGTCCCGGTTCATGATGATGACCAGCGGCGACTGCTCTTCCAGGCCTTTGCCGACGGTCTTGGAAAAATCGGAAATGGATTGGGCCGTATAGGGGTGATCGGTCTGGTACATGGTCGATCGATTGAAGAGGAGGGCAAAGGATCGACCGATGCGATCGTAGTCAACTTTTTTCAGTCTTGATTTTGCCATAAAGCGTGATTCTCCGGGTGGCCGCGGCAAGCAGTGGAAGCAACGAAGGCCCGCAGGGCGTCATCGGGGGACCCTACCCGGTGACATGCGAATCGTCGCGGCCTTCAAAGGGTCTGGCGGTAATGTTCCAGATCCTGCTTGAATAAACGGCAATCGTCATAACGGTCCTCCTGGCGATAGGCCGTCGCTTTAATAATAATACGGTCGATGGCCTCGTCGACATAAGGGTTGACCTCGGACGGCCGCTTGAGGAAAATGCCGTCCTTGCGGCGGATTTTCTGCTTGAGCAGATCCGTCTTGGAGCTGTACGGCGGAAAGGGTAAATCCGGCGACAGCATCTTAAACAGCATGGTCCCCACGGCATAGATGTCGCTGCGGGCGTCCACATCCCGGCCGAGGATCTGTTCAGGGGGCATATAAACCGGCGTTCCTTGAATCATCGGCGTCTTTTCGTCTTCTCCCCGCAAAACCTTGGCCACACCGAAATCCGTGATCAACGGCCGCTGGGTGTGGCTCTCGATCAGGATGTTGTCCGGTTTGATATCCCGGTGGATGATCTCCTCGGCGTGGGCGTAAGCGAGCGCATCCAGAACCTTTACGGTGATTCGCACCGCCTCGTCGACCGGAATCGTGCGTCGGGACGGCAGCAGGTTTTTCTGCACCATCTGAATGAAGCGCCCCAGAGACTTCCCCTGCACCAGCTGCATGGTGAAGAAAAGGAATTCGTCCGTCTCGCCCACCTCGTAGACCGGTATGATGTTGGGGTGGGAAAGAATCGCCGCCGACTCGGCCTCGGATTGAAAACGCGTAGCGGTCTTGGGCGTAAGCAGATTTTTAGGGAGAATCTTCAAGGCGATCTGGCGTTTCAAGGTGCGCTGGTAGGCGATGAATACGATGGCCATCCCCCCCCGGGCGAGCTCCTTGAGGATAGTGGAGGTCCCGACCTCTTTACCGATCAGATGGTCAACGTTTAATTTGGCAATGGCACCCATGATTTCCGCCGTTTCCAAGATCCGCAGCGCGTCCGCCACTGCACGCCAGGCCGCAGCATCCCAACACCAGGCACTTCTATTAACCGGCGTTTCTGGCAGAACAGCAGGTGGGTCGACGGCATCAAACTGGCAAAGAACCTGTTGAATCTTATATCTATATGCTAATTGACGGGCAGGGTCAAACCCCTGGCGCCAATAAAATGATCACAAACCCGGGCGGGTCAACGCCGCTGCGCCTTTTGACATGCCCGCCACGCGGCTTACCTTACCGCCACAACCCCGATTGCCATAAGGAACACAACCTAATGCCCGAGACGGATCGTTGGAAGGCTGACGCCAACACCCCCCATCCGGCCGGATTTGGCCGCCGCTTGTCGATCGGCTTCGCCACGGTCGCCATATGGCTCATGACAACGGCCAGCAGTGCCGCCCTGGAAGCCTCCCACCACCTTCAGGTGACCCTGCGGCCGGAACAGGCCGGGTTGTCCGGAACGGACCGCATCGTGATCACGAACTGCGTCCTGAAGAAGTTGACCATCGGGCTGAACCCCCGTCTCCGCATCACATCCTTCCAGGTCAATGGGCAATCGCGTCCCGCCGTGCGCACCAATGACGCCCTGGTGCTGGAGCTCGCCGAAGGGGAATGCGAAGCCGCCGTCGAACTGGCCATCCACTATGAGGGACAATTTGAGGATCAAGCGCCCGAACGTCCTGTCAATACGGACAATCCCGGCTATGGGGTCAGCGGCACCATCAGCCCGCGGGGAACCTTGTTGCTGGGCGGCGCCGGCTGGTATCCGGCCATCCGGGACGCGGTTGAAACGGTGCATTTGCAGGTGACGGCCCCCAAGGGGGTGAGCGCCGTGACAGCCGGCCGCGCCCTGGAGGTCACGACAACGGATGACCGCACGGTTTCCACATGGCAGGTCGATCCCCCCGCCGGACTTCTGTCCCTTTCCGCCGGCCGATACATCATCACCTCTTCGACCGCCGGCAACATCCCCACGGCGACCTATTTCCTTTTCGACGACCGCGATCTGGCGAACACCTACCTGCAGGCCACCGCCCGCTATCTGTCCTTGTATGACAGCCTTTTCGGCCCTTATGCCTTTCCCAAATTCGCCGTCGTGGAGAACTTCTTTCCCACGGGTTACGGGTTTCCATCCTACACCCTCATCGGGGGACGGGTCTTGCAGCTGCCGTTTATCGTCCGTACCAGTCTGGGGCATGAAATCGCCCACTGCTGGTGGGGCAACGGCGTCCTGGTCGACCCCGCGGACGGCAACTGGAGCGAGGGACTGACCAGCTACGTTGCCGAGCATCTCTACCAGGAGATGGCGTCCCCCGAAGCGGCTCGCCGGGACCGCCGCCAGCTGCTGCGCAACTATGCTACCATCGCAGCGCCGGGGGAGGATTTCCCTTTGCGCCGCTTCACCCGGCGCACCAGCCCCCTGACCCAGGTCATCGGCTACGACAAGGGGGCCATGGTCTTCCACATGCTGCGGCATACCATCGGAAACGACGCCTTCTGGGAAGGTCTGCGCCATCTCTACGCCACCCGGCTGCACCGGACCGCCGACTGGCTGACGTTGCAAAGGGCCTTCGAAGCCACCGGGGGGCGCGAACTGAGCTGGTTTTTCCACCAGTGGCTGGATCGTCCGGGGGCGCCGGTCCTGTGGCTGGAAGACGTTCAGACCCGCGCGACCGGCCCCGCGACCTATCGTATCGAGGGGGTCTTGCGTCAGAAAGCGCCTTTCTATCGGCTGACGGTTCCCCTGAAGGTTTCGGGCACCGGATCGCACGCCGAGGCTCCCGTTCTCATCGAAGGTCCCCGCGCCCCCTTTGCCCTGGCGGTGGAGGGCCCGCCGGTACGCCTGGAAGCGGATCCCCAGGTCGACGTTTTCCGCCAGCTGGCCCCGGAAGAAATCCCCGCCGCCATCAACGCCCTTAAACGGGATGCGCCCCTGAACGTGGTGGTGTCCTCCGGACCGCTGTCTCCCACCGGGCGGCAAACGGTGGATATTCTTGCCCAAGGGCTGGGGCGCAGCCGGGTGGTGGTCCGGCGGGAGGCGGATCTTGATTCGGAATCAGAAGCCGCCGGGGACTGGCTGTTTTGGGGCGTCCCGACGCTTCCCACGCTGAAAAAGCGGGTGGAGAATGCAGTCACGCCTCGCCCGGAGGGTTTCGAACTGGAGGGGCAGATTTTCGACGGCCGCCGGGCCAGTTTTATCGGGGTATGGCGTCATCCGCACCAATCCGGACGTTTTGTGGCCGTGCTGATCCCGGGGCCGGAAGCCTATCAGACGGCCATTGCGCGCAAGATCCCCCATTATGGGCGCTACAGCTATCTGGTTTTCGAGGACGCCACGAACAAGATCAAGGGGGAATGGCCGCCCGCCGCGTCGCCCCTGGTCTACACCTGGCCTGGGATGCAGCCATAGCCGCCCATGCCCGTCGATACCGCCGGAAAGCGCCCGGGCCGGTGATGGGGATTCCGACCGGAACGGGCCATGCCTGCCAAGGCTGCAGCGCTTCCTCTCGGGTGCTGGGGCCGGAAATCCCCTCCCCTTTGGGAGCTGGATACGGTGGGCACCCGGAATGCCGACCTTTTCATCCGGGGATATAACAGGCCGTGGATAACCCATGGGCCGAAAGGACGGCGTCCAATGCGAAAAGAACGGCAACCCTCATGCGCGCCGTTTCGCAAGGTCGGAACTCACCTTAGCCCTTAGGATCAGACGAGAATTCCCACAACGCGGGACAACGCCGCATCTCGGTCTTAGACGCCGTTTATCCACGGTCTGTTAAGCCGGCCCTCGCTCAGCAGACGCCATTCCCTTTCGCAGCCGCCAGAAGCCGCTGGCTTGACAGTTCGGCCCGGCAATGATTATTATTTTTATATTCAGAAAAGATACCTCTCCTGATTTCCTCCTCGCTACTGAAGATGACCGGTTTTGATTTCCTTATCGGATGCCGCGCAGCGACACTTTAATCGATCGGTTGTCGCCGGGGTGCGGCTTCTCCTAATGTCATTCTTTTCCGTTTAGACGGCCGCCGCGACCGGCACTTCTCTGTGAGCTGTACCGCACTTCGACCTTCGGCCGATGAAACGATGCAATTGTCAGGGATGGACTCCGGGGCGCCCGCGCCGGTCAACTGCCGGCGCATCTTCCCGTTGCGGACGACTCCGGACAAAACGGGTCCTGCTGTGTCGAGACATGGGCCCCGGCGTCCCCCTGATTAGACGTCAGGCCCAATCTTCAACCCCTTGCCCGCGAGGTCCGCGACAAGCCGCGAAATGTCAGAGCGGGTCACCAAGGGTCTCTCTGAGCCGGGAAGCGGTGCATCGCCTGGCGGGGATGGAAGCCGGGATGACGTTGAATCTTCGCAGGGGCAACCATCACGGACGAGAGGAGGAAACGATGGAAAAGAAACTGCTCAACTACGAAACCCTTTTGGTCATCACCCAGCGCATCGCCATGTCGCGTGAATTCGACGAAATTGCGCTACTGAGCGTCACCGGTGTCAAAGACGCCCTGCAGGCCAAGGGCTGCGCCCTGTTCCTGATCAATCCCAAGAGTCAGGAACTCGAACTCGCGGCCTCGACGGGGCTCAGCGACGCCTATCTCCGCAAAGGCCCCATCAATGCCCTGCGCTCTATTGCCGACGCGCTCAAGGAAGGCCCGGTCGCCATCTACGATGTCAAGGACGACCCGCGGATCCAGTACCCGTCCGAAGCCGTCAAGGAAGGCATCGCCTCCATTCTGGCCGTTCCCATCATGGCCCGCGGCAATCCCATCGGGGCCATTCGGATCTACACCGCCGAACCGTGGGAGTTTGTCCTGGAAGACGTGAATTTTGTCCAGGCAGTGGCCCAGATTGCCGGCATGGCCATTGAAATGTCACGCCTGTACAAAGGCCTCAAGAGCAGCATCGAAATTCTCAAGGCGGCCCGTGATCCGCGCCAGGTGGGGGCCACACGCTGGACGCCCCATGAAGGTGTGCCGGTCAGCTCTGGCAAACTGCGCCACTCCACGGGCACAGCCACGTAAGAGGAGACGGGGGTAGGCCATGGCCAGATCACAGCGGCGGACGATGCAGGATTTCAATCTGTGTCGTCCGCCATCGCTTGCGGCCGCTCCCACAAAGCCTTAACATGCCCCCGGGAATCGACGGCCCCGATCTCCAAACCATTTTCAATCGCCCCCCGGACGAGGCGCGGTCGTACTTGAAACACTGCCGCACCCGCCTTCAAAAAGGCCCGGATCCCTTTGAGGAGCAGGTTATGGAGAAACCGTGGGCCAAGCGATGTGCACGGGTTTTTCTTGACAGCGCAATCCATCGGGTCCTTCCAAGGCCCCCGGCCCATCCGGCTATTCCACCACGGTCTGCCGCCGACACGACCCCTTTTCCAGGTATCATCCGGACGGCCGACCTCGATCCGCCTTGGCGCATCACCACCCGCCCGATCCTCCCTTGAAGATTCCCTCCTGACAAAACGCCCTGCCTTTGCTATTTATTAAGGATCGCGGCCCTCTTGCGGCCCTTCCCCATGAAAGAGGCTTCGGATGACCCCTTCACAACAGCGCAATCTTCTTTTGGCACTCCTGGCGGCCGGAGTCCTTATCGTCGTCACGGCCTCCCTCATCGCCCTGACCCGCTCCCGGCGCGATATCGAAATTGCCGCGCCAGCCGATACGGCCCCGGCTTCTTCCGGCGGGTTCACCTTTTTTGATGTGAGCCGCACGACGGTCCTGGACCGCGATCTCCGGGACCGGCTCTCCGAAGCCCTGGGGTCCGATGCCATTGCGCACGCAACCCCCATCGACCTCACAATCATCGACCAGGCGTTTATGCAAGCCCATCTACCGGAAGTCTACCAGCTCAACCAACGCTTGAACCCGCCCCTGGGAGAGCGCCGGGAACACCCGACCACCCGGTTGACCTATCTGCGGGCCGAGAGCCGTGCCATGCCCTTTCGGTCCATCGAGCTGGTCTTCTCCAACCTCAACGGACGGCCGCTCTATTTCATCATTGCGCCGAGCTGAAGATTTCTCCGACACCATCGCCACTTTGACCACCAAATACGGTCCGCCCCGCGAGATTGAAGCCGACGATCGGACCGCGCCGATCCGCATATGGGAGCGGGAGGGCGACTATCTCGTAGCGACCCGTTTTCGCCGGCGCAACGGCCGTCCGTCCCAAGACCTGCGAATTTATTTCATGGAAAACTTGCGACAGCTGGCCGACAGCGAAGCCCAGGCCCGGCGGGAACAAGACCGCAACACCCGCAAAGCCGGTGAACGGGCGTTCTAAAAAGGTTATCCGCCCCCTTCCCGCCCCGATGCATCCCCGGAGATCCGCCCCCCGGGCCGCCATTGTCAAAAAAGACCAAACCGTCTATGCTGGCTGCCGGACATGACAGCCCTCGCATTCACAGGCGGCACACCCTATTCTCATCATGCTCAAATCGTATTCTAATGCGGGATTAACACCCTCCTAACATCCGGCGGGTATTTCTGCAGTCGACTGACGGGCGAAACGGTTGCACGATGGCAACGCAGGAGGATCGGAAAGGGAACATGGCTAAGGAAACCATCCTGGTCGTCGACGACGAAGAAGATATCCTGGAGTTGGTGAGGCACCACCTCAAGCGGGAGGGGTATGAAGTCCAGGTCGCCACGTCCGGCGAAAAAGCACTGGCGGCCGCCCGCTCCGGTGCCATCGCCCTGATTGTTCTGGACCTGATGCTGCCCGGCATCGACGGCCTGGAAGTGACCCGCAAGCTGAAAAACGACCCCCAAACCAAACACATCCCGGTTCTCATGCTGACCGCCAAGGGCGAGGAGGCGGATGTGGTCGCCGGCCTCGAACTCGGCGCGGACGACTATGTCACCAAACCCTTCAGTCCCCGCATCCTTCTGGCCCGCACCCGGGCCATCATCCGACGCATCGATCAGGACGCGCCGGACGACACCGCCGTCATCCATGTGCACGATATCGAAATCCATCCCGGGCGGCGCACCGTGACGGTGGAGGGGCAGTCCGTCAATCTGACCTATACCGAATTTCAGGTGTTGAGCATCCTGGCCCGGCGGCCGGGCTGGGTCTTTACCCGCTCCCAGATCGTGGACCTGGTCCGCGGTGACGATTATCCCGTAACCGACCGCTCCGTGGATGTGCAGATCGTGGGCCTGCGCAAGAAACTCGGTTCCCGGGGCGACATGATCGAAACCGTTCGCGGCGTCGGATACCGCCTTAAAGAAACCCCATGAAACGCAACCGGCTTGTTTGGCATATCTTTCCCTCCTTCCTGGCCGTCACGCTGATGGCGATCAGCGCCGCCGTCTGGTTTTCCTCCCATGCCATGGAAAACTTTTTCCTGAACCAGACCGCGGCCAATCTCAAGGACCGCATCGCCCTGCTGCGTTATGAGATCGAAGACCGTCTGCAGCCCCTGCAAGCTGAAGCCATCGACCGCATCTGTAAAGAAACCGGCCAGCTCTCGTCGACCCGCTTTACCGTGATCCTGCCCGACGGGAAAGTGGTCGGGGACTCTCAGGAAAACCCGGCCCACATGGACAACCACGGCGGCCGACCGGAAATTCGGGAGGCCATGCGTGGCGGGACGGGCCGCTCCGTACGCTACAGCAAAACCCTCGACCGCCGGTTGATGTACGTGGCCGAGGCCATCGTGAATAAAGGGCGCCTGGAAGGGGTCGTGCGGGCCGCTTTCGCGGTGACCTTCCTGGAAGACCAAATGCGGGCCCTTCGCTGGCGCATGGCAGAGGGCGGACTGCTGATCGCCATCCTGGTGGGTCTGATCAGCCTCCTGGCGGCCCGTAAGATCAGCCATCCCATCGAAATGCTCAAACAGGGCGCCGACGCCTTTGCCGGGGGTGACCTCACTCACAAGCTGCCCGTGCCCCGCACCGAGGAGTTGGCCGGCCTGGCCGTCGCCATGAACGAGATGGCAGCCCGCCTGAACAATCGCATCGCCACCGCGGTCGAGCAGAAAAACGAATTGGAAACCGTCTTGTCGAGCATGCGTGAAGGCGTGGTGGCCATCGACACGAACGAAGCCATCATGAGCATGAATCCGCTGGCGGCGGAAATGTTCGAATGCGACCGCGGGCGGGTCAAGGGCCGCAGCATCCAGGAGGTGGTCCGCAATCTGGCGCTGCAGAATTTCGTGAGCCGGGCCTTGAAGGCCGAAGACTCCCTGGAAGACGATATCACTTTCTACCAGCAGGGCGAGATCGTGCTCAACATCAAGAGTTCGCCCATCGTCGACGCCGCCGGAACCCGCATCGGCAACCTTCTGGTGATGACGGACGTTACCCGCCTGCGACGCCTGGAACACATGCGCCGCGATTTCGTGGCCAATGTCTCCCACGAAATCAAAACGCCGCTGACGGCCATCAAGGGCTACGTGGAGACCCTCTACAACCGCGAAGTGGACTCACCGGAGGACACCCACCGGTTCCTGGGCATCATTACCAAGCACGTCAATCGTCTCGAGGCCATTGTCGACGACCTGCTGTCCCTCTCGCGCATCGAACGCGAAAATTTTCGCGAAGCCCTCGACCTCGACGCGGCGCGCCTGGGCGATATCTTCCAAACCGCAATCCAGGTTTGCCAGAAAAACGCCGACGCCAAACAGATCGCCCTCCAGGTCACCGGCGGTGAAGCGCTGTACGCCACCGTGGATGCGACCCTCCTGGAGCAGGCCATTGTCAACCTCCTGGACAATGCCGTCAAATACAGCGCCGACCATAGCCGGGTGGAAATCCGGGCCGAAAAGCACGAGGGCCTGACCGCCATTCACATCCGTGACTACGGCTGCGGTATCGCCAAGCGCAATTTGCCGCGCCTGTTCGAACGGTTTTATCGGGTGGACAAGGCCCGCAGCCGCCAGCTCGGCGGTACGGGTTTGGGGCTGGCAATCGTCAAGCATATCGTGCAGGCGCACGAGGGCGAGATTAAGGTGGACAGTCGACTGGGCGAGGGCAGCACATTTTCGATCTACCTGCCCTGAAGACGCCCCGGAGGGTCATTGCGAGCGGTCTTTGCTGACCGGCCGCACGAATTTGACCCCGATGCCCTCGTCGGTGAGGCGCACCACCTTCCCCCGGACCTTGATGGGATCGGCATTGCGCGAGGGCGTAAAATTGAGCAGAATTTCCTGCCCCACGTCAAAAGGCTCGCGGGTTTCGATAAACACCCCGGTGGGGCTGATGTTCTGGATCGTATCGCGGTAGGCGCGGTCGTGGGTGGCGTAATAGACGGTGAGGCTGGTTTCGCGGCGTTTGTGGCGGCGCGTATGCCGCGTTTTCTTTTTTTCGAGCTCTTCGAGCATGGCCAGCTGTTCATCATAGGTCATATCCGTGATGAGCTCGAACAACCGAAAGGTCACGTCGGTCGGACTGATCTGCTTTTTGTTTTCCGCCATTGCTGCGCTCCTCCGCCTTTAGGCCGTCATGCCGCGCCATTGCATCACTTTAACCTATTAATCGCATCGCCCCTTATTGTCAACATGATCCCTTAAAGCCTTGTGGGCCAAGGATTGCGGGCTGCCACGCCAATGGACCGCCCTTGCCGAAGAGCGATCCGGCGGCCGGCCCGCAAGCAAACACCTTCCACGGGCCGGCGGCCGTCCAGCCCCTCATCAAAAAATAGCCGAACGTTAATCCCCGGCCAACATAGCGGCTCTATACTGCCCGTTGAATGTCAGAAGCTATCTCAGAAGGGAAATCCCGCGGGCGGGAATCCTCGGTTTCGCCGTATCTCGCAAAAAAACCGAATTCCGGGATGGCTTATCGTAACCTTTCGGCACGCATGAAGGAAAATAATGATCTCTTCTTCAGCCGCAGCCAATGTGATCCGACCGGCGGCGTTCACCCCCGTTCAACCGGGTGAGGCCGCCGCCCTGGCCAAACGCCTGGGCATCGACAGGCGATCACCCGAAGCCCTGGCGCGCACCCTGCCCTTTACCCCGGAAGATACCACCACAGGGGCTGAAAACGAAATCCAGGCCTCGGTGGCGGGGGACGCCGCCCAGGTCGATCTGCCCATGGCGGTGGCCGCTTCGGAGGTTTTCGAAAACGTCTGCCGTATGGCCCTGGCCGGTGATACCTCCCCTGAATTGAAGGATAAGCTGGAAGCCTATATCAACGGCAATACCGAAGGATTATGGGAAAACAGTTGGGTCCAGTTTCCGGAAGAGCGTCTGTCTCCCTACAGCCGCATGATCTTGGAGGAAGACCTGAGGGCGGACAAGGCGAATCCCCGCAGTCCACTGCGCCGCGATGCGGCGCGCTTCCGGTGCCGGCGCAAGGGTGAAGATCTTATCCGGATCCCCGTCAGCTATCTCCTGAAACTGGCCCTGACCGAAGCCGTTGGCGACCCCCGGACCGATGCTATGATTCGCTCCCAGGCCCGCCGCATGATGGCTCATTTCATCAGCGACAATACCTCGCCCGAAACCCACTCCTTTTATACCCCGCGGCTCGACTCCGGAAAGCGGAGAGGGGCCTCCCTGGCCGGGGAAACCGCCAAACGCCTCCTGTTGTGCCATCTGCTGGTGATGTATGCCAACCGCCGCTTTGATCTGCTCAACCGCGGACAGCGCGCTCTGATTTACATGGCGCCCCACCCGCCCCAACGGCAAAGACGCCTGAATGCCCTCATCCCGGACACCTATTACCGGGAGTTGTTCATGAGTCCCTGCCTCTCCGGGTGGGACCGTGGGGAAGAAAAGCAGGCCTACATGGCCCAATGCCACAAGGTGCTCTCCCGCAGTCAGCTCTATGCCGTCAACAAACTGCGCGACGCCGGCATCCTCACCCGCAATCTGGTGGTGCTGCCCACCCTTTCCAATATCAGCCTGGCCAACAACGGCACCCACCTGAGCATCGGCAGCTGCCGGTTGAGCCGACGGCGGGCGGATCCGGGCTCCGGTTTCGGTCCGCGGGAAGAAAAGTGGCTGGGGGATCTGGCCATCAAAATCATGGAGCATTTCCTGCCGCTCTTCGTGGGTACCTACAGCGGGGCTCCCTACCGACTGGACTTCGGCGACATGCATCCCGAGCGGGCCCTGGGATTTCTCCCCCATGAATTAACCGAAACACACCTCCGTATGATCTGGCGGCGCTGGAAGAAGAAGGCCCGCATGAAGCTCTTCGGTACGCCCGTCACCCCCTTCGGACCGGACTGGATCGACCGCACCCTCGGGCGACTGCCGGGGCTCAAGGGGGATTTCGTGATCGACTTCCGTCTTATCGACTACTTCGCCTGCCTGATGAGCACCCAGACCTCGGGCGCCCTCGACGGGCGGCCGGGCAGCGAGGCCAAGCTGAAGAGCGACCTGACGGCCATGGGTATCTTTCATACCACCATGCCGCTTTACCTGCTCTATCGTCTGCGGCAGTTTGACGTTATGGGGTTTGCAGGATTCGAAGGGCGCCATTACAGCCAGTTTCAGAGCTTTCGCTGCGACCTGGAACCGGCGGCGACCTTGCAGGTCCTGCTTTCCGCGCTGGCGCTGCAGTATATCTTCCGCGACGGTATCCGACATGGAGACATCCCGGATACGCCCCGCATCGAAAGTGAACGGCGGCAAATTTTTTTCAGTGCCGCCATCGGCATTCCGACCTTCTATATTCACCGTCAAAGCAGCAACCGGTTTTTGGGGCGCCTGCTGGAAGAGGTTCGCGCCACCCGTTTCAGCCACCGCTATCCCGGATATATCCGCGTTAAACTCGACGAATACCGCTGGGCCTTGGTGCGGGTTCTGCGACGGGAGGCCCGGGACCTCATCAGGCATTTCGGCGCGGAAGGGGTGATCGATGATCTCGAAGACCGCCTTCGAATTCCCGGCACTTCGGCGGCCGACCGGTTGACCCGGGGTATTCTGGACACCGCCGGAGCACGCTCGCCCCTCAAGCTGCCTTCCGAGGACTTCAACCAGGCGGCCGAACAATACTACCGCGATGCCCTGCGCAGCCGGCAAATGGAGGAGGGACTGGATACCCTCCAGGAAGACCTGGCGGCCATCGATGCCCCCCAGGCCTGGCGGCAGGGACGCTACAACCGCCCCCTCTACCACTTGCTCAGGGGGCAGAGCGCCGAAGAATATGTCCGCCACCACCGGCAGGCGCTGCGCTTCGAGATGGCATCGGAGGAGACCCTGGAAAAACTCATCCATCTCTTCATTTTAACGACTCTGCAGCGGCGTCAGGCTGAAGAGGCTCCCGTTGGAGGGGAAGCCCCATGATCAAGGAACGCCTCGACCCGATGCGCAGGCCCGACGGTGGCGGTCATAAGCGACCGCTGAAGACGCCTTCCCCGGGCACACACCAATTTATCCGGCGCAGCACCGGCCAGGTGGTCACCGAACGCCTGCTGGCCGACCGCCTCCTGCAATGGCTCTATTCCCAGGCCCGGGAAAGCACGCCCCGCCTTTTCAGCCAATTGACCTCCCGCCGGGTCAACGACGGCTGCGCTTTCTGGCAATTCGACTTTCCGGCCCGGCGCACGCCCGTGGCGGTCAGCCGCTTGATCCGGAAGCTGGCCATCCCGCTGGCGGAATGCCTGGCCCCGGAGACCCTGACATCCCCGCGCCGCCTGTTTGAACGCCAGATCCGCTTCTGGCATTTTCGCCCCATGTCAGCCCGTCCGGACCATATCGTGTCGCCGGCCGATGCCCGCATGGTGGTGGGCTCCTTCGAGCACCAGTCGCTGCTTTTCCTCAAGGAGAAATTCTTCGATTACGAAGAATTGCTGGGCAGCGACAAACGCCAGTGGCGGGAAGCCTTCCAGGAGGGACAGTTTGCCATCTTTCGCCTGACCCCGGAGAAGTATCACTACAACCACCTGCCGGTTTCCGGGCGCGTGGTCGATATTTACGAAATTCAGGGAGCCTACCACTCCTGCAACCCGGGCGCCGTTGTCCGCATGGTGACCCCATACTCAAAAAACCGCCGGGTCGTCACCATTATCGACACATCGGTGCCCGGCGGCAGCGGGATCGGATATGTGGCCATGATCGAAATCGTGGCCCTGATGATCGGCGATATCGTCCAATGCTACAGCGATCGCCACTATGAGGCGCCCCGCCCCGTGGTGCCGGGCATGTTCCTCAAACGGGGGCAGCCCAAAAGTCTCTACCGGCCCGGCAGCTCGGTGGATGTGCTGATCTTCCAGAAAGACCGTGTGCGCTTCTGCCGCGACATCCTCGCCAACCAGCACCATACTTCCGCCCGGAGCCGCTTTTCGGCCGCTTTTGGACAACCGCTCGTGGAAACGGACGTTCAGGTGCGCACCACCATCGCCGTGAAAGGAACATCCGATGACCGATGAACTCTTCGTAGGCATCTGTGCCTTCTTGACCTATCTCCTCTTTCGCTGGGCCTTTCGCCACCTGACCCACGAAAGGTGGCAATTTCTGGCCGCTATACCCATCTTCAAGACCGCCGCCGGTGGCAGGGTCTCAACCTGACCACTTACGGCTTCTTCAATGCCACCGCCTATACCCTGGCCTGTGCCCTGCTCATCGTGCTGACCGCGGCCATCGGCATTCCCGTCAGCTACACCCTGGTGCTGCTGGCGGTCGTCTTAAGCGGTTTGTATGCCGGGCTCACGCCTGATCGCCCGCCTGGTGGAAAAAAAACCGCACACCTTCAGCATCGGCGGGCGCTTTTTTCCTGGGGCTGCTGCTGACCCCGCCGTCGTTATCCTGTCCCAGCCTCTGGCCGCCCGCTATTTCCATACAACGGTCAACCCGCTGGCCTTCCTGTCCGCGATGAGCCTTGCCTATTGCTGGGGGGAGGGCATCGGCCGCCTGGCCTGCATCAGTTTCGGCTGCTGCTACGGCAAACCCCTGCGGGAGGTCCACCCTGTTGTGCGGGCCCTGCTGGGCCGCTGGCACTTCACTTTCTTCGGCGATACGCGCAAAATCGCCTATGCCCATCACCTGGCAGGCGTGCCGGTGATTCCCATCCAGGGGATCACCGCCGTTCTCTATAGCGTGACGGCGCTGGCCGGGGTTTATGCTTTCCTCAACAATGCCTTTCGCACGGCGCTGCTGCTCGCCCTCATCGTCAGCCAGCTGTGGCGGTTTGCGTCCGAATTCCTGCGGGCCGATTACCGCGGCGAGGCCGGGTCAGCGCCTACCAGGTCATGAGTCTGATGGCCGTGCTGGCAGCCGTCGGATTAGCCTGTATGCCCGCCCCTCCGACGCCGGCCGCCGCTTCCCCGATTCTCCGGGGGCTGTCGGCCCTCTGGCATCCCGCCATCCTGCTGACCCTGCAAATGCTTTGGATCGCGTCTTTCCTCTATACGGGAAGAAGTCAGGTCACCGGCGCCACGATCCACTTCCATGTGCATCGTCATCTGACCTGAATGAAGTTTTGTCTTTGGTTTTAAGCCTTCCCTTTGTCTAGCGACGAGCATCAGCGGGGCGAGTCACCGCGTGCTCCTACCGAAACCGGTGGTCCAGCGACGCCTCATGGCGCCAGGCGACGTTGCCAGGCATGCTCCGGTGCTCACAATCTGGCGATTGCTCGCGCCTCGCTTCACCTGCCGCCTTGCCTGACAGCATGATACTTGCTGGACCACCGGTTTAACGACGCGCAGGATTAAGCGGGACACGGGTGTTTGAAGCCTGTCACGCCGAGGCGTGATTGCTTCCGTTTTCTTGCACGTGCAAGAAAATGAAGGCGCCAATTATAGAAACGCTCCCCGGATCGGTCGAACCTCTCCAGGCCCTCCGCCAGAGATGGAGGGTTTAGATTAAAACTCATCTTGGCCTATAGGATCAGATGAGAACTCCCGCAACGCGGGACAACGCCGCATTTCGGCCTGAAGCGCCGTTTATCCACGGCCTGTTAAGGCCGTGGCCTTCAGGAGGCCTTGCCTGACCGCCGCTTCCGCTTCCACCAGCGAAATCCCGCAATAACGAGTATCAGAATAATGACAGCGCCCAGCACTCCCTGCTGGATGTGCCGCCCCTGGCGGAGCCAATGCTGGAAGAGGTCGCCGCACCAATAGCCGCCAACCCCCAGGACCGCAGCCCATACCACGGCACTGAGGGCACTGAGGACGGTAAACAACCCCACCCCGCAATTGCCGGAACCGAGCAGAAAGGGGATCACGGCCCGCATCCCGTAAAGGAACCGATAGAACAGGATCACCCATCGGCGCCGTCGCTCCAGCAGGGCTATGGCACGCTTGACGCTGCGCTGCCAGACGGGATAGCGGGAGAACAGCCGGCTGCCGTGGTGCCGTCCCAGATGGAAGAAAAACTGGTCTCCCGCAAAGGCGCCCAGAACAGCGGCCGGCAGCACGCTTTTAAAATCCAGCACCCCCTGCTGGACCATTACGGCAGCTATCAGCACGACGGTTTCGCCCTCCAGGAGGGCACCGATAAATACGGCCACCCAACCGAACTGGGCAATCACGTCCGTCGGCATCATTGCAGTGGCCCCGGATAGGCCACCCATCACCGCGCTATAGCGTCCGGCGGCACATCTTTTCCAGAGCCGGAACCGCCCGTTCGGCCTGTTGCCGCGTTATTTCCTGGGCTTGCAGGCGCAACGCGCGCATCACATCGGCCCGCTCGAGCCGTTCACAACGCTGGGGGGCTACACGCAGCACTTCGTAGCTGTCGGGATGGAAGATAAAGATCTCGTCGTTCAACTGAAAATACTTTTCGGTCATCAAAAATTTCCTTCAGCACGCCGGGCCGGCAGATGCAGCGGGTAGCCGTGATCCACCGCCAGGGTGGCGCTATATTCCAGTTCGCAGGCCAGACGCCGCAAGTAGGCGATACGCTTGGTACAGACGCGGCACTGGGTCGTATTCTTATCCCGGTCTCCGCGCGGGCATTGCCGGCAGGGGTTCATCCGATTCATGGTCAACTCCTTGGTGAGGTTCCCGAAATTGCCGCGGCAGGTAAACTGTTCCTATGGTTAACGGGAAAGATATTCGCCGGCGAATCTCTTCCCTCGTTTGCCGCGGATCTTGTTGGGGGCACTAGACCCCACCGGCATTACGGCGGCGTTAAGGCACCGATAGAAATGGGTCATCCCGGCCCCGCGGATCATCGATAGCCTTGCGGTGGGCCGGCGCATGGCGTTTCAACCGCTCCGGCCGGGACGGACGCCGGCCGTCGAAAAAATCACAATCGCGATAGTAGCGCAGATCCGCTACCCAGTGTTTGAAGAATTCCGGGTCCCGCCGCCAATGGCGGAAATTTTCCATCGGATTTTGGAAAAGGCCCGCAAGGGCCCCCCGTTCGGAAGGATCGCGGAAGCACTCCCATTCACAGGCATAGCAGTCCGCGCGGCACGATGACGGTGCAATCCGCCCAGTCTTCCAAAAGGCCCAAATCCTCGTCGCCGCGGTAGCCGCAGGGGAAGGCATGCCCCTTCCGGGCATCCACGAAAAAGAAATCCCGGCCGCCGCGGCAGGCATACCCCCGCCGGCCGGTGCGAAACTGCCGCGCTAAGGCATACAGGGCGCACAGCGGGGTGAAAATCCGGAGGCGGGAGCGATTTTCGGCCACCGCTGGCGCCAACACGTCAAAAAGATGCGCTTTTTCCCGGGGGGTGAAGGACACGATCGCCGAGGCAGCGGTTGCACCGTAGACCGCCTGCAAATCCGCGCCGCCGCCATTGTCTTCGATGCTCATGGGATAGCACACGTTGGCCATGGAAAACCCCATATCCGCCACCGAGCGGAAAAACCCTCCCAGGCCGCCATGCAAACGCCGCCGGAATTCAGCGGCCGGCACGCCCCGGGAGTCCTTGCCATCGTCTGTCAGAAAGGGGATGCTGCCGAGGCCGCCCATATTGCGGTTGATGCCCAGATTGGCCGTGGGATAGATGCCGTGGGCATGGAAGATAGGCATCGCCCGTTCAATGCCGCGCAGGACGTCTTTAAAGCCGCGCATGGCTTCATGGGTGGCCGGGTCGGCGGAATCGATGCTGATCCAGAAGTTCCTGAGGGGAGTCCCCGCCAGGGCTTCGGCCAGGCGGTGACACGCTCTTCGAAATCCGGTTTTTCGGGGGACCGGAACCCAAAGCCGTTGGTGCCGGTGCGGATATAGGCCATGCCGGCCGCCCCGGCGTGTTTGATCAACGCGATCAGCTCTTCCAGCATCATCAGCGGCTCGCCGCCGGTAAAGGATACGGCCGCGCAGCCCTCTTGAGCGGCGGCATCGATCATACGCCGGACCTTGTCCAGGGGAAGCGTGCGCCGTGGAAACCGCTGGCGGATATTCATGCCGCACTGGGGGCAGCCCGCGTTGCAGCGGTCCGTCAACTGAATGATCAGCTGCCCCGGCAAACGGCCTTGCCGCAGCATGCGGATATAGGATCTCAGATCCACTGTGCTCATGCCCTCCATAAACCGCCGGCGACGATCTTGGGCCGCACCCTTAAAATCCGGCCACTTGACGCAAGGATTCGTCACCGGCCGGAACGGTTTTGTAGGATTCCCAGGTCTGCAGGAAGGCGGCATCGAAGGAGCGGGCCTCCATGGTGCGCCGGGCCTCATGTCCCATGGCGTTGCGCTCCCGGGGATGGTCGATGAGGTATTCGATCGCCTCTGCCAAAGCCATGCTGTCGTTGCCGCTCACCACTAATCCGGTCTTGACCGGGCCGCATGTTTTCCCGGGGGCCGCCCCGGTCCGTCACCACCACCGGCAGGCCGCAGGCCTGGGCCTCCAGAATCACATTGCCGAAGGTATCCGTTGTGCTGGGAAAAACGAACAGATCGGCCGAGGCATAAGCCCGCACGAGATCGTCCCCCGTCAGCGCGCCGGTAAAGGTGCAGCGACGATGGCCCAGCCGGGCGCGCATCTCCGCCAGATAAGGCCCGTCGCCCACGATCACCAGGTGAACCCCGGGATGGCGTTCGTGGATCCGCTCATACGCCTCGGTCAGGACGTCCAGATTCTTCTCCTTGGAGACGCGCCCCACATACAGAAGTTTGAGGTCGGCGCTCACGCCGAAACGCTTCCGGTAAAACCCGTTGCGCGCCCGGGGCGAAAAGCGGCGAATGTCCACACCGCGCGGATACAGCATCACCTTGGAAGGCCGGATGCCCCGGTCGATGAGTTCCTGGCGAGTGCTCTCCGACGGGGCATAGATGATGTCCATCTGGTCGTAGTACCAGACGACGAATTTCCAGGTGAGATCTTCCATGGCGCTATCACCGGTCAAAAACTGGGCGTACTGGGGCAGCTGGGTATGGTAGGTGCCGCAGAAGGGGACCTTGAGGATACGGGCAATTGCCAGGGCTGCCAGTCCGATCGGGCCGGGGGTGGCGGAGTGGATACGGGTAAAGCCTTGTTCGTAGCTGTAGCGGAGCATTTCCAGCAGGGGCGGATAGAAGAGTTTCTGGGAGCGATATTCAGGCAATTCATACGGTGCCGACAGGTTTGAAGGTCTTGACCCCCGGCGGGGAAGCCGCCGGATCTTCGTTGCAGGTGATCACCTGCATCGCTTTGCCGGTGCGCAGGGCCACCTCCACCTGCTGCTGGATGGTCAGGGCCACCCCGTTGGTATCGTAGAAGGTGTCCGTGAAGTGCCCGATGCGCACCGGGTCGATTTCAGCGCTCTCCCCGTGGGGGAGGGAACCCCGAAATGCGCCCGGACGGCGCGCGTGAAGGCGCGGTCCTTGGCAAACAGGGAGAAAGCGATGAAATAGGGCCCCAGCAACCCGTAGAGACCGCCGGCCGAACCGATGGTATGGAAAATATTGAAAACATTCCCGCCCACCAGGTGGTTCATGGCGTGGTTGGCAAATTGGATCAGGGTCTGGTTGGCCACCTGATTGACGAAGGCGAACCAGTCGGCTTCCGGTGCCGGCTCGTCTTCACCGTCGTCCCGGGGGACTGCCGATTGGAACCGGGCGTCGTCCTGCAGCAAGCAGGTGATGGTGTGCCGCAGTTGGGCGAACAAATCGTCGGAGGGGGTGATGATCCTGCTGCGCCGCCGCCGGGCGTTAAGAAACAGATAGACCTTATCCATCAAGCCGCTGCCGGCGCTCTCCGGCGGGGCCGGGGGACGCAGGGCGCGATCCAGGAACTTCACCAGAAGATCCTTGCCCTGGAACCGCTCCAGGTTGAATTTGTTCCGGTAGTACTGGTAGGCGATGCCGTACAGGTTGTGCGCCATGGTTTCCGGCCGGGAGGGCCGTCGCTCGGCCCGGCTGCGTCCCGCTTCGATGCCGGCCAGACCTTCCGCCAGGGTTTGTGCACCGGGGATCTCCGTGTACGTGCGGGCGATGTTGAGGGCGCTGTGGTCGTCGGACCCCCCGGTGATGTTTTTCTTCCAGGGTTCGGGAAAGGCCGGATCGATGCCGTGGTAATCGGCCAGGGTGTCGATCATCGCCGGTGTCAGAGCGGTTCAGAATTTCGGCCAGACCGTTCATTGGCCGCGTCGTTGCGGGCGCCGTTCATTTCGAAATTCTTGAAGAGCAGGAGCATCTTTTCGAAGTGTTCGATGCGCAGACGGTCATTGACACCGTACAAGGGATGCGCCACAACATGGACAAGGCCCTGAGCCTGCAGGTAGTCCACCAGATAAAACACGTTTTCCCGGCATTGCTGGATGTCGGCATGCTGGTGCTCGTCGATATCCAACACCAGGACGTGCAGTTTGCAGCCATCCTCGGGGAAATAGGTGGTGATCTCCTCGCTGATGAAGGTGTTCGGCAGGTGGGCGATTTCCAGGGCGCCCTCGATCCGGTTGTGGTCCGAGATGGTGACATGGGTCATGCCGCGCTCACAGGCGATGCGGTAGATCTCGAGGGGCTCCGTGAAGCTTTCCGGACAGCCGATTTTTTTCAGAACCCAGGTCGAGGGGCGTTTGGAATGTTTGGAATGCACATGGCAGTCAACACGCATCTTCAGTTCCTTAGTGTGAGGGTGTGTCGGGTGAAGCGTCCGATTCAGAATCCATTGGAAGACGTTTCGCCGAACGGTGTTAATTCCGAATGAGGCCTTCTTTAGGAGTTCGTGAGACCGCGCGCTGATGTTCGCCGATCGCCGTCCTGGGATGATGCGCCGGGTAAAATGCTGCAAAACCGAACCATTATCGAAACCCTAATGGACCGCTAACATCGGCCTAACACGGTTTGTTCTAAATAAGGCGATTGCGTTGCCGTCCCCGCATCTGGTAGCATGGTCCGAAACCATCCTAGCACGCTGCGGACAGTGAATTGACCGCCTGCCCAATCGAAAAGGAATACCCATGGCCAGACATTTTCATAAGGAATTGGAGAAGATCAAAAAAATGATCCTTTCCCTCGGTGCGATGGTGGAGGAACGCGTGCGGCGCATCACCTCCGCCATTACCGATCGGGACGCCGCGGTGGCCGACGAAATCGTCCGCTCGGATTTTGAAGTCGATGAAAGGGAAGTGGAAATCGAGGAGGAATGCCTCAAAATTATGGCGCTGCATCAACCGGTGGCCATCGATTTGCGCTTTCTGGTAGCGGTCATCAAAATCAACAACGATCTGGAACGGATCGCCGACGAGGCCGTCAATATCGCCCAACGGATCCAGACCATGGCCAAATACCAGCCGCCCCGCTTCGCCTTCGACTACGAACCCATGGCCGCGCAGGTGGAAAAAATGCTGCAGTTGAGCCTGGATGCCCTCGTCAATATGGACGTGGATACGGCCTTCCGGGTGGTGACCATGGATGACGAGGTGGACGGCACCCATCGCCGGGCCTACCAGCTTATCCGGGATGAAATGACCCACCATCCCGATCAGATGCCTTTTCTGATCAATTTTTACCTGATATCACGCCATCTGGAACGCATCGGCGATCATGCCACCAATATCGCCGAAGAAGTGATCTATCTGATCGAAGGCGAGATCGTGCGGCATGCCGACTACTAGGGCGGCCCATCCGCCCGGTACGCGCCCGCCCTCAGGCAGGCGCCGGATGACCTCCCCGTAACGTTTCGCCCAGTGGTCAAGCCCTTTCCCGCCCCTGACAATCCATCTTGCATGCCGGCGCGGCCGCCGGCTCTTCCGGCGGCCAGACCCCTCCATGCATCGCCGGCGATCGTCTTCACGCGATTCTATTGCAATACTAGCGCGATTATAACCCTTCCTTAACACGTTCCTAACACGCCCCCTTTACCTATTCCCAGCAATCGACGGACCGCAGGAGGTCAATCCTGAAGCGGCCCGGAATACCATGCCAATAGAGGCTTATATTGTCACCTGTGACCATACTGAGCGCCATTTTGCTGCTGACCTCGGCCGCCTACGTCCTGGGAAGAAAGCGCGCTTTTGCCGTGGCCGGCGACCGGGCCGGCCTGCTGCGGATGCATTCCCGCCCGGCCTACTACGGCCTGTTGACCGCCCTGTGGTGCGGCCTGCCGGCCCTGCTGGTCTTCACCGTCTGGTCCTTTCTCGAACCGGCGGTCATTACCCAGCTGGTCGTCGCCGATCTGCCCGATGCGGTTCGCAGCCTCCCGCCGGCCCGTCTGAATCTGATCGTCAACGACATCCGCAACCTGGTCGGCGGCAACATCGTCTCCGGGAATATCGACCCCACCATGCAGGCCGCGGCCCAGCATTACCAGCAGCTTCAACATGTCAGCACCGCGGCCCTGGCCGTGGTCGTCCTGGCCCTGATTATGGCCGCCATTGCCTTGACCCTGCGCCTCATCTCGCCCAAGCTGCGGGCCCGCAACCATGTGGAGCGCATCATCAACTGGCTCCTAATCGCCTGCTCCACTATCGCGATTTTCACCACCATCGGCATCCTGCTCTCGGTGCTCTTCGAAGCCATCCGCTTCTTTGACAAAATCCCGCTGACGGAATTCCTCTTCGGGCTGAAGTGGAGCCCCCAGATGGCCATCCGGGCCGACCAGGTGGGCTCCTCCGGCGCGTTCGGCGCCATTCCGGTCTTCGCCGGCACATTGATGATCTCCGCCATTGCCATGGCGGTGGCCGTGCCCATCGGTCTCATGTCGGCCATCTACCTCTCCGAATATGCCAACCGCCGCTTTCGCGCCATTGCCAAGCCGCTCATGGAGATTCTGGCCGGCATCCCCACCGTGGTTTACGGCTTTTTCGCCGCCCTGACGGTGGCGCCTTTCATCCGCGATGCCGGTATGACGCTGGGACTCGATGTCTCCTCGGAAAGTGCCCTGGCCGCCGGCCTGGTCATGGGCATTATGATCATCCCCTTCGTCTCCTCCCTGTCCGACGACGTCATCAATGCCGTTCCCCAGGCCATGCGGGACGGCGCCTACAGCCTGGGAGCGACCCAGTCCGAGACCATCAAACAGGTGGTCCTGCCGGCGGCCCTGCCCGGCATCGTGGGGGGCGTCCTCCTGGCCATATCCCGGGCCATCGGCGAAACCATGATCGTTGTCATGGCGGCCGGGCTGGCCGCCAATCTGACCGCCAACCCCCTTAAAACCGTCACCACGGTCACCGTACAGATCGTTACCCTGCTGGTGGGCGACCAGGAATTCGACAGCCCCAAGACCCTGGCGGCCTTCGCCCTGGGGCTGGTGCTGTTTATCGCCACTTTGATGCTCAACATCGTCGCCCTGCATGTGGTGCGCAAATACCGGGAGCAGTATGAATAAAACCGGATTCAAAACAGGTGGCCAGGCCTCCCAGCGCCGTGCCATCGATATCGTCAACGCCGGACTGGGCCGTCGCTACCGGCGGGAGCGCCGCTTTCGCTTCTACGGCATCGGCGCCATCCTGGCCAGCCTGCTGTTCCTCGCGATCCTTTTCGGCAGCATCATCAGCAAGGGCTATTCGGCTTTCGAGCAGACCTTTGTGCGGCTGGACGTCTTTTTCGATCCGGCCCTCCTGAGCCAAGAGGCCCTGGCCACGGCCGATTATTCCGGCATCATAAAGGAGTCCCTGCGGCACATGTTCCCGGAAGTTCACTCCCGGAAAGACAAGCGCATGCTCTACAAACTCGTCAGCAGCGAGGCCGCCTTCCAGATTCGCAAGATGGTCCTCAATTCGCCGGAGATGATCGGTAAGACCGCGCCGGTCTGGGTGCCGGCGGACGACGATATCGACATGCTGATGAAGGGCCATTTCGATCTGGAGGCGCCTGAAAGCCAACGGCGCATCAAGGATATCCAACTGGCCTGGGTCGACCGCTTGAAATCCGAGAGCCGGATCGAAAAGCGCTTCAACCGGACCTTCTTTACGGCCGGCGACTCGCGCGAACCCGAACTGGCGGGCATTCTGGGGGCAGTGATGGGGTCCGTCTACACCCTGCTGGTCACCTTGGCGCTCTCGTTTCCCATCGGCATCGCCTCGGCGGTCTATCTTGAAGAGTTCGCCCCCAAGAACCGCTGGACGGATTTCATCGAAGTCAACATCAACAATCTGGCGGCCGTGCCCTCCATTGTCTTCGGTCTTCTGGGTCTGGCCGTGTTCCTGAATTTTTTCGGCCTGCCCCGCTCGGCCCCGCTGGTGGGGGGCCTGGTGCTGACCCTGATGACCCTGCCGACCATCATCATCGCCGGCCGAGCCTCGCTGCAATCCGTGCCCCCCTCCATCCGGGAAGCGGCGCTGGGCGTCGGGGCCTCCAAGATGCAGATGGTCATGCACCACGTGCTGCCCCTGGCGATGCCGGGCATTATGACGGGCACCATCATCGGCATGGCCCGGGCTCTGGGGGAATCCGCCCCGCTGCTCATGATCGGCATGGTGGCCTTTATCGTCGATGTCCCCCACGGTTTGACCGATGCGGCCACCGTGCTGCCGGTGCAGATCTATCTGTGGGCGGACAGCCCGGAACGGGCCTTTGTGGAACGGACGTCAGCCGCCACCCTCGTGCTGCTGGCCTTCCTGATCGTCATGAATGCTACGGCCGTCGTCCTTCGGAAGAAATTCGAACGCCGCTGGTAGGGCTGTCGAAGAACTTTTTGGGGTGCCGCGGCAGTTTTTTGCAGGTTCTAACAAAACCCTAAAACAGGGGTTGTATATAGGGAGCGCTTGTACAGGCTCGCCAACGTAAACAAGCAGGTATTGATGGTTTACATTTTACATTCAGGAGGAAACGTATGATCAGGAAATCGTTTGTTATTGCTACCGCTCTGGTCTTTATGGCGACCGCCGGAACCGTTTATGCGGCTTCGGCCCGCGACACCATCAGCATCGTCGGGTCTTCAACGGTCTATCCGTTCGCCACGGTCGTCGCCGAACAATTCGGGAAAACCACCAGCTTCAACACACCCAAGATCGAATCCACCGGTTCGGGCGGCGGGTTCAAGCTGTTCTGCGAGGGTGTGGGCGTCGAAACCCCGGACATCACCAATGCGTCCCGGGCCATTAAAAAATCGGAATACGAAAAGTGCCAGGCCAACGGCGTCAAGGACATCGTCGAAATCAAGATCGGCTATGACGGCATCGTGGTGGCCAATTCCAAGAAGGCGGCGCCCTTGAAATTGACCCGCAAGGATCTCTACCTGGCCCTGGCCAAGGATGTACCGGATCCTTCCGGTGCGCAAAAGCTGGTTCCCAATCCCTACCAAACCTGGAAGGACGTCAATGCCAGCCTGCCGGCCACCAAGATCGAAGTATTGGGCCCGCCTCCCACCTCCGGTACCCGGGATGCTTTCCTGGAACTCGTTATGGAAGACGGGGCCAAGGAATTCCCTTTTGTCAAAGCCCTGGATAAAAAAGCCTTCAAAGCGGCCGCCCATACCATCCGCGAAGACGGTGCCTATATCGAAGCCGGTGAAAACGACAACCTGATCGTGCAGAAGCTGGGCGCCAACCCCGATGCCCTGGGCATCTTCGGTTTCAGCTTCCTCGACCAGAACACCGATGTCATTCAGGGGTCCTATGTCGACGGCGTGCAGCCCACCTTCGAGGCCATTGCCGACGGCTCCTATCCGGTATCCCGTCCGCTTTTCTTCTATGTCAAGAAAGCCCACGTGGGGGTCATCCCCGGGATCCAGGAATATTTGAATGAATTCACCTCCGAGAAGGCCTGGGGGCCGGATGGCTACCTGGCGGAAAAGGGCTTGATACCCATGCCCGACAAAGAGCGCGAAGCGTACCACAATGCCGCCCAAACCCTCAAACCGCTCATGATGAAGTAAACAGGCTGAAATCTTCGGCAGGCCGTGCATCGATTGACGCCGGCCTGCCGAATTGTTAGGCTGTCGCACATGATGGCCTGCCTTACACCATACAATTGACACAGCTATGCTACTAATGGATGCCCCAGCCAAGACAGAGGAACTGACCGTGGGAAGCGATACGTCCGATAAAAACAAATCGGGCCGGATACTTGTCAATCGCGACAGCCGCGAAACCGTCGGTGAACCGTTTATCGACGATGCCCGCATGACCTGCCGCAACGTGAATGTCTATTACGGCGACAAGCATGCCATCAAGAACGTGTCCCTCGATATTGGACGCAATGAAGTCGTCGCCATGATCGGACCTTCCGGCTGCGGCAAATCCACTTTTCTGCGCTGCCTCAACCGGATGAACGACACCATCGACACCTGCCGGGTCAAGGGCAACATTGCCCTGGACGGATTGGATATCTACGGCAAAGAGGTGGACGTCGTTCCCTTACGGGCCCAGGTGGGCATGGTGTTCCAGAAGCCCAACCCCTTTCCCAAGTCCATCTACGACAATGTGGCCTACGGCCCCCGGATTCACGGACTGGCCCAAAACAAGGCCGAATTGGATGAGATCGTCGAAACCTCCTTGCGCCGGGCCGGGCTGTGGGAAGAAGTCAAAGATATTCTCCCCCATCCCGGGACAGGCCTGTCCGGCGGTCAACAGCAGCGCCTGTGCATCGCCCGCACGATCGCCGTGAGCCCGGAAGTGATCCTGATGGATGAACCCTGCTCGGCCCTCGATCCCATCGCCACCTCCATCATCGAAGATCTGATCGACGAACTCAAACAGCAGTACTCCATCGCCATCGTGACCCACTCCATGCAGCAGGCCTCGCGCGTGTCCCAGCGGACCGCCTATTTTCACCTGGGCGACCTGATCGAAGTGGGACCGACGGCCCAGATCTTCACCAAACCGCGTCACCAGCTTACCCAGGATTACATCACCGGCCGCTTTGGATGATAAATGGGCAAGGCTGGATCACTCGGGGCCATTTCGGATCGGGCTTCCAGGTGGGAGGATGGCGATGCTCACAAGGGATGCCCCTCTTTGCCGTACAATCCTCTTCCGAAGCAATGACGGATAGTCCTCCCCGTTCGCTTTTGAAATTCGCATACACTTTATAGGGTGAAAATGCCACCCAACGAACCCCTAATGAGAGGCATATATTCGGTTATCCTGATCGGGAATTGGTTCTCATTGTCACAAACCAGGCCGCCAGCTTTACAACTGGCAGACTACATATAGTATAACATGCTATTAATATTAATTATTAAGTTTTTTTAGAGCCCATAAAAAAAAGTTTTAAGCCTCATCAAAAAGTACTTGACAGGAATTTGAACCGTGATATGGTTCACACCATGAATAATAATCAAGCCCAACCGGGCAACGGGATACCCACCTACCAGGTGGTCCAGTTTCAGGAGCTGATCGCCAAGCTCTTTCAGTGCTGCCAGGAACGCATGCAGTACCAGAGCGACCGTTTCGCGCTGCCGGACGCCGAGCTACGCTGCCTGCAACTCTTTGCCAACGAGCGCTACCTGACCCCCAAGGGGATTGCCCACAAGATGAACGTGGTCAAAAGCCGGGTAACCCGCATTATCGACGGTATGGTGCGCCGCGAGCTGATCCAGCGGGTCAAGGATCCGGAGGATTCGCGCATCACGCTGCTCAGCCTGACCCCTAAAGGGCAGGACAAACTGAACGAAATCAACGCGTTTTTAGAAGGCATCCACCTGGAGGTGCTCTCCCAGCTGGCGCCTGAACAGCGCAAGGCCATGCTGACCAATCTGGAGTTGCTCAAAGGGTCCATGGAGGCCGTCAAAGAACTGATGGTGTAGCGTCCGCAAGTAAAAAGTACCGCTCCCTAGGCCGCATCAAGGGGGCGATTTTTTAGATCTTATGGTACATACCATATACCATAATAGAACGATTATGCCTTTTATTCTATTAAATTCATTATTAATTTTATGTTTATGGCATTAACTTAATAAGGAGGACACCATGGAGCAAATCGAAACCCAGTTGGCCGATATGAAGTCCCAACTGGATGCGCTTCAGAAAAAAAGCCCGGAAAACAAGCTCTCCATGATCTGCTTCAGCGGCGATCTGGACAAGGCCCTGGCATCGTTCATCATCGCCACCGGCGCGGTGGCTATGGGAATGGATGTGGTCATGTTCTTTACCTTCTGGGGCACCCCGGTACTGCGCGCCAAAGACAAGAACGTCGGCGGCAAGGACATGATGGGAACCATGTTCGGGAAAATGCTGCCCAAGGGGGCCGACAAGGTCAAGCTGTCCAAGATGAACATGGGGGGCATGGGCACGGCCATGATGAAATCCCTCATGAAACAGAAGAACGTCGCCTCCCTCGACCAGATGATCGCCATGGCCGAGGAACTCGGGGTGCGCATCTTTATCTGCGAGATGTCCATGGACCTCATGGGCTTCAAGCACGAGGAGATGATCCAGTACGAAGGTCTGGAATTCTGCGGCGTGGCCAAGTTTCTGGAAGAGGCCATGGACAGCAAGATTCAGCTGTTTATCTAAACCATAAAAGGAGAATGAAAAATGAGCAACGACATCGAAATCAGCAAAACATTTGATTTGAAAGGTCTCGCCTGCCCCATGCCGGTCGTCAAGGTCAGTAAGGGCATCAAGGAGGTCGCCGTGGGTGAGGTGATCGAAGCCATTTCCACGGATCCCGGCTCCCTGACCGACATCCCGGCCTGGGCGCGCACAAGCGGCAACGAAATCGTCGAGACCGATCAGGACGGCGATGTGATCCGGTTCCTTATCAAGCGCAACGCGTAAACCGCACGGGCCCTCACCGCACGGGGCGGTGCGGGCCGTCGGCTTCGGCATCCGAGGGAGGCATTCGTGGAAACACTATCGTATATCATTCTCGTGCCCATGGTTTACTTGGCAGCCGCCGTCTTTGTCATCGGCACCACGGTGCGCCTGATCAAAATCTTCAAGGCCCCCAAACACCCGACCACCCTGCAGATCTATCCTGCCAAAAAACCCGCCTGGCTGTGGGCTCTGCACGACACTTTTCTCTTTCCGACCGTGCGACGCCATAAACCGGTTCTGTGGGTGTTCCTCATGGTCTTTCATGTCTGCCTGCTGCTGCTGATCATCGGCCACCTGGAGCTGTTCGGGGAATACGATATCCTGCAGGTCATCCCGCATGAAATTTTCCTCGGCAAGGGCCTGGTGGGGCTGCTGACCGCCATGTCCCTGCTGTACTTCCTGTTTCGGCGCTTCCGTTCGCCGGTGCGCGAGCTGTCGGTTCCGGAAGACTACTACCTGTTGATCCTGCTTTTTCTGGTGGTGCTCTTCGGCAGCCAGATGGACTGGGCCCGTAACTGGTACTACTACGAGAGTATGACGGTGGACGACTATCGCACCTATCTCGGCAGCCTGATCGCCTTCGAGCCCTATCTGCCCGCCAGCGTGACGGAAAGCGGTCACTCCTTCATGCTGCTCCTGCATGTCTTCCTGGCCAATCTGTTTTTGATCTTCTTCCCTTTCAGCCAGGCCATGCATGCCTTTTTATCACTACCCATGAACAAACTGCGGAGGGGCTAACCCATGGATGCCAAGACACGGGACGACCTGCTGGGTCTTTTCCAGAGCAAGCTGAACGAAGCCATGCGCTTCTATCTCGAAACCTGCACCCGCTGCGGGACCTGTACGGAGGCCTGCCACGTCTACGCCTCCATGGGGCAGGTGCGCTACATCGCCGCCTACCGGCACGAAATCATCCGGCGGCTCTACAAAAAATACTTCAAGGCCCGGGGCAAGATCTGGCCCTCGGTGGGGGAGGCCAAGGAACTGACCGAAATGGCCCTGGAGGAGCTCTTCGATGCCGCCTACTCCTGCACCGGCTGCCGGCGATGCATGCTCTACTGCCCTTTCGGCATCGATACCCAGATGCTCATGTCCATTGCCAAGCTGCTGTTGATCGGCGCCCACACGGAGCCGGAAACCCTGACCATGCTGGCGGATATGTCCATCGAGAAGGGCAAATCCATCGAGATGTTCAAGGAGGGGTTCATCAAGGGACTCAAACGCCTGGAAGAAGAAGTCGTCTCCAAGTGGCAGGTGGAAGCGGGCGAAGCCGTTATCCCGGTGGACGTGGAAGGGGCCGACCTGCTCTATGTGGCCCTGGCAGGCGCCCATTCCATCATCCCGGCCGCGGCCGTCTTCAACGCCGCCGGGGAAAAATGGACCCTGAGTTTCTTTGAAGCCGTCAATTTCGGCGCTTTTGTGGGGGATCCCACCAAGACCAAACTGATCCTGGACCGCATCGTCAACGAGGCCCTGCGGCTCAAGGTCAAGGAAGTTTGCATCTGCGAATGCGGCACGGCCTACCGGGTCATGAAACAGCTCTCCGGCAAACACGCTTTCACGGTGTCCTCCATCACCGACGTGCACGCCCGCTATCTTAAGGAAGGCCGCATCCGTTTAGACAAATCGAAATTCAATGTTCCGATCACCTACCACGACCCCTGCCAGATCGCCCGCAACGGGGGCGTGATCGATGCCCCCCGCTACATTCTGCAGCACCTGACCGACGATTACCGGGAATTGTCCCCGGAGCCGGCCTACAACTGGTGCTGCGGCGGCGGCGGCGGTCTGGTGGCCCTGGGGGAGGACACCCTGGATTTCCGCATGAAATCCGCCCGGGTCAAGGTGGATCAGGTCCAACAGACAGGGGCCAAAATCCTCACCACGGCCTGTGAAAACTGCCACGCCCAGCTGAGCGACCTGAACAAACACTATAAAATGGAGGTGGATGTCACCTTCTTGTCTTCGATGGTGGCCGACGCGCTGGTTCCCGCCTGAAACCGATCGGTTTCGACCCGCGCGCCGAGCCGCTGTTTAGCTACTGCCCGTCCAGAAATGGTAGCTTTTGGTTTCGAGCAAGGTCTGAGCGATTTTGAAACCGGAGGAATAGCAGGCTATTTCGAGGATTTCAAAAGAGCGAAAACGCCGCTCGAAGCCCAAAGATGCCTTTTATGGATGGGCACTATGATCATGAGCCGTATGGCACGGCCCATGGTCGTCTATCTCGGGCAACGGTCCCCGCACAAAGGACGGGGACCGGATTTAACGATGTGAGTATGGAGGTAAGAAACCATGAGGAAGTTTTATTTATTAATGGCAATCCTGGCCTGTACGCTGATGCTGGCACCGGCGGCCCAGGCCACCAACGGCACCAACCTGATCGCCATCGGCCCCATTTCCCGGGCCATGGGGGGAACCGGCATTGCGGCCCCCCAGGATGCGATCAGCGCCGTTTTCTCCAACCCGGCCGCCATGTGTTTCGGCCCCTACTGTCCGGCCACCGAAGTGAATTTCGCCGGAACCCTCTTCATGCCGAAGGTCGATGCCAAAATCACCACCGCCGACGGGGTCGTCAAGGCCGACAGTGCGGACAATGTCTATGCGATTCCGGCGATCGGTCTTTCGGTCCCCCTTTCGGAGTCGCCCCAGAACTGGCGTTTCGGACTGGCGGCCTATGGCGTAAGCGGTCTCGGTGTGGACTACAAGAACACGCCCATCGATTATGCGACCTATCCCGGCGGTGCTCCGGTGGCTTCCGGCGAATACACCGAGTTGCAGATCATGAAATTCGCCCCGTCGATTGCCTTTCAGCTGCTGCCCAACCTGTCTCTGGGCCTGGCTTTCCACATTGATTACGAAACCCTCGACCTGCGCGACGGCGGCTCCACCGCCTACGCCTTCGGTGTTCAACCGGGCATCATCTGGAAACCCATCGACAACCTGTCACTAGGCCTGACCTACATCTCCCCCCAGAAAGCCACCTTCGACAATGTGGCCGATTTCGACCAGAGCGGCCTCAGCGACAATCTCGACCTGGAGGCCCCCCAGCAGGTGGGTTTCGGCGCCGCCTACTTCTTTACGGGAATCGAACTGCTGGTAGAGGCGGATACGAAATGGATCAACTGGTCCGACGCCGACGGCTACGACGACTTCGACTGGGACGATCAATGGGTCTTCGCCCTTGGCGCCCAGTGGCAGCCCATTCACGGTCTGTTCCTGCGGGCCGGATACAATTATGCGAAAAGCCCCGTCAACGAGCACAATGGCTGGAACGGCAGCTTCGTTGCCCCGGGAGTGCCCGCCAGTGTTACCAGCGTGCAGGGCAAAATTCTGCCGACCTATTATTATGAAACCTTCCGCACGATCGGCTTCCCGGCCGTGGTGGAGCAACACGTGACCTTCGGGGTCGGCTATCAGATCACACCGACCGTCGAACTCAACATCGGCTATATGTATGCCTTTGAAAATAGCATCAAAGAAAATGGGACGGACCCGCTGGGACGCGCGGTGCAACTCGAATCAAACCTGAGCGAGCAGGCTCTCGATTTCGGTTTCACCTGGCGGTTCTAACCGCAACAGATCCTCTGTTTGCGGTTCCCAACGATAGCACAGCGCCGGGGGGCAATCCCCCCGGCGCTTGCCGTTCGTCAAGTGTAACGCCTGGGGAATTAGCGGCTCATAAGGCTATGAGGTGGGATACCGGGCGCCGACACCATCCCTGACTGAATTACCGTTTGTATCCCATAGACCGTTTAAGGAAATATCATACCCGTCAGACACCCTCTTGACAGTGCCGACGGGTAGCGTATCCTTGTCCTGAACCCACGAGCCCACGGGAGGAATGATGATGGAAGTGCAAGCTTTTACCGCCCATGATCTTTTCAATTGGTTGACCCGCAAAGAGGACTTCCTGCTGCTGGACGTGCGCAACGACGTCGAATTCGCACGTTTCAAGGTGGAGGGGCCTTATCCCATCGACATGCACAATGTGCCCTACATGGAATTCATCGAGATGGAGGAGGACAGCGTGGCCCGTGTCCCCAAGGGCAAGAAGGTGCGCATCGTGTGCGCCAAGGAGGGGTCATCCAAATTCGTCGGTGAGATCCTGGTCAATCACGGGTATGAAGACGTGGCCCATATGAAAGTGGGCATCAAAGCCTGGGGCAACCTGCTGGAACCGGCCCTGATCGCCGGAGGCGACGGGTATGAGCTTTACCAGTTCCGGCGGCCCGGCAAAGCCTCCTGCAGCTACGGGTTGATCAGCGGCAATGAAATGATGGTGTTCGACCCGGCGAAGGATGTCTCCTTTTATCTGGACTTCGCCAAAGAGAAGGGCTGCACCATCACCAAAACCTTCGAAACCCATCGCCAGGCCGATTACATTTCCGGCAGCAACATGCTGCGGCAGACGACCGGCGCGGAAATCGTGGCGCCCGACGACGATTTCAAGGGCGCCAAGTTCCCCTATACGCCGGCCCGGGACGGAGATCGCCACAGCTTCCGCAACGGCGGTCCGCAGGTGGAGATCATCCATACCCCCGGCCACACCCCGGGCAGCACCTGCTACCGGGTGGGCGGGAAATATCTGATTACCGGAGACACGGTCTTTATCAAGTCCATCGGGAGGCCCGATCTGGGCGGCATGGCGAAGGCCTGGTCTAACATGCTTTTCAAGACCATGACCGAGATTCTGCTCAAACTGGATGATAGCACGGTGATTCTGCCGGGCCACTATATGGACTGGGACGAGGCCGATGAAAACCTGATCTTCGCCGCCCCCATGGCCAAAATCAAAACCGACAACGCCGGCATCTATTCCATCGCCGATGAAAAGGCCTTCTTCGCTTTCATCGCGGAGAACATGCGGCCTCAGCCCGAAGAATATGCCAAGATCCGCGAGATCAATGCCGGGCTGGTGGAAGTGGACGAAGCGCAGCAGGAGATCATGGACATCGGTAAAAACGAGTGCGCCGCCAGCGTGCATGCAGCGGCCTGATGCCGGTGGCGAGTTCACCCCTCCCTTTTGGGAAACGATACGCTGATACAGGCGCCGTTACAACGGCGCCTGATGTTTTGTCTGCCGGCGGTCGGCAGGCCATATCGTTTAATCGCAAACAGGGGGACAATCAATCCAGTACCTTCTTTTTTGAACATCGAGCTGGGGCTCGTCCGTTAGATTTTCAAAAACGCCGCCACAGTTCTCGATAACTTTCCTTGAGCCCGCCGCAGCCAAAGCGAAGGCGGGCGAGTTTCCGCGTGCTCCGTCCGCTGCGACGACGCGCAGGGTTAAGCGGGGCACGGGCGTCTTCTTCTGCTTCCTTTTCTTCCACGTGGAAGAAAAGGAAGAAACCATTTCTGAGAAAACACTTTGGGCAGGCAGAACGTCTCAGGGCCCGCCACCAAAGGTTGAGGGATTTGATCGAAACGATTGGCTTCCGCGCTCTTATGGATTAGCGGCATAGCCTCATCTTTGGATCACAAAAGGCAAGGCCACCAGGACAATGCCGGCACATACCAAAAGAATGGTATTCGTAATGAAATAGGGGAACACCATCAGCCCCAGTCCGCTTAGAAGGGGCAAGACCGCTTTCTGCTTCCTGCCGTACATAAAATATCCGAACCCTATCGATCCGAACAGGATGCCCCACATCAAGGTCGATGCATTCATAATGCGGCAATAACCGCTTTCATGAAGACCGGCAGATCATCCGGTGTCCGGCTGGTGACCAGGTTTCCGTCGACGACAACCTCCGCATCGGTCCAGTCCGCTCCGGCATGAATCAGATCGTCCTTGATGGCAAAAAAGGAGGTGACGTGTCGGTTGGCAAGAATCTTGGCCGAGGCCAGCATCCATCCGGCGTGGCATATGGCGGCCACCAGTTTGCCGGCGTCAAAGGATTCTTTCACCAGGCGCACCATATCGGCATTGCGGCGCATCAGATCCGGTGCATAGCCGCCGGGAATGACGATGCCGTCAAAATCCGCGGCCTTAAGGTTTTTCGCATCGGCATCCGCTTTGGCCGGCAAGCCGGCTTTGCTGGTGTATTGCACACTGCCGGTACCCACCGTGACCACCTTGGCCCCGGCCTCCTTCAGCCGGTAGTACGGGTACCAATATTCAAATTCGTTATACATATTCTCAATCAGGATCATGACTTTCTTTCCTGCAAGTTCCATTGTCTCCTCCTCGGAATAAAGTTCGATTGAATGTGTCACTTCTTGTATTTTTTGTACCCCAGCCCAGAAAAAGATGCCACTAATGACCCGTCTTCATCTTTTACGAGCACTTTGTACCCGCATATCTTTTTATTGCTGTTTTCTTCCATGGCCTCAGCATAAATGGTTTTCCCCTTGGGGGTTTCGAAATAGGAGATGCCGGCATTGATGCCGACCACTATGCTTCCATCGGCGTTGGCCGCCACACCGAACGCATAATCGGCCAACGTGAATAGGGCACCGCCCTGCACCATGCCGATGCCGTTCAAATGTTTCTCTTCAACTTGAAGCTTCAACAAGGCATAACCGATCCTGACTTCTACGATCTCGATGCCAAGCAATTTGGCGAACAGGTCATTCTTTACATTTTCAATTGTTATGTCCACTTGGTTTCACCCTCTATTGCTAAAGTCCGGCATGGATGACGGCCTGATATTGGGAGCAGTTCACTGACATTTGGAGCGACCTTTCAGTGAGTTTCCTCCCGCATAGCGCAAGGCATCAGGTAGCCTCCTAAAAGGAGGCTTCAAAAATGAAGTTATGTCTTTGGTTTTCAGGTTTCCCTTTGTTCCGCGCCGAGCATCGACGGGGTGGACGGATTAAAGCACGCGGACTGTCTGAGTCGCGCCGCAGCCAGAGCGAAGGCGGGGCGAGTTTCCGCGTGCTCCGGCCGCCGCGACGACGCGCAGGGTGAAGCGGAACACGGGTGTTTTCTTTTGCTTCCGTTTTCTTGCACATGCAAGAAAATGAAGAATCCGATAACAAAAACGCTCTCCGGGTGGGTCGAACCTCTACGGGTTCGCCACCAGTGGGGGAGGATTTAAATCAAAACTAATCGCCTATATTTCCCTTGAGGGAAGAGCTTGCTTCGCTTTATTGCCCCATGGGCAAACCTTAATGCATATGCCACAGATGTAAGATGTAACATGAGGAATTTCACCGAATACGTCACGCACTTGATAGAAACATTTTGCGAGATCGACAGCCTCCGCGCGGGTGGCATAATGGGATGAATATAAAGGGTGGGTTGCCTGTCGATCAGGTCCATGACCGAATCGGAAAGGCGCACGGCAATGCTCACCGCCCGGGGAAAACCGTCCAGGAGATCTTCCGGTTCCGTATCGATACCGGATAGTCTGGCCGTATCCGCCACACGAACAATACTGGCCCCCCACTGTTGTAGCTTTGCAACAAGCTCTGTCTTATCAACTATGGATTTCATCCTAAATCGTTATCGTGCCTTCCAGGTATAATGCCGCCTTGCCGGAGATCTTGACACGGGCATCGGCAAGACCGCAAAACAACTCCCCACCGCGTTTCGAAACTTGCCGGGCATAGAGTTCCTTCTTGTTCAGAACCGATGCCCAGTAGGGTATCAACACGCAATGGGCCGACCCTGTAACCGGGTCCTCCGGTACGCCGACACGCGGCGCGAAGAATCGTGAGACGAAATCGCATTGATCGCCCGGCGCGGTAATGATGATGCCGCGACAATCCACCTGCTCCAAGGCGGCAAAATCCGGTTGGACGGCCGCGACCGCCTTCTCGCTGTCCAATACAACCATCAAATCTTCTTCCGAGCCGTATACTTTTTCGGGTGCAACCCTCAATGCTTGTTTGAGGCCGTCTGGGGGATCTTTGGGGTAAGCAGGCCGGGCCGGAAAGTCCATCTCAAGGATTTCACTCTTCCTTGTGACCATGAGTTGGCCGCTCTTGCGAGTCTGAAACCGGATCGTATCCTTGTTCCATTTCAGACAAACGAACTGAACAAAGGCACTTGCCAATGTTGCGTGGCCGCAGAGCGCGACCTCTGTCCGCGGGGTAAACCACCGCAGTTCGAAGCCATCACTGTCCGGAACGAGATAAGCGGTTTCGGACAAATTATTTTCCGCTGCTATGGATTGCAAGCGTCTGTCATCGATCCACTCATCGAGTATGCAAACGGCTGCAGGATTGCCGGAAAAAACAGTCGAGGTAAACGCGTCGACCTGGTAGATGGGTATCTTCATGTCTTATTCCTGACGTTGGCAAACAGTCATCCTGGTGCGTAACTATGGAACGTCTTTTGTGGCGATCGGTTATACATTTTAAGCATGATCCGTTGTTGCCAATTTAACACCGAGCCCTATAAATAATGCTCCGAGTCCACGGTCCATCCAGCGCGATAGTTTTTTGCTGTTAGTGAGATAAGCGGTCAGCTTACCGCCGATGAGAATTAAAGGAGGCTCGATAAACGCAGCTACGACAATAATAAGAAAACCATGGAGGAATAGCTGGGCACTTATCGGGCCAGCGCCGACTTCAGCGAACTGGGGAAGAAAAGCTAAAAAGAACACGGCAACCTTTGGATTTAATACCGCAACCAGAACACCTTGCCTGAACACTTGTGCCAAACCTTTTTGGGAAACTTGTCCATCCACAGATAGTATGGCGCCATGTGAGCGCAACGCCTGGATACCAAGCCAAATAAGATATGTCGCCCCAATCCACTTGACAACCGTAAATGCTTTTGCCGATGTGGCTAAGATAGCCGATAAGCCAAGCGCTGCAAAAACGACATGGACAAAGGCGCCTGACCAGATGCCAAACATGGCCACAAAACCGGATTGGGTCCCCCTTTTTGCTGTTTGGCCAAGAATGAATGCCATATCTGGTCCGGGAGACAGGTTGAGCAAAATGGCCGCCGTAAAAAAAGTTGCCCAATGAGCAAGAGAATAATCAAACATTCTTTAAAACCTTTCTATAAGTAGACCTCGGCAGGACATTTGAAATCAGATCTCAACTTTTGACAGCTTCCCCTGCATTTAAAGAAGGATACTTGTTAAAAGTTGACACTTGCCACCATAGGGTTTCCCAAAGATTACCTCGATAAAACTGAAGAATAGGATCATTATTTTTGACTTTTTTCATCGCTATAAAGATCCATATCAGGAAAATATTTCTCGGCGCATTCCTGGCAGATACTATGACTGAACTCAGCATCAGAGTGGGACCTGATATAGGCCTCTATCTGATTCCAGTATCCTTTATCATCCTTAATTTTCTTACAATGTGAACAAATGGGAAGTAAACCGCCAAGTTGTTTAACCGCTTGAAGAGCAGATGGTAATTCTTCTGTTTTTATTTTTAATTCATTTTCAAGCTTCTTTATTCCCGTTAAATCAATATGAACACCATTCATTCTAACAGCATTATTATCCTTGTCTCTTTCAAAACCTTGCCCTAAGTCATATATCCATCTGTATTTGCCGTCCCCGCACAGCATCCTAAACTCTGCTTGCATTATCTTTGAAAGACACTAAATTTAACTATGACGAAACATTTTAAGCCTAATTATTGTCAAAATCATCTGTTGGTTTATATGGGCATATAACGATGAGTCAAGCGGTGGCGATTTTTTCATCGCGGGACATATTATCAGATCTCAACTTCTGACAATTTTTCCTGCATTTGAAGAGGGTTACTTGTTAAAAATTGAAGCTCTACCCCATAGGGTTTCCCCTATCCAACTATCGAAATTAAATTGTTAACTTTTGACTGCTTCCCCTGCGATTTTTAACTCCAATTCCAAATCGTAAGCAGACTCATCCGGTATCAAACCCTTATTTATAAAACCATGTTTTTCATAATAACTAAGAGCGTTTAATGTGCTCTCGGTATAAAGTTTAGCAATATTCAATTGAACCGCTCTTTCTTTTACTAAACCCAATAGTTGAGTTCCAATTGATTGTCTTTCATATCCAGGCAGAATATAGAGATGGCTCACGTTGCCAATTTTGTTATTTAATTTTAGCTGAATGAACCCAATAATTTTATTATTATTTTTTGCAACTATAGCATAACTGTGTTGGTTCTCTAAAGTTTGTCTGATATATTCTGGCGTTTTGTCGACATAAAACTTGTCAAATGTATCTTTTAGTTGGTCGCTATATGCTTTACGCGATAGTTCACGGGCAGAAGTTTGCATAACATTGTAAATTTCTTCATAATCTGATAACTTTGCTTTTTCGTAATTAATTTTCATATTACTTTCTTTGAACGTGGTCTTCAGTGGCCGCGGCGGGCTAACAGCGGTCCCACTGAAAGACATGGTTAAAACGGTTCCCCGATCTTATTGTTATCTGATGAAATAATAGGATACCTTATCATTTCGATCCTTGAATCAAACAAACCATCAAGCCACAATATTTCATGCCCACGTGTGAAAGTGATGCTCTTTCTATCAAGATGAATTAATAAGTTTAGATGGTCACATTGTGCTAAATATCCTTGAATATCACAAACGGAGTTGCAGTTTATTGTTTCCTTTTCCTCCGTTTACGGGTTAAAAGCAAATATTCTGTATTCCTCTTCATCTATGAGGGATTCTACAATTTCACAGAAGTTTGCGTCCCATTCATCATCTGTATCATCGAAATCATTAAGACCAATTTTATCCATACATACATCATGTGTAGCTGGCAGCGGTATGAGTACATCATACTTAGTTCCAGCTGCAACAACCCCCTTCTTCAATAATATTTATGGGGATTCCTCAAAACGTTCACTAGATCTCTGACGCCATTTGCGATAGGGTCTCCATGATTCATTGAAAATGGCTGGAAATTATCCTCCTGCCATGACGCAGTGATGACAATATAACCTTCTCCTTCGGACGTTCTTTTAAGTGTTTGCCTTCCAATTTTCATCCTGTCTGTGATATATCGAGATGCTCTCCCGAATTTCGTCCATCATGGTGCGCCATTGGTGTGCATTTCACCTCCGGATTTGATGTTTGACTTTCGTGAAGGCCGGTAGCATTTTTTTAAATTAAGCATTTTGACCTTAAACGTCACGTAAAACCCTTGGGTGCAGCCCGTGACACCAAGCGCTTGCGGGATCGATTTCCAAGACAGCCATCCACTATTCGTGGTCATCATCAACAAAGGTGTTCACGTCCGCAATCCAGCCTATACCGCCGCCTATGCGCTCACGAACCCCTATAGTCCAAGCGCCTTGGAACTGATTGCCAGGCGCCATCTTCTTCTATGACACAGGAGTCGCCACCATGATCCACAAACTCTACTATCCGGATCTGGGCCTGGTAAACACGGCCGAGATGTTCCAGCAGGCCATGGACGAGGAGTTCGCCGTCCCGGCCTATAATTTCAACAATATGGAACAGCTCCAGGCCATCGTTACGGGCTGTGTGGCAACCAAATCCCCGGTAATCCTGCAGGTTTCCGGCAGCGCCCGCCAATATGCCCACCCGGCCCTACTGCCCCACCTGGTCGTGGGGGCGGTGGCCATGGCAGAAGCCCTGGGGCATCCCATTGCCATTGCGCTCCACCTGGACCACGGCAGCTCGTTCGATCTGTGCCGGGACTGCATCGAGAGCGGCTTCTCCTCGGTCATGATCGACGGCTCCCACCTGCCGTTTCAGGAAAACATGGAACTCACCCGCCGGGTAGTGGAATTCGCCCATGATTTCGACGTTGCGGTGGAAGGCGAGCTGGGGGTTCTGGCCGGCATCGAAGACGAGGTGGCCGCCGAGCAATCCCATTACACCCGGCCCGAAGAGGTGGAAGAATTCGTGGGGCAAACCGGGGTGGACAGCCTGGCCATCTCCATCGGCACCTCCCACGGGGCCTACAAGTTCAAGGTCAAGCCGGGCGAGAAGCCGCCCCCGCTGCGCTTCGACATCCTGGAAGCGGTGGCCCGGCGGGTGCCCGGGTTTCCCATCGTCCTGCACGGCGCCTCTTCGGTCATGCCGGAATACGTGGCCCAAATCAACCGGTACGGCGGCCGGATGGACGACGCCGTGGGCATTCCGGAAAGCCAGCTCCGGCAGGCCGCCCAATCGGCGGTGTGCAAAATCAATATCGACAGCGACGGTCGCCTGGCCATGACGGCCGCCATCCGCAAAGTGCTGGCCGAGAACCCGGGCGAATTCGACCCCCGCAAATACCTCGGCCCGGCCCGGGACGCCCTGGTGGAAATGGTGAAATATAAAAATGAGAAGGTGCTTGGCAGCGCCAACCGAATTTAATGCCCCGCCAGAAACAGTATCTTTCGGCCCCTGGCGGCGTTCCCGTCTCCTGTCGGTCCTCGGCGTAGCCGGACTGCGCCTGTGGGCGCCCGTCGGCGGCGGTTTGTTGAACACCGATGTTCTCAAAGATCAGATGTGAAATCCCGCGCTGTATGGCGGGACCAGAAACCAAAATCTACCGTTTCTGGAAGGGCATAATTTAGTTTTTAGCATAAGGACGATTCCATAGATGAAAATCCTCACCACCCCCCACATGGAACGCTGTATCGGGTGCTACTCCTGCTCCCTGGCCTGCGCCCGGCTCGTGCACGGGAACCTGTCCTGGCTGACGGCCGGCATCCGCATTCAATCCTCCGGAGGCCTGTCCAGCGGCTTCACCGCCATCAACTGTATGGCCTGCGATCCGGCCCCTTGTGCGGCGGCCTGCCCCACGGGGGCCCTTATCCAGCGCAAGGGGGGCGGCGTGACGGTTAAAAAGGCGCTCTGCATCCATTGCGGCGACTGCGCCCAGGCCTGCCCGGTGGACGCCATCTACCTGGACAACACCGGTGAACCTTTCGTCTGCATCCATTGCGGCCGCTGTGTGTCCTTCTGTCCCCACGCGTGTCTGGAGATGGCGGAGGCGAGCGCCGGTGTCCCGGAAGAAACGGGAAAGGAGGCGGCCCCATGATTCGCGATGCTTTCCGGGTAATGACCGTCAATCTGACGACCGACCAAAGCCGGATCGTCTCGCTGGGGGGGCGCGAACACTATGCCGGCGGGAGCGGGCTGGCGGCCCTGCTGTTTGAAACCTACGGACGGCCCGACCAGCCCTGGGACGATCCGAACCAGCCTTTGATCCTGGCCATCGGTCCCCTCACCGGCTATTTCCCCCTCATGAGCAAGACCGTGTGCGCCTTCAAGTCGCCCTACCACGACCAGTACGCCGAGAGTCATGCCGGCGGGCGCTCGGCCCTGGCCCTGCGCTTTGCCGATCTGGATGCCCTGGTGATCACCGGACGGGCGCCCACCCCGTCCTGCCTGGCCGTCGGGGGCCATCATATCGACCTTCAGGACGTGCACTACCTGTGGGGGCTGGAGGTGGACGAGGCCGGCAAGATGCTGCGCCGCATGTACCCGGGTTCCGGCCACCGCAGCATCCTGCGCATCGGCCCGGCCGGGGAAAACCAAGCCGCCATGGCCGGCATCAACGTGGACACTTACCGGCACTTCGGGCGGCTGGGGGCAGGCGCCGTCATGGGCACCAAGAACCTCAAAGGCATCGTGATCGAGGGGGATGCCGCTTTCCCCCTGCCGGAAGGCAAGGCCTACCGCAAGCTGTTCGAAGACGTCTACGGCCGGATGACCACCACCGACATGATGAGCAAATACCACAACCTGGGAACGGCCGCGAACCTGGAGTCCCTGGACGGCCTCAAGTCCCTGCCCTGGCGCAACCTCCAGCAGAGTTCCGATCCGGCCATCGCGGGCGTGACCGGCGACCGGTTTGCCGACGAGACCCTGCTGCGCAGCGCGGCCTGTGCCGGATGCCCGGTGGGCTGTATCCACGTGGGATTTCTGCGGGAAAAATTCATGGCGGAAAACCAGTACCTCTACCGCCAGGTGGCTTATGACTATGAACCGATCTTTGCCACCGGCACCATGCTGGGGGTTACCGATGCTTTTGCCGTGCTGAGCATCATGGACGTGGTGGAGAAGATGGGGTTGGACGTCATGAGCGCCGGGGTGGCCCTGGCCTGGGCCACCGAGGCCACCGAAAAGGGGCTTATCTCAGAGAAGGAAACCATCGTACCGCTGGCCTTCGGGGATGCCCGGGCCTTCAGGCAGGCCATGGTCCACCTGGGCCGGGGCGCCAACGACTTCTACCGTCTGCTGGGCCGGGGTGCCCTGACGGCCGCCGGGCATTACGGCGGTGGGGACTTCGCCTGCGTGTTGGGCCAGGAGATGGCCGGCTACGCCACCGGTGAGGTCTTTTACGCGGCCCAGTCCTTAGGCTTTCGCCACTCCCACCTGGACACCGGCGCCTATTCCTACGACCAGAAGCATGCCGAACAGGACGTGGACCAGGCGGTGGCCTTCCTGGTGGCCGACGAACAGGAACGCGTCCTGCTGACTTCCATGGTGTCCTGCCTGTTTGCCCGCAAAGTCTACACGCCGGAATTGTTGAAGGAATGCCTCGCTACCCTGGGGCACACGGCCCTGGCGGACAACCTGGACGCCATGGCCCGCGGTATCCAGCAAAAACGCTGGCAGCTGCGTTTGGCGACGGGTTTCAAGCCCGCCCAGGTACAGATCCCCAAACGCTTTCGGGAGATCACCACCTGGAAAGGGAAAACCGACCCGCACTACCTCGACGCGCTGATGGCGTCCTACGCCCGCGCCATCGAGGGCCTGGCGCAAGCCGGAGCGGGTGAGAAACAGGGGGATTGACCCGCTCGGGCTATGAATCGCCGGTGCTGAAAGCAAGGGGGATCAGCGGCACATCCGGCGGGTTCGGCCTATCGATCCAGGGCCAGCTTGATCCCGAAGAGCAGCATGATCGATCCGGTCAGTCCGTCCATGCCGCGCCGGATCTTCTGATTTTTCATCCAGGCTTTGGCCCGGTCGACGATGGATGCCAGGAGGCACTGCCACACCATGGCGATGGCGAAATGCAGCCCGGCCAGGAAGAGGGACTGTTTGAGGGCGGAGCGGGACGGATCGATGAACTGGGGCAGGAACGCCATGTAGAAGACCACGGCCTTGGGGTTCAGCACGTTCGAGAGAAACCCCTCTACCAGGGAGCGGCGCACGCTGAACCGGTAGACCGGTCCGGTCCGGCCGTTCAATTGAAGGATCTCTCCCTTGCGGGCTGCGTTGCGCAGGCTGACGATCCCCAGCCACACCAGGTAGGCGGCCCCGGCCAGCTTGAGGGCCTGAAAAGCCCAGGCGGACTGCAGCAGGATCATGGAAATCCCCACAGCCGACACCGTGGCGTGCACGAACAGCCCGCAGCAAATCCCCAGGCTGCTTAGAGCCCCATCGCGCCACCCGCCCCGGGTGGTGTTGCGGATGATCAGTACGGTGTCCACCCCCGGAGTCAGGGTCAGCAGGGTAATGGGAATCAGATAAGTCCAAATTTGCGGATCCATCGATCAGGCCTCTCTTCAGTATACGATGAGAATGGCGCCGCCCCCTGCTGCCACGCCGGAATACCAAACCCGGATAGAGCGCATAGCAGGGCCGCTATCAGCGCGCAACCTTTTTTCGGCGGCGCCTGCCGGGGGGACGCCCAATTGCCTCCGACGCGAAAACACTATTGCGCATTGCGCCACAAAGTGGCAAAACCATGTGGCAGATAGGACCATATCTGGAGCGGACAGCGGCGACACATCTGGATGAGGACTGAACCCCCCATGGGAGATCCGAACAAAGGGCTTTACTACGCTCCGCGCAACTACAGCGGACGCATCCTCAACGGCTACTACAGCGTCGAACTCAAGCGGCGGCTGGTGGAAGCCATCGACAGCTACCAGGCGTTTGAAGAAACCGGCATTGCCGGTATTTTTTATATCTCCGCCTGGCAGAGCCAGGAGAAAGAGCTCTGGTACGAGTACGTCAGCCGGACTTTTCTGGAGCTGCTGGGCTGCGCCCCCTCCGAAGTGGCGAATGTCTTTCGCGATTGCGTCATGGATCGGCGCGTCTATAAAACCCTCGAGGCGGATCCGGGCATCTACAAACAGGTCCAGAACCGGACCGAGCTGGACAGCGTCCGGGAAGAATTGCGCGAGGAGTGCAAAAAGGAAGGGTCGATTGAAGCGGTCTACAAGATCGTAACCCGGGACGGCCGAGTCATCTGGGTCAAGGACCAGGCCAATATCGAATTTCATTTCCGGGACCGCATCAGCCTCTCCCTGGGCATGCTGACCGTGGTCTCCAAGGAAATGGAAGCCGAGGACGAGCTCAAGCGGCATCACGATCACCTGGAATCCATGGTCCTCAAGCGTACCTCCGAGCTGACCTTGCTCAACAAACAGCTCAAACAGGAAATCGTGGAGCGCAAGCTGGCCGAATACAAGCTCAAGCAGAGCTACAATCAGTTGGAGAACAACCTGGACGAGATGGTCCGGGCCATGTCCCTGACCGTCGAGGAACGCGATCCCTACACCGCCGGTCACCAACGGCGGGCCACCGAACTGGCGGTGGCCCTGGCCCGGGAGATGGGGCTCTCCGAGCACCAGTGCAAGGGGCTGCGGATGGCCGGCCTTATCCACGACATGGGCAAGATCGCCATCCCGGCCGAAATCCTGAGCAAACCCGGGGGCCTCAACAATGTCGAATTCCAGCTGATCCAGCGCCATCCCCAGGTGGGCTACGACATCCTGAAACAGTTTGACTTCCCCTGGGCGGTGGATCAAATCGTCCTGCAGCACCACGAGCGGCTCAACGGCTCCGGCTATCCCCACGGTCTGGCCGGGGAAAACATCCTGCTGGAAGCCCGCATCCTGTGCATCGCGGATGTGGTGGAAACCATCGAATCCCATCGCCCCTACCGGCCGGGGCGCGGGCGCGACGTGGCCCTGGCGGAAATCCGCCAAAACAGCGGCCGGCTCTATGATCCCCATGGGGTGGACGCCTGCCTGACCCTTTTCAATTCGAAGAACTTCCAGTACTCCTGAACAAAAGTAGCGGCCTGCCCAGAGAACAGCCCGCTACGCTCGACACTTTCATCTATGGTCAATCAGCCCTTATGTTTTAGGGACCGGCCGGTGCCGCTTCTGCCCCGACCATGGCCTCCTTCGTCAGCCACCCCCCGCCCAGCGCCTTGTAGAGCTGCACGTAGGCGTTGAACAGCTGCCGGCGCCGCTCCGAATTTCCCAATTCCACCTCAAACAGGGCGCGCTCGCTGTCCAGCACCTCGAGGTAGCTGGTAACCCCCCTGTCATAGCGCTCCTTGGAGAGAAAATTGGCGTTGGCGGCCGCCTTCAGACGCCGCTCGATGGCCGCCGCCTGCCGTTTGAGGGATTCGATATCCGTCAAGGCGTCATCCACCTCGCGGAAGGCCGTCAGTACGGTTTTTTCATAGGTATAGCGCGACTGCTGCGTAAGCGCCTTCTCGATGTCCACCCGGCTGCGGTTCTTGCCGAAGTCGTAGATGGGCCCCAGCAGGCTGCCCCCAATCGTCCAGACCTCGCCGTCCGACTGGATACCGGACACTTCGCTGGTGGCCACCCCCAGAAGTCCGGTCAGGTTGACCGCCGGCAGGCGCAGGGCCTCGGCCACCCCGATTCGGGCGTTCTGGGCTTGCAGGGCATACATGGCCTGGGCGACATCCGGCCGACGGGTCAACACCGCCGAAGGGATCCCGGCCGGTATGTCCGGCGGCAGGGTCTGATCCTGCAGCAACTTCGCTCCGGTGGGGACCGCAGCAGGCATCCGGCCCAGCAAAACGCTCAACGCATTTTCCGTATTGGCGATCAGGCGTTCGAAAAGGGGGATAGCCTCCGCGGCGACCTCCAGCTGAATCTGGGCCTGGTTCAGATCGATTTCCGGCACGGTGCCCTTTTCAAAGCGCAGCCGGATGATGCGCAGGCTCTCCAGCCGCGATTCCAGCGTTGCCCTGGAAATGGCCAGCCGCTGGTGAAAGTCGAGCAGGATATAATAGGTCGAGGCCACTTCGGATACCAGCGCCAGTTGCACCGTTTTGACCCCATATTCCGAAGCGAGCAAGGCCGCCCGGGCCGATTCGGTGGCCCGTCGGAACTTGCCCCAGAAATCGATCTCCCAGCTTAAAACCGGCGCGATATAGGCGTAGTAGTTGGTATCCTCACTGCGCACCCCCCCCGAAAAGGTGCCGCGACTGGCCCCGCCCTGAAGATCCAGCCGGGGGAACTGGTCGGCGCGAGTGAACCCCAGGGATGCGCGGGCCTCTTCCATCCGGCTGACGGCGATCCTGATATCCTTGTTGTTGGCCAGGGCGGTGGTGACCAGGTTGTAGAGCACTGGATCGTCGAACAGCTCCCACCATTTCAACTCGTCGGCCGAGGTCGGCGGCATGATGTCGGTCCGGTAGGTCTCCGGCGGAGTCATGTCCGGTTTGACGAAATCCGGTCCCAGGGTACAGCCGGTCAGGATAATCATGACGGCCACCGCCGTCAGAAGCGGTGCGGTGCTGTAAATTGCGTTTCGGTTAGCGTCTTTCATGGTGTCGTCACGTCTTTTGGGTTGGCAAGGTCACGTTTCTTTTCGTAGCCGGCGATCTTCCCGATGAGGACAAAGAGCATCGGGTAGAGGAAGACGCCCAGGAAGGTGGCCAGGGTCATGCCTCCCAGAAGGGCCATCCCCATCACCTTGCGGGCCTCGGCGCCGGCGCCGGTCGCCACCACCAGCGGGAAAATCCCCAGGATGAAAGAAAAGGCCGTCATCAGGCTAGGCCGAAACCGCAGCGTGACGACTTCCATGGCGACATCGAAAAGGCTTAACCTCTCATCGAATTTGATGTTCTAAGGGAAAGGATGAGATGATGGTACAGCCCGATGCCGCGCAGACGCGCACCCGCCTGCGATTGAAATTATCAACGCAAATGGATCAAAAACCCTGCAATTTTAGCTGGAGAATGGCATTCAGACCGCGTCTGGCGTGGCGACAACCGCTAACACCCTTGATTTATATGGGTCTTGGCGCTGCCTGTCAATTACTTTGTCCTGACGGATGGGGCCCTTCGGTTTATCCCCGGGAGGGCATCACACCTGTTCCCCAGCGCGTTTTCCCGGCGGAACCGCTGGGCCACGCAGTGTGCCGCCCCGGCGGCGGCAAAATCAATCAGTTCCGGCAGTGAGATCGGCTGGTTGAATCCTCCCAGGTGGGGACCGGTCATCAGCGGAATATCGGCCCGGCCCTGGGTAAGCCGCTGGGCTTGCGCGAGCGGAAAGCCCCGGGACTGGAGAAACGACAAAAACATGGGACGGCTCATGGCCTCCTGGTCCACCACCCTTAGAATCTCTTCCATGTGACGGTCCACGCCCATCTCGTCGATCATGCGGTCTATCAGCCTGTCTAACGCCAGAGGCGCGTCATCCGCCGGGGTCTGACCGGTAAAGCCTTCCGCATAACCGTGCCAGATATCCCTGACAATGGTCTTTAGAAGATCATGGTCGAAGAGATCCCGGGCATCCACCGGTTGGCCGGCCGCATCGAAACCGACCCGCTCCGGCACTTTTTGACGGAAATAGCTGCCGGCCACCAGGAGCAGACTGATCAGATGGCTGCCGATGACCTCGTAGCGGCGACGCCCCGCCACGGTGGCGAAGTGTTCGAAGTCCCGCAGGCCGCTCGCCCCGAAATTGGGGTGGCGGCAGGAGGCCAGCCAGCGGTCCAGCCGCCCGCGGTGGGTCCAGCGATAGCGCCCCTCGTCTTCCCGCCGATGACGCTGGGCCCGGTTGTGAAACAGGGGAATCGGTGCCGTGTGGGCGATGCCCATGGCGGTAAGCCGGCCCATGAGGTAGGCATTGCGGCCCAAAACTTCGCAAATCGCCGCCGCCCCCAGGCGCCGGTTGGGAGAAGCTTCGTTGGGATAGTCAAAATAATCGGATGGGGCCAGAAACGCCAGGGCATACCGCTTGGGATGCTGGTGGGCCTGGGTCTTGTCCCTGGCAAGGGCTCGGGGCGTGCGCACCAGCCAGCCGCTGCCGTGTTCCAGGGGCTGAGGGACCTGGAAGCGACGTTTCAGCTGATGCGGGCAGCCGGCCAGGCGCAGCATCCATGCGGCTTCCCGCTGCAGCGCAGCGGGATCTTCGCCCTTGCGCAGACACTTGACCACCAGGATCGCCCCCGATCGGGTTGGCGTTCTCAGGCTGCGGCCCGCCCAGGACCAGCCGTCCCTGATCTGGATGTTGCGCTTGGCCAGCCAGTCGTGGCCGATCACCGGCAGCGTCCCCGGCAAGGGGGGCTTTGTCTCCGGTTCGAACGGCAGGCGGCGGTCAATCGCCAGGGGCAGCATCCCCAGCCCTTCGCAGGCCGCCCGGCGGAGACTTTCGTGGGGCGAGGCCAGACCGGACAGGAGCAGATCGAGCGCCTGTCGCGTGAGGAGCTCTTTTTTGTGAAGGGCGCGCATCATTACCTGCTGCAGGGTATCCGATACGGACCGGTAGAGAAAATAGGCTTGTTTCTGGTTCCGGTAGGCCGGGGTTTGCAGCACCCGCTCACAAACCCGCAAAACGCTGTCCACAGGCGCGCGGCGATCTTCTTTCAGGAGATCCTGAATACGGTTGACGACCATGAAGGCCGTGCTGAAGTCCTGATCGGCCTCTAACAGGGAATGGCTGAAAAACTCCAGGGGCGTCACATTAGCGTCCTTTGTCTCGAGGGCCCGCTCCAGGCGGAGCGGCCGGCACCGCATCGGTGTTGGCGAGATGAATACCGCCTTTGCCTTTGACTTTCAATAAGGCGCTTCTTATTTAGTATTTTGCGGGTCGGTGATTCCGGCCCCGCCCTTCAAGGCACTGAGCACCGCCACCCTATCAATCCACACAGGAGGATACGTCCATGAAGAAAACACTAGGGCTGCTGTTGGCAGCCGGGCTCATGATCGCCCAAGGATGCGCGGCCCCCAAAGTCAACCTGTTTACCGACAGCACCGATCCTTACAAGGAATATACCCTGAGCGGGACCCAGACCCCCAAGGTGCTGGTCATCCAGGCCAATGGGACCATCGCGGAAGGTCCTTCCAAGGGCCTGCTGCGGGACCGCCCCGGCATGGTGCCCGATATCGTGGCGCAACTCAAGCTGGCCGCAAAGGATGACGAGATCGGGGCCGTCGTCCTCAAAATCAACTCGCCCGGCGGAACCGTCACCGCCAGCGACATCCTCTACCACGAGCTGACATCCTACAAGGAGAAATCCGGCAACAAGCTGGTGGCGGTCCTGATGGGCGTGGCGGCCTCCGGCGGTTATTATATCGCCCTCCCGGCCGACCGTATCGTGGCTCATCCCACCACCATCACCGGTTCGGTGGGCGTCATTTTCCTGCAGCCCAAAGTGGAAGGATTGATGCAAAAAATCGGGGTGGGCGTGGATGTCAGCAAAAGCGGCGACAAAAAGGACATGGGCTCCCCCTTCCGGGCCAGCACGCCGGAGGAAATGCGCCTGCTGCAGGACCTGACCGACCAACTGGGACAGCGCTTCGTGGATCTGGTGACCCGGCATCGGCAGATTTCTCCCGAGGCCCTGACCCAAGTTCGATCGGCGCGCATTTTCCTGGCGGATGAGGCCCGGCAGCTGGGACTGGTGGACCAGATCGGCTATGTCGAGGATGCCATCCAATCCGCCAAGACCCTGGCCGGCCTGCCGGACGACGCCAAAGTCGTCACTTATCGCCGGGCGGAATTCCCGGACGACACCGTCTACAATGAGGTCGGAACCAAAGGCGCGATCAGCGAACCGGATCTGATCCATATCGATCTGGTGGGGTCGATGGACGAGCTGGGCAGCGGATTCTTCTATATCTGGCCCCCGGCCGCAGGCCGGTAACCCAAACCCGCCGCGGGGTGGAATTGACGAATAGGGCGGAGGCCCTTTGCGGTTCAAGCTGGCGTTCCGGTCCGGGTAGTGAGGGGTCACCCGGTTTTTCCGCTGAAGACGCCTTTACCGTCGAGCCACAATAAAAACACCCGGAACGGAGGCGTTTCCGGCCCCCACCCCGGGTGTATGGATAGTAATGCCGCCGACGTGGCGAAGCGGCGAATTACCGGGTGAACTTCACGGCCAGCAGTCCGCCGCCGCCGCGCCGCAGCAGCATCTGGACGGTATCGCCTTTTTCGATCCGCTCCATCTGGCTGCGGTAGTCTTCCAGGGACTCGATGGGCTTGCGGTTGATCTCGACGATCAGGTCGCCCTGGCGGATATCCGTCGCGGCCGCTTTGCTGTCCGGGTCCACCCCGGTCACGATGACCCCCTTGGTCTCCTCGTCCAGCCCCAGCCGATCGGCAATTTCCGGAGTGACATCGCGCACCTGCAGGCCGAGATCATCCGAGCGGGATTCTTCGCGGGCCATGGTGGGTTCGGTGTCAGGACGCTTGGCCAGTTTGACGCGGACTTCCTTTTCGCGGCCATCCCGCAGCAGGGTAACGGTCATCTTGCTGCCCACGCCGGCTTCCGCCACGGTGCGGGACAATTCGTGGCTGGTGGCGATGGGCTTGCCGTCAACGGCAATGATGATATCCCCTTCCTTGATGCCGGCTTTATCGGCCGGATCGTCTTTATATGTCTGGGTCACCAGAACCCCTTCGCGGGCCTTGATGCCGTAGTATTCCGCCAGTTCGGGGGTCAAGTTCTGGATGCCCACCCCCAGCCAGCCGCGGGAGACTTCGCCGGTGTCCTTGAGCTGCGTAATAATGCCGGCGGCCATGTCGACCGGAATCGCAAACCCGATGCCCTGGCCGCTGGCCACGATGGCCGTGTTGATGCCCACCACTTCACCCTTGAGATTCAACAAAGGACCGCCGCTGTTGCCGGGGTTGATGGAAGCGTCCGTCTGGATAAAATCATCGTAGGGTCCGGAGCCGATAATGCGGCCCTTGGCGCTGACGATGCCCGCCGTGACCGTCTGTTCGAGCCCGAAGGGGCTGCCGATGGCCACCACCCAGTTGCCCACCTTGAGGCTGTCGGAATCGCCCAGTTTCAGGGGCTGCAGTTTGATGGCACCGGCGTCGATTTTGATCAGCGCAATGTCGGTCTTGGGATCGCGTCCGATAACGGTGGCATCGAATTCGCTTTCATCGAAAAGGCGCACTTTGATCTGGTCGGCATCCTCCACGACATGGTTGTTGGTGACGATATACCCGTCCTTGTCGATCAGGAAGCCCGACCCCAGGCTGCGCTGTTTGAATTCCCGCTGGGGGCCCATGCCGAAAAAATCACGGAAGGGATCCTGCTGCCCCCGAGGATCGCGCCCGAAAAAGTGACGAAATACCGGACCACCGCCGTTGACGGTCTTGACCGTGCGAATATTCACGACACCGGCTTTGGCATGCTCGGCCAACTGGGTAAAATTCACCGGCACCATAACCGCATCGCCGGCAGATGCCGCGGAATTTGAAAGCGAAGCCTGACCGGCGGCTTGAACGGAAGGTATCGGCAGGGTACCGGCCACTAACAGTCCCATGGCAATACCGGCCGTCATCATCCAGCGTCCTAATTGTTTTTTCATGGTACGTTCTCCTTGCGTCCTCTATATCGATAAAAGGCAGGTTAGGTCGTGCCCATCCAGAGATGGTCGATTTTGGTTCCTGGTCCCGCCGCACAGCGCGGGATTTCAGGTCTGGTCTTTAACCACATCGGTGTTCAACAAAGCGCAGCCGACGGGCGCCCACAGGCATAGCCCGGCTGCGCCGAGGACCGACAGGCGGCGGGGACGCCGCCAGGGGCCAAAAGATGCCATTTTTGGAGGGGCACTAGGTCGTAATGCTTGACGAACACGATACGACACCGAGTTCACGAGAAGATGGTCTGAAGATGATCAAAATGTTATCTTTGCGGCGGGTCACCCCGGATCGTGGCGGACAGCCATGCCCGCCCGAGGGCACCGCCCGTTTGGGGGCCAATTAGCGCTTTACCCCGGCACCCGCGGAATACTATAGTCCCCGAAGTGCAAACCCTGCCGTTTTGCATGCCAAGCGGCCCAAACGATGGTCCATCACCGTGAAAATCACTCCGCGCAATAGACCTCTTCCCTGGCTGCTGCTGGTATCGACCGCCGCCATGCTGGTGCTGATTCTCTATGCCGGTCTGCGCTTCAAAGGGGCGGCCATCACCAACGAGGTCGCCTGGATCGAGGCCCGCCCCGGCCTCCGTTTCGGCAACTACGGGATCGCCTATGGCAATGCGGCAACGACCACCGCTGGCGATACAACTCCGGATCAACAGCCCCTATCCATTGAAATGGCCCTAAAGCCCCAAGCGACGGACGACGGTCATTTCAGGCTTCTCCTGCTGCTGCACGGCGATAGCGATGAAACTCAGTTGGTGATCGGGCAGTGGAAATCCTGGCTGGTTGTCATGCACGGGGACGACTATGATGCCAAACGCCGACGGGCGCGGATCGCGATCAACGCCCTCCAAACCCCACAGGAGCGTTTTCTGGCCATCACGTCCGGTCGCGCCGGCACAGCGGTATTCCTGGACGGGAAGCTTATCCGCCGCAAAACCGATTTGCATTTGCACATCCCTGGAGGGAATGAACGTACACGGCTCGTGCTGGGGAACTCGATCTACGGGCGGCACCCCTGGGCGGGGGAGATCTTCGGCCTGGCCTATTTCGATCGCGAACTGACCGGGCAAGCCATCAAAGCCCACTACCGGGAATGGGAGGCCGAGCGGACATTTGCCTTCGCCCGGACGGAAAACGCCCTCGGGCTCTATCTGTTCGATGAAGGCCGGGGGGCAAGGGTGGTCGATCATACCCCGGGCGGCAACGATCTGCACCTGCCGTCAAGGATGGCCATCCTCACAAAGGAGTTCCTGGCCGCGCCGTTATCCGGCGAGGAATTCAACCTATCGCTTTTCCAGGACATGGTGATCAATCTCACCGGCTTCTTCCCCATGGGATTTCTGCTGAGCGCCCTGCTGTGGTACTGGCAGCAGCAGCCGTTTCGAAAACGGCTGCTTTCCGTCATGCTGGTCTGCGGGGCCATCAGCCTCACCATCGAACTGGCCCAGGCCTGGATTCCGTCCCGCAGCTCGCAGATGCTGGATCTCATCCTCAACACCCTGGGGGGCGGGATCGGCGTTGCCTGCCACGGACTCTACCGGCGGCTTCTCCCCAGGAGCGATGCCGCGCCGGGGACCTCCCACTCCTGACGTCAGCCGCCGCCGGCCGACTTTTTGGCTACGGCGGCATTGAACTTGTCGGCATCGATAAGGAAGCGGTCGTGGGTGCCCTTGGAGATGGTATCCACGCCGTCGTGGGCTTCCAGTGAGAAGGAAAGTTTGCGGCCGTCGATCCTATCCAGGCGGCCTTTCACCGTCACCGTGAATCCGGGCGGCGTGGCCGCCGTGTGGCTGACATTGATATGGATGCCCACGGTCTGCTGGCGGGGCCAGTCGATATGGGCATTGATGGCCTTGATGCAGGTAAATTCGAACAACCCCACCATATAACCGGTGGCAAACACCTCGGGCATCGCCCGGCCTTCGGCAAATTCCGGCAAAAGATGCGGGACGGTCTTGTCCTGCGGAACGGTATAGACGAATTCGAATTCCAAACCTTCCTGCAATATGGATGTCATGATCGTTCTCCCCCTTTCGGATGGTGCGGCCGGGGCCCATTTAGGGCGCGTTCGTTATGAGGCGGCGCCTTGTCCGCATTACGCGGCAGGATAACCCGGAAGCGACTGCCCTCCTTCGGCGCGCTATGAACCGTAATCGTCCCGCCGTGGGCCTGGGCCACGGCCCGGGCCAAGCTGAGTCCCAGGCCGGTGCCGGACTGGGACCGACTCGGATCGCAGCGGTAGAAGCGCTCAAAGATGCGTGGAACGTCTTCCGCCCGGATGCCGATACCGTCGTCCTGGAAGGCCACTTCCACATCCCCTGAGGGATGGTCCTGCACGGCAACGGCAATATGCCCGCCGGGCGGGGTATAGCGGATGGCATTGTCCAACAGGTTGGCAATCATGCGCTGCAGCATGCGGGCGTCCCCGTTGATGGTAAAATGCTGCTCGGCGGTGATGGTCAGCTGCAGCCCGTTGTCACGGGCGGTGGTTTCGAAAAGACGGCCGGCATCCTGTACGAGGCCGGCCATGTCCACCGGCTGCCAAGCCAGTTCCAGAACCCCCGCTTCGGTCCGCGATATGACCAGCATGGTGTTGATCATGTCCAGCAGGCGATCGCACTCTTCGATCGTGCTGGCCGCCATGGCCTCGTAGTCGCCCTGATGGGCCACCGTGGTCAAGGTGACTTCCGCCAGGCCGCGAATCCGTGTGATGGGGCTTTTCAAATCGTGGGCGATATTGTCGCTCATCTCCCGAATGCCGGTGATCAAATCCAGGATCCGATCCAGCATCTGGTTGATATTGCCCGCCAGTTGATCGATTTCGTCGCCGCGGCGGCTGACCGGCGCCCGGACGGCCAAATCGCCGCTCGTGATCCGCCGGGCGGTGCGCGCGATGCCGCCGACCCCGGAAAGCGCACGCCGGGCCAGAAACCAGCCGATTATGGCCGCCAGTCCCATCACCACCAGCATGGTCGTGGTGAAAAGGCGTTGAAACGCCTGGACCAAACGGGTTTGAAGGGCCAGCGGCTGACCCAGTTGCAGAATAACGCCGGGCCCGATAAAGCCGTAGATGATGCGCAGGCTGTCGCCGCTGCCGGGCAGGCCGATGGTTTCGAACACGGGCTGCCCGTCCGTCAGCAACCGGCGAATGGCCTCGCTGTCCACCCCGATTTCACGACCGCGGGCACGATCGGATACCGAAAACTCCGTCCCGAACCGTGACAGCAGCCGGATGAAACGCGCATTGTCCCCCCCGCCTGGGCTTCCTGCAAGGCCACCTGGCGCACCCCCGTCAGCCCGTCGACCTGCATGATCCCGGCCAAAGCCCGCAGCTGACGTGTCAGATCGTCATCGACCTGGTTGCGCAGCACCTCGATCATCTGGAAATAGAAAAATATAAAGGCCAGGAAGGCGGAGATGGAGAAGATGCCCGCATACCAGAGGGTCAGCCGGAAGGCCAGCGAACGCCGCAGCCTATTCAGTCGTTTTAAGAACATAGCCGACCCCACGCACGGTATGGATCAGTTTGGTCTCAAATCCTTTGTCGATTTTTTCCCGCAAGTGGTAGATTCGGGATTCCACCACATTGGTCTGGGGGTCGAAGTGGTAGTCCCAGACATGTTCCATGATCATGGTTTTGGACACCACCTTGCCGGCGTTGCGCAGCAAGTATTCCAGCAGGGAAAATTCAAGGGGCTGGAGATCGATCCTGCGGCCCCGGCGCACCACCTCGCGGGTGATCAGGTTCATGGAAAGATCGCCCATCTCCAGTTTGGTGGGCTCGGCGACCCCGCTGCTCCTTCGCAGAAGGGCCTGAACCCGGGCCAGCAGCTCAGAGAAGGCAAAGGGCTTGGTGAGATAATCGTCGCTGCCCAGTTGCAGCCCCTTGACCTTGTCTTCCGTGGCGCCCCGGGCACTCAGGATGATCACCGGCAGGTGGATCTTTTCCCGGCGGAGGGCCGCGATAATGGCGAAGCCGTCCATTTGAGGCAGCATGATGTCGATGATCGCCAGGTCGTAGGGCTCCGTCAGCGCCAAGTGCAGACCGTTTTCGCCGTCCGAGGCGTGGTCTACGGCAAAGCCCTCCGCTTTCAGCCCCTTGATGATGAAAGAGGCGATCTTGACATCATCTTCGATCAGTAGAAGCCTCATGGCGCTGTTCCTTCAGCAGATCTTGGGATTCACGGTCCCGCACGCGAAATAGCCCGCGGGCATCAGCACGCCACAGCGGTGCACAGGGTTTCCAATCCGATGCGGTCGATCATGGTCCCCAGGCGTTCGTTCTTCTGGCCGTTTCGGGCGTAGTAGTCCACGAGCCGTTCGACCATCTGCAGGGCCTGTGGGTCATCCAGATCTTCGGCCACCACATCGGCCAGTCGGGGTTTGCGGGCGCCGTTGCCGCCGGCCATGAGGGTCCAGCCTTTCTTTTTGCCCAACAGCGATACATCTTTGATGCAGTTTTCGGCGCACATATTCGTACACCCGCTGACCCCCATTTTCAGCTTGCCCGGCAGTTGATACCCGTGGAATTTTTCGTCCAGCCTCATCCCCATGGCCAGGCTGTCCTGCAGTGCCAGCCGACAGAACTGGGTCCCGGGGCAGGCCTTGATGCTTCGCACGCAAAGTCCTACCGCGTGTCCGGGCGACATGCCCAGGTCGGCCCACACGGCATCCACGTCCTCCTCACGAAGGCCCACCAGGGCTATGCGGGCCGCGCTGGTTAATTTCAAGGTCTGGCAATGGTATTTTTCAGCCACGTCGGCAATGATACGCAGCTGCGCCGGCGTTATAACACCGCAGGGAATATGCGGCGCAATGGCGTAGGTTTCTTTGTCACGTTGCAAAATCGTACCCTTTTCGCCCAACTTCAGCATGATCGGTTCCTCTCCTGCTCTCAGAGTTCTTCGCAAAATGTGTTGAAAGTACGGCGGCCTGATGCCGTGCGATTTTTTCCAAACGTTATTCATACCCTTTTTCAGAGGCTTTTTCAAACCGGCGGGGTGGCCTCCGTAGGTCTCCGTTGGGCTTCAGTCGTCTTTCAGGCGTTCAAGCTCGGTGTAGGCGATGTAGAGTCCCACCAGCCGCGCCACCAGGATCGTGAGGTAGAGCTGACCCAGGATGGCTTCCGTATAGGCCAGGGCCTGGGCCGGCCCGTTGAGCGGGGTGATGTCCCCATAGCCCAGGGTCGTGAGGGTGACAAAACTGAAATAGAGAAAATCGCCATAGGCAAGTCGGGGATTCGCAAAGGATTCCGGGATTAGGGTGTTGACGAGAATATAAAAATACTGCCAAATCACGCCGATGAGCAGATAGACACATATGGCGGCATCCACCTTGGCGGCGTCGACGCGTCCGGTTTGCAGGGCGAACCGCAATATGTGAACGGCCACGAAACCGAATGCCATGGCCAGAAAAATCGGAGCGACCCAGTAGTAGGTCGACGACGGGAAAAATTGGTTCATCCAGGACAGAATAAGGGCCGGCGCAACTATCAAGGACGACAACAACAAATGTCTTCGGTTGTCGCTGACAGCGTGGATGCTGGAGAACAGGATCAGGGTCAGGATGGCATTCAATGCTATCTCCAGACCGGTCAATTCGAAATATCTAATGAAGGGGAAGAAAAGCAGCAGCAGCACCAACGTGGCCCATAGCAGTCTGAAACGATAGCGGCTCATCACCGGCCCCCTGATGATCTTCCGACAAGCGCTGGAGGTGTGGCGTTCCTCTGTGGCGCATCCCCTTCTGGCGCCTGCAACTGCGTATCGTCGTGACGATAGGCCGGAGAGCAGCAGCAGAGAAACACCAGATCCACGGCACCGGTGTTGGTGATGCAGTGCCAACTGCCCGGAGGGATGAGAACGGCATCCCCCCTGCCAAGCGGCTGTTTCTCGTGATCCACCATCATCAGGGCCTCGCCCTGCAAGACATAGTAAATCTCTTCCGTGCGGGCGTGGCGATGGGTAAGGGTCGTCTGGCCCGGGCCGAGGGTGGCTTCGGCCAGGCTCTGGCGGCAGTTGCCGTGCACGTCGGGGTGCATCAGTTCGCGGATCAGGGAACCGTCGCGGGTTTCATAGGCAGGGACGGCGCGGCGCGCCGATCGAATCATGATGTCCTCCGGAAGTAATGAATTCCGCCACGGTGTCGGCCACGATGGTCGCCCCCGTGGTGTTCAGGTGAAAAAAATCCGTCAAAAGGGCGAATCCGTTGCGTTGGGATATGGTATCGAACGACTGGTGCAGCAAAAACCGCCGAATCTTGACGGCCAGCCCCATCCCGTCCCGGTACGCATCGAAAGACCGCCGCACACCCTCGCCATGGCAATCTAGGTAGGCGCACATCCGCTCGTGGACGGGCAGATAAGCATTGCCGGTCTCGTGGGCCACGGACTGAATGATGCAGCTGTAGGCCGTGGTCAATTCAAAGGCCCGGTGGGCCGGATCTTCCCCAAGAGGGGGCAGAGACAACAGCGCCAGGGGGGCGGCCGTGGCCGTACGCAACTGCAGGCAGATGTCCGTCAGATAGCGCCGGAAGGTGTCCCGGGTGGGGCGCTCCGGCAGCCCCATCTGCGCCATGGTTTCATGGGCATTGGACGTGCTGAGGGCGGCATAGGCGTCGTTGGTCCCGATCAAGAGCGTGATCCAGGCCGGCCGGCAGGCGATCACGGAATCCAGCCGCTGCAGGACGTTATAGGCCAACTCGCCATTCAAACCAGCGTTGACAAACCGGTAGCCTTTGGGACGAAAGCGCCTCTGCAGCAGGGCCACATAGTCGCTGCTGGTTCGGCCGTGGGTGAGGCTGTCGCCGATGCACACCACCGTGGGCGCTTCGTCGACATCGATCCGGGCCGCCACCCGTTCCGGTGCGTTGGACGGCCGACGTTCGCTCTGGTATTGCAGCCAGCGGTATACCCCTACACCGCAGCAGGCCAGACAGATGGCCATCAGAAGGGCCGTACCCATTATCGACACGGGAGATTCCCTCTCATGAACGCAGTGTCGCGGTGAGTCGCAGGGGATGCAACAGGAGTTCCAGAGCCGGAAGGATGCCATGGCATACGATATCGGCGGCCGCCAGGGTCCCGGCGGCGGCCCCTTCCCGCAGGAGCACGGCGATGCCCAGTTCCGCGGCTTGCAGCATCAACCGGTCGTTGCGGCCGTTGCCCACCGCAACGGTTCCGGCGCAACCCAGCTGGTTGACGAAATCACGCTTGGCCACATCCTGGTGCCCCGCTGGCAGGATCGACAGGGCGACGGGCGCATCCTTGAGTTGGTCGGCGGCCCGGCCGAAGGTATCGGCCGTGATCACATGGATCGCGATGTGGGGGGCCAAAGCCGTAAGCGCTTCCCCGACACCCGCTTCCAGTTGGCCGTCCACGGCCAGGGTGCCGTTGTAGTCCATGACAAGATGTGTCAATTTCAACCCCCGGTAGCCGGGGATGTCCACCTGAATCATGGGGCTCCTTTCTGGGCGGTTTCACAGAGGTAAATCGCCACCGGCAGATCGGTATTATCCTGTGGGCTTCGGGTCTGACCGGTCAGGGTTCGCACCATTGGTTTAGAGCGCATAGGGGGTCAAGCTTTCGTACCCATCCTCGGTCACCAGGACGGTCTGTTCGAACTGGGCCGAAAGGGAGCCGTCGGCCGTAACGGCGGTCCATTTATCCTCCAGGATGCGTAAACCATGGTTCCCCAGATTGATCATGGGCTCCACGGTAAATACCATGCCGGGAACCAGGGGCACACCGGTGTTTTTGCGCCCGAAATGCGGCACCTGGGGGGCTTCGTGGAAATTGAAGCCGACACCGTGGCCCACGAATTCACGCACCACGGAGCAGCCCTGCCCTTCCGCGTATTGCTGAATCGCCCAGCCGATATCGCCGATGCTGTTGCCGGGGCGTACCATGGCCAGGCCCTCTTTCAGGCAGGTCCGCGCCACCCGCACGATTTTCCGGGCGTCTTCCCCGGGGGTACCGATATAATAGGTCTGGTTGGCATCCGCATAGTAGCCGTCCAGAATGGAGGTGATATCGACATTGACGATATCGCCGTCCTTGAGTTCCCGCGAACCGGGGATGCCGTGGCAGATCACCTCGTTGATGGAAACGCAGACGCTTTTGGGAAAACCGCGGTAGTTCAGCGGCGCCGGTGTAGCCCCGTGACGAACCGTGAATTCATGCACGATGGTATTGATCTCGTCGGTGACAAGGCCGGGGCGCAGCACGGCCTCCACCTCTTTGAAGGTTTCCATGACCAGTTGGCCGGCCTGCCGGATCTTCTCGACGTCGGCGGGGGCCTTCAGCCGGATGTTATAGCGTTTCTGGTAGATCTTATTAAGGGCCTCGGGGGGCGGCGTCGAACGGCCCATGCAGCAATTTTTATATTTCTTCCCGCTCCCGCAAGGGCAAGCGTCATTACGCCCGATTTTGTCCGGCTTTTTTTTCTGCTTCATCATCATTAACCACCCGTCGCTTTCCTGAGGTAACATCTTCCTGTCCAACAAAAGCTGCAAAAGCACCTCATGGTGTGACAATCGTGGCTTTTTGGATCACCACCGTTTCCATCGGCACATCCTGGTATCCTGCCCGTCGGCCCGTTTCGACCGCCTCGATGGCGTCGACCACATCCATGCCCTGGACCACGCGTCCGAAAACACAATACCCCCACCCCTGAACGGTCTTGTCCCGGTAATCCAGAGGATGGTTGTCGACCGTATTGATAAAAAACTGCGCCGTAGCCGAATCGGGATCGCCGGTCCGCGCCATGGCAATACTGCCCCGCCGGTTTTTGAGACCCTTGTCCGCCTCATTCGGGATGGGCTCCCGGGTCGGCTTGCGTTCCATCGCTTCCGTCAGACCGCCGCCCTGAATCATAAAGCCCTTGATAACCCGATGAAAAACCGTGCCGTCATAAAAACCGTCTTTGACATACTGCAGAAAATTGTCCACTGTCCGGGGGGCGCGATTAGGCGCCAGTTCCAGTACGATGACCCCCATGCTGGTTTCCAATTTTACCCGCGGGTTGGCCGCCCAGGTATTGCCTGCCACCGTCAGCAGCAGCCCTGCTATCAGAATCATCAATGTCTTGCGCAACCTGTCCTCCTTGCCGATTGTAAGAGAATCTTCAGGAATTCCAAAACCGCCGGCCGTCCCTTCGAGCACCTCGGCACTCCGCAAGCGGCCGCGGCAACAAGCGTGCTGAAATTATACCTTAAGTAGTGCCCATCCAGAAATAGGCCAATTGGGTCGAGATCAAGGCGTGCGAAAAATTTAACCACAGGCATATGGTTGATATTCCGAGGATTAAATTTTGAGCACAACGCCGATATCGGGCAAATTGGAAATTTGTGGATGGACACTAAGTAGATTAGCACTAAACACCCCCCCTGCCAAGGGTCGGTCTGGGGGAAATCTCGGATAAAGGAGGGGAAATTGCTGTCATAGAAAGGATTTGACAGGTCATCGTCCGATCAAGTAACCTTCGGAATGCCAAAAATTTTTAACCTTACAGAGGAAAAGACCCATGAGCCCGGTGGACGAACTCAGCGCGAGCATGGAAGATTACCTGGAGGCAATTTACCACATCGTCACGGCCAAACAGGCCGCCCGTGCCAAAGACATCGCCAAACGGCTGGATGTCAATAATTCTTCGGTCACCGGAGCCCTGCGCACCCTCTCCGAAAAGGGCTATATCAATTACGCCCCCTATGACGTCATCACCCTGACCCCCAGAGGTCACAAGCACGCCGAGGACGTGGTCCGGCGGCATGAAGCCCTGATGGACTTCTTCACCAAGGTGCTCTGCGTCGACAAGGCCGAGGCCTCGGAGGCCGCCTGCAAAATGGAGCACGCCGTATCCCGCACCATACTGGACCGCCTCATCCGGTTTGTGGAATTTATCGAAATTTGTCCTCGGGGCGGTGAAAGCCTGATCCAGGGCTTCAACAATCACTGCCGCCAGGAGGGCGCCGTCACCTGCCAGGACTCCCTGGCCCGCTGTCTCGAAGATTTAAAGCAGCGCCAGAAAGATATCGAGGGGGACCAGCTGGACACCGTCCCCCTGAACGGCCTCAACCGCCGCCAGCGCGGCAAGATTGTCAAGATCAGGGGCAAGGGGGGGATCAGCAAAAAGCTGGCCGATCTGGAAATCACCCCCGGCGGGATCGTGGAAGTGCTACGAACCGATACCGATACCGGTGCCATAGACATCAAGGTGCGGGGCTACCGCCTCTCCCTCAGCACGGAAGAAGCCGCCAAAATTCTGGTGGAACGCTCCGGTGGATAAGTTTTGCGCGGCCGTCAATCCCGGAACCAATCGTTAGGGGTCTAAAGGCCATGGGGGGAGGTGGCGGCAAGGCGCATCCCAGGGGGAACTTTGGGATGGCTTGCCGTTGCCGTTTAAGCCTCAGTGGCCGCCTGCTTCGATCAACGCGCGCAGCTTGGCGGTGAGGGTGTCCGGCATGGGGTAGTCCTGGGCAGAAGACCGGCACAGATCGACTGTGCGCTGCAGCGTTTCGTAGCAGGCCTGGCACTGACAGCAGGCCCGAATGTGGGCTTCAACTTGCGCCCGTTCCTCGGCGCTCAGTTCACGGTCGATATACTCCGACATCCTCTCGAACAACGCCATGCAGTTGTGATGGTCATGCCGGTGTTGGGTCATGATCAAAATATCCTTTGAGTTTCTCCCGCAAAAAAAGGCGGGCCCGATGCAGGCGAACCTTCGTGTTGGCCACGGAGATATCGAGAATCTGAGCGGTTTCTTCGGTGGAAAAGCCCTCCTGATCCCTTAAAACCGCCACCATGCGGTATTTTTTGGGCAGTTCTAGTATGGCCTGACCGATGCGGCGGGCCAACTCTTCGTTCAAGAGCTGATCCAACGGGCGCTGGGCCCAGCCGGGGGCTTGGTCGGGGAGATCCCCTCCCTCAGCGGGCAGATAATCCTCCAGGGACAATTCGTAGTCCGGGGCATGCTTGGGCTTCCGTTTGGCCTTGATGCACGTCGTGGTGGCCACCCGGTACATCCAGTTCTTGAATTTGGTTTCGTAGCGAAACCCGTTCAAGTAGCGAAAGACATTCAGAAAGGTCTCCTGGACGAGATCTTCCGCATCGCGGGGTTCCCCGCACATACGCATGCCGAAATTGTAGAGCTTCTGCTGGTATTTCTCCACCAGCTTTGAAAACAGTTCGGTCCGGCCGCTGTTGATGGCCTGGACCAGTTCGAAATCCTCATCCCGTACGGTTGTCTTCCCCTTCATGATCTCCTGTCGAGTCATCCTTGCTTGTCAACTGACAAGCATTGCGCATTCACGTCGATACGCCGAATTTGGGCAGGATATAGATTTGCAGCACGAACCAAACGCCCAGCACAATCAGCGGCAGCAGCAATTCTTTCATGTCGTTCACTCCCTATCCATAATGATTTAGCGCAGTTTTGTCCACCGTTTTTTGGTGCTCAAGCCCCACCAACCCCACCAGAAGAAAAAGCATCACGTCCGCCAAATGCCGGCTGTCCAGAAAGATAATCGCCTTCCTAGTTTTTCACCACCCGCAGGCGGTCCGGTAAAACGCTGGTGGGCACGCGGCGGCCAGGGTCCCACCGGCCGCCAGTGTACCGGCCGCCACCAATCGGGATTTCAGAAATGCCCGGCGGGAAAGGCTGCTTGGCATCGTATCTGCTCTCCTTTGAAGACGGAACGTTGCCGTAATGGGAGTAAGGACCACCATCGCTTCTTTTGGTTACAAATTTTCTCGCTGACGACGCCGCGGAAAGCAGGCACGCTTGTTCCCGGCGAGAACGAGGGTTCACTGCTTTGACGGACGGTGTGAAATTTTAACGCGAAACAGGCCGAGACGGACATCCGGGGGGGGGGGGAACCGGGTGCGTCAGGGCGATTCCCGGGAAAGGGCCCCATTTTTGCGTGCAGTGGCGGTCAGAAGGTTATCGTTTAAGGCACTTTCCGATGGGCGCGAACGGTATAATACGCGACTATCCGCCTGATCGTCCTGTTGGGTGGCTTGAAACAGTTGATCGCCCAGTTCCAGGCCTCCTTCGTTGGTGGTGTGGACAATATCGAAATATAAATCATCGTTCGTGGTGAAGGGCGAGCGGATCATAAAATCCAAGATGAAAATATTATGGTAGCGCTGGGCTAAACGGGCCAGCCGGCGCTTAAATTCCGCCAGGACGAGCGCCTCACGGCTGCCCTCCGCTGGTTGGTGATAATAATGGTAGGGTGGAAAAAACAGTATCTTTTCCGTTCGGTCCGGGAGACGGTCCAAACTGGCTTTCAGGATCGCCTCCGCCGGGAAAACGAGGCTGGCCAATTCTTCTGGCGATAGTACCGCTGGGGGGTAAACGGCCTCCTTCACTTTGGGCGATTTTGCCCCATAGATTCTTATTCGCTTTTGGTCTAATGCCATCGGTTTCCTGCGATAGGGCGTGAAACCGTCCAACCCGTATTCGAAGTGTTTGAGGCCCAGCATGAACCAGAGTTGATTCAGACTGTGTTCGAAATTTTTCAGGTTAAACGCCAGGGGCTGCTTCCAGCGGTCGGCATCCGGTACATAGAGCCATTCCGGAAAATCTTCGCCCGGTCTCGCGAACCGGCTATACTCATCCTGGGTCTTGTACCAGACCATGTCCAAACCCCAGATGATGGTTTTGGCGTGGGCATGGTGACGGATGAACAGATCGAGCATTCGCGCCTGCTCGTAGGCCGATGCGGCATTAAAAGACAGGTTGACGAAGGTGGACTGGAAAAGAGGATTCAGCTGGTGGGGTTGCAGGTTGCGGCAGGTCGAGGCACCGATGATGGCGCTGTCGAAACGATCGCTGCGGGCCAGCAGGGTGTGAAAGTAGCGTGCGTCGCTGGATACCGGCCCCCTTTCGCCCTTGATGGAAAACGGGTAGCAATCGTAGGGGTCGATGACATAAAACGACCCGTAAATCAGCAGGCAGAGGCTTATACCGGTCAGCAGGAAGGTTTTCCAGTAAGACTTCCAGCGGTCCTCAGAACTGAAAGTAAATAAATTCCGAATAGCCATGGTTCCCAATCGTCAAAACCGTATAAATCGCCGCCGCCGACATCGCCATTGCCAGCAGCGGGGAGGGTCGCAGATCGCGCAAGACCGCATCCTGGCTGGTGGGCCCCACCATGGATATGAGGATACCCGCAATCAACAACCCGTTGTTATAGTAGCCGGTGGTGGCCAGAGAAAACCCCTCCAGGCCGAACATGGACTTCACCATCAGCAGCGACGTGGCGATATTGGCGGAACGGAAAACGGCCAAAGAGGTAATGAAAAAAAACATGAACGTAAGCCACGCCAGGGGTGCCGGAAGCCGGAAACCGGCCTTATGCCACAACTGGTTGATACAAAGCGCCAATCCGTGCAGGATGCCGAACACGGCATAAACCCAGCCGGCGCCATGCCATAAACCGGCCAGAAACATCGTGATGAACAAGGCCAGCATCTGCCGTTGCAGACCGTGGCGGCTGCCGCCCAGCGGAATATACAGATAGTCCCGCAAAAACCTGGACAGCGTCAAATGCCACCGGAGCCAGAATTCGCTGATCGATTTGGAAATGTAGGGAATGTTGAAGTTAAAGGGCAATTGAAACCCGAACAGCAGGCCGAGTCCCACGGCCATATCCGAATAGCCAGAAAAATCGAAATAAAGTTGAACCGTATAGTTGATGCTGGCCAGCCATGCATCGGCCATCGATACCACTCCGGAACCCGCGGCATGGTTGAAAACAGGCGTCGCGGCACTCGCCAACGGATCAGCGATAAGGACCTTCTTCATCAGACCGATGATGAACAGCATGGAGCCTTTGGAAAGACGCTCGTAAAGACCCGGGCGCAAGGGATCAAGATCGTACTGCGCCACAATTTCCGAACAGCGCACGATGGGTCCCGCAATAAGTTGCGGGAAAAACGCTACGTACAAGGCGTATTCGTGTAACGGGCGAAAGTTTTCCCGCGCGCTTTTCAGGTCGACGAGGTAGGAAATCTGCTGAAAGGTAAAAAAACTGATCCCCAGGGGAAGGATGATCCCCCATGCTGTCCGGTCGACTCCGGAGACATAGGCGAAAGAATCTGCCAGAAAGTCCGCATACTTGAAAATGACAATGAGCAGAACGTTAAAAAAGACGCCCAGCGGAATAGCGAGTTTATGGCCGGAGCGGTAATACCACTTGGCGATAAGCCAATTGCCCAGTATGGAGCCGGCAAACAGGGGCAGAAGGCGGTAGTCCCAATAGCCGTAAAAAATGAAGCTGGCAACCAGGAGGACAAGGAGCCGTTCGGTTCTCTTATTGTGGAACAGATAGTAGACGATCAGACAGGCCGGCAGGAAAAAGCCGATAAATACGTAGGAATTGAATAGCATGCGTCGGCGGTCCGTGGGAAGTGCGGGCAACATGCCCCCACCCCTCAATAAAACGACTATAAGCTATCCCAAAAAAGTCTTTTGGCCCCATATCGGCATTGGACGCTCGTTTTATGCCCTCGAAATACCAATGTATTCCTGCGGACACCCACCGCTGGAGAATCTATCGGATGGGAAGTCCCGCTCTGCGGGATTACGCGTGTCCGCCTTGATATGAAACCAAAATCCTAATTTTGAGATGGCCTATAATAGCGTCGATGGGCGTTCATTTCTGGTGCGGACCATATAAATGACGCGCGCCGGGAAGTCAATATGATCCTGTCTGTCGCCCGCATTCGCGCGTACGTTGCCTTAGATCGATTGTGGAATTCAATCATGGGCGTCGAAACAACAAAAACAAAGGCTGCGTGGTGCCTTCGGAAGGCTATGAAGGCCATGGCCGGAAAGGCCAAGGTGGGCGCCGCAGGCACTGCATCATGGATCGGCCCTATTGCAAAGGGGTTCTCGCCAGCCACCGGGATGAGTACCCCATTGTGCCCGAAGCCCACAATTCGGAATCCATGGCGCCGATGGCACAGGCCCTTGATGCCAGGGGGCAGCCTAGCGGCCACGTCTCTCGAATCACTCGGCGGGATAATTAATTTCCCGCAGACGGTCGCGGATGGCCTCCTCCGAGGCCGGCGCATCCCATTCGACCACCACGGTTTTGGTGTCCGGGGCGCCGTCCACCGATTGGACGCCCGTCAATTCCTGCAATTCGTTTTTGATAGCCATAACACAATGACCGCAGGAAATTTTGGGAATGTGGAATGTTTGTTTGGACATCATGGACCTCCTGATTTCCCTATCCGATGGGCTCATTGAGAATCGAAAGTCCGGCAAGGCCGGACTTTCGATGTTGAATCCTATAGGCCTGGCCGCCCAGCGACCATGACTCAAACGAAACAGCTCTTGGACCGCACGCCGCTCTCACGGGCCGCGTCCTCGTAGCACCGGCTGTGGTCTTCCATGCTCGTGGAGCAGAGATCACAGCGGCGGACATCGTCCATCAATTGCTGTTTTTCCGATTTCAAGCAGTTCAAGGTTTGTTTATCGACATTTTTCATGGCGACTCCTTCCGATAAGTAAAGGTTGTTGCCGGTCGGGAGAGCCCATTGCGCGCACGACCTTATGGCCGGCTATCGCCTGTTCCCTGCCCAACAGGATAAGGCCATGCCGCGGCAAGTCAATTCAGCGCCGGTCAACGGTGTCTGCCTCCGGGAAACGTCCGTGGCGGACATAGCGCTCGATATCGGCCGCCGTCAGCAGTTCGGCGAAACGCCGGCCGTTGCGGCTGCGGGATTTATACAGGACGATGCAGTCGCGGATGATGGCGAGCACGGTATCAGGGTCGTAAATATCCGGCAGTTCGGCCGCCAATCGCGGATGACGGCCCAGTTTGCCGCCCAATTGGACGCGATAGCCGGTACGGCCGGCCGCCAGCCTCCCGGTCGGGCAGGCAGCCACGCATTTGCCGCAGGCGATGCATTGTTCCGAAATGAGGGGCCCTGTCGCTGTTTCATCCATCGAGACGGCCGCCTCCGGGCAGGCTTCCCCGCAAGCCCCGCAGTTGGTGCATTCGTTTGAGGTTATCCGGGGATGGCAGGCGCCAATGATGCCGATATCCTTGATCTGGGGCTGGGAGCAGGCGTTGGGGCAGTCCGCCACGGCAATCCGCAACTCGTGGTGAAAGCGCAGCTTCCCGCGGACGGTCTTTTTGAGGAACCCCAGCAGATCGGCCTCATCCAGCAGGGCCTGGATCCGAGGCACAAGGTGATCACTGTCGATGGCGCGGTGGGGGCACCCGCCAGGGCCGAAACAGCTGTCCAGCTGGTAGCCACGCATCTCCGCTTCCATCGTGTTCAGGTAACGCCGCTGGGTAGCCTGGACCTCCGCCAGGGTCACCACCGGTTTGCCCGCGGTCGCGGCTTCGCTTTCGACCCTGGTCCGCACGCGCTTGCGTACAAAGAAGGGGACTTTTTGGATGGCTTTTTCCGCATCGGGGGCCCATTTCATATTGGCATCTCCGTTCCGCCCGTCATGGTTTCCACACAATTAGGTTGGTCTATGGATAACGATAGCTGACGCTGGGCGATCTGGCATTGACTTAGCACAAGAATAGGGGCTGCCTTTGGCCTCCGTCCGGGTGGCAAAAAAGCGTCGCATCCTATAGCGGATCAGCCGCTTGTAAGGAAGTACGGACACCACGCCGGTTGACGCGGCACAAGGCGTCGGAGAAGTATTCCGCCGGGCTGCGTTCAGACCAATGGGCCGGCCGAGATGACCATGCCGTCGTCATCGGCGTAGAGATAATCCCCCGGTCGGAAGGTGACCCCGGCGAAGGTGACCGGCAGGTTTTCCTGGCCTGTGCCCCTTTTCCCGCTTTTGAGGGGGTGGGTATTGAGCGCCCGGATACCGAGCTTGAGGCCGGCAATGGCCGCCGCATCCCGGATACAGCCGTTGACCACGATGCCCCGCCAGCCGTTTTCCACGGCCAGTCCGGCCATGATGTCACCCACCAGGGCGCATTCGAGAGACCCCCCGCCGTCGATTACCAGAACGGCCCCGGAGACGGCTCGTTCCAGCTGGCGGCGTACAAGCACGTTGTCCTTGAACACCTGGACGGTGGCAATCCGTCCGCCGAACTGCCGGCAGCCGCCGTAGGAACGGAATATCGGTTGGGCGATTTGAAGCTGATCGGCGTGGGCGTCGCAAAGATCCGCCGTTGCGATTTGGATAGGGTCGACTGTGTTTGTCATGGTAATGCTCCTTTCGGGCACCTATTTTCAATATTGCGAAGCAGAGGGCAATTCCCCCCGGGCCGCATCCGCCACCGTAACATCCTTAAGGATACCCGCGTGGTAAAATGGGAAACAGGCCGCGTCGCCCGCCAGACGCTGAAGATCGGGATCGGCGGCGCTGTGCGGGAACGCATGCGTGAACCAGGCGGCGTGGCCCCGGTGGCAGGCATCGTTCGAGGCCAGGAAAGGTCTTACGAAGGGCACCGCATCGGCGGCCTGCGCCGGCCGTTCATGGGCCAGACGCGCCAGGCCCCACAACAGGCCTCGCTGGAGAACGGGGTGCTCCAAAAAATTGCCGTCCGGGCGGATATAGGACACCAGGATATGGGCGAATTCCCCGGCCAAAAGGGCATGCCGGGCGGTGATCTCGCCCATGGCCTCCGGCGCGCCCCACCCGATGCCACCGGATTCGTCATTTAAGGTCCACATCAGCCGGCGCATGATCACCCGGGCGGATTCCATCTGGGTCTCCGCCAGCCGGCTGACCACCACGCCCATGCCGCTCACGGCGCGCCAGCGCAATAACGGGGTTGCGCTGCAGAAGAAGGAAAACAGGGGATTCACCGCACGTCGCGGCGGTATGATCGCCAGCCCGGCCATGGCCCGCGTGAAATCGGGGTCCAGTAGCAGGTCGCGCATGCGGATCTTAAGCGCACGGTGGGTTGTGGCGTGTGTCAGCATGCGCGCCCTCCCCCCCCGACGCCATCGGAAGCGCACGGCCGGGGGTTTAAAAAGTCAGGATCTCATAGCCCCGGTCGCGGAAAGCCGCCATGCCGGGATGCCCGCTCATGTCGTCCAGGAACGGCAGGCCTTGGGCTTCGATGCCGGCCCGCGCACCCAGCTTCAGGGCGCAAGCCTTGCAGGCCCCTGCCACCAGATTTTCGCCGCAGGCTTTCTGCCAGAGGTTGTGGAGCCAATTGTCCGGCTTGGCCAATTCAGCCACCAATTGGGTCGCTTCGCCTTCCATGACGATTTGAACCGCGTCCCCGCGTCCGTGCATGTCCAGCGCATTCAGCAGCACATGCACGAAGCACATGGGCGAGCCATTGAAGACGAACATGGCGACTTTATTCATCCTTTATCTCCTCCTTGGACATTCGGTGCGCGGGTAAAAACAGGGCGCCGACGGATCAGGCATCCTCCCAATGGATGCAGTCCTGGGGGCAGTTCTTGATGGCATCGTCCACCTCCGCCTGCGGATAGCATTCCTTCTCGACCACTTCCACGAACCCGGCATCGTTCAAGCGGAAGAGCTCGGGATACATGTCATAGCAACCGGCGCACAAGGTGCAATCGCTGATATCGACGACCGGCACTTTCATCCCTTGTTCTCCTTAACCTTGTCGTAAGCAGTCGATCGGATCCGGGATCAGGCCTGCATGGCGGCGGCCACCTTGCGGCCGAAGTCTTCGCAGGCCGCCAGGCCTTCCTTATCCGGAACGTACTGGATGCGCAGGCCCGGTTCCACGAGGTCGAATTTCATCGCCTCGAGTTCGTCGGTAATCTGCCGCACGGCTTCCCCGCTCCAGCCGTAGGAGCCGAATGCCGCTCCAATTCGGTTTTTCGGTTTGAGACCTTTCATATAGGTCAAAAAGTCGCTGACCGTCGGGAATATCTGATTGTTGAGGGTGGGCGACCCCACGAGAACGGCCCGCGCATCGAGCACTTCGGTCATCACGTCGCTGCGGTCGGTGCGGCGCAGATCCATGGGAACCGCGTAAACACCAGCTTCCGTGAGCCCGGCGGTGATGGCTTCGGCCATGAGTTGGGTGCTGTGCCACATGGTGTCGTAAACCACCAGGGCCTTGTTTTCCGTTTCCTGCCTGGACCAACGCAGATAAGCATCCAGAATCTTGTCGATGTCCTTGCGCCAGAGAACGCCATGGTCGGGACAGATCATGTTGAAGGTAAGCCCCATATCCTGCACTTTTTCGAGAAGCTTGAGGGTTTTGGCCGCATACAGCAGGAGAATATTGGCATAGTACTTCTTGGCGTGGGGCATGATCCGATCGCCGATCTCGTCGTCGAATTTTTCGGGACCGGCATAGTGCTGCCCGAAGGCGTCGCTGGAAAAGAGGATCTTGTCTTCCTTGAGATAGGTAAACATGCTGTCCGGCCAATGCAGCATGCGCGTCTCCAGGAACGTCAGGGTGCGGCGCCCCAGACTGAGTTCCTGTCCGTTTTTGACCGGCTGGTAGTTCCAGGCAGGAAAGAAATGCTGTTTCAGGTTCTTGGCACCCATTTGGGAGCAGTAAAGGGGTTTGTCTTCGCCGATGCGGTGCATGACCCGGGGCAGACCGCCGGAATGGTCCATTTCCGTATGATTGCTGACCACCAGGTCGATTTTCCTGGGGTCCACGATCTGGGCGATGTTGTCCAGCAGCTGGTCCGCAAATTCCTTTTTGACCGTGTCGATCAGGGCGATCTTTTCATCCATCACCAAAAAAGCGTTGTAGGTCGTTCCCTGGTGGGTGCTGTAGCCATGAAAATCCCTGATGTTCCAGTCTTTTACGCCGACGTCGTAGATTCCTTCCGCAATTTCGATGGGTCGCATGGTACTCCCTCAAAAGGTGGTGGTTGATAGGGGCTCCCCGTCCACAATACCTGGGGGTATTTGTCGGGGGCAGATGGTATCGGGACGCGGAAGTCCATCATCCACCGCAATCGGTGTCCATGGCAATGGCAACGAAACATCGGGGAGGGCGATGGGCAGCACCGCGGTTTTCGTGACCGCCTGTCCGGACCAAGGTGAAAAGATAAGACGCCGTGCGGCAAAATCAATGCCCTTTTCAACCGTCGCTGAGGCTGAAAAGGGCATTGCGGCAAGCGCCTGTAACGGGATGGGAGGGGGGTGACTATTCTTCCTTTTCGAAATCGTCCTTGCCGGCCCCGCAAATCGGGCAGACCCAGTCTTCGGGCACATCCTCCCAGGCGGTACCGGGAGCCACATCGTTGTCGGGGTCACCCTGAGCCGGGTCGTAGACATAGCCGCAAATCGTGCACACATACTTGTCCATGGAACGCTTCCTCCTTTGCCTTCAAGATGTCGTTAGGGTCGTCTTCGAGGTTATACCGATCTTTCATCAACGAATCAAGGCGGTAACCCGTTCATCGAGCATATCACACAGCTGTCCCAGGCTGTCGGCGCCCTCCGCCGCCGCAGCCGGCAGCTCCCAGCGCATGACCTCGCCGGCACCGGTCGCCGGCAATTCCAGACCCCAGTGCCAGGGTCAGATCGGGCCGCCAGCCATCGAGGGCGGAATCGACGGACAGCGGTTGTTCATATTCGATGTCCCAGCCACGCGCGGCCATGGCCCGGACCGCGTCGCCGTCAACCCCCTCCCCCGGTTCAAGGCCGGCCACGCGTATGTCGAAACGCTCGGAGGCCTTGGCCCGGACCAGGGCCGCCGTCAACTGAGTAGCACAGGTACCGCTGGGGCCCAGGATCAAAAGCCGCTTGCGCTCCGCCAGCGGCCCCATGAGGCCGGCCACGGCGCGCTGAATATCTTCGAGGACCGTGGCGTGACGGGCCATGTCCTTGGGTCCTTCGATGCCGCGGTAGGTTAGATGGCCGGCGTATTCGGCATCGATGGCATCATAGAAATACTGCATGGTCAGGTGAATGGCGTCAAAAAGCGTATTGCCCTGGGTGGCCGCCACCGAAAGCAGATACCCCTTCTTGATCTTGCGGCGGGGATCACGCCAGCGCAGGCGATACTTGCGCGCCCAGAAGGTCTGGCAGCGATCGATGAGGGCCTTGAGCTGGGCGGTCATGTTGTAGAAAAAGACCGGGGTGGCCGCCACCACCATATCGGCCCGGCGGATCAGGCTGTAGACCTCCCGCAGCATGTCGTCCTCGATGGGACAATACCCCTTTTTCTCACACACGGTGTATTCTTTACAGGGGCGGATATCACGGCGGTCCACCTCGACCATGTGCGTCTCGGCGCCGAACCCGGCCGCCGTCTTCAGGAAATTGTCGAGCAGATACCAGCTGTTTCCCCTACGTCGCGGGCTTCCCTGCAATCCGAGAACCAGCATACTGGATTCTCCTTATCATCCTGCCTTAAGCACTCATTTTTTGGTGTGGCAGGCCTTGCAGGTGGTCGGTCCTGTCTTTTGGCCCTGGTTCTTGAGTTGCTTATGACATTTGGTGCAATTTTTATTCATGACCTGCTTCGCCTTCAACTCACCACTGGCTTTAAGGGCGTCAATAGCGCCAGCCTTTTGCGGGAAGAGTTCATGGCAGATCTTGCAGTCGCCCAGTGCCGTCTGGTGGGCCCGGTGCGGGAAGGGAACCGCACCGTTCTTACCGCCGTCAAGGGTGATCTGGGCCTCCCCCTTATTTTCCGTCTGAATCGTGTAAGCTCCCGCCAACCCCACAATCCCCATTAGGAACAGCGACAGCACAAGCACTTTAGCCGTTTGCATAGCATCTCCTTGGAATGGCAACATCATCTCTGCGCTCAATAGGTTTCATCATGCGCCAGGTCGGCGGGCAGACACGCTGTGTTTGAACAGGTTGTAAGACCAAGCCTGATAAAGCAGCACGATCGGGACAAAAATAATGGCCACCACCAGCATGATCTTCAGGGTCAAAGGGCTGGAGCTGGCATTGCGCGCCGTCAGATTGAAAACGGCGTCCAGGCTGGAGGGAAAGAGATTCGGAAACAGCCCGATGACCCCGAAAAAGGTGGCGCCGACAATGGTCACAGCCGAAGCGAACCAGGCCTTAAACCAGGCCTGACGGGCGATAAAAACCCTCACGGCCAAAAGCGCCAATACGGTCACGGCGATCACGGCAAACAGCGCCGGGTGCGCCAAGTAGTTGGCGTAAAGATTGGTTTTGAACCAGCTTGCCACCAAAAAGGCCACCGCCACCACGACCACCAAGGGCCACAGTAGGGCGGCCAATCGCGTGGCCCGGGCCTGGAGGGCCGCACGGGTCCTGATCCCCAGCCACAATGCGCCGTGCTGGAGAAACAGCACGACGAAGAGCACGCCCCCCAGCAGCCCGTAAGGGTTCAGCAGGGTGAAAAGGGATCCATGGTAGATGCCGTCGCCGTCAAAGGGAATACCCTGGAAAATGTTGGCGAACGCCACCCCGAAAAGCAGCGCCGGTCCGGCACTCCCGACAAAAATGCAGGTGTCCCAGACGCGCTTCCAGCGCGGGTCCTCGACCTTGTTGCGGAATTCGAAGGATACGCCCCGCAGAATAAGGCTGAAGAGAATCAGCATCAAGGCGGAATAGAGCGTGGAAAACATGACCGAATACACCAGGGGAAAAGCGGCAAACGTGACACCGCCGGCCGATATCAGCCAGACCTCGTTGCCGTCCCACAGGGGGCCGATGGCCGCGATCATGGTATGCTTTTCTTCATCCGTCTTGCCCAGGAAGGGATACAGTGTGCCGACGCCGAAATCGAATCCGTCGGTCATGAAAAAGACCGCCCACAATAGTCCCCAGAGAAAAAACCAAATTGCCTGTAGATCCATTACGCCCTCTCAAACGAAAGTGATTCCAGATAACATGCTGCCGCAGGCCGGTGTCGTCCGCCGGCTCAGGCGGCCGCTGATGCCGGGCCCTGTTTCGCGTGCTGAAAAATTAAGTAATAGCCGGCAACGCCCAGCAGCGTGTAGACCAGGGTGAAGCCCACGAGGGTTGTGACCACCTGGCTGACGGCGATCGGTGAGCCCGCTGCGCTCGTGCGCAGCATTCCCCAGACGATCCAGGGCTGGCGCCCCAGTTCGGTCACCACCCACCCCAATTGGATGGCGATATAGGGCAATGGGATGGAGAACAGCAATAGTTTCAGCAGGAGCGGACTTTCCAACAACTTTTTGCGCCGGATGAACGCCACGATCGTGACCAGGATAAAATAGGTCCCCAGGATCACCATGCCCCGGAAGGCCAGAAAGACAGGCAGAACCGGCGGGCGTTCATCCCGGGGGAATTCGTTCAGCCCCTTGACCTCGGCGTTGAAGTCGCCATAGCCCAGGAAACTCAAGGCGCCCGGAATGGGCAGGAATTCGACCGCGTTGCGGCCGTTCTCCTCATCCGGGATCGCGAACAGGTAAATCGGCGCCTGTCGGGTAGTTTCCCAAAGGGATTCCATGGCGGCCAGTTTGACCGGCTGTTTGGCGGTGACATCCTTGGCATGGAAATCACCCTGAATGGCCACCACCAGGGACCCCACCAGGCCGCACATCAGGCCGATCCTGAAGGAGCGGGTGAAAAAATCGATGCTCTGCTTTTTCAGAAGATGGTAAGCGCTGACCCCCATGATGAGGAATCCGGCCAGCACAAAAGCGCTGCTCAGCACATGGATGATTTGCAGGACGGCAAACTGCTGGGTGATGACGGCAAAAAAGTCGGTCAGTTCCGCCCGGCCGTTGCGAATGGTATAGCCCACGGGGTGCTGCATCCAGGAATTGGCAATCAGAATCCAGACGGCGGAGAGATTGGAGCCGATGGCCACCAGCCAGGCAACGATGGCATGGGCTTTCCGGGAAAGTTTTTGCCAGCCGAAAATCCAGATCCCGATAAAGGTGGATTCCAGAAAAAAGGCGGCTGTGGCTTCGATCGCCAGCAGGGAGCCGAAAATATCACCCACATAGGCCGAATAGATCGACCAGTTGGTGCCAAACTGAAATTCCAGGGTGATACCGGTGACGACCCCCACCGCAAAATTGATGAGAAAGATCTTCCCCCAGAACTTGGTCATGGCCAGGTAGGTTTCATCGCCGGTGCGGACGTACTTCGTTTCCATGTAAGCGACGATCCAGCTCAGCCCTAATGTCAGGGGGACAAAAAGGAAGTGAAAGGCCGATGTTGCATAAAATTGCAACCGCGATAGCGTGACCACATCCATTGACAGCTCCTCCATAAATCAGGGGGACACATCCCCTGTACCGGGTGCAGGCCCTATCCGGCCCGCCGGTCTGGCGACAGAATGGCATCCTCCGCCGGGAAGGTGACCTCACGGCGGAGTGAAGGTCGACGTCAGCGAGGGGATGAGCTCCGAGCCTCTCCGGTCAGCTCACACTGGGTGAAATCGATCGGTTTGCCGCACCCTTTGCACAGGTGTTTGCGGTCAAATTCATCCGAAAAAATTTCGATCTCGCTGCCGCATTCGGGGCATTTGCAGGAAAAGGATTTCAGATTGCGAAAGTTCTCATATCCGGGGCAATGTTGAGGTGTTGTCATGGTTCCTCCTTGTGGTCGTGGTGTCTGCTGTTCAGGGGGCTGTGGGCCCCGTGCCGGGAAGATTCAGGTCATCTTCTTGGCGATGTCGCGTCCGTAGTCCTGGGCCATCTGGAGGCCGCCCCCGAGGCTGGCGGATTTCAGCAGGAGCGGACCGCTGACCATATCCATCTTGAAAACCGTTTTCATGGTCTGGTAGATCCGTTCCTGGGCTTCCGTGCTCCACCCATGAGCGCCGAAGGCCCCCCCCACCTTGTTTTCCAGATCCGCCTTTTCCGCCAGAAAAAGAAAGGTCTTCATGGGCTGGATCATCTCGCCGTGATACGTCGGCGAACCGAATAGATAAGCGTCATAGCCCGACAGATCTTCTGCCTTTTTGATGTCCTTCACGTCCTGGACAACGGCCTCATGGCCGGAAAAGCGGATACCTTCCGCGATCAAATCCGCGATCTGCCGGGTTTCCTGCGTACGGGTGGTGTAGACAATCAATGCCCTGCCCATGGTGTCATTCTCCTTTTAGCGGATCCGTTTGTCGATCTCCTGGTCGCGGCAATCGGGCGTGTAGCAAGTGGCATTGAGAAACTCACACTTCTCGCCGCAAGAGGGACACGGTTCCGGGGGTTTTTCCTGTTTGACGGTGTAGCCGCATTGGGAACATTTCCATATGGTCATGAGCCACCTCCCCGCCGCGGGGTCCTCGGCGGAGCGTCCGATATCAGGTCAGCGATGCCGGCGCTCCGCAGGATATGTCGGATCCCGTCGGCTCTGCTACGCAGTAGCGCAAGTGTGGATCGTCCCGTTAGACTTTCCACAACCCGTGCAGATTGCAATACTCTCTAGCCGTCACGTTTTTGGCGGCGATAGTGAACACCGCCTCGGGCGCGTCGCCCGGTTTGAGATACTGCCGGTAAATCTTGCCGTCGGCGATGATCTCGATGAATTCGATGTAGTGCTTCTCTTCCATGGGGTGAGCCACCGAGCCCACCTTGACCTTAAAGCCACCGTCGACTTTTTCAACCACCGGTACATGCTTTTCTTTGGCGGCATCGACCGTATTTTCAGTAAAAAGCTTCATGGGCTGCCCGCAGCAAACCAGTTCTCCGGCGCCGCCATGCAGGACTTCGACGATGTTGCCGCAGAGATCACACTTGTAAATCTCATAGCGTTCGGCCATTTTTTCTCTCCTTATGGGTTGGCTGGGATCTTGCGTGACCCCGTTGACGCATTCCGCATCCCCCGGGCGGGCAAGGATGCAGAATGTCGGTATGGGACGGCTACCAGTTTTCACCCAGCAGCTCGAAGTAGGCCTGGGGATGGGCACAGGCCGGGCACATTTCCGGCGCCTCAAGGCCCTCGGCCACGTAGCCGCAGTTCAGGCAGCGCCACTTGACGGTCTGCTCCCGTTTGAAGACACGGTCCGCCTTCAGGTTGCCGGCCAGCTCGACATAGCGTTTTTCGTGCTGTTTCTCGGCCACCGCCACCATTTCCATTACCATGGCAATCGCATCGAAGCCCTCTCCGCGGGCTACTTTGGCAAATCCCGGATACATTTCCGTGTATTCGTAACGTTCACCATCGGCCGAAGCCATCAGATTGTCGTAAGTCCCGCCGATAACACCGGCCGGGAAGGCGGCCACCACCTCGACTTCGCCCCCTTCGAGAAATTTGAAAAACCGTTTGGCGTGCTCTTTTTCCTGGCTGGCCGTTTCGTCAAAGATCTGTGCAACCTGAACGTAGCCGTCTTTTTTGGCCTGCTTGGCAAAATAGGTATAACGGTTGCGTGCCTGGGATTCCCCGGCGAATGCGGTGATCAGGTTCTTCTCGGTCTGGCTTCCTTTCAACGTTGGCACTTGTCATCCTCCTCAAGCATTTGGTGTGAATTTAATTAACAATGAGATGCATCTGAAATCGATCAGGGCATCATTTCTCCAGCGGCCACCATCCCTTTTCCTGATGCGACCGCTTTTCTTCTTCGGCCATACGCTTCAATTTATAGGCGGCATCTCGAAGGACACCGTACAAGACGCCGCACCCGACATCTTCACGGTCCTCGTCGCCTCGGTCCGCCAGGGCGATCATCTGCTCCACGAGGTGAAACGTCTTAAGAATGTTTTGGTTGCAGGGCTTCAAGGATGGCCAGGCTCCTATAAAGACACCCGATAGCGAAACACCTTGGGACGCCATCGGCCGTCATTGTGCCTGCCTTTATTTCAAATGGCATGCCATTGAAAAAAGAAATCCTCAACATACTGAATTTAATCTACTAATTCCAAAAAATGGCTTTCCGGTGAGAACGCCTCGACACCGTCCGACTGTCTTTTTGATACACAACAGCCAACCGGTTCGACCACCTGAATAGTGAGATGGCTCCTAAAACCGGACGCCATGCCGGCCGATCCGCGATCTGTAGCAACAATGGCGTTAATGTGAGACAAGTTGTCTCATAAACATAACAATACGAGACAATTTTTACGGATGAACCAGAAGCCTGGACTCACTGATTGAATAGGCAATAGGGAATAGAGGGGATGGCGCCCAATAACGGATGCTGACACCCGCTGCGCAGTCGGCTTCCAAGCAGAGCCAGTAATAGCAGACTCGGGCAGGACTTGCAAGTTTTGAGTTATGGCGCACCGGGACCGGGAAAAGCCATGCCTCCGGTCCCGATGCCGCTATGCCAGTCGACGGGATGTGTCCACCCGCCGGCCCGTGGCGGAAATCACGATTTCCTCCACCGGGATATCCGCGCCGGATGTTTTAAGGCATTTCAGCACCAGGGCCTGCAGTCCGGCACAGCAGGGGACCTCCATCCGGGCCACGGTGATGGTCCGGATGCTCGCCTGTCTGAAAATCTGGGTAAGCCGCTCCTCGTAAAGGGCCAGATCATCAAATTTGGGACAACCCGCCAGCACCACCCGGCCCTGCAGCAAATCGCGATGCAGGGTGGGGAAAGCAATGGCGCCGCAATCCGCCAGGACCAACAGGTCCGCCCCCTTTAAAAACGGTGCATGGGGGGGTACCAGACGAAGTTTGATCGGCCAGTGGGACAGGGCGGAAGCCGCATCGGCCCCGTCCGCTTTGTGCGGCGACCCGGCATCCTGGGCCTGCGGGGTGAACATTTTGATGCCGGCCGACGGGCATCCGCCGCCTACAACCGGTGTACCGACCATCTGTTCGCGGGGCTGCTCCTCCAGGTGCTTCTCGACCGCGCCTTCGTCGAACTCATCAGCTTCACGTTCCACGATCTGCAGGGCGCCGGTGGGGCACTCCCCGATGCAGGCCCCCAGACCGTCGCACAAATTGTCCGAAATCACGCGGGCCTTATCGTCGATAATGGCAAGGGCCCCTTCCGCACACCCGGTGACGCACTGGCCGCAGCCGTCGCAGCGCTCTTCATCGATTTCAATGATTTTTCGAACGATTTTCATGGTAGCTACCTCATCCAATCCGCTTTCAAGCGTTTATCAGGGCCTCGGCCTGCTTCTGGCAGGCGACGGTGCGACAGGCCGTCAACGTCTTGGGCAGGCTGTCCTCTTTCAGTGTCCCGTCCCGTTTCTGCTCTTCCAGCTCGGCCAGCAACACGGCATCGCGCATGACGCCAAGATCGCAGGACGTCTCGCCGTCGGCGTCCCGCACCCGCCGGATCAAATCACAGACCGCATCCGCCATATCCTGGCGGGCATGGACCCGATCCAGAATAGCCCGCGCCACAGCCGTCCCATTTCCGCTGCTGGCGCTGGCAACACCATCGTGCACCTGCTCCGGGCCGGCGTCATCCACATCCAGCAGAAAGGCGGCGGCCAGCACCACCGCCAGGTTGGCCTTTTCCGCCCGGGCGATTTGTTCGGCGTAACGGGCGAGGCGGGAAGCATGGCCGATGCGCCGGAAATCCCGGCCGAAATATTGTTTGACGGCGACCGCCACCTTGTCCTTGAGCAGGCTTTCCTGCTGGGCGGCCACCTCGGGCGGCAGGTCGCCGATGCATTGTTCGGCATAGGGGCAATAGGCGGCACAGCCGAAATCCATCTTGGGGTTGGCAAAGCGATGGCCGCAGTGACCGCAGCGCCGGGCGGTGTCGTCTTTGAAAAACTCCACGGTACGGCCGCAATGGGGGCATTCCACTTCGAAAATATCCCCCGCCTTCCAGAATTGCATGTCCTGACCCGGGCATTTCATCGCCCTATCCTCCTGTTGAACGTCTGCCTGGAGGGCGGCCGGGAAGGTTGGCCGGCCGCCCGTCTATGATAATACCGATCTAACCGCATGCCAGTCCGGCGCCCTATCCCAGGATGGCCTTCAAATCCTCGTCCGGCGTACCAATGGGCATGATGTTGAAGTTTTTCACCAGCACATCCAGCACGTTGGGCGAAATGAAAGCCGGCAGGCTGGGTCCCAGACGGATATCCCGGATCCCCAAATGCAGCAGGGAAAGCAGGATCACACAGGCTTTCTGTTCGTACCAGGACAGAATCATGGACAGGGGCAAATCGTTCACGCCGCAGTCAAACGCCCCGGCCAGGGCCACCGCGATCTGAATCGCCGAATGGGCATCGTTGCATTGACCGATATCGAGCAAGCGCGGAATGCCGCCGATGTCCCCCAGATCCTTGTCGAAGAAACGGAACTTGCCGCAGGCCAGGGTCAGCACGACGCAGTCGGCGGGGATCTTCTCCACCAGTTCGGTGTAGTAGTTGCGGCCGGTCTTGGCCCCGTCGCAGCCCCCCACCAGGAAGAAGTGCCGGATGGCCTTGTTCTTGACGGCCTCGACCACCTGTCCGGCCACCCCCAGGACGGCATTGTGGCCGAAACCCACCATGACCTCCTTGCCGGGCGTATCCGCGCTGAAACCCGGCATGGCCAGGGCTTTCTCAATCACCGGGGCGAAGTTCTTGTCGGCGATGTGCTGCACCCCAGGCCAGCCCACCAGGCCGGTGGTGAAAATGTTGTCCTTGTAACTTTCCGCCGGGCGCTGAATGCAATTGGTGGTCATGAGGATAGCGCCCGGGAAGGCGGCGAATTCCTTGGCCTGGTTCTGCCAGGCGGTGCCGTAGTGTCCGTAGAAATGGGGGAATTTTTTGAGCCCCGGATACCCGTGGCAGGGCAGCATCTCGCCGTGGGTATAGACGTTGATGCCCTTGCCTGCGGTCTGCTTGAGGATGTCCTCGAGATCCTTGAGATCGTGCCCCGAGACCAGGATGGCCTTGCCCTGTTTGGCCCCCAGGGGCACCTTGGTGGGCACCGGGTGGCCGTAAGTGCCGGTGTTGCCGGCATCCAGGAGCTCCATGGCCCGCAGGTTCACCTCGCCGCATTTGAGCGCCAGCCCCACCAGGTCGTCCACTCCGAGGCTGTCGTCAAGGGTGGCGGCCATGGCCTCGTAAATGAAATTGTAGATGGCCGGGTCTTCCTGCCCCAGGATCCGGGCATGGTCCGCGTATGCGGCCAGGCCTTTGATGCCGTAAACCAGAAGCTCCTGCAGGGAACGGATATCCACGTTGACATCCGGCCCCGTGGGAACGCCCACCTTTCCCCCCTGGGCGACCATGTCTTCCCGTGTGGCTTCCGGCATAAAGGTGACGGCCGCCTGGCGCTCGTCCACCTGCCCGCCGGCCGCTTTGACCTTGGCCGCCAATCCGTCCCGCAGCCGCACGGCTTCTTTGATCAGGGCCACAAAGCGGTCCGGATCGAAATCCACATTGGTCAGGGTGGAAAAAATCGCTTCGCAGACAAATCGATCCACGGCGCTGTCCCGCAGGCCGGCTTTGACCCCGGCCCGGGCCACCACCGCGAGCCCCTTGACCGCATATATCAAAAGATCCTGCAGGGCTGCCGTGTCCGGCGTCTTGCCGCACACGCCGATTTTGGTACAACCTTCGCCTTTGGCCGTCTGTTCGCATTGAAAACAAAACATGGAATGCCTCCTCGAGGATATGGGTTAACCGCTTTGACTGTCGTCCTTTTCGTTCATCCTGTCCGCCTATCTATCCCCATGACTGTAAAAGCGCATTGACGTAAGTCAACTTTCCCTTCAGATCCTCAAAAAAACGGGAAAGGCTTGGGTATCGACGGTGTAATCAAGGCGCTGGGGGGGGGCAAGCGCTCCTACCCGGTCGCATCAGGAGGGGTACGGGCGGGGTGCGGGGAAGTATAGGGTGCCGGTTTCTCGCGCTGGCCCGCAAGCGAATGAAAGCGCATCGCTTTTCCGCCCAGTGATCGCTAGAGGGAAACGCAACACGAACCAACGCATGGGGGGCCGAAGCGTTACGCCCCTGCCCCCCACGCGTATATTGTTAACCTTGTCAAACCGGATACGACCCCGGCCCTATTCCGCTTTGCCGAAAATCTCGGGCGGTTTCTGGGTGTCGCCGCCCGATCCCGGAAACACCGGGGCTTCATAGGCTTTTTGGTTATTTTTCAGAAGGTCGTCGGCTTCCTTCATGAAGTGGACATAGCGCTTCTTACATTCATAAAAACCATGCCACCAGGTATAGTCCGGCGCCATCATGGCCGTCCCCATGCGGGCCCGTCGGCCTTCATGGTGCCATAGCTCATAGAATTCGAAAAAGAGCGGCTCCGTAAAAAACTTTTGGGGATCCATCAGTTTCTTGGCGTAGAGTTCGTCCAGTTTCTTCTTCATCGGTTTGAAGTAAACGTCATTATAGTCCATGACCACCTTGTCCAGCTTGATAAAGTGGTCGTTCACCCACTCCGGTCCATGGCACTGAAGGCAGACATCCTTCATTTTGCCTCGTTCCACCTCCCAGTTGGTGGGCGATGGAAAGGGTTTGAACTCGGACGGGCGAATCGTGAGAGGCGCCTGGAGCTCCCAGGAAAGGCGTTCGCCGACGTTGTGGGAGGTCAACACCTTGCCGGACCCTGACATGTGGCACGACGCGCAGGTGGGACCGCGGTAGTCCACGCCCGGCGTCCAGGTCCCCGGTGCGGCGTCCCAGTTATAATCCTGGCCGAAGGCGTCATAAATGTCGCCATGTTTGGATTCCTTGTAAATCTCGATCTGGGGATGGTCGGGACCGAGGTGGCACTGGCCGCAGGCTTCCGGTTTGCGGGCGTCCATGACGGAGAACCGGTGCCGGGTATGACAGCTGCTGCAACTGCCGAGGCTGCCGTCCATGTTGCGTCTTCCCACCCCTACGTTGGGCCATGTCAAGGGGTCCAACTGGCCGTCTTTTGTCTTCAATACCGTGCCATGGCAATGATAGCAGCCGGTTCCCCGCTCGACATCGCTGTTCAGGCCGGCATTCAGCCAGGGGTCGATTTTCCAAATGATCTCCAGGGTGTGCGCATGCTTGCTTTGGCCGTACTGCTTGACTTCATCCGGATGGCAACGGGAGCAATCCTTGGGGGTCACCACCGCGGACACCGGCGCCCGGTACTCGGCCTTGCCCCAGGGCGTGTCGGTCCGTTCATACTGCTTGAAGTGCTGCTGGCTTACGTCCAAGTCGGTCGCTTCGGCCTGATGGCAGTCCAGACAGGTGATGTTGGCCTTGGCGTGAAGACTCATGGACCAATCCACGAAAATCGCGGGGCTTTCCGCCTTGTGACATTCGATACAGGCCTGGGCCGCCGGGGACATGCCGCGCTCGATACGAAACTCTTTGGCTTTGGGGAAATTCGTGGCTTGCGGTTCCTCGGCGGCGACTTGGGAGTGCCAACCCCCCAAAATCAGAAGCATCGCCACCCACATCATTGCTATGCGTTCCTTTTTCACTGCTCGCCCCTCCTTGTATGCTGGATAAAAGCCCACCGCAGTTAAAGCGCCTGATCGGACGCGTGTGACCAAAATGCTTTTGAGGACAGCCGCTAACCACACGTTTTATAGTTGTAATAAGGCTTCTCGTTATGCACCAGGTTCCGGTGGCAATCAAAACAGCTCAGCTCATACCCCGGCCGGGGATAGAGGACCGACCGATGGGCCAGCATGGCCCCGCGTTTATAGGGCATATAGATGAGGTTTTGGTGACATTTCAGGCATTGATCGTTTTTGATGGAGGCGTAGGCCTTTTCCCGGCTCTCCTCGTGATTGTACGGGCCCATGAGGAAATGCGCCGCCACGTCTTTGAGACCGTGGAAGGTCTTGGCGTAAAAAAAGTCGAACGTGTTTTGTGGGGCGGGAAGATGGCAGTCCATGCAGACGGCGACGAAGCCCTGGCCATTGTTGACGTGGGTGGAGGTTCTCCAGGTATTGTAAGCAAAACCGATTTCGTGGCAGGACGAGCAAAACTGCGGGGTGGAGGTACGCACCATGGTGTAGTAGGTCATGCTGAAAAGGGGAAACGCTAAAAGAATGCCCAGGACAATGAGGGATCCTGCGATAATATACTTTTTTTTCATGATCCGTACCTGCCGTGGTGACGGTAAATCCGTTCAAGACATCCTGCGGGGTGTCCTGCGGCTGAAAGCGTTCTGCTAGGCGGTCATATGGCATAGCAAGAGGGCCCAAGGGCCATGTTGAATTGATGTATCCCGGAAACCGGAAAAAACTGCAGAGTTGGATCGGCGTGGAGACAAGTGTATCCGCCGTTACGTCATGCATATCCTCATTGCCGATTAAATGTCAATATATAAATGCTGTTCATTTTTTAGACGATACCACACCTTTGGGCTCGGGAAATTGACTTAAGTCAATCTTTCTGATCTAAGACGTGACGCATCATCGGCTCGGCATGATCTCCCGAAGGCTGCTCCCAGCGAGGAACACAGTGGAAACAGATATCCGTCAATTGATTGCCAACATCCTGTTTTTCAAAGGATTGTCCGACGAGGAACTCCAAAGCATCCGGCAGATCGCCTCCGAGCGCACCTATCAGCGCAACCAGTTGGTCTTCAGCGACGGCGAGGAGGGACGCGGTTTTTTTCTTATCCTCACCGGCAGCGTGAAGGTGTTCAAAATGTCCCCCGAAGGCAAGGAGCAAATCCTGCACATCCTGGGCAGCGGAGAACCCCTGGGACAGGTGGCGGTGTTTGCCGGCGACTCCTTTCCGGCCAACGCCCAGGCCATCACCGAAAGCCGCCTGCTGTTTTTCCCGCGCCGGGCTTTTGTGGACCTTATCCGGGCCCGCCCCACCCTGGCCCTCAACATGCTGGCCATCCTGTCCAATCGCCTGCGGGAATTTACAGTGCAGATCGAAAGCATCTCCCTCAAGGAAGTCCCGGCTCGCCTGGCGTCCTATCTGCTCTATCTCAGCGACGAGAAGCAAGGCGCGGAGCGCCTGGCGCTCAACATCTCCAAAGCCCAGCTGGCCAGCATTATCGGCACGATTCCCGAAACCCTTTCACGAATCCTGAACCGCATGTCGTCCAAGGGACTGATCCGCGTCAACGGCCGGGAGATCGGCCTTCTGGACCGGGACCAGTTGGCCGCCCTGGCCGAGCATGGACGCCTGGCAGACCTGTGAGGCCCCCCCCGTTATGGGGCCTGTAATCAATCACGCGGCCATGATTGACTCATCCCGGACTTTTGCTTATAAAATGAATGATCCTCATCCTGAACTGGCGACGGCATGGCACTGAAATTCCCCAAAAGCAAAAACCTCTCCGAATCCATGGTGCTGACCGGCATCGCCCTGGCCGCGGTTTATTGGCTGCTGGAATCCCTCTTCTATTTTTTCTCCACACCGGGCGCCGATTTCCTCCAGCGCTTGACCGGCACCGATTCCTACAACAGCTGGAGCCGCATCTTCGTGCTGTGCCTGTTTGCCATCTTCGGTTCCCACGTCCAGTACACCATCAACAAGCGCCGGGAATCGGACGCCCAGCTGCAGGACAGCGAAGCCAAGTATCGCACCATCATCGAGAGCATGGAGGAGGGGTATTTCGAGGTCGACCTGCAAGGCACCCTGACCTTCGTCAACGGCGCCCTCTGCCGCATGACCGACCGCCCGGCCGCCAAACTGATCGGTGTGAACAACCGCGACCTGGCAGGCAAAAAAAGCGCCGATCGGCTCTCCCACGCCTTCAACCACATTTATCTCACCGGGGAATCCCAACCCGTTTCGAATTATGAAATCATCCGGCCCGATGAATCGGAGGTCACGCTGGAGCTTTCCGCTTCGCTTATCCGAGACCCCAAAGGGGAACCCGTCGGGTTTCGCGTCGTGGGCCGGGACGTATCCGAGCGCCTGCGGGTCGAGAGGGAAAAACGACGCCTGGAGGCGCAGCTGCAGCAGGCCCAGAAGATGGAGGCCGTCGGCACCCTGGCCAGCGGCATTGCCCACGACTTCAACAACATCATGATGGGTATCCTGGGCAATGCCTCCCTCATGCTGGCCCGCATCGAGCCGGATCACGCCCATTACGAGAAGCTGAAAAATATCGAAAAATACATCCAGAACGGCTCGGAACTGACCAAACAGCTGCTGGGGTTTGCCCGGGGCGGCAAATACAATGTAAAAACCACCGCCCTGGGAGAGCTTGTGAGCCAGAGCGCCCAGATGTTCGGCCGCACGAAGAAGGAAATCCACATCCACACCTCGCATCTTCGGGACACCTGGCCGGTGGACGTGGATCGCGGCCAGATCGAGCAGGTCCTGCTCAACCTCTTTGTCAATGCCTGGCAGGCCATGCCGGGCGGCGGCGACCTGCATCTCCTTAGTGAAGACGTGGAACTGGACGACACCTACCAGGCGCCCTACAAGGTGGAACCCGGCCGCTATGTCAAGCTCTCGGTGGTCGACACCGGCGTCGGGATGGATCAGGCCACCCAGGAGCGCATTTTCGAACCCTTCTTCACCACCAAAGAGATGGGACGCGGCACCGGCCTCGGACTGGCCTCGGCCTACGGCATCATCAAGAACCACGGCGGCCACATCAACGTCTACAGCGAAAAGGGGCGTGGCACGACCTTCAACCTCTATCTGCCGGCCTCCGACAAGGTTGTCGAACAAGAGGCCCGGAAGCCGCGCGAACTGCGACAGGGCAGTGAAACCATTCTGCTGGTGGATGACGAAGACATCACCATGGAAGTGGGCGAAGAGATATTGCACGAACTGGGCTACAAAGTCATCACGGCCCGCAATGGACTGGAAGCCCTGGCGGCCTACAAAGACCACGAGAAGGAAATCGATCTCGTCATCCTGGACATGATCATGCCGGATATGGGCGGAGGCAAAACCTACGATCAATTGAAAAAAATCAACCCGGATATCAAGGTGCTTCTCTCAAGCGGCTACAGCATCAGCGGCGAGGCATCGGAGATTTTGGAGCGGGGCTGCAATGACTTTATCCAAAAGCCCTTTAACATGAAACAGCTCAGCGAAAAAATGCGCCACATCCTGGATGCCGCCTGACGGACCGCTGCCGGGATGAATCATCGGCCACGGCAAAACCCGGTTTGCTGAACGAAGGGGTTGGCCTATTGCGCGGTCGGCGGAGCCGATGCTGTCCAAAAATTCAGCCGCCGCACGATGCGGGGGCTTTTTTACAAGGAGGAGTTCTCGCGATGACCGAATTCAACTACCAGGACATGTTCCCGCTGGGAAAGGACGACACCGAATACCGCCTCATCACCCGGGACGGTATCACGAAAGGCACCTTCGAGGGCCGGGATATCACGATCATTCGACCGGAAGCCTTGACCGCCCTGACGGAAGAAGCCTTCCGGGACGTGTCCCACCTCTACCGGACCCGCCATCTCGAATCCCTGGGACGCATCCTCGACGACCCGGAAGCCTCCCAGAACGACCGCTTCGTCGCCCTGGAAATGCTCAAGAACGCCGTCATCGCGGCCGAAGGGGAATTCCCCATGTGCCAGGACACCGGCACGGCCATCGTCATGGGGAAAAAGGGCCAGCAGGTATGGACCACCGGCGACGCCGATGAAGCGGCCATCGCCCGGGGGGTTTTCAACGCCTACACGCGCAACAACCTGCGCTACTCCCAGAACGCCCCCTTGAGCATGTTCGAGGAAAAGAATACGGCCTGCAACCTGCCGGCCCAGATCGAACTTTACGCCACCCCCGGGGACAGCTACAAATTCCTCTTCGTGGCCAAGGGCGGCGGTTCGGCCAACAAGACCTATCTCTACCAGGAAACCAAGGCCGTCCTGAATCCCGACACCCTGATCCCTTATATTACGGCCAAAATGAAAAGCCTGGGGACAGCCGCCTGCCCGCCCTACCACCTGGCCATCGTGATCGGGGGCACCTCGGCCGAGATGACCCTTAAAACCGTCAAGCTGGCCTCGGCCGGCTACCTCGACGCCTTGCCCACCCAGGGCAGTGCCGGCGGACAGGCCTTCCGGGATATCGACCTGGAGGAGCAGGTCCTGCAGATTTCCCGCGAGCTGGGCATCGGGGCCCAGTTCGGAGGCAAGTACTTCTGCCACGATGTGCGCATCGTCCGGCTGCCGCGCCATGGCGCCTCCTGCCCCATCGGCATCGGCGTCAGTTGCAGCGCCGACCGCAACATCAAGGCCAGGATCACCCCCGAGGGCGTCTTCCTCGAAAAGCTCGACACCGATCCGGCCCGTTTTCTGCCGGAACCCGGCCTGGCCATGAACGATGCTGTGGCCATCGACCTCGACCAGCCCATGGAGGCCATCCGGGCCACCCTCACCCAGTACCCGGTGGCCACCCCCCTCCTGCTGACCGGCAAAATCGTGGTGGCCCGGGACATCGCCCATGCCAAGCTAAAAGAAATGCTCGATCGGGGCGAAGCGCTGCCGGACTATATCAAGAACCACATCATCTACTATGCCGGACCGGCCAAGACCCCGCCGGGCTATGCCTCCGGCGCTTTCGGTCCCACCACGGCCGCCCGCATGGACCCCTATGTGCCCCTTTTTCAGGCCCGCGGGGCTTCCATGGTCATGCTGGCCAAGGGCAACCGCTCCAAGCAGGTCCTGAACGCCTGCCAGCAGTACGGCGGCTTCTACCTGGGCTCCATCGGCGGTCCGGCGGCCCGTCTGGGCAAGGAATGCATCACCAACGTGGAAGTCGTCGCCTTCCCGGAGCTGGGCATGGAGGCGATCTACATGATTACGGTGAAAGACTTCCCCGCCTTCATCCTGATCGACGACAAGGGCAACGACTTCTTCGAAGGGCTGCTATAATCATTCGCACCTTCCAAGCTGTTCGCCTTCGAACCAGAAGGTGATCAAAGACCTCCCTTCAAAAAAAGCAAGGGCCGTCCGGCATCAACTGCGAGGTCAGCTTCGGATCCGCCGAATACGGGGGGAAGAGGTTGTCTGACGGCGGACGCTGTCTGAACGGCTTAGGGATCGTTACACAGCGCCAAACAAGCGTAAATGGTTTGCAAATGCTGTCGGTGGGCCACTGATGCTTCTTCGACGAGCCGGCGCTTTTGCTTACGATCCCTTCGGCGTGAGTTCGGGCGACGGCGAGACATGACCTCTTCCTGACCATCGCCATTCCAGAAAGCTGACCTACAATTCTTCACACCGTCGCCGGCGCACGCACCTTTCCCAGAAACGCCTTGCGATGGTGGTCCCGGAAAAACAGCATCACGAAGCGGATGTGAATCCGCATGGCGCTGGAGGCCATGTCCGGGTCCCGGCGTTGGATGGCTTGGAAAATGGCCCGGTGCTGCTCCACCACGGCATCGATGTTGCGGGGGTCTTCGTAGAGCATCCGCAGATTTTCTTTGATCCCCATGAACAGCAGGTCGTGAAAATGTTTCATGAGGTGGATGTGGACCGGGTTCTTGGTGGCATGGGCGATGGCCATGTGAAAAACGGCATCCACCGCCGGATCGATGTTGTGCCCCTTTTCCCGGAAGGCGGTCTCCATCTTCTCCAGACTCTCCTGAAGGACGTCGATATGCTCCCCGCTGGCCCGATGAGCGGCCAGGGCGGCCGCATTGCACTCCAAGCCCATGCGGACTTCAAGCAAGTCCTCCAGACTGGCGCCCTCATTTTCCAAGGCCAGGGCCAGGGGGTGCCGATCCCGGACCTCCGGGGGGCGCACGTAAGTACCCTGGCCCTGCTGGTGCTCCAGCAACCCCAGCACCACCAGTTTGTTGATGGCGTGGCGCACCGTGGTGCGGCTGACCCCCAGGGCAAGGGACAAATCCCGTTCGGGCATCACCTGGTCGCCCGGTTTGAGCTCCCCCCGGTAGATGAGATCCCGCAATTGTTCAAAGACCTGATCGGAGACCCGCTTGGCCCGGATGGGCTTCAATGCCGTTTTCATTTGCGCCTCAGAGACTCCGCATAGAGTTCCACCGGATGCGTCACCCGCAGCGCATCGCCCCCCTGGGAGAGCATATCGGATATCTGCATCATACAGGCCGGGCAGCCGGTGGCCACGATGCCGCAACCGGTGGCGCGAATGGCGTTACGTTTGCGCTCCCCGATGCGGCCCGATAGGTTATAGTACTGGATATTGAAACTGCCGCCCATGCCGCAGCACCAGTCGGACTCGGGCATTTCCTGCAAGCGATACCCCCGGCTGGCATTGATGAGCGTCCGGGGCTCGGCCCACACCTTCAACGATTTCTTCAGATGGCAGGGGTCGTGATAGGTGACGGGCATATCCTCATCGGTCTTTTCCTCCCCTGCAAGGCCGAGCTTGGATACCAGAAACTGGCTGATATCAAAGGTCCTATCGGCCAGTCGCCGGGCGCCTGCCTGCAAGCCGGGGTCTGTCGCCGTCATCATGGGCCAGACCTCTTTGATGGTGGACGTACAGGTGGCGCAGGCTGTCACCAGGGCGTCATAGGCCCCGGCTTCCAGCTTCTGGATGTTGTGGCGCACCAAGCGCTGAAAGGTGTCCGTATCGCCGGAAGATATGGCCGGTATGCCGCAGCAGGCCTGGTTGGCCGGCATGAAGACGCCCACCCCGTGATGGGCCAGAACATCCACCGTGGCCTGGGCCAGCTCGGGAAAAATCTTGTCGGCCAGGCAGCCCACATAGAAGGCCACCTTGAGCCCGGCCGCCCCGGCCGGCGTATCCAGGGAGGGGACCCGTTTGTGAAAGGGAACCGCTGCCAGGGGGCGAAAATGGCGCTTTCCGATCAGGGGGGACATGATGCGGGCACACGAGGTCCCGACCACCTCATTGACCGGTTTGGTGAGCACCTTCTGGAACTTGGCCCCCCACTCCCCCAGCTTGTCGAAAAGCGCGGGATGGGCCAGCATCCCCCGAAAAATGGCCTTTTTGGCCGGTGAAAGCCCCTGGAAGCCCGTTAAAATGGCCCGGGCCTTGATGAAGATTTCCAAAACACTGACGCCGCTGGGGCAATTGGCGGCGCAGGAGCCGCACAACAGACATTTGTTCAGGCGCTGGCTGACCCCTTCGGGGTCGTCGAACATCTGCTGCAACAGGCCGTCCAGCAGGGCCAGCTTGCCCCGGGCCACATCGGCCTCGCGCCCGGTTTCTGCAAACAGCGGGCATACCGCCTGGCACATCCCGCATTTCATGCAGACCACCAGCTGGTCCTCCAGCGATGTCATCAGGCGGGACAACGCATGCATTTGCGTCATGATGTCCCTCCTATGATCTTGCCGGGGTTGAGGATATTGTTGGGATCCAGGACGGATTTGATGCGCCGGGAATAGAGGATGGTGGCGCGGCTGGTTTCCTTTTCCATGAAGCGCGATTTGGCGGTGCCGATGCCGTGCTCGCCGGAAAGGGTGCCCCCCAGGGCCAGGGCCTCTTCAAAAATGTCTTCGATGGCCGCTTCCACCCGCTCCCATTCCCGGGCGTCGCGGCGGTCGGTCAGGATGGTGGGATGCAGGTTGCCGTCCCCGGCATGCCCGAAAGTGCCGATAGTCAGGTCGTACTTGCGGCTGATGGCCTCCAGGGCCCGGATCATGGCCGGAATTTTGCTGCGGGGCACGGTGGCGTCTTCCAGAACGGTGGTGGGCTTCACCTTGGCCAGGGCGGACAACGCCGCCCGACGGGCTTCCCAGACCTTGTCGCGCTCGGTGTCATCCCGGGCCACACGAATGGACTCGGCTCCCAGCTCCTTGCAGATGGACTCCACCTTGGCGGCATCTTCCTCCACCTGCCCCGGGTAGCCGTCGCATTCCACCAGCATCAGGGCCCCGGCATCCAGGGGCAGACCGGCCTGACTGTAGGATTCCACCGCCCGAATGGTGAAATTATCCATGAATTCAAGGGTGGCCGGCACCACACGATTGGCAATGATGGCCGCCACCGCCTCGGAGGCCTGGCCCATTTCGGCAAACACCGCCATCATGGATTTGCGATAGGCTGGCGGCGGAATCAGCTTCAGTGTTATTTCGTTGAAAACCCCCAGGGTGCCTTCCGAGGCCACCATCAGCCCGGTCAGGTTGTAGCCGCTGACGCATTTCACCGTACGCCCCCCGGTTTTCACCAGGCCGCCATCCACGTCGAAGAAATCCAGCCCCATGACGTAGTCGCGGGTCACACCATACTTAAGGCCGCGCAAACCGCCGGCGTTTTCAGCCACGTTGCCCCCCAGGGTGGAGACCGCCTGGCTGCCGGGATCCGGGGGGTAGAACAGGCCTTGTGCTTCCACCGCCGCCGCCAACTTGGCCGTAACCACTCCGGGCTGCACCCGGGCATAGAGATCTTCGGTATTGATCTCCAGGATCCGGTTGAAGCCGTTGGTGACCACCACCACGCCGCCGGGATGCGGAATCGTGCCGCCGCTCAGGTTGGTGCCGGCCCCCCGTACGGTCAGGGGCAGCCGGTTTTCGTTGCATAGACGCACGACCTGCCCCAGGGCCTCGCTGGTGGTGGGACGCACCACGACGGCCGGCATGACCTTGTCCAGAACAGCCGCGTCATAGGCATAGGTGGCCAGATCGGCCGGATCGGAGAACACGTTTTCCGCTCCGGCGGCCGCTTCAAATGCTTTGAGGACGGTTTTCGCTTGCATGACGTCTCCTTTGTCCGCGACGAGCCCGCGGACTTTATTGGTATGACCCATTTTTATCATACCAATAAACCTTGCAGAATCCCAAAGCCTGGCCTGTGCAAACCAGATTAAAAGAACCAATAGTGCAATTAGTAGCTGCTATGCAAGCGATTTTTATTCCCTTGACAAATCTGTAGCTCTCCCCTTAGAAATGGTCATACCAAAATAATTTTTGACCCTTATAACCCGTTTGCCATGGACGGCCCGCCTCCAACCGCAGCCGCGCCCCCTCTCTGTTGCCATGACCGTCCATTGGGAGAGGAGATTATCGCATGGATTCAACGAAAACCCTGACTCAGCGTTTTCAGGAAAAAGCCGAGGCCGTATCGGCGGTTGTCACGCGGGTGGGATCGGCGGAGGCGGTTTTGGATTATGTAGTGGCCTTATGCGCGGGCAAGGAAGCCTGCCAGTTGTTGATGGCGGGCTGCGAGACGTCCCTGTCGCCCCCGGCCGCGGATCTGTGCGAGACCAAGCAGATCAAGGTGATCGCGGCCCCGGGCCTGCCCCGGGAGGAGTTGGATCTGTTGACCGAGCGTTGCGGGGCCGGCGGCATCCGGGTCACCACCGAGGGGCTGCGGGACCATCTGGCCGGCATCGATATCGGCCTGACCTATGCCGACTTCGGCCTGGCCGACACCGGCACCCTGGTGATCGATTCCCGCGATGAGGACACCCGCCTGGCCACCATGGTGAGCGAGGTCCACGTGGCGGTGCTGCCCCGCTCCCGCCTGCGGGAGAGCGCCTACGAGGTGGAAGCCGATCTTGTGCGGCGCATGCAGGCGGCGCCCGATTATACCGCCTTTATCACCGGGGCCAGCCGCACGGCGGACATCGAGCGGGTGCTGGCCCTGGGGGTTCACGGCCCGCTGGAACTTCACATCCTGATCCGGGAGGACGCCTGATGCAGACCGCGCGCAACCTGAAAGCCTATAAGAAAGAGGTCCGGGGCGCCCTGGACAATACCTTTTTGCGGGAGACCCTGGACAAGTTCGCCGTGGCCTACCGCAGCGGGCGGGCCAAGGCCTTCGGCGATATCGACATACGGAGCCTGGTGGATGAGATCGCTGAAGCCAAGGACCAGGCCATCGGCCAGCTGGACGCCCTGTACGCGACCTTCAAGGCCAACGCGGAAAAGGCCGGCATTACGGTGCACCTGGCCGCGACGGCCGATGAGGCCAACCGCATCATCGCCGGGATCGCCAAACAGACCAACTCCCGGCGCATCGTCAAATCCAAGTCCATGACCGCCGAGGAAACCCTTCTCAACCACCACCTGGAGGCCGAGGGCCTGGAAGTCACCGAGACCGATCTGGGGGAGTGGATCATCCAATTACGCCACGAGGGGCCCTCCCACATGGTGATGCCGGCCATCCATCTATCCCGCCACCAGGTGGCGGATCTGTTTACCGATGTCACCGGCAAGGCCCAGGACAGCGAGATCGAGCGCCTGGTCAAGGTGGCCCGCCGGGAGCTGCGCCGCAAGTACGTGGAAGCCGACATGGGGATTACGGGCGCCAATTTCGCCATCGCCGCGACGGGCACCATCGGGCTGACCACCAACGAGGGCAATGCGCGGCTGGTGACCACTCTGCCGCGGGTGCACGTGGCCCTGGTGGGGCTGGACAAGCTCATGCCCACGCTGCATGACGCCCTGCGCATCAACCGGGCCCTGCCGCGCAACGCCACCGGCCAGACCATCACCTCGTATGTGACCTGGATCACGGGCCCCAGCGCCTGCGCTTCCGCCCCGGAGGGCCGCAAGGCGATGCACATCGTTTTCCTGGACAACGGCCGGCGGGCCCTGGCCCGGGATCCGGAGTTTTCCCAGGTGCTGCGTTGCGTGCGCTGCGGGGCCTGCGCCAATGTCTGCCCGGTCTACCGCATGGTGGGGGGCCACCAGTACGGGCACATCTACATCGGGGCCATCGGGCTGATTGCCACCTATTTCTTCCACGGCCGGGACAAGGCCAAAAACCTGGTGCAGAACTGCATCAACTGCGGGGCCTGCAAGGAGGTCTGCGCCGCCGGCATCGACCTGCCCTATCTGATCAAGGAGATCCACGCCCGCATCCAGGACGAGGAGGGCCATTCGGTCTCAGGCCGCATGCTGGCCCTGACGCTGAAGAACCGCAAGCTGTTCCACGGCCTGCTGCGCTCGGCCCGCCAGGCCCAGAAGCCGGTGACCGGGGGCACGCCCTATCTGCGGCACCTGCCCATGGTGTTTTCCCCCGAGCACAACTTCCGGGCGCTTGCCGGCCATTGCCGAGCAGGCCTTTCGGGACCGCTGGCCGGCCATCGAGCATAAGGTGGAACATCCCCGTTTTCGGGTGGCGCTGTTTGCCGGCTGCGTGCAGGATTTTGTCTATCCGGAGCAGCTGGAGGCGGCGGTAACCTTATTGGCCCGTCACGGGGTAGCCCTGGCGTTCCCGCAAGAGCAGTCCTGCTGCGGACTGCCGGTGCAGATGATGGGGGAGAAGGCGGCCGCCCGGGAGGTGGCCCGCCAGAACATGGCCGCCGTGGACCACCGGGCTTTTGATTATATCGTGACCCTGTGCGCCTCCTGCGCCTCCCATTTAAAGCACGGCTATGCCCGGGCTTTGGCAGCCGATCCCCAGGAGGCGGCCGAGGTGGAGGCCTTCGGGGCCAAGGTGCTCACGTTTACCCAGTTCGCTCACCGGGTGCTCAAGCTGGACACAAACGCCTTTAAGCCTGACGGGCGCAAGGTCACCTACCACGCCCCCTGCCACCTGTGCCGGGGGCTGGGGGAGCGCGAGGCGCCCCACGGTCTCATCGCCAGCGCCGGGTTCGACTTCCGGCCGGCCGCCGAGGAGGAGACCTGCTGCGGGTTCGGGGGGACCTATTCGGGCAAGTTCCCCCAGATCTCGGCCCAGATCCTCAAGCGCAAGCTCGATGACGTCATGGCCACCGGCGCCGGCCTCCTGGTCACCGAGTGCCCGGGCTGCGTCATGCAGCTGCGCGGCGGCGCCCAACGCGCCGGCCTCGATCTGGACGTCCGCCATATCGCCGAACTATTGGCCGCGCGTATGAGGTCATCCACGGGAGAAAAACACGAATAGATGCTGCCGACATTTGGCCTTTACAAAAAGGCCGGATTCGAATAAGGATTTCATCTTATCCTTTCGCATGAAGACAACGGCAAACTCACGCCAGGTAAGGGTTTAGCAAATACTAAAATACCAAAGGAGCGTTTGTTATGGCAAAAACAATGCTGACCGTCGACGGGAACACGGCTGCCGCCCATGTGGCTTATGCCATGAGCGACGTCGCGACGATCTACCCCATCACCCCGTCTTCACCCATCGGGGAAATCGCCGACGACTGGGCCGCCAACGGGCGGAAGAATATCTTCGGGCAGAATATGACCGTCCGCCAGATGCAGTCCGAAGCCGGCGCGGCGGCCGCCGTCCACGGCTCGCTGGCCGGGGGTGCCCTGACATCGACCTTCACGGCTTCCCAGGGGCTGCTGCTCATGATCCCCAACATGTACAAAATGTCCGGGGAACTGCTGCCGGCGGTCTTTCATGTCACCGCCCGGGCCATCGCGGCCCACGCTCTGTCCATCTTCGGCGACCATCAGGACGTCATGGCCGTGCGCCAGACCGGATTTGCCTTGCTGGCCTCCAATTCCGTGCAGGAGGCCGAGGACCTGGCGCTGGTGGCGCATCTCTCCGCCATCGAATCCAGCGTGCCTTTCGTGCACTTTTTCGACGGCTTCCGGACGTCCCATGAAATTCAGAAGATCGAAATGATCGACTATGAGGACATGGGCAAGCTGGTCAACCGCGAGGCCGTCGCCGCCTTCCGGGCCCGGGGCGCCAACCCCGAACGCCCCGAACTGCGCGGCACGGCCCAGAACCCGGACATCTATTTTCAGGGCCGGGAAGCGGTCAATCCCTACTATCTGAAAACACCGGGCATCGTGGCCGACTACATGCAGAAGGTCAGCGCGCTCACCGGCCGCAGTTACAAACCCTTCGACTACGTGGGCCATCCCGAAGCCGACCGCGTCGTCATTTCCATGGGATCTTCCTGTGAAACCCTGGAAGAGGTCGTCGACTATTTGAACAAAAACGGCGAAAAAGTGGGCCTCATCAAAGTCCGCCTCTACCGCCCCTTTGCACCCGAATACATGTTCGCGGTCCTGCCCGCAACGGTCAAGTCCATTACCGTGCTCGACCGCACCAAAGAACCCGGCGCCCTGGGGGATCCCCTCTACGTCGACATCTGCACGGCTTTTATGGAAAAGGGCCAGCTGCCCAAGATCCTGGGGGGCCGATACGGCTTGGGCTCCAAGGAGTTCAACCCCGGGATGGCCAAGGCCGTCTACGACAACATGGCCGCGGCCGAGCCCAAAAACCACTTCACGGTGGGCATCATCGACGATGTCACCAACACCTCGCTGGATTTCGAGGCCGGGTTTGAAGTCGCCCCGGAAGGCACCGTGGCCTGTAAGTTCTGGGGGCTGGGGGCCGACGGTACGGTGGGCGCCAACAAGAGCGCCATCAAGATCATCGGCGACCACACCGATATGTACGCCCAGGCCTATTTCGCCTACGACTCCAAAAAATCCGGCGGAATCACCATCTCCCACCTGCGATTCGGCAAAACCCCCATCAAGTCCACCTACCTGATCGACGCGGCCGACTACATCGCCTGCCACAAGGCCAGCTATGTACACCTCTACGACATTCTGGAGGGCATCAAAACAGGCGGTACCTTTGTCCTCAACTCCCCCTGGACCCTGGAGGATATGGAGCAGGAGCTGCCGGCGGCCATGCGGCGGACGATCGCGGAAAAGAAGCTTAAGTTCTACACCATCGATGCCGTCAAGATTGCCGGTCAGGTGGGGCTCGGCGGCCGCATCAACATGGTCATGCAGACGGCCTTCTTCAAACTGGCCAACGTGATCCCGGTGGATGAGGCCATCAGCTATCTCAAGGACCAGATCAAGAAGATGTTCGGCATGAAGGGTGAGAACATCGTCAAGATGAACTGGGATGCCGTGGATCAGAGCCTCGACAACCTCATCGAGATCAAGTACCCCGCCAGCTGGGCCGACGCCCAGGGCGCCGCCGCCCGGGAAGAAGACGAGCCCGATTTCATCAAAAACGTCATGCGCCCCATCCTGGCCCAGCAGGGCGACAAACTGCCCGTGAGCGCCTTTGCACCGGACGGCATCTTCCCGGTGGCCACCACCCAGTATGAAAAGCGCGGCGTGGCCATCATGGTGCCCGAATGGATCATGGACAACTGCATCCAATGCAACCAATGCGCCATGGTCTGCCCGCATGCCGCCATCCGTCCCCACCTGCTGACCGATGAAGAACTGGCCCAGGCTCCGGAGGGCTTTGCAACCAAGAACGCCGTGGGTAAGGAGCTCAAGGGCTACCAGTTCCGCGTGCAGGTCAATGTGCTGGACTGCATGGGCTGCGGCAACTGCGCCGACATCTGCCCGGCCAAGAAGCCGGCCCTGGTAATGAAGCCCCTGGAGAGCCAGATGGGCGAAGCGGCCCACCACAAATATGCTGTCAGCCTGCCGGTGCGTGACGATCTCACCAAGCGCAATACCGTCAAGGGCAGCCAGTTCGTGCAACCTTTGCTCGAGTTCTCGGGCGCCTGCTCGGGCTGCGGCGAAACCCCCTACGCCAAGCTTATCACCCAGCTCTTCGGGGAGCGCATGGTGATCGGCAATGCCACGGGTTGCTCCTCCATCTGGGGCGGATCGGCCCCCAGCATCCCCTATTGCATCAACAAAGACGGCTTCGGTCCCACCTGGGGCAACTCCCTGTTCGAGGACCCGGCCGAATTTACCTACGGCATGTTCTTGGGCGCTCTGCAGCAACGACGCAAACTGGTGGACCTTGCCCAGCAGGCCATCGCCGCCGATACCCCCCAGGATGTGAAGGACGCCCTGCAGGGCTGGCTGGACAACATGAAAGACGCCGAGGGCTCGCGCCGCTATGGCGACCAGCTCAAGAAGCTCCTCCCGGCCCACAAGGCCAACCCCCTGCTGGCGGAAATCCTGGGTATGGCCAAACTTTTTACCAAAAAATCCTACTGGGTCTTCCTGGGCGACGGGGCGGCCTACGACATTGCCTACGGCGGCGTGGACCACATCCTGGCCTCCGGCGAGGACATCAATGTCATGGTCTACGACACCGAGGTCTACTCCAACACCGGCGGACAATCCTCCAAAGCGACCCCCACGGGCGCTGTGGCCCAGTTCGCCGCCTCCGGGAAGAAGACCGCCAAGAAGGACATGGGCGGCATGGCCATGACCTACGGCTACGTCTATGTGGCCTGCGTGGGCATGGGGGCCAACAAGCAGCAGCTCATGAAGGCCCTTACCGAAGCGGAAGCCTATGACGGACCCTCCCTGATCATGGCGTATGCCCCCTGCATCAACCACGGCATCAAGAAGGGCATGGGTAAAAGCCAGGAAGAAACCAAGCTGGCGGTGGACTGCGGCTACTGGCCATTGTACCGCTTCAACCCCGAGCTCAAGCAGGAGGGCAAAAACCCCTTCACGCTGGACAGCAAGGAACCCAACGGCCAGCTCCAGGAATTCTTGGCCGGCGAGGTCCGCTACGCCTCCCTGAAGAAGTCCTTTCCCGAAGAGGCCAAGCGCCTGGACGTGGAACTTGAAAAACAATATCGTGAACGCTACGCGTCCATGAAACGCAAAGCGGAAATGGAATATGCCCCACCGGAAGTGGAGGCCAAGGATGTCGCGGAAACCGTCACCGAGGGCGACCCGGTATGCACTCTCTCCAGCACTGCCGAGCATGGCGGCGCCGAGGAACCCTGCGACGACGGACGGGCCGGCATCAAACCGGAAAAATAACACCGCCTGACCAGGCGGGTTCTGGAACCGATACATCCCCGCCGGGGGGCGTGAAGATGCATTTCATCGCCCCCCGGCTTCATTCTGGACGGTCGCTGTGCCTTCTGCCCCCTCACAACATCACAATTCACCACGCAACGACGATCAAACCTGTCGGTGCTGCGGCACTTGCTGCCGCAAGGGCGGCCCCGCGCTGCACCGGCAGGATAGCCACTTGATCAATGACGGCCTGATTCCGGCCGAGGGCCTCTATACCATACGCCCCGGCGAGCCGGTGCAGGACAATGTGGCCGGACGGCCCGTCTTCGCCGAAGACGATATCATCAAGGTCAAGGGCCGCGGTGACGGCTGGTGCTGCCGGTTTCTCGAAAATGTCACCAACCGCTGCACCATCTATGACCATCGTCCGGTGGAATGCCGGGCGTTGCAATGCTGGGATACCCGGCCCATCGAAGGACTCTACGATCGGGAACGCCTTTCCCGCCGGGATCTGCTGCAGGGGGTGGGGGGCTTGTGGGAGCTGATCGAAGATCACGAGCGGCGCTGCGACTACCGCCGCATCCGTGCTCTGACCGGACGGTTGTCAGGAGAACCATCGGATCAAAGGGCCGCCATGGCCGCCGTCACCGACATGGTCAAATACGATGAAAGCCTGCGTCAGCTTTTGGTGGAAAACGGGCACACCCCTGCCGGCATGCTCGATTTTCTTCTGGGAAGGCCCATGGTTCAAACCCTACCCGGGTTTCACATCAAGGTGGTGTCTTCCGGAGGGCGCATCCGTCTGGTCCACTCGATCCTCACCTAACCCTATCGAACGATCGCACCCGCCGCAAAAACCCGCCCTTGAGAAAGAGGGGAGATAGGTCCGGCATCAGAACCGATCCCGTTCCGATCCGGGAATCTATTGCTCGTCCAGCAGCCGCCGGTAGAGGCCGGGCCGCCGGTTCGGGAAGAAATAACGCATGCGATGCCCGCGCACATGGTCCAGGAGGGAAGCCCCCAAGTCGGCCACCAGCAGGCCTTCCTGCCCCGATGTATCCTGGGTCAGCACAGCGCCGGAGGGACCGATGACCACCGCCGTGGCCGGGAAGGACAACCCCTCGCCGTTATCGCCCGCCTGGTTGCAGGCCACCACGAAAACGCTGTTGTCAAAGGCCCTGGCCGTCAGGTGGCGCATCCAGGACGCCAGCTTCTCCTCCGACGTTCCGCGGGGTGACGCATGGGGAAAAAAGAGAATATCCGCTCCCCGCCAGGCCATGTGGGCGGAAAGCTCGGGAAAATGGGCATCGTAGCAGAGCTGAATGCCGATACGGTGGGGTCCCACCTCGAAAACCGGGACGTCTTCTCCCGGACAAAGATGCCTTTTCTCGGGCGGAGCGATATGGGTTTTGCGGTAGACGCCAATGGGCTGGCCCGGCCGCACCACCCAGTGGGCGGCGTAAATCCGTCCGACCGGCGCGGGTTCGGCGGCCCCCACGAGAATGGTGATGCCTTCCTCCTGCGCCAACTGCCGCAGTTTGTCGGCAGCCGGGCCGTCCGACCTCAATGCATGGCGCACGATGGCTCCCCTGGTGCTGTAGCCCGTGAGGGTCATCTCCGGGAAGCATACCAGGCGGGCACCTTCCCGGCGCGCCTGCCGGGTCCAGGCGACGACGGCCGCCAGATTTTCATCGATCCGGCCCACCGGCGTCTGGAGCATGGCGGCGGCAATGCGAAAACTGGACATGAGGTACCCGTGGGTTAGATGTCTATACGTCGAACTTGGCGCGGATTTTAAAGACGCGAGTGGCCGGCAGATTAAGAATCTCGTGGACCCCCGTCTCCCGGGTGATCGCGGCCAGGTTGGCCTCGATGTCTTCCATGGAGGGCGCGATAAAAGTGAACCAGACGTTGAAGTGGTTGTCGCGCATATAGTTGTGGGTCACACCGGGATAGCGGTTCACCGTGGCGGCGAATCCGTCAACCTTGTCCTGCGGCACCGATGCGGCGCACAAGGTGCTGACAAACCCCAGTTTCTCAGGGGAAAAATTCCCTCCGATACGCCGGATGATGCCGGTTTGCTTAAGACGCTGGAGGCGCTCGAGCACCTCGGCTTCAGGCAGGTTCAACTCCCGGCCGATCGCTTCATAGGGCCTGGCCGTTACGGGAAAATCCGACTGGATTCGGTTGAGGATAAGACGATCGGTGTCGTCCAGCAGCGCAGCGTCTGAAGTCATCGTGCGTCCTGTCTGTTTGTGATGAGGGCACGGCGCATTCGGTTCAGATGAAATGGAGGTGCACCTTGCGCCGCCGGGGGCCGTCGAATTCGCAGAAAAAAATCCCCTGCCAGGTCCCGAGTTGCAGCTTGCCGCCAGCGATGGCGACCAGCTCCGAAGCGCCCACCAGGGTCGATTTGATGTGGGCCGCCGAGTTGCCTTCCAAATGGCGGTAGCCGTCGTCCCAGGGGATGACCTTGTTGATCACCTTAAGTATGTCGTCTTTCACCGTCGGATCGGCGTTTTCATTGATGGTCACCGCCGCGGTGGTGTGAGGCACAAAGACCATGCAGAACCCGTCGCGAATACCGGCTTCGCGAATCGCCGTCTGCACTGCGGCGGTGATGTCCACCAGTTCCGTGCGGGAGCGGGTCTTTACCGCAATGTCCATATCGGCCTCCGCTGCCAAATAAAAAGGCCCTGCTGCGTCAGCAGGGCCTTGAGATTTGCAACGTGCTGTTGTCGCCAGAAGTCGTCGATTAGACGCAGCCGGTCGGCTTGGGGAGACCCGCCATCTTACAAGCTCCCTTGCCCGGTCCTGACGGGAACAGCTCATAAATGTGTTTCAATTTGAAGCCGGTCACCTTGGAAAGTACCCGCACCATCGGTGCGATACCGTTTTTCTCATAGTACTCCTGGAGAACCGTGATGACTTTGCGGTGTTCGTCGCTCAGCTCGTCGATGCCTTCCTGAGCCTTGACGTACTGTATCCACTCTTCGCACTTGCCATCTTCGTAATTCCCGATGAACCCGTCTTCGTCAACTTCAAACGATTTGCCCATGTATTCAACTGTGGCCATTTACGAATACCCTCCTTTAATAATATTATTTTCGGCGTTCCGCCTAATTATACTCTCAGGGTTTGTTTTGCAACGGGCGTTCTAAATTTTGGACCTAATTATAGCATCGTCCATTTATTGTCAATAAGAAAAGCCGCCTTCGCAGGCAGCCGACCGGCCGTCCGACCGGCATGCCCGGGGCGGGTATGACTCAGCAACACGGCCCGGCGCCGGCACATGAACCTTGCTCCCGGAAGTGAGTTGGACTATGCAGGAAAACATGACCCCCGCTTCCGCCCATCCAGCCCCCCGTATCCTTGTTGTCTGCGGACCCACCGGCATCGGCAAGACCCGCACCGCCATTGATCTGGCCCGGCGGTTCAAGGGGGAAATTGTCGGGGCCGATTCCATGCAGATCTACCGGCAGATGGATATCGGCACCGCCAAACCCACGACCGACGAGCAGGCCTGCGTAAGACATCATATGATCGACATTGTCGATCCCGATGCCCCCTATGACGCCGCCCGCTACGCCCGGGAAGCCGGAAGCGCTGTGGGCGCCCTCCACCAAAGGAGGCTTGTACCCGTCGTGGCCGGCGGTACCGGACTTTACATCAAGGCGCTGATCTACGGCCTTTTCGACAGCCGGCCGCCCGATCCCGAATACCGTCGGCGCCTGGAGCAGGCGGCCGATGCCCATGGCAGCGTCCACCTGCACACCCGGCTGGCCGCCCGTGATCCTGCCGCGGCGGCGGACATTCATGTGAACGACCGCTTCCGCATCATCCGGGCCCTGGAAACCCTCCAGGCCACCGGACGGCCCATATCCATGCTGCAGCAGGAACACCACTTCGCCCGACCGCGCTTTACGTCCTTCAAAATCGGTCTGACCATACCTCGCCAGGCCCTTTATGAGCGCATCGACCGGCGGGTGGATCAAATGGTGGCCGAGGGTTTGCTGGAGGAGGTCCGCGGTCTGCTGGCCCGGGGCTACCATGCCGGCCTGAAATCCATGCAGTCCATCGGCTATCGCCACATGGTTGATTTTCTTGAAAATGGCGTGGCCTGGGAGGAAACCCTGCGCCTGCTGAAGCGGGACACCCGCCGTTATGCCAAACGCCAGTTCACCTGGTTTCGCGCCGACCCGGACATCGTCTGGACAACGCCGGACGACATCGACGCGCTGGCGACGGCCATCGAAACCTTTCTTGCCACCGGTCTAGCGACCGCACCAACTCAAAGGGGGCCCGATGGAAACCTATGATGCCGTCGTGATCGGCGCCGGCAATGCCGGCCTGACCGCCGCAGCCGCCCTGGCCCAGGGCGGCGCCCAGGTCCTGGTGCTGGAGCGGCACAACATCCCCGGGGGCTGCGCCACCAGTTTCTGCCGGGGACGTTTCGAATTCGAGGTGGCCCTGCACCAGCTAAGCGGCATCGGGACACCCGCCAAGCCCGGCCCCCTGCGCATGGTGCTGGATCAGCTCAAGGTCACGGACCGGCTGGACTTCGTGCCCATGACCGATCTCTACCACGTGGTGATCCCGGATGCGCTCGACATCGTGCTGGAACCCGACCGCGCCCGGACGATTGCGGCTCTCAAACACCATTTCCCCGGGGAGGCCGACGGCATCGAGGCCTTTTTCGACCTGGTCTACCGGGTCTTCGGCGAGGTCATCGGCGCCTTCTATTTCAAGGACCCGGAGGTCCACCCGGACAAATACCCCCTGTATTTCAAATACGGCTTGAAATCGCTGCAAACCGTGCTGGACGAGCATATCCGCAACCCCCTGCTGCAGGCCGCCCTCACCCCCTACTGGACTTATATGGGCCTGCCCCCCAGCCGGCTGGCCTTCATCGACATGGCCGCCATGCTGTTCGCCTACATCGAGTTTCTGCCCTTTCATCTCAAGGGCGGCTCCCAAGCCCTTTCCAGTGCCCTGGCCGGCCGCATCACGGAATGCGGCGGCAGGATCCGTTACAACTGCCCGGTGGAGCGAATCCTGGTGGAAGACGGACACGTGGCCGGCGTCGGCATCGCCGGAGGCGAAACCATCCAGGCCCGCCAGGTGATCTCCAACGCCTCCAAGATCGCCACCTTCGTGGAAATGCTGGACCCCGAACAGGTCCCCGAGGCGGTCTGGGGTGAGCTCAGGCGCACCTCCCTCAGCCCGTCGGCTTTTACCCTCTATCTGGGCCTCGACCAGCCCCCCGAGGCCCTCGGGATCACCTCCTCCACCAATTTCATTCTGGGGCACACGGATGCCGACCGGGTTTACGAGCGCATGAAAGTCCGCGACATCGACCAGCGCGACGGCCTCATGATGACCTGCTATACCCTGATCGATCCCGGCTTCTCCCCGCCCGGCACCAGCCAGGCGGCCCTGATCACGCTCAAATTCGGCGATCCCTGGCTGCAGGTGCCTCCCGCCCAGTATGCCGCCGAGAAATACCGGGTGGCCGAAGGCCTGCTGCAACAGGCCGAGCGAGTTTTCCCCGGCCTGCGAGAGCATGTCGAGGAAATGGAAATCGCCACCCCCATCACCCACATGCGCTACCTGGGAACCCCCCGGGGGGCCATCTACGGTTTTGAAAAGCACATCAAGGACTCCTCGGTCTTCCTGCCCAACCGCATCCACATCGAGGGCCTCTATCTGGCCGGAGGCTGGGTGGGCGGCAACGGATTCCAGCCCACCCTGGAATCCGGCTTCAAGACCGGCCAGGCCGTCCTGCGGCGGTTGGGAAATTAGCAAAGAACAGGCCGAAGCGCCTGCATCTTTTGGATGTACAAAGCATTTACCACGAAGAGCACGAAGGGACACGAAGGGCAAAACTAAATGACACATCACCCCATGATCATAAGCATTTAGTCTTTTGCCGTTTCGATTTTCAACTTTGTGTCCTTCGTGGTCTTCGTGGTGAATACGATTTTTTATGAAAGGACCACCCGATGAAGCGCGACATCGCCGAACAACTCGAGGGTTACCAGGAGATGCTGCAACTCGTCCGAGCAGCCGAGACTTTGGGAGAAGACTTTCGCAGCGAGAAGGGCGTGGCGGCCGCCTACCTGGCGCGCCTGCATCCGGTCCGCCTCGCCCTGCGGGTCAGCCGCATCACCCAGGAAACCCCCAGCACCAAGACCTTCCGCATGGTGCCCACCGAAGGCGTGCTGCCGCCCTTCCAGGCCGGCCAGTACGTCGCCCTGCATGTGGAAGCGGACGGCATCCGCACCAACCGGCCCCTCAGCATCGCCTCGCCCCCCTCCCAGACCGCCTACTACGACCTGACGGTCAAGCGGGTGCCCGGGGGCCTGGTCTCCAATCATTTGCTGGACAAGGTAAAAGAGGGCGACGGTCTAACCGCCTCGGGTCCGGATGGGTGCTTTGTCTACAATCCCCTGATCCACGGCCGGCACCTGGTTTTTATCGCCGGGGGCAGCGGCATTACGCCCTTCATGAGCATGATCCGGGAGGTCTGCGACCGGGGGCTGGATCGCCACATCACCCTGATCTACGGCAACCGCTCCGAAGACGACATCATCTATCATGAGCAATTGTGCGCTCTGGCCGCCGGGCATGCCAATCTGCTCTACGTGCCGGTAATCGAACAGCCGCGGTCCGATTACACCGGTGAGCGGGGCTTCATGAACAGCGAACTCATCGAGCGCGTGGCGGGCGCCCTGTCGGAGGCCATGATTTATCTTTGCGGCCCGGCGGCCATGTATGATTTCTGCATCGGGGAACTGGAGGCCCGGGGCGTGCCCCGCCGCCGCATCCGCCGGGAGATGTTCGGCCCGCCCGTGCAGGTCTCCCGATCCCCCGGCTGGCCCACCGCTGTTGGGGAGGACGATCATTTCAACGTCGCCATCATCGACGGCCCCACCATCAGCGCCCGGGCAAGTACGCCCCTGCTGAACACCTTCGAGCAGGCCGGCCTGGCGCCGCCGTCCCAATGCCGTTCGGGGGAATGCAGCCTGTGCCGGGTGCGCGTCCTCAAGGGCCGGGTCTTCCAGCCCGCGGGAGTTCCCCTGCGCCAATCGGACCGCAGCCAGGGCTATGTGCACGCCTGCGTTTCCTACCCTATCGAGGATTTGGAGATCCTAATGGAAGCCCGCCGCTGACCACCCGCAGAAAGGGCGCGTTTTGAGGAGGTTTGGGGGTTAATTCCCGTTGTTCCGCAGCGAGCATCGACGAAGGGGACGGTAAAAAGCGCGCGGACTGTCTGAGTCCGCCGCAGCTTTAGCGAAGGCGGGCGAGTTTCCGCGTGCTCCGTCCGCATCGGGGAGCGCAGGGCAGCCCCGAAGGGGTTGCGGAACAGGGCGCCTTCTTTTGGTTACTTTTCTTGCGCGGGCAAGAAAAGTAATGTGTGAAACATGATGTGGGCACGCTTTTCTGAATCTTGCTGTGGAATTCGCCGCCTGAATTAAATCAACTTCACTAGATCAAGCCATACAAGGCAAGACACCTATAGTGCCTTCCGATATATTTCTGCCAATTCTTCTTCCGTCAGCGCCACCGGATTGCCCTTCATGCTGCTGGCCTGACGGGCCTTGGACACGGCTTCGGCGGTCTGGTCCGCCTTGAAGCCCAGCGCTCCCAAGGCTGGCAGCGTCAAATGCCGGCCGAGCCGCCGAATCCATTCGACGCCGTCCTCCGCCGTGGCATCGTCCCGACCGGTCAACATCGTCGCTACTTCGCGATAGCGCTCCAGGGCCGGAATGGTCCGGCTGCCGTTCACCCAGAGCCGAAATGTTAGCGGCCATGACCTCCGAGAGAAGCGCGGCACAGATCATGCCATGGGCGGCCGGCTGCATGCCCCCCAAAGGGCCGGCAAACCCGTGCACCGCCCCCAGGCCGGCGTTGGCCAGGGCCAAACCGCCAAAGAGGCTGGCCAGGGCCATATCTTCCCGGGCATCCGCATCGTCCCCATGCCGAAAGGCCTGTTCCAGGGACCGGGCCGCCCGGCGCAGCCCCTCCCGGCAAATCCCGTCCGTCAGGGGGTTGGCCCGGCCGCTGACGAATGCCTCCAGAAGCTGCGTGAGGGCATCCATACCCGTGGCGGCGGTCACGCCCGGCGGCATGCTTAAAGTAAGCTCCGGGTCCACCAGGGCACGCACCGGCAGCATGGTGGAGCTGCGCAGGCTCACCTTCACCCCGTGGTCCTCGGCGCGCAGCACGGCGTTGCGGGTGACTTCAGCCCCCGTGCCGGCCGTGGTGGGCACGGCGATGCAGGGCAGGGAAGAATTTGCGAGCGCCTGCCCCCGGCCGATCACTTCCAGGTAGTCCAGCAGATTCCCCGGATTGGCAACCTTGGCCGCCACGGCCTTGGCGGCATCGATCACGCTGCCGCCGCCGATGCCGATCACAAGGTCGGCCGCGGTGCTTTGGGCCGCCTCGGCCGCCTGTCCGATCATCTCCACCGTGGGCTCCTCGGGGATGACAAACCGCTGCCAGGGTAACTGCCGATGTCCCAAATCCCGCCACAGAAAGTCCCAGCGGTCCCCATGGCGCCCGGTAACGACAAACACCCGCTGGCCCAGGGCAGCGGCCTCCTCGCCGATTCGGGCAGCACAGCCCCGACCGAAAACGATGCGGCCGGCAGTTGCAAATTCAAATGACATCGCGCCTCCTTTTCTTCGCCCAAACGCCAGGCCGGGGTGCATGTTGCACCCCCATCGAATATTTGGTAACCAATAGTAGCTTACGCTGCCCGCTCTCCGCAAGCTGAAGTCCAGCATCGCAACACGATCTGCCCCATGTACAAGAAGATTAAAACCGAGGACCGAGGGTCCCCGGAAAGAATGGTTTGGCCCCATGGAAATCTTCCTGAAATGTCCTATTTTCCCCAAATATGGCTCCCCTATGAATCGGTTCCACCCAAAACCCAAAGGAGAAAATCATGCGAACGAAAACGACATTGACGATTCTGGCGGTTATCACCCTGCTGTTGGTCAGCCTGCTGGGATGCGCCAGCACCGGAGGCAGTTCGACCCCCTATGAAGGCTACAGCAACGTTTACCTCCACACCAACATCCACGGTTACACCCGCGTCAACCGCGGGAATACGGAATATCTTGCCAGCTACGCCAACTATGTCCAGCCGGATACCGGCCACTTCTTTGTACCGGTGAACACGGTGGTCACCATCGGTAAATGGCGGGGCGGTTTCACCCTGACCCGCCAGGACAACGGCCAAATCATCTACTTCGAGTACCGCTCCAGCAACATGGGCGGTATGTCGCCGGAGGAATACTTCAACCTGATCACCGGCCCCCAGCCCTTGTCTTTGAAAGGCTACAGCGCCACGGATCTCAAGGGCATCAAGGAAGGGCGCGCCCTGAAGGGCATGACCAAAAAGGGGGTCGAAATCGCCTGGGGCTATCCAGCCAAGCATAAAACCCCGTCTCTCGATGACAATGTATGGACCTACTGGCGCAACCGCTGGGTCATGAAAACCGTGACCTTCAGCAACGGCAAAGTCACCAGCGTGCAATAGTCCGCCAGGCATGCCTGAATCTGAACGAGATGCCGCGGCCGGTCTGCCGGCACCGGCCGCCGGATTATTACCCCACCGGCGGCCGGTGCGTCTGATCGAGACCCTCCAGGCGGTAGATGACCGGGGCGGTCGTGCCGACGTTTGCATCCCCGACAATCCGGTCTTCATCGCAGCGGACGGCCGTCTGGATCCCACCGCCCATTTGGAACTCATCGCCCAGACCTTTGCCTCCGTTAAGGGATGGCGCGAGCGGCATCGCAACACCCTTCCCCAAACCGGCTATCTGGTGGGAGTCGATGATTTTACCTTAAGCGGTAGCGCCGGCATCGGGGACCGGCTCACCACCACCATCCAGGAAGACGATTCGTTCGCTCCCTTTGTGCGCGTCCGGGGCCGGGTTCACCTAGGGTCTCGATGCCTGGCCCGGGGGCGGCTCAAGCTTTGGCTGGTGCCTCCCAACGAGAAGCCTGCCCCCACATTCGAAAGCGAAGCCTCGGCTACCTCCCCCCCTCCTGCCCCCTGGGACCAGGCCATAGCGTCCGCCGCCCTCTGCCCGCTGGAATGGGAGAATGACCATACCATCGTCCGTGCCTTCTGCTTCCCGCGGTCGTTCATCGCTTTCCAAGGCCATTTTCCCGCTAACCCGGTGTTGCCCGCCTTTGCCCAAATCCGGGTGGTCCTGGCCATGCTGGCCTCCGCTTCGCGCAACCCGGTCGTGCTGGAACGCCTCGACAAGGCCAAATTCCGCGAACCGTTGCGTCCCGGACAAAGGATGCAGGTCCGCTGCCGCCTGGAACAAGACTCGGAAACATATCGGGCAACAGCATCCCTGACCGTTGCCGACCGCCCCCTATCGGCCTTCCAGGCGACCGTCCGCAAAACCGCGCCTACCTGAAAAGAACAGCGCGTCGAAAGTCCGCGATCACCATCATCCTTGCCATCTGCCGGGGAGCCTGCTAAACGGTTGGTTTGGATTTCCGGACGATGCCCGTCCGTTCTTATTTTCGAATTGCAACGGGGACTTATCACAATCCGAATCGCCTTTTTCATATGGCCCGGCCCGGAAAAGAACGGGACGCATTTCAACGCCGCCGCGCGGCAAGCCTCCCGCGCCGCCGATGGTGTCCTGATTGCTGTCGGCCGTCATGGGGCGGACCGTTTGACGGTTTCCGTCCTGCGGGAGGCCGCCCATCGAGCCCGGACGCACGAGGCCTCCCATCTGGCCATTATCACAGCCACATCCTTATCCAGCGAGGTGAATCTGAAGCGGTTGGTTGACGCCTGCCGATCACATCCCACGGCGATTGTCATGGGATGTCGCCAAGCAGCCGGCCGGATCGGGTGGATAGCACGTTGGACCGAACGGGCCCTGCCGCGATTCTGGCTCAAAATACAGACCGGACGCCATCTGGAAGACCCTGCCAGCCCGCTGCGCATCTACCCCTTGGCGGTTATCGACCATTTGCGGCTCTTCCAGGGAGGCAAGGCGCTTGACACCGAACTCCTGGTAAAATCCGCCTGGGCCGACGTGCCGTTTCACGAGATGGCACTGGAGGTGGGCCCGGAGACGGCCAGGGCCGCGGGGGAATCCCTATGGCGCACCCTGTGGCGCTTCCTGCTGAACATTCATTACACCCTGCGCTCGGTTCTGCCGGTGCCCCACCGCAAGCTGGTGGCTGGGAACGACATACCGGGGAAGGCCATTTCCGTGTGGCACCCCATGAAGTCCCTGCGGGCCCTACTGCGGGAAAACACCTCCCCCAACCAGCTGGCCCTGGCGGCCGGCATGGGGGTTTTCCTGGGCGCCCTGCCCCTGATTGCCTGCCACACCCTCGTCATCATCCTGGCGGCCACCTATTTCCGACTGAATAAAGTCGCCGCCCTGGCGGCCAGCCAGCTCTGTATGCCCCCGGTGGTGCCGGCCTTGTGCATCGAGTTGGGTTACCTCCTGCGCCATGGCCATTTCCTGACCGAAATATCTCTGGAAACAATCGGTTACCAGGCCCTGGAGCGCCTATACGAATGGCTGATCGGCGCCCTCGTGCTGGCGCCCCTTCTGGCCTGCCTGATGGGCGGGACCACTCTGATTTTGGCGCGCCTGGCCGCCCGCAGCATGGCCGGCGTACGCAGCATCAACCCCACGCCCGGCGGAGACACCGGCCATTAGGATCTCGCACCCCATATGAATATCGTCCTGATCCATCCGGCCGGCTCCAACTGGGTACCCGGTCAAACCGACTTCACCCCCATCGCCAACCGCATGGCGCCCCTGGGGCTGCTCTCCATGGCCGCCTGGCTGCGGGCGCGGCGCCACCGGGTGCAGGTCTACGACTGCTTGGCCTGGGACCGGACCCGCCCCCATAACCTGGTGGTCCGGGATATCCTGGCCCTGAAACCCGACCTGGTGGGCTTTTCCACCACCACTTCGGGCTTTCTGGACGGTTACGCCCTGGCCGAGGCCCTCAAAGCGCAGCGTCCCGAAATCGTGTGCATGTTCGGCGGGGTACACGTCTCCGCCATCGGCGCGCCTTTGCTGAAAGCGTTTGCCGCCATCGATTTTCTCTGCATGGGGGAGGGCGAGGCCACCCTGGCCGAGTTGGCCGACGGGGTCGCCCCGGTCGACATCCCGGGACTGATTTGGCGGGATGGCGCAGAGGTCGTCAGCAACCCGTCGCGCGACCTCCTGCCGGATCTCGACCAATTACCCTTTCCGGCCTACGATCTGCTGTGGGGATTTCCCCGACGCTACCACCTGCCGCTTTTCAGCTACATCCAGCGTCCCGGCGCCACCATGGTCACCAGCCGGGGGTGCCCCTACAAGTGCTCCTATTGCGACCGCTCGGTGTTCAAGCAGGGCTACCGCTATAATTCGGCCGCCTACATCTACGCCCATATGCATTACCTGCGCGACCGCTTCGGCGTGCGCCACATCAATATCTACGACGACCTGTTTACCGCCCACCGCCGACGCATCACCGAACTGTGCACCCTGCTGGACGACCGGCCGCTGGGGATACAGTTCAACTGCGCCGTGCGGGTAGGGCACGCCGACGACGACCTGCTGCGGATGCTCAAAACCGCCGGCTGCCTGCAAGTGTCCCTGGGCATCGAAACCGGCGACACCGAGCTGATGGACCGCCACAAACCCGGCGTCCATCCGGAGGAGGTCCGGGACACCGTTCGCCGCATCCAGGCCCACGGACTGCGCACCAAGGGCCTTTTCATAATGGGCCTGCCCGGGGAGACCGAGGCCTCTATCCGCCGCACCAGCGATTTTGTCATGTCCCTCGGCCTGGACGACATGAACATGACCAAGTTCACCCCCTTTCACGGCGCCCCGGTCTGGCAGGATCTTAAAGACCACGGCACCTTCCGGGAAGACTGGCGGCAAATGAACTGCCTGAACTTCGTCTTCGTACCCCGGGCCATCGCCTCCCGGGAAGCCCTGGACGAACTCTACAACCAGCATGTCAAACGCTTCTATTCCAGCCCGGACTGGCGGCGGCGCTTCCATCGCCGGCTATGGGAGCACCGCTGGAGCCTGTGGCACGTGATGGCTCACTTGCCGGGCTTCATCGCGGCCAAACGCAATTTCGAACCCCAAGAGGATCACTGACGGATGGTGTCGCAAACCCTTCCCCAACTAGAAGAGAAAATGGCCCGCCTGCTGGCGGCACCGGCTATCCCTGATAAAACCTTTATCGAGCATCTGACCACCTACCAGGCCCTTTACGATCTGGCCTACGGCCTGGTGGGCGCCCTGGCCGATTTTGATGCCCCTGAGGAACCGGTCTGCCTCTACACCGAGAGCAAAGCGTTTACCGCCGCCGCCCTTCTGGCGGCCGCCTCGAAAGGTACGCCGCAACTCATGCTGCCCTATGCCCTGAGCCCCAATGCCCTGCAGGAGATCCACGCCGCCACCGGCGCCCGCCGGGTCATCACCGACCGGCCGGACGACCTGCCCGCACCCCTGCAGGCGGTTTATATCACCCCGGCCGGTTTCCCGGATGCGGGCCTGCAGCCTGCCCCGATCGACAAGGTGATGGTACGCCTGTTCACGGGCGGCACCACCGGCAAACCCCAGATCTGGCCCAAGACCGTGGGCAATCTCTTCGGCGAAGCCTTTTTCATGGCGGAGCGCTTCGCCATATCGCCTAAAGACCGTTTCGTGGCCATGACCGTGCCCTATCACATCTACGGCCTGCTCTTCGCCGTCATGATCCCCATGATCGCCTCGGCCGGCGTGAACCCCGGCATCTCCGTCTATCCGGACGGCATCATGGAGGCCCTGACCCGCCACAAGGCCACGATCTTTGCCGGAGTGCCGATGCACTACCGGGTGCTCCGCAGCGTGGACGTCGAAGCCGGCCACCTGCGCCTGGCCGTCTCTTCGGCCGGCCGCCTGGAGCCCGAGGACGGTGCAGCCTTTTTCGAGCAGACCGGGATCGGCGTCACCGAAGTCTACGGCTCCACCGAAACCGGCGGCGTGGCCACCCGCAACCGGGCCAACAACGAAACCAGCCTCTCGCCGCTGGCCTCCGTGGAAACCAAAATCATCGGCGAGCGGCTCTATGTCCGCAGCCCCTATCTTTCTCCCAGCTTGAAACTTGATGCCAAGGGGTTTTTCCTGACCGGCGATCGTGTGGGCGAAGATAATAAGGGGAGTTTTCTCCTCAAGGGCCGGGCCGATGGCATCGTCAAGGTGGGCGGCAAGCGGGTGGACCTGGAAGGCGTACAGACCTGCCTGAAGGAACTGCCGGGCATCACGGACGCCCTGGTGCTGTCTTTGCCCGCCGGTCGGGGCCGGGAGAACGAAATCGTGGCCTTGGTGGAAGGCACGTTCGACGCTATGGAAATCCGCCAGGCGCTGGCGGCCAAGGTGGAGCCTTACGCGCTTCCCAGACGGATCGTTGCCGTTGACAAGATCCCCATGTCCGCCGCCGGCAAATACGACCGCCAGACGGCGGCCGAGTTATTTGCAGAGAAGTAAGGGTCAGGTCTCAACTTTTGACAAAACTTCTGGTCGGCACATTAATATTGTACTTTCTCTAATTGTCAAATGTTGAGACCTGACCCTGTGACCCTGCCACCCTCCCCAAATACAGGTTACGGCGCGCAGTCTGCTGTGTTATTGGGCGGCAAACAAATTGGAGATCAATATGACAGCGCTGGCAAAACGGTTAGGTATTTCCGCAACCACTGTGAGCAAGTCGGTACGGAGGGATGCTGCCAATGCCAACGAAAATGATTTCGCGTTATTGTTAAGATAATAATGAGGGAGCGCCCCTATAATTTATGATAGGAACAATGCCATGCCCCGTTTCCTGATCACACTCGGCGCCGTCAGTGTCGCCCTGTCCGTTGCCCTGGGAGCCTTTGCGGCCCATGGCCTCAAGGCCCGCCTCCCGGCGGACATCCTGGCCGTCTTCCAGACGGGCGTCCAATACCAGTTCTACCACTCCCTGGGGCTGATCCTGGTGGGCATCCTTGCCCAGCTCTACAAGGGATCGTCCCTGCTGTCCGCCGCCGGCCTCCTCATGGCGGCCGGTATCCTGCTCTTCTCCGGAAGCCTCTATGTCATCAGTACGACAGGCATCCGCTCACTGGGCATCATCACGCCCATCGGCGGAGTCGCCTTTATCGCAGCTTGGCTGATGGTGGCCATCGGCATTTGGCGGAATTGAGACAGGCGAAGCAGGCTGTTTGATGGATGGGCCTGGACAGCGATTGGTAGATGTTCCTATCGGATATACGCATAAAGGTATAATTCTATTTTATACGCTTATGCGTATATCAATACCGCCCGGCGTAAGCAAAAGTAGGCTGCTTAAAATCGGAAGTGGTAAGGTTATGCTTTGAAGCCGACCATCAACATTCTAATCGACGACCGCGAACGCTCGCAGCCGATCCGCCAGGCACTGACCGCCATGGAAGGCGTAACCTGCGAGGTACAACGGTTGGCGATGGGCGATTTCCAAGTGGACGGGCGTCTGGTTTTTGAACGTAAAACCCTGCCGGATTTTGCCCTCTCGGTCATCGACGGGCGTCTATTCAGGCAAATGGCCCGCCTGGCCGCCTCGCCGTTGAAAGGGGTTCTCATTCTGGAAGGCAAAAGCCGCGATCTGCGGCAGGGCGAAATTCACCGGGAAGCCTTGCAGGGGGCGCTCATCAGCACCAGCCTCGTGCTGGGAATCCCAGTGCTGCGGGCCTTGAGCCCCGAGGAAACCGCGCGTTTGCTGGTCTATGCCGGACGCCAGGTGAGCCGTATAGCCGCCGGGGGCCTCTCGCGACCCGGCTTCCGACCGAAAGGCAAACGAAAGCAGCAGCTTCACATTCTGCAGAGCCTTCCCGGAGTGGGCCCCGCACGGGCGGGCCGCCTTCTGGAGCGCTTCGGCAGCGTTCAAAATGTGCTGAATGCGGGGTTGGATGATCTCACGGCGGTGGACGGCATTGGCGCCCACACCGCACAAAACATCAGGCAGGTGATCCGCGAATCACAGGCTCCCTATGGTGCCGATCCTCATGCAATCTTCCCTTTGTAACGGAAGTAAACCAGCCACCCCACCGGTTCCTGCTTGTACTATCGGTGTCCATTATAATCCTTTGGAGCATGAAATGCCCCAAAGGATTATGGTAAGTAAATACCGCTTTCCAGAAAACGGTCCCACAGAGCCTTAAACGTCGGATAGTCGTGCCCGCCGGGGATATTCACGACATTGTCTTCCGGCAACAGCTCTGCCAAAAGGGCGCATGCCGGGGCGAATTCGTCGTCGGTCCCGCACCCCAGGAATATCGGCACAGGCGCATCTCCGTTGATATTGTCCTTGATCCAGTGCCACAGCATGCGCTGGTAGTCTTCGTCCGGGTCGTAATCGCCGGGGGACCAGGCGCGCACACCGCCGGCGGCCTGGATTTCTTCGATGATATCCTCATCGCCCAGAAAAGGCGCTACCAGGCAAAGCCCTTGAACATCATCGGGGTGCTCCCGAAGGTAGAGCAGCGAACCCAGTCCCCCCATGGAAAACCCCACCAGCCAGATGTTGTCCTTGCCCTGACGGCGGGCCGGATCGATGACATCTGCTTTCAGACGAGCAATCAGGCTTCTTCCCGTATAATAGCCCAGGTGGGCGTTGGGGGCCGCCATTTCGAAGGGCAGGTTGAGGGCCCGCACATCGTCCACCAGGCCCTCTTCTTCGAAGCTGCTGTTGCTGCCGCCGATGCCGCGCATGAAAACGAAGAGGTTGTGCACCGGTTCCCCATCCGCATTCGCCGGGTAGTAGAGGACATCCATGGGCGCCTTGGCAAACAGGGAAAACATCCAGGAACAACCCGACACCATTGCCACGCTGCTCACGATCAGCAGCCCAACGATCCATTTTTGCCGCTGCATGATGTTCTCCTTGAGGGTTCTTCTTCTTAGCAAAAATAGCATCGGCCATGAATCAGAAATAACCGTCCACGTCTATCAGTGCCTCTCGGGCATCCTGGTGGAAATAGGCTCGCCAGCAATAGGCTTCCCCCGGTGCGGATACCTCCTGCCGGAGCACCCAGCGCAGATCTTCCTCGAACCCTTGCCGGTTGCCGTCCCTGACACGGAAGTACTTAGCTCGCCCCCAGCGGCTCAGCATCCAAGGTGATCCGAAAGCTACCGCCTTTTCCAGGCATTCGGCGGAGCGCGTGTCATCCCCCCCCAAGGCGCTGGGCAGAATCCCGAAGTATAGGCTTTGGGTGAATTGAATGGCACCGCCGCCCCAGGCCGGATCGAGGGCTTCCATGCGATCCAGGAAAGGGCCGGTGTGTTCTACCCACGCCAGGTTGACCACCTGCTCCGGGAAGGTGAGGACTTCCTTGAAATAATAGAGGACCGCCGTTGACCAGAACATCATGGCGGGAATATGCTCTTTTTCCAAAATCCGGCAGGCCTCCCAGGGGAGCGCTCCTTGGTCCACCATAGCCTTGAAAGCGGGATCCGTATACATGGCGCGCTCGCACAGCCGCATGGCGGTCCGAAACCGGTCGCTTTTATCCTGGCGGCTTTTACTATAGGCCGTGCCCATGAGAATCGTTTGACTGGCCAGATCGGTGAGTGCCCGAACATGATAGGGGTTTTGGGCTAAAACACGCGCATAGGCCTCCATGCTGGCCTGCAACCGATCGTGATTGTCCGCGACGGCCGCTCGACGATCCGCTTCTTGAAGCAAACCGCCGACGTCGTGCGCCGGGGCCGCCGGCGCAACCGAGGGCCAGTCCGGTTGCCAGGACGCGCAGCCGGTCAAGACGCTTATGGTTGCAACAAGAGCCGCCAGAGCATAAAACAGCGGAAAAATCGCGCCGGAACGAAGGTGCATGTTCGATCCCTTTATGCCAAGAAATTCGGAGGGGATGTCGCTGTCCAAGCGACTGTGGAACGCTATCGTATCTTGACGCACGCCGTCAAGCAGGATCTCCGGCACCGGCGTCAATGCGAATCCAGTCCGGCGGCCGGAGCTTGCCGCTGCTGACATCGCGCATGGCAAGCCCGCGGACCATTTCGCAAAGCCGTCCCTCACCTTCGTTAAGGTCAAGATCGAAAAACAGACGGTCGCCTTCTTCTCCCCGGAAGCGGATATCCGCTTCGTAGTGCTGCCCGAAACATGCGGGCCGCAAGATCAGCCGCTGCTGCAGCGCCACGGGAAAGGCCACGATCCCGCGATACCGCTGGGCCCAGGCGCAGGCCGCGTGGAAGGCCGCATCCAGGGGAAAGGGCGATCCCAGCCGCAAATATGCGTCTTCATCTTTTGGATTCCCCCCCGCGACCGTGGCCCGTGCGCCGCCGGCGTCGAGCCGGACCGTCGAGACGATGTTCCGGAAGATCCTTCCGAAAGGCACCAGTTCCCCGTACAGTCGATCCGGGGCCACCTGGAAGGCATCCGTCGAAATGCCATCAGGCCGCATCTTCGATGCCCATTCGTCGTCGCCACCACGCGGTTGGCCAAAACAGGCCCGGGCATGGGTTTTCATGCGGGAAATGCCGCTTTTAGGGGCCACATGGCGCGTCAACAGCGCGGCTTCAATGGCGCCGTCGGGAGACGGTGTGAGGTCGACCACCGCATCGACCACTTCGATGTCGGGCGGCGGCAGCGTCAGGAATTTTTCAAAACGCATGGCCGTGCAAGCGGTCAGCGCCACCTCAGGGAATACACGCCCTACGGTCCGGGCCAGCTGCTCCAGGGCCCAGACGCCCGGCAGCACGGCCTGGCCCAAAAAACGATGATCCTGCAGCCAGGCCGGGTTGGGCATGGCCAGGGGTATGCGGCGGGGTTGGCTCAGCGGGGAAAAGTCTTCCATAGGTGCAAAGTCTGTTCGTCGATGCCCACCGGCACGCCGGCGGTATTGGTGGCACAATGGCGGGTGGCGCCCGTACAGATCAACGCGCCCGTCTCCCGGTGGGTGATCACATAGTCGAAGCTCAGCCGCACCCGCTCCAGGTCGGCCGGGCGGGTGTTGACCCAGATGGGGTCGTCATATTGCAAGGGGCTGAAATATTTGAGGCCGATCTCGATGATCGGGTAGACAAACCCGTTTTCTTCGACCGCCTTGTAAGGATAGCCGGCATCCCGCATCAGGGAAGCCCGTCCGAACTCGAAATAGCGCAGGTAGTTGCCGTGGTAGACCACCTGGGAACGGTCGGTGTCGGCGTAGAGCACGCGGGTGTGGCAGCGGTGCCAGACCTGTCCGCCGGAGTCATCGCGCACATAGTTGGGCGCTCCGTCGAACGGTTCCGGCCGAAAGGGCTTGGGCTTCATTTACAGACCTCGCAGCACGACGCAGCAGTTGGTGCCGCCGAACCCGAAGGCATTGGAGAGCACGATTTCGTGGGCCTGGTGCCGGGCCTGGCCGGGCACCACGTCGATATCGTCGAAATGCGGATCGGGGATGTGGTTGATGGTGGGCAGGATCAGCCCCCGCTGCATGCCCTCGATGGCCAGGGCGGCCTCGATGGCCGCCGCCGCCCCCAGGGAATGGCCGATCTGGGATTTGTTGGCCGAGACCGGAATCCGTCCAACGCGCCCGCCGAAAACGCTGCGCAGGCACTCGATTTCCGTGCGGTCCCCCTTGAGGGTCGAGGTGCCGTGGGCATTGACGAGCTGGATATCCTCCGGCTGCAGGCCGGCATCGTCGATGGCCTCCCGGATGGCCCGCACGATGGTCTCCGCGTTGGGCTGGGTGAAGTGAAAGGCATCCGAGGTCCAACCGATCCCCAGGACCTCGGCCCGGGCCTTGAGACCGTGGGCCGCCACGATGTCGTCCGCTGCCAGCACCAGGACGCCGCCTCCTTCGGACAGTACCATGCCCCTGCGGTCGATGCTGAAGGGGCGCGAGGCCTGGCCGGGGTCCCGAAAAGCCCGATCCTTGGGGCCGATGCTGATGGTGGCCAGCATATTGGCAAAGCCGTGAATAATCTCCGGAATCAGGCAGGTATCCACGCCCCCCACCAGGGCCACGTCGCAGTCCCCGTCGCGAATCATGCGGGCCCCGATACCGATGGCGTGGTTGCCCGAGGCGCAGGCCCCCTGGGGGGAAAAGATCGGTCCGGTGAACCCCTCCAGCATGCCGCTCTTGCCCGCCGGCAGGTTGGCGCACAGGTTGGGCAAAAGATAGGGACTGACCTTCAGCGGTCCACGGTGGAGATAGTTGTCCATGGCGGTCCGGTAGGCGTCGGTCCCGTTCAAGGCCGATCCCACCAGGCAGGCCGTGCGCGGTCCGATCTTTTCGTCCATGGTAAGCCCCGCATGGGCCAGGGCTTCCCGGCAGACGGCCATGGTCAGCAGAACAAAATCGGCATTCCAGTTGTAGGCCTCTTTTTTATCGACGAAATCCAGGGTCTCCGGGTTCCAGCCCGGAATCTCGCCCACCACGTTGTTGCGGGTCTCCACCTTGCAGCGGGTGATGGGGCGCAGGCCCGATTCCCCCCGGACGGCGCGCTGCCAGGTTTCGGGGAAGGTCAACCCCAGCGGGGTGGCCGTCCCGTAACCCACAACGTAGACATGTCGATTAGACGGTGCTTTCATGGTCTAACGGGTTGCCCTTTTACAGGTCATGTACGGGTAATCCATCATCGCAGGCCGCGATGGCCCACAGCCTTCAGCGATGGCAATTTTCCATTATAATCGTCATTGCGGGAAGATAAAGGGACTGCCCTGGTAACACCGATCGATGGGCGACCCTTTTTCATCACATCCGAAGGGGGTCCATATCACGGATTGAACGGTTTGGACAGGACGCACTGCCGAACGGCCGGAGCGGCCTATCAGCCCTGCCGCTGGAGGATGATGCAGGCGTTGCAGCCGCCGAACCCGAAAGCATTTTTCAGTACGAAGGTCTGATCCAGCCGGCGTGCCCCTTCCCCCACCACGTCCAGGTGGATGTCCGGGTCCGTCTGGTGGTTGATGGTGGGCGGCAATATCCCCCGCTGCAGGCCTTCGACGGCCAGAATAGTCTCGATGGCGCTGGAAGCGCCCATGGCGTGGCCGGTCATGGATTTGTTGGCCGACACCGGCGGCGGGCGATCCCCGAAGACCGTGGTCAGGGCCTCGGCTTCCACCGTGTCCCCGATACGGGTGGAGGTCCCATGGGCGTTGACCGCGTCCACCTCGGCTGGCTGGAGCCCGGCGTCGGCCACGGCTTCCGCCATGCAGCGGGTGACCGTGGTCAGATTGGGCGCCACGAAGTGGGCGGCATCCGAGGTCATGCTCCAGCCGGCCAGGGCGATGTCCCGGGACAGGCCGTGGGTCCGGGCAAAGGCTTCCGTGGCCAGGAGGAGGCAGCCGGCCCCCTCGGAAATGACGAATCCCCGCCGGCCCATGGAAAAAGGCCGGCTGGCCTGCGCGGGCGGCAGCGGTGCCTGGCCGGGTTTGGGCTGGTAGGCTCCGTTCATGGTGGCGAAGCCGGCCACGATGGGCTCCACCAGGCAGAAATCCACGGCCCCGCAGATGGCCAGGTCGGCCCGGCCCTGTTCCAGGAGCAGGTGTCCCATGATGAGGGAAGTCACGCCGGTGGCGCAGGCCGTGATGGTAGCCGTGATGGGGCCGGTGGCGCCGGTCAGGATGGAGACCTTGCCCCCCACCATGTTGATGCAGGAATTGGGGTTCGTGAAGGGATGGGGCAGCTTGTTTTCCGCGATCATCTTGCGGTCGGCCGCAAGCACCGCATCCAGGCCGCCGACGGCGCTACTGAAGGTGACGGCCACCCGGGGGGCCAGCTCGGAGGTGATCTCGATGCCGGCCCGGGCCAGAGCACGGTGCACCACCAGCAAGGCATGGGGGAAAATGGGCGATGTCCAGTGGGCCATTTGCCGGGGGGATAGAAAGGGATAGGGGCCGGCGTCCCAGTCCGGCACCTGGCCGGCGATGGCCACCGGGAAGTTTTCCGGAAGGGCGAAGCGCGTCAGGAGTCCGATGCCGCTCATCCCGGCGGCAGCGCGGGTCCACTGGTCCTCCAACTCCGTTCCCAGGGGCGAGACCATGTCCCAGCCCACGATCACCGTTTTGGACGCCTTCATTGGTCCTGCTCCTCCCCGGACGCCGCACTACGCCCCGAAAGCAGGCCGCCGCTGCAACTGGTCTTGGACCAAGGCTTGGGCGGCGGTAGGCGTATTCCGTTTCAGGGTGCGGGGTTGGCCAGCGTCGGTTCTACCAGGGAATGAACTGGTAGAGTTTGGCGAACATCTCGTAGACCTCGATCCAGTTCTGCAAATCTTCGCTGGTGCGGATATGGGCCCGTTTGTTGACCATGATCCAGCTCATGTGGGCGGCCCCGTCCTTGCAGGTCCGGCAGTCCCGGGTCTCCGAGGTGCAGCAGCGGTGCATGGTCTTGAGGTCCGAGGCCCAGCGGATGAAATGGATCAGGCGCTTGGGTTGGGGATCCCGGGTATCCAGCGGTTCGGTGACCGAAGGGCATTCGTTCCACCCGAAGGGCCGCCCCAGCATCTCCCCCGAGGTGATCACCTGGTGGTAGTACTTGCAGGAGATGACGGTGTCCGGGTAGCGGTCCAGCATGTCGTCCATCTCGAAGCGCACGTCCCGAAGCTCTTCGTCCTTCCAGGAAAAGCCGTCCACGCCCTCGTCGTTGGAGAGCAGCTGCATATGAACCTTGACGCCCACGTCCCGGATCTTGCGCACCACGGTTTCGATCTTGCCGATCTGCTTGGGGGTGATCGTGTAAAGGTAGTAGGTGTGGGGATCGCCCGCGTAGTTGCGGCTGGACACCGCAAAGGTGTCCTTGCCCCGCAGGGCCTTCTCGTCGTTTTCGTCCCCCCACAGGGAGATGCCCACCATCAGGTCCGGAAACCGGTCCCGGGGCACCTTGATCAGACCGTTGGTGGCGCAGAAGGTGGGCAGACGCCGGTAGAAGGCTTCCACACGATCGAGATGGAGGGTGGGTTCGCCCCCGATCAGGATGGCCAGGTTGACCCCCCGGTCCATCTCGTCATCGATAAAGGCCTCCCAACGCTCCAGACGGGTTTCCTCGTCGGCCGCCTTGTCCTCGCCGGAAGAGAAGAAAAAGCAGCCTTTGCAGCGCAGGTTGCAGCGGTTGGTGACATCATAAATCGAACTGCGGATGTTCAGCTTGGAAATGCGTTTGTAACGCGCATACCAGGCTTCATCCAACAGAGAACTTACCGTTTTCATTACAAACTCCTTCTAACAACATTCGGCACTGAAGCCCTTTGGCGGCCGGTCGACATGCGGACAATCATTATAGGCGAACTTCCGTTGAGGGCGCACAACAGGGAGGTTCGGTGACACCGCTGTAGAGATTGCCGCCTTTTTCGTACCCCTTGACCCAAACCGCCAGGTAGGTGTCCACATAGTCCAGCCAGGCGCTGAAGGTTACCGGGTCGGTGGCGTGGCGGAACAGTTTGGCGGTCACGATGGCGCTCCCGGCCGCATAGTGGCGGCAATCGCCGCAGTCCGTATCCGGTACGCAGCAGGCCGCCTTACGGTCCCAGTTCAAGTCGGTGCGATATTGACGGAAGGAGCGTCCCAGACCGACATTGCGGGACGCATTGCGGCGGGGGTAGGGACAGGCGAATAAATCATGCAGACCCAGCTGGTGGGTATGCACCACCGCATTGTAGTTGGAAAACAGGACATGCTCCGGGTAGTCGGCCAGGAGTTGCAGCATGGTTTCCCGGATTTTCCGCAGGGAAGCCGGGGTGTGCTTCAACGGGCCGTCATAGCCCACCGGGGCGGAAAACATGTTGAAGGTGAGTTTGGCGTCCCGGGCGGCCAGAATCTCCGCGACCTCGCGGGCGTCCTCGATGTTGGCGGGGGTAAAGGTGTAGACGAAAACCGCCCGGGGATCGTTGCGGTAATTCTCGATCTGGCGCTCGAGCATGTGCGCGGCCCCGCGAATGCGCCGGCTGGTGGCATCATTGCCCCAGACCGAGATATGGATTTTGTAGCCCACGGTTTCCGGGATGCGGACCAGACCGTTGGTGGCGATGGTCCCCAGAGGCATCTCTTCGTAGCATACCCGGCAAAGCTCCGGCACGAGCCCCGGTTCGGCGCCGGCCAGCACCACGAAGGTCACCCCACGGGCTTTTTCCTCCTGCATGAGCCGCCGCCAGGCGTCCGGATCGGCGTTTTCCTCGGCGTATTGCTTGGGGCCTTCGAAGAAGTAGCATCCCTCGCAGCGGATATTGCAGCGTCGGGTCATGTCATAGGTGGACTCCCGCAGGAAAAAATAGCGTCGCACCTTTTGCCAGCGCGCGTTGATGGCCGCATCCGCCAGGATATCGGCAAATTTCCATTGGGTCTCAGGTTCCCGGCAAGTATGTTGAACGTCCTTTAGGCGCGGTACAGTCACTCGGTTTTCCCCATCAGATTTTCAGATTTACAGGCGCTCCCCGATATAGGCCGCAATTTTGCGCACTGTCGTCAATGTCGGATAATCGTCTTCATCAAAGCGAATACCGTAATGATCCTGCAGGACTAGCGCCACGGTGGCGAGATCCATGCTATCGATTCCGATTTCATCCACCAGGTCGATCTCCGGATCGAAGGTCGCCGGAGTCACATCCTCGAGCTTCAACTCATCGATCAGCACTTCGGCGACCTTCAGGACAATCTCGGCTTCTTTGCTTTCAACCGTCATTGATACTGTCTCCCTTCTAAGCCATTTCCAAATTCACCCTAAACGTTAACCGTCACGGGGGTTCCGTCACGGATCATCGGCATCGGCACGATCGGTCATCATCAATCCGCTGCAGGCATTTTCGTCCGCGATCGTCAGTTGAAAGCGGTACAGGCCACCCTTGTCCGGGACAGGCTCGGCCGCGATCGCAATGGTCTCACCGGGGCGAATGATGCGCTTGAAGCGAACCCGTTTGAGACTGCCCAGACGAACGTCCTCTCCCAGATGCTCCTTTAAGGCCTCCAGCACGAGGTGCAGCTGGGCAATGCCCGGCAGCATGGGATCTCCCGGAAAATGTCCCTGAAACCAGATCGAATCCGCCGGAACGGAAATCTGCCGGGTCACGGGTGCGACTTGTCCGGGTTGCGGCGCCATTGACGATCAATTCCTTTCCCTGGGGGCTGCATTCAGCGAACCAGGAATTCCCACAGCGGCCCCGCGAACCCGTGACGGTGCAGCCGGGCCAGGATCTTTTCCGTTTCTTCCCCGCCGCCGCCGAAAAGCCAGTTGGCCCTTCCGTCGGCCGCCTGCCTTACCTGTTCCAGGATGGCGGCCTCATCGAGCGCCTCGGATCGATAGAAGACGGGCTTCAGCAGATCCGCCTCCGGGGGAATGACCCCTTGCGCGGCCGCCAGACGATAAAGAGCGGTATGCGGGTAAATCCGCATACCGCAGAAAAAAATACAACGGTGTTGCGTAATTTGTCAATATTGGAAAGCGTTTCCGCAAGGGTGGCCGACGTCTCACCCGGTCCGCCCAGCAGCAGATAATGGGCGCAGTGCACCCCCGCCGCCTGGGCCGCCTGATGCGCGATGCGGATGTCGGATACCCGAAAGGGCTTGCGGTAGGCTTTAAGAACAGTGTCCGCCATGGCCTCGGTGCCGAACTCGACGTGGGACAGCCCGGCCTGGGCCAGACGGACGAAATAGTCCGCCGGCGGGCGGGTGGGCGCAAAAAACGCCCCCCAGGGAATAGACAGACCGGCATCCCGAAAGGCCTCCGCCACCGCCCGGCTGTGGTCATAGTCGGCATTGAAGGCGGAATCCGTGATGAACAGATAGCGCGCGCCGGCCTTCTGCAAGGCCAGGGCCGTAGCCGCCACTTCCCCGGGCGGGATGAGCCGCATGGAGCGCCCCTCGATGTGGGGATAGGTGCAGTAGATGCATCGGAACGGACACCCCCTTTTCGACTGGAGATTGAGCATGCCTCCGTATCGCACGTAATAATCCGTTAGGGTCGGGAACCGATTGAGCGCCCGGGCCACGGGGGTGTCAAGAGGCTTGGGCAGGGCCGCGGCCTGACCCGGTAGGATCACCCCGGGGAGCCCGGCGGGATCCGTCCCCTTTTCGATGGCCTCCAGCAGCGCCGCCAGACGCTCACCCTCTCCGATGATGCCGTAGTCGGCCCCCAGCAGGGCCATCAATTCGTACGGGAAGATGGTGAAGCCGCTGCCTCCCAGGACGATGGGCGCCGCGGTGCGGGATCTTATCAACGCCATCAGATCCTGATGCTGCCCGACGAAGCCCCTCGAATCGATGGCATCCGTGTTGTCGATGTTGCGGATGGAAAGGCCTACGATGTCGGGGGGGGCATCCTTGATCATCTCCCCCAGGACCGCGTCGTCGGAGGCGTTGAGATCCACCACCCGCACCTGATGGCGGTCTTCGATGGCCCGGGCCACATAGTCCAGCCCCAGGGGGTAAACCGCATAGGGGGTCTTGAGCCGATTGGCGGATACGAGGAGGACGTTCACAGGTTGTCCCCCCCAAACGGGGCCTGTGGGCAGGGGGATCCCCCGCTGTCACGCAACACACTGCCGAACGCTCCGCGGCTGCCGGTCCGGCGAAACCCGGGAACCGGTTCCGGTCGGTCGGGCCAAACTTCCGCGAACCCGATTTCCACCGGGGTGATGGGGAAGGATCGCTTAAGTGGTTGACTTGATCGAAGCACGACATATTCCCTTTAGGACCATTCGGCCAGCATCGTCGACAGGGTCGGCCCCAGGCCCAACAGCAAAATGCCCCGGCCATCCAGCTCCCACTCCGTTCCCCCGGCCAGGGGGCCCGGAACCGCCCCGTGCTCCAGGAGAGCCAGGGCCATCACGGCGGCCACCGCCGAAGCCGAGGCGAATTCCCCCACATAGCGGCGATAATCGATAAAGGGGCCTTTAAACCCCAGCCGGCGCCGGAACGCTTCCAGAAGCGGGGTGGCCTCCTCACGGCAGGCGGCGGGGATGCCAACCATGACCGCACCGATCCGCGCCTTGATGCCATCCGGCCCGCCATGAAAAGCGGCCGCCGCCTCCAGAGATTGGCCCAGATTCCCCGCCGGCGCCAAAAATCCCGGCTGCAACGTCAGACCGGCCGCTTCACCGGCCGTCTCCAGCAGCAGCATGCCGCCGCCGTCTGAAGGGGTGTCGGCCATTGTCACCGATCGATCGAAAAGGGCTGAAAAAATGGGATGCATTTCATCGGCCCCCCCCACCAGAACCGATTGCCGGCCGCCGGCGGCCAGAAAACGGGCTGCGGTCAGGGCCTGCTCGAAGGAGGCATCGCCGCCGGTCATGGTGACGTTGGCCCCCCGGGCGCTCTCCCGCATGGCGATCTGGCCGGCCGGGGCATTGTGGACCGACCCGACGAAATCGATGGGACTGGTGAAAAACTCCTGGGTTGCGTAGAGTTTGTCCAGGAAATCATGCGTTTCCGAAAGCGCACCCCAGGCCGTCCCGAAATAGACGTCGCTGATAGGGCCGGCGCCCCCGCTCCGCCCCAGGGTTCGGGCCGCCAGCCCCAGGGCGATCCGCGGCAAGCGCTTCATCCGCCGCACGGACCGGGGCGGCAGGCCTTCGGTCAGGCGGTCGGCCGCCAGCGTGCCCTTGCAGGACGCCCCCCTGAAAAACCGTTCCAGCGTGGCGGCGGTGCCGCCGGCCCCGGTAAGGCAGGCGTAGCTGCGGACCTGCAACGTGCGCCAGGCCGGCGCGGACGCGGCCGTCGACGGGGGCGCGGAGGCCCCCAGCACCAGCACGGCGTTGTTGCCGCCGAAGCCAAACGAATTGGACAAGACGTTCCCCACCGGATGGGACCGGGGGGCCTCCAGCGGGCAGAAGCCGATGGCCTCGTCGCGATGACGCCAGCCCACGTTGGCCGGCATAAAGCCCTCCCGAATACACAGGGCCGCCACGACCGCTTCGATGGCACCGGAGGCGGCCAGCGAATGGCCGAAACACCCCTTAACAGACGATACGGGCGGCAGGTTCTCTTTGAAAATGCGCCGCACGGCGACCGCTTCGGACAAATCGTTTTCTTTGGTACCGGTGCCATGCAGATTGACGTAATCGATGGACAGCGGCGACAGGCCGGCGTCCGACAGGGCGGCGGTCATGGCGTCGTAGGCCCCCCGGCCTTCGGGATGGGGGGCCGCCGGGTGGTGGGCATCGCAGGACAGCCCGCCGCCGAGGATTTCGGCCACCGCCCGGGGCGGCGGCTGGTGGGCCGCTGTCAACAGCAGCATGGCCGCCCCCTCCCCCACATTCATGCCCTGGCGATCCCGATCCATGGGACGGGCGCCGTGGCGGTCTACGATCTGCAGGCTGTTGAAACCGTAATAGGTCAACCGGCACAGGGAATCCGCCCCGCCCACCAGGACCGTCCGGGCGCCCCCCTGCCGCAGCACCTCCAGGGCCAGTTTGATGGCCACTGCGCCGGAGGAGCAGGCCGTGGAAACGGTCATCACCGGCCCGCGGCAGCCGCATTCTTCCGCAATCACTCCCGCCACGGAACCGGCCGCATGGTAGGGCGAAAATCGTGGAATGCGCCGGCCCTGCTTCAAATCGCGCTCGGTGGAGAGCATGCCCCCGGTGGTCACTCCCATGATGACCATGTCCGGAACCGTTTCCGCATCCTTCAGGGCTTCCTGGACCGCCACCAGCGCCAATTGGTGGGTCCGCGGCAGGTCCACCGCCACCCGGGGCAGGTCCACCACCTCGCCCACCGGCAGGGGCGTTTCAAACGGGCACGGGAAAAGCGTCAAGGGACGAATGCCCGTAGCGGCGTTCTGCAGGGCCTTGAGCGTCGCGTCCACGCCAAGTCCCATGGGGCTGATAATGCCCATGCCGCTGATAAAAACGCGTTTTCGGTCAGCCAACCGCCCGCCCCTCGCTGCGCACTTGCTGGATATAATCGCCCAGCGCCTTCAAGCTGGCGAAAACCTGGGCGCCCAGTTCCTTGCTGTCGATCACCACGCCGTATTCCTTTTCCACCATCATTACCAGCTCGAGCACGTCGATGGAATCGATGCCGAGATCCCCGCCCACCAGCTGGCCTTCCGGATCGATATCCTCCGGCGTTACATCTTCCAGTGCCAGGGTTTCAATAATCTGTGCTTTCAGTTCTTCGATAAAATCGTCCATTCATTCACCATTCCACATGTTGTTAAGACCGTCTGCAACGCACGCCTGAGAATGCCGTGCCGGCCGGGGCACCCCCCATCGCCCAATGACTGCGGGGACCGATGCCCCTGATGAGCGCGGTCAAGGTGTATTTATCCCCTGTTTGGTACCCGTCCGGCGTCAAAAGATGTCATTTGGGGATGGGCCCTATTTAAGTTCAAGGAACATAGTGCAAGCAGGGGGGCAGTTCAACCGCTTTTTGGGCCGCGTCCCCGATCATCGGCATCCGGGCTTCATCCTTTACAGGCGCCTCGCTTCTGTTGTAGGAAAAGCCGTCACGAGCACAAGGCGTCTTGAATTTCCACCGCTGATGTGACGCTTCGGTTTTTCCGGATCGAAATTGGCTGCGACCGGCTTCGGTCTACAGGAGGAAGGTTCCCATGAGCACGGACAACGAAAAACGTGTGGCGATCGTCACCGGCGGCACCCGCGGCATCGGACGCGCCATATCGGTCACCCTGGCGGCCGCCGGCTACCACATAGTGGCCAACTACCATTCCAACCAGGCCTCGGCCGATGATACCCGGGCGGAAATCGAGGGCGCCGGGGGGTCGATTGAAACCGTGGCCTTCGATGTGGCCGACCCGGAAAAAGCCGGCGCGGCCATGAAGGACATCACCTCCCGCTACGATGCCATCGAGGTGCTGGTCAACAATGCCGGCATCACGGCCGACGACCTCTTTCTTATGATGAAGGACAGTAAGTGGAATTCGGTCATCGATGTGGCCCTCAAGGGATTCTACAACGTCACCAAACCGGTCATCAAAAAAATGCTCCGCCGGAAAAAGGGCTCGATCGTCACGATCTCTTCGGTCTCGGGCATCATGGGCAACCGGGGGCAGGTCAACTATTCGGCCGCCAAGGCGGGGCTGATCGGTGCCAGCAAGGCCCTGGCGGCCGAGGTGGGACGGCTGGGCATCCGTGTCAATGTGGTGGCACCGGGGCTGATCGACACGGAGATGACTAAAGATCTGCCGGTCGATATGATCAAGCAGGCCATCCCCATGTCGCGGGTGGGGCGCCCCGAAGAGGTCAGCGGCCTGGTACGCTTCCTCTGTTCGGAGGAGGCCTCCTACATCACCGGCCAGGTGATCGGCGTCAACGGCGGCATGTGCTGAAATGGAGCGTGCACGAATGGGTCGTCCCCACAGGCGACGGCGGGATCGCATGCGGTCGGCCATGATCGGGATCGGGTTTATGGCGGGTGCGGCCCTTCTGCTGATTGCGGCGGGTTGGACCTCCTCCTGGGAAAGCATCCACGCCGCCGCCCGGGATATCCGGACCGTACAGGCCGCCTTTACCCAGGAGAAGCACCTGCAGATCCTGGCGCAGCCCCTGCTGTCCCGCGGCCGTCTTGTCTTTGCCGCGCCCGACCGGCTGCGCTGGGAATATGAGGCGCCCCTGGCCAGCGTTCTGCTGATGGACGAGGGCCGGGTGCAGCGGTTCGTCAAGACTGGCGAAACCTGGACGGAAGACGCCTCCGCCGCGCTTCCGGCCATGTCCTTCGTGATGCAGGAAATCAGCCGCTGGATGAACGGCCGCTTTGATGAAAACCCCGATTTCGAGGCCCGCCTGGAGCCCGGGGGCCGCATCGTCCTGTCCCCCCGCAAGGAAGCCCTGTCAAAGGTCATCCAGAAAATCGTCCTGCAGCTGGCCGATACCCCCGGGGTCATCGAATCGGTCACGGTCTATGAAGACGACCACAATTTCACCCGGCTGCACTTTACCGATGTGGAGGTCAATCAACCCGTGGACCCCGCCCTTTTTAAACATCATCCATGAAACGTTTCCTGCTGCCGCTGCTCGCCCTGCTGATCATGGCCTGCCACAGCCTGCCGCCCCTCGTTCCGGCGGAACAGGTTCCCGTGGATGTGAAAACGGATTGCGAAGCCGCTTTCCCGCATCGCGCCTGGCGCATGGTGCATACCATCACCACGGACCTGCCGGGCGGGCGCAAGGGCGTTATGCTGGGGGTGGTAGCTCTCGCACCGGATACGGACACGATCGATTGCGCCCTCCTGTCCATCGAGGGGCTGCGGCTGTTCGAGGCCCGGGACGACGGCACCCTCACCATCCGAAGGGCGCTGCCGCCCTTCGACCGGCCGGCCCTGGCCGAGGGGATGATGCAGGACATCCGCATGCTGTTCTTCCCCCCCGGGGGGAGACCGATCACCACCGGCATTCGGCCCTCGGGCAATCCCGCCTGCCGCTATGCCCTGGCGGACGGATTCCTGGATGTCATCCGCACGCCCGAGGGGATCTTTATTCTGGAACGCTACGACCGCCGGCAGCGCATGACCCGCCGCGCGGAAATCAGCGCATGCCGGCCGCCCGGGGTGGCGGAAAGCGAACCCGTGCCCTGCCGCATCCACCTGGAAGCCATGGGGACCAATGCTTATCGCCTCGACCTGGAGCTCGTCGAGGCCCGTCCGGTGCTGGACAAGCAGGGCAGCGCGCCATAGCATTCAACCGCATTGGTTCGTTTTCTACCACGTGGAAGAAAATGAACCGATAGAAATCAAGCACAAAGACGTCGTAATTCCCGATCTGCTACAGGAGGTTCCGATCCCGATGAAATTCCGCATCATTTACCCCCGCTGGGCCAAGCTGCATCAGCAAACCGAATTTCACCTGCCCCCCCACGGCCCGGTGGTCTTCGCCGCGAGTCTGCCCGAAGATATCGAGGTGGACTTCATCGATGAGAACCTGCAGGCTATCGATTTCGACGACCCGGTGGACATGGTGGGCATTTCCATGATGCTGACCATCCAGGTCAAGCGCGGTTGGGAGATCGCCGACGCCTACCGGGCCCGGGGCATCAAGGTGATCTTCGGCGGCATCGCCACCATGCTGCATGCTGAAGAAACCCAAACGCATGCCGATAGCGTGTTCCTGGGGGAGGCCGAGGGACGCATGGAGGGGGTGATCGACGATTTCCGGCACGACCGCCTTCAACCGGTCTACGACTATCTGGATGACCGCCCCCCCATCGAGTGGGTCGGCACCGCCCGCCGGGACATCCTGGACCGGGATCTCTACAACTACAAAGGCATCCAGATGGTCGACCTGGTGCATGCCTCCCGGGGCTGCCGCTTCAACTGCTATCCCTGCTGCGTGGCCTTCCTGGGAGGACGGCATTTCCGTCCCCGGCCCATCGAGAAGACCATCGCCGAAATGGCCGCCATCGACAACAACCGCCTCTTTATCGTGGACAACTCCCTGGCCCAGGACACCCAGTGGGAACGGGACCTCTTCCGGGAGATGATCCCCTTGAAGAAGAAGTGGTGCAGCCATCCCATCGAAGACAAACCCGACGTGCTCGACCTGGCCGCCCGGGCCGGAGCCTGGTATGTCTACCAGGCGGTCTTCGACTGCTCCGACCGCATCCGGGACCGCATCAGGCGCTACCACGACCACGGCATCGGCGTGGAGGGCACCATCCTGCTGGGCCTGGACAGCCACACCGAGGACAGCATCAAGCGCCTGGTGGATTTTCTCCTGGAGATCGACCTGGACCTGGCCGAGTTCACCGTGCTGACCCCCTTCCCCCACACCCAGGCTTACCGGGAACTGCACGAGCAGAAGCGCATCCTGACCTACGACTGGGACCAGTATACCGCCGACAAGGTGGTCTACCAGCCGCGCCAGATGACGCCGGACAAGTTGCAGGAACTGCTGGACTACGCCTGGCGGACCTTCTACCACGACGAGCCCCAGCGCATGAAGATGTTCAAACTGATGGAGCGGGTCATGCGCCGGGAACAGGCCGACGGCACCTACCGTCCCCGCAACCGCAAACTGGCCAGGCAGGCCTTTGGCAGGAGGATTTGAAGCTATTCGACCGTACTGAGGGATTCCATGATGCGCGTACTCATGTTCTGGTAGGCGACAATCTCGACCAGACCCAAAATATCCTTGTCTGAAAAGCCACCCCTTCGTAGTCTTTCAATATCCGCCGGGCTGCAGGCATCCGGTGAACGGGTTATCTTGACCGTGAAATCGGCGATAAGCCTTTCCCGATTGCTTAAATCCGCTTTGGTATAGTCCATAGGATGTGCTGACGAAGGAAGCGCATCATTCGTGTCTTTCCCCACCCCCTATCGCAAATTCCCCGCTATGCCCCCATGCAGCCGAATAGATGCCACGCTCGACGAATTTATGGAAACTCGAATAGGGCCAGTCTGCAACCCGCCTCACCTTCCCGTGTTTAACCGGATTCCAATGAATATAATCCACGTGCCGATTGAAATCCTCCTGATCGGCTATAAAATGCGCCCAGAATCGACGCTGCCAAATGCCACGTTCCCTTCGTTTATGGCGACTTTCCGAAATTCTTTCTTCTTTCTTCAAGGATCGCGAGAATCGTCCCTTAAGCAAATTCCAGCGCGTCGAAAAATCGGCATCTCCCGCCGGGAGGGTCCAAATGCAATGCAGATGATCCGGCATGATGACAACCGCGTTTATATGAAAAAGCCTCTTTTTCTTCACGTAACGAAACGCTTCACACAGCAGGTCGATCTTTTGAATAAGCAGATTATTGCCACAACGTTCGGCGGTATTGACGGTGAAAAACCAAATTGCTCCGGGAATGTAAAATCGACGATATGCGGTCATTGATATGATATTGGAAGCCATCCGAATGATGCGCTTCCTTCGTCAGCACATCCTATGGGCTATATTGCGCTTAGGAGGAGAAAGAGGGCCGCATCTTAATTATTAATTATACGATGTCTTATTTGCCTCACTCTATTTCGGAATCGTCAGTCCGTTTTCGTCTGCTGGGATAGATGATTATTGCGAACTGATATAGGGCAGTTGTCAATAGTAAATAATTAAGATGCGACCCTATTCAGGTTCCCTTTATAAGTGACGTTGTAGGGTTAAGAACGTGCGTGTAAATCTGGGTGGTCTTGATGCTTTTGTGCCCTAAAAGCTCCTGAACCGTCCGGATGTCGTAACCCTGCTGGATCAGGTGGGTCGCAAAGGAGTGCCGCAAGGTACATTATCTTATCGAGATCAATTGGGTTTTGGGTTTGATGGAATCCGCCGGGAGGTTCACACCGGGCGGAGGGCTTCCAGCACCGCAAGCTTGAGCTCTGCGGCCGACAGGGCCCCGGCGTTCTCGAACTGCTGCACCAGATCGATCGCGATCGTTACGGGCGCTGTGGTACGGAATAGAAAACGCCCGGGGGCGAAAACGCGCTCCGTGTTGCGCAAGCGCACCACGGCCAGCGGCACCCGGCAGCGCCGGGCGATCTTGAAGGCGCCTTCGTGCAGGGCCTGGATCGGCCGTCCGGGGCGGCGGGTGCCCTCCGGGAAGACGAACATCACGCCCCCGTCAGCGAAGAAGTCCCGCAGGGAGGCCATGCGCCGCAGCATCAAATCAGCGAAGGGGCCCTCGGCCGAAGCCGGCATGTAGCCGGCGGTCTTGATGAACCAGCCGAAGATCGGCACCCGGAAAAAGGCGCTCTTGACGATGGTGGTCTGCCTCTCGAAGACGGACTGGAACAGCAGGGGATCGAGGTAGGAGTGGTGGTTGCTCACCACCACGGCCCCGCGCAGCTTGCCCAGGGCGGGATCGATGCGGATCGTGAGGCCCGGCATCAGCAGCCGGAAATAGTGGAAGAAGATGCGGTAGAAATAATGATTGAGCTTCTGGAAGGCGGCTTCAGGCGACGATGAAAAAAAATACGCCCCGCTATAGAACGGCAGGAAAAAGACGATAAAGCCCAGGGTGAAATACAACCAAAGCAGCAGGGTGACCGTCAGGTCGCGTAGAAAGGCCGCAAGCTTGCGCAGGGTGTCGCCCATGGGCCAACCTGATCAGATCTTCCGCAGCAGGAGGCAGGTGTTCACGCCCCCGAAGGCAAAATTCTGGATACTGGCAACACGCACCGGGTAATCCATCAGCTCGGTCACATGGCGGATGGCCGCGCAGCGCGGGTCGATCTTTTCCAGATTGAGGGTGGGCGCCACGAAACCCTCTTGCATCATATACAGCGTCAGGATCGTTTCGATGGCGCCGCAGGAGCCCATGGTATGCCCCATGTAGCTCTTGAGGCCCGCCACCAGGGGTGAAGCGTCGCCGAACACGCGTTGGATGGCATTGGCCTCGATCACATCCCCCATCTTGGTGGCCGTGGCATGGGCGCTGATGAAATCCACCTCGCCGGGTCCTATGCCCGCGTCTTTGAGCCCGTTCCTGATGGTGGCGGTAATGCCGTCCTGGTTGGGGAAAATCAGGTCGCCGCCATTGTTGTTGCAGTCGAAGCCGATCACCTCGGCCAGGATGTCGGCCCCGCGCCGGCGGGCCGCCTCGTATTCTTCCAACAGCACGGCCCCGGCGCCCTCGCCCACCACCAGTCCGTCGCGGTCCACATCGAAGGGGCGCGGCGTCCGGGAGGGGGTGTCGTTGAAAGCCGTGGAACAGGCCAGCAGGTTGTCGAAGACCGCCACCGTGGTGGTGTCGTACTCGTCCGCCCCGCCGCAGATCATGGCGTCCTGCCGACCGAAACGGATGGCTTCATAACCGTAGCCGATGGACTGGCTGCTGGTGGTGCAGGCCGTGGAAGAGGAAATCACCCGGCCGGTGATGCCGAACATCTTGGTGATGTTGACCGCCGTGGTGTGCACCATGGATTTGAGGTAGTCCACGGCACCGATGGCGGCGAAGCGCTTTTCGGATTTACTGAAAAAGGTTTCGTAAATGCCCCGCTGCACGGTGGGGCTGCCGTGGGTGGAGCCGAAGGCCACTCCCAGGCGGCCGGAGCCCAGCACCTCCGGGGTGAGACCGGCCTGGGCGATCACTTCCTTGACCACCTGGCAGGCATAAAAGGCCACCGGGCCCATGGTCTTGCGGTATTTGCGCTCGAAGTCGAAATCGATGTCGGCCGTGACCGTGCCGAACACCTTGGAGTGGATGTGCCCGCTGAGCAGGCCGTCGTCCCTCAGCGGCCTGACCCCCGAGATCCCGTTTTGCAGGCTGGCCAGAATGGCCTCCCGGCCATGGCCGATGGGGCTGATGGCCGACGCCGCCGTAATGACAACCCGTCTGTCCATGCGCTTTTCCCTGTCAGGCCGGCTCGGGCCGCAAGCCTTCCACGTAGTCCAGGATCTGGTTGAGGGTGCGGATGTTGTCCATGGCGCGTTTTTTCTGCTCCTGGCTCAACTCATAGCCCAGCATGGTCTCGATTTCCCCCAAAAGCTCGATGGCATCGATGCTGTCGAAGCCATGTGCTTCACGCAAATCATCGTCCAAACCCGGATTGGCGATTTCGAATTCCGTTTCGAAAACCTTGAGAATGGTGTCCCGGATCTCATCCCTTGTCATGCAGCCTTCCTCAGAAAAGTCCCGCTTTGGTTCAGCAGCGGCTCCTAAAAATGCGAAATTCAATGAACATTCTGATTTTGTTTAATAAAATTTATTGCTTCTATTGGATCGCGATACAAATGTCAAGGGTCGGCCGTTTCGCTGAACAGGGAGCGGAAATGAAACCACTCGAACGGATGCTGCCGCACATAGGCTTCCAGGTGGTCGGCGTAGTCCTGGGCGCTGGCCTCCAGAGCTGCCGGCCGCTCGGCCCGCGCGGCCGGGTTCACGACGTGCGGTCCCATGACGGAAAAATGGTAGCGCTGGGGACCGGTCCGGTATGAAAAAAAATAGAAGATAGGCACACCCGCCAGCATGGCAAACACATGGGGGCCGGCCGGCAGGTCCACGCGGCGTCCTAAAAAGCGCACCGCCACGGTCCGCTGGCCATCGTGCCATACCCGGTCGCCGGCCAGAGACAGCAGCCCGCCCCGCTTCAAATGCTGGATGCCTTCCACCGTATCATAGGCGGCGGAGTCCTCCCCCGCCACCACGATGCGGATCCCCGAGTCGGCCAAGTCTCGCTTCTGGGTTTTTTCGATCTGCTCCTTCTGCCGGGCGCCCATGTACAGCATGAGGGGCAGGCGCGCCCGGCGGCGCTTGAGCAGGTGGGCGGCCAGTTCCCAATTGCCCACATGGGAGATGAGCAGGATCGCGCCCTGCCCCCGGTCCAGGTGGGCATAGAGCGTGTCCAGCCCTTCGGAGCTGTGGGTAATGGGCTGCCCGGTCTGCAGCAGAAAGCGGTCCAGGAAAACCCCGGTGAAACGCTGGAACTGCTGCCAGGCGCACCAGCGGTAGTACCATCCACTGCGGCCCGGCTGCAAAACACGGTAAAACGACGCGCTGGCCGCCACCCGCCGGGGGAAAAAGGCATAATAGCCGGCGGCCACGAACCAGGCACCGACCTGAAAGACCCGGGGTCCGAACCGTCGGGACAGTCCTGTCAGCACCCGATAGTAAAGACCGCCGATCATGGTTTAAAACTGCCGCTCCCGGTCATTGACCCACCCTTTCAGGATAGATGGTATTCACTGTTATTGCGTATTCCGACTGCACTGGGGAATAAGATCCAAACGGGGCCGATGGGTTACTTATTCCATCTAAAATCATCTTTCTCCCCCCTGTTCTCCTCTTTGAAATCCTCCCTTACCTACTACTTCCTGTTTCCATTCTGTACCTTCCAGAACTCAAATCTACCCTTGATAAAAAAACCGGTCAACCCTTGACGGCCGCAATCCAAACCAAGCCGAACCGTCCCCCGCCGATTGCCACTCGATCCGCCCATAGCCCTGCTTTTCCAGGAAGGCCTCGACGGCCGGGCTGTCGTAGGGATCGGGGGCCGACCGCGTCAACCGGTTTAACATCAGGGACCAGGCCGACCGCTCCGAAGGCTGGCCGGCCAGGACGATCAGCCGTCCCCCGGGCGCCAGGCAACGGTCGGCGGCCGCCAGCAGCATCGCTGTCGCCTGGTCCTCCGACGGGCGGCCGGGAAGCATCACCAGTCCGGCCGCCGGCCCGTCGACCGCCAGGGCCTCGATGCCGCCGGTCCTGAAATCCGCGTCCAAACCGCCCACCCGGGCGGCCAGCCGGATATTGTCGCTGTCCGGATCGGCGCCCCGGGAAGCCTGTCCGGGGAGCGCTTCCGCCAGCCAGGCGGCTTCGACCCCGAAGCGCAGTGGGAAAATAACAATCGGTCCTGCGACGGCCTCCGGCAGTGGAAACGCCCTCAGCAGGCCGCCCGGGCGCAGCCGGCGCCAGGCGGCCAGGCGGGGCCGCAATTCGAAATGCCGGAAACGCCGACGGGCCGCCCGGAAAACCAAGGCCGCGTCCTCGGCAGCATGTTTTCCTCCCTCCGGCGGCGGACGAAACAAGCGCCGCAGGAGCGGCGGCAGGAAAACAAAGGTTCCCACGGCCGAAAACAGGATCCCGCAAAAGGAGGTCAGGCCGGCGCTTTTGAAGACCGCATGATCGGCGCTCATCAGGGCGCCGAACCCCACCAGGGTGGAGGCCGCCGCCAGGAAGACGGTGGTGCGGAAAAGCGCCAGCTCCGGATCGGTTTCGCTGCCGTAACGCTGGAAGGCCCGGATGGTGAAAAGCGCGTAGTCGATGCCCATCCCCAGGACGATGATGGCCAGCATCAGGGCCGGGATATCCAGCGGGCGGCCGGCCAGGCCCAGAACGCCGAGGGTGCCGGCGAAGGCCGCCGCCAGGGGCAGCAGCGCCAGTAGGGTCAGGGTCAGGTCCCAGAAGAAAAGCCCCAACAGGACAACAGCGCAGCCCCCCACGACCACCAGCATATGGCGGAAGGTGACGGCCAGGAAATGGCCCAGCCGGTCCGCGAAAAATACCGGATCGAAGAGGCGGGCGCTGCCGGTCCGGGCCAGGCGATCGTAAAACGCTGCCGCGTTGTAGTCCGGGCCGGGCTTGAGGGTAAAAAACTGGCGCCATCCCGTGCCGTCGGCATCGGGCACGATGCCCAAAAGCTCGAAATAAGCCGGATCGGGCGACACCGGCTGAACGTGCTTGGCCGCCAGGATCTCCAGGAACGGGGCAAAGGCCTCCGGGGCAAATCCCAGGGGCGTTCCTGCGGTTTGCAGATTGCGGGACAGCGCCGCGACGCGCGACGGGGTCCAGAAAGCCTGCCAGGCCGCCCGGTTGTCCTCGGCCCGGGCCGGTCCCGGGAAAAACACGGTGGGCAGAAAGCCCGGCGCCAGTTGGCCGGCAGCGGTCATCTTGTCCAGCAGGCCGGTTAACTGATCGCCCTGTTCCATCAATGCCGTCAGGTCCTTGCCATGGGTGACCACGAACACCCGCTCCATAAATCGCCCCCATACATCCTGCACCCGGGCCTCGGCAGCCCGGGTGGCGGGGGTGACCGAATTCATGGCCCGCAAATCCACCTGGAAGCGGGGGTGGGCGCAGAGGGCCAGCACAACGACCACCGCCGCGCCGGCCCAGAACGTTTTCATATCCATCCGTCCGGCCAGGCGGGACAGCTGCCGCTGCAGGACCGGCGGGCGTTGCCGGCGGGCGGGGGGCAGCGAGGGGATCAGGTGCGGCATGACCGTGTGGACAAACACGAAGGCGCTGCCGATGCCGATGGCCGCAAAGCGGCCGATCTCCCCCAGGACCGGAAAGCCGCTGAAGGACAGGGCCAGGAAGGCCCCCACCGTGGTGAGGGTGGCGATCAGCCCCACCGCCAGGACCTCCCGGGCGGCCTCCCGGCCCGTGGTGGCCCGGGGCCTGTCCAGGAAGAGCAGGTAGGCGATCCCGTGATCCACCGTGATGGAAATGACGGCCCCGCCGAATCCCAGGGTCAGCACGGAGAGGCGCGCCTGCAGGAGGGACATGACAAACAGGGCCGTCACCGTGCCGGCCACGGCCGGCAGGAAGGCCAGCAGTCCGATCCAGGGGCGGGGGAAAGTCAAAAACAGCAGCAGGGCAATGCCCCCCATGGCAAAAGCGACGATCCGACGCGTGTCGCGGCGGGCCAGCATCTCGTTGTCCAGGGCGGCGCGGTAGGCCCCCACCGGGGTGACGATCACCCCGGCATCGTCCACAGACCCATCGGACGCCTGGAGCTGTTGCGGCAAAGTCTGGAAAAAAGCCTCTAGCCGGCGGGCGAATTTCGTATCGGTGGACGGCTGGGACGGGGTGGCCACCACCAGCACGTGCCGGCCGTCGGCGGAAATGAGGTGGCCCTGGAAGGGGCGCACCCCCGGCGCCGGCGACAGGCGCGCTAGCTGGGCCAGAAGCAGGTTGCGCAGTGCCAGAGGGTCCCGGGCGATCAGGTCCGCCTGCCCGATGCCCTCCAGGGAGCCGAGCTGCCGGACGTCGTTCTGCAACTGCTCCCGCACCCCGGCTTCCGTCAGCAGGGGCGCCACCCGCTGCGCCAGATCCGCGGCGGAAAAGAGGAGCGGCAGGTGCCGGACCACATAGTGGATCAGGGCCGGCATTTGATCCCCCACGGCCTGCATGCCGACCCGTTTGAACAAACCGCTGGCACCCATGGCCGCGGCCGCCGCGCGGGTGATCCGGGCCAGTTCGGCCGGGTCGTCTTTCGCCAGACTGAGATCCACCGCCAGCAGGTCCTGGCCCGGATGGTGGCGCAGGATGTCGCGGGCGGCGGCAATCACCGGATCGTGCTCGGGCAGGGTAGCCACGATATCCGTCTCGAATTGGATGCGGTAGAGCGCCGCCAGCGCCATAAGCGCCAGCACGACGAGGGTAGCCGCGGTGGCCAGGGGATTGAAATGCCGCCCGGACCTCATGGGCGCTCTCCAGGGCCGGCCGTGTGGTGCGCCAGCCAACGCCGCCGGATGGCGCGCGGCACCACGATGCGCTGGAAGATCAGCCGGGAAAAAGTGTTGGTGTTGCGGCAGAAATCGATGAAGGGGCGGAAATGGGAAATCCGCGGGGCACCGGGATGGTAGTCCACACTGACGGGCACTTCCCGGATGGGCAGGCCCTGCCAGCCGGCCTTGGCCAGGACCTCCACCTCGAACTGGAACCGGCGGGCCTTGACCTTCAGGGCAAAGACTTCCGGCAGGGGATAGACCCGAAACCCGCTCTGGGAATCGATCCGCCGGCCGCCCCCCGAAGCCCACACCCAGAAATTGGAAAACCCCCGCCCGAAACGGCTGGTCCACGGCACGTGGCGGCCGACCATGCCCTCCCGGCAGCCCAGGATAATGGCGCGGGGACCCTCCAGGGCGGCCGCAGCCAACCGAACGGCGTCCTCCGGACGATGCTGGCCGTCCGCATCGAGGGTGATGGCCCAATCGGCGAATTCGGCCGCGGCTTCAAACCCGGTCATGAGGGCCGCCCCCTTGCCGGCGTTCACGGCATGCCGCAGCCGCAGCAGTCCCGGCACCCGGCGCAGGATATCGGTAGTCGCGTCCGTGGAGCCGTCGTCCACCACCACCACGGGAAAACCCAGTTTCAGGGCCCGACGGGCCACGCTTTCGATATTGCGGGCGTGGTTGTAGACCGGTATGACGACGGCAAAACGCTTGCTGGGCCCGCCGCCCTTGCGTTTCGCGGTCTGCTCCGCGATGGCGGGATCGCCGATGTGCGTGACCGTTTGAGACATCATGATGACCGCCCGTCCCGTTTAAAAACCCTAGCGCCGCTTGCGCTGCCAGATCATCCAGGCCGACATGAGCATCACCAGGGCGAACCCCAGCAGCAGGGACGC